>CAZLJE010000018.1:38554-109539 GCA_964559835.1 uncultured Terriglobales bacterium
TAGCCCCGGACGTAAGTCCGGGGAAAACTCTCGCAAAAACTCATCCGAGTCCCGCTAGGGACGGCACAAAAAAATCCGTCGGCAGGTAATCCCCCCATTCCCGTTTTGGCACACCGCATCCTGAACTTGCCCTCTAACTTTCGAGAGAAACGCCCTCGGTCCTCGCTTCGACCGTAGAATCGTCGGATGAACGCGACCGTATGTCGTGTGCTCGCCGGTCTGGTGCTCCTCTCGGCTCTGGCCGGCGCAGCCGAGATCCGCGGCAAGGTCGTGAACGCTCGTGGCGGCGAGCCGCTCGGGCGTGTCCTGGTCTCGGTTGCCGGAACGGGTGTATCAACCGTCACCTCGGCCACTGGCACCTTCTCCATCAAAGCTCTCCGCCCGGGTTCGTACACGCTCCGCATCGACGCCGTCGGATTCTGGTTGCAGAAGGTCACAGTTGTGATCGCCGGAGCCGACGAGGTCAAGGACTACTCCATCGCGCTCCTCTCCGAAGGCCTGACCCCGACTGAAGTCGTCGAGGTGAAGGGCGACATCTTTCGCCCCTCCGAGTCCGCTGGCCTGGACCAGATGGGCGTCAGCGCCGGCGAACTCCGATCCACCGCCACCTTGTTGAGCGCCGACCCGTTTCGCACCGTGCAGGTGCTTCCGGGTGTTACCTCCACTTCGAATAACGACTTCTTTTCGGAGTTTAATGTCCTCGGCGCGCCTTTCAACACGGTCGGCATCTACGTCGATGACGTGCAGTTGCGCAATCCGGTCCAGGGGATTCCCGGTTTCAACGACAGCGCTTCTATCAGCGTATTCAGCAGCGACACCATCGAGTCGCTTACCTTGACCCCCACCGCGTTCTCTGAGCGCTATGCCGACGGCACCGGCGGCGCTCTCGACATCCGCACCCGCGAAGGCACGCGCATGGCTCCGAAGTTTCGCGTCTCCGCCGGTCTGCTGGAAACGCACGGCAGCGCCGAAGGAGGCTTCGCCGGTCGTCACGGTTCCTGGTTGGTTTCTGGCCGCAAGAGTTACATGGGATACATTCTGCGGGAGACCGGCATCGCGAATGCCCCGAGCGTCGGCTTCTACAACGGCGACGCCAAGATCGTGTACGACTTCACACCCCGCCATACCTTGGACTTCTACGCTCTCGGCGGAAATGCATCGCTGGACCGGACCACGGAGCGCGGTTTTCAGCCGGCCGACAACGCGCTGGCCTTTGGCGCGAATGACATTTCGCTGGTGCGCCTGGGCTGGCGTTTCGCGCAGTCTTCCACACTCTTCCTGAAATCCCGAGCGGCATTCATTCGCGAGGTGGTCCAGACCCGCAATCCTGCCCGACAATTGTTGAACCGCACCGCCTACGGTGAGTGGGTCGGGGGAACGACCGCGGTTTGGAGTTGGAAGCGCGATCAGGTGCTGGAAGCCGGATACGATGCCCGCCGGTTGCGGGGCAGCACACAGGATTACGGTTATTGCCCGCTCTGCTCGCCTCCTATTCCGCGCGTGGACGAATCGACCTCCGAAGGCACAGGTTTCCGGCATGGCGCCTACGTGCAGCAGAGCTCGACCGTGCTCAAGGACCGCCTCCACCTCATGGCGGGACTGCGCTGGGACCACCTCGCCGGCGCGGCGGTGAACCCGGTCTCGCCGCAGGTTTCGGCTTCGCTTCGCGTCGCCCCGGCTACCAGCGTCCAATTCGCGTTTGGGCGCTATCTGCAGTTCGGCGACATCAGCCAATTCGGTCGGCAATTCGACACACAATCGCTACAGATCGGGCTCGGGTGGTATTACCAAGCAAGTCTGTTTCCGCTCTACTCCCGCGGCACGCATTACCTGGCGGCAGTGGAGCACCGCATCGGCGATCACGTTCGCATTCGCCTGGAAGCTTTCGACCGGGAAGAAGGGCTAGTAAACGGGCAACGCCGGCTGGTACCTGTCTGCTGCACCCCGTTTTATCCGCAAACCGACGCGCCCTATGGCTCCTGGCGTCAGCAGGCGCGCGGGTTTGAGCTGGTGCTACAGCGGCGCAGCGCCAACCGGCTGGCGGGCTGGATCGGTTATACCTACGAGAACGTCCGCAATCGATTTGTGGGCGGGCCGCCGCCGCCGTTCGTGTATGACTCCGACTATCCCTTTCCCCTGGACCAGCGCCACACCCTCAACGCCTTCGCTTCCTATCGCCTGAAGCCGACAGTCAGCCTCAGCGGCAAGTGGATGTACGGCTCCGGTTATCCGATCCCTGCCTGGATTCAGAGGGTCGCCCCCGGCCAGTACATTGACACGTCGGTGCCCAGCTTCGTGGCCATGCCCGACTACGCGCGCCTGGACATCCGCAGCGACAAGGTTGTCAACCTCAAAGGCCGCAAGCTCACCTTTTCCGCCGAACTGATCAACGCGACCAATCATCGGAACCTGCGCTTTCTCGGATACGACAACTACGACCCCAAGACGCACCGCTTCTCTCTCATTCTCGACCGGGCCTTGCCCATCGCTCCCACGTTCGGCCTCACCTTCGAGTTTTAGTCCGGTTGGATCGCCGTCCTCTGCGTACCCTTGCGTCCTCTGCGGTGAAGATTTTGCTTTTTCTTGTCACAGCCACGCGTGCTCCACGTCACATACAACCCTCTTGCCGAGACGTATTCTTATTCTGCGCTCAGGCGCGGGGCGTAGTGTCTCTGGGCACCGCACTGTTTGCTCTTTGATAAACTTTCGCCTCCGAAACTGCCGCCCGAAAACTATCTCCAGGTAACCTGAGGTTACCTGGACTTTTCCACAGTCAGGCGTAGGTATGGTTCGACCTTTCCTCGAATCTGTTCAGTCACTTACGTCGAAATTCGGGCATATGCCAGGGGGGAGGGGGGTGGGGTTACCGCTCGGTAAACCTCACTGCATATAAAAGAGGCTCAGCCGCGGCAGCTTGTAGCGCTCCAGGAGCCGCTTGTGCAGGTATTGTTTCTGGAGTTGATCGATCTGCGCGGCCGACATATTGCGACGATAGGCAGCCAGTTCCCGGTCGGCGTCGGCGCGCACATTGACGATCGCTTCGTCCGGCGTTGACGCCAGCAGCACCGCGAGCAACTTGTCCTCGAGCACCGTCAACCGGCGCTCCAGGTCCTCGAAGTTGGTCGAGTTCTGCGCCGCAAGTTCGCGCAACGTCGTCACCGAATCCGCCGCAAGCTGCTGGACAGCGGCTGGGAGCGTCGCGCGTGCCTTCTCGATTGCATCGGCATTGCGCTTGAGGTATTCGCCAACTTCGTCGGCGGGCAGCGCGGATTCGGCTTTCGCCGGACGGGCCGCACCCAGTTCGGCTTCCTTGATCTCCTCGGCCGCGGCGAGCACCTCTTGCGCGCAGAAGCCGAGCCCGTTCACCTTGCGCGTCTTCGACGGCCGCTTGTCCCACTTGTCGAACGTAGCGTCGATTCCGCGCAGCACTGCTTCCAGTGGAATGCCGGCGTCCTTCCACGTCTCGATCAGCGCCCAGTCCAGCGTGGACAGCAGCAGGATCGTCCCGCGCCGGCGTTGGAAGTGCTCCTCGATGTCGGTGAAGTAATTGAAGTAGTTTTCCACGCTGGCAGCATTTTACGTTGCTTGTTTGTGACCGGCCGACGCCGATGCGACCAAGTGTGTTGAAATGGTTGCTTGGAACTCAAAATCGAAAAGCTGATCTACGGCGGCGATGGGCTGGCGCGGCTGCCGTCGGAAGATCCCGGGCGCGCCGGCAAAGCTGTCTTCATTCCATTCACCATCGCCGGCGAGACGGTCGATGCCGCCATCGTCGAGCAGAAACCCGGATTCGCGCGCGCGCGGGTCGAGAAGGTACTTCAAGCGTCTCCGGACCGGACGGAGCCGGGATGTCCGTATTTCGGCGAGTGCGGCGGCTGCCAGTACCAGCACATGACGTACGACGCGCAACTGCGCGCCAAGCGCGAGATCCTGCGCGAGACGATCCAGCGCACGGCAAAGGTGACGCCGCCGGAGATCGAGACGCACGCATCGCCGCCGTGGAATTACCGCAACCGGACGCGCATGCGGGTGCAGGCGGAGCGTGGATTCGCGATCGGCTACAACCGGTTCGCGTCGCATGCGATCCTTGCTGTGCGCGAGTGTCCGATCAGTTCGCCGCTGATCAACCGCACGCTGGCGGCGCTGTGGAAGCTCGGCGAGGCCGGACGGATTCCGGCCAACGTGGTCGAGGTCGAGTACTTCGTCAACGCCGAGGACACGGAACTGCTGCTCGAGCTCACTCTCGCCGAGGAGCGCCTCCGTCCGAACCTGCGCAAGGTGATGGAATTCACGAACGCGGTCCGGTTCGAGGTCCCCGAATGCGTGGGCGTCGTGCCGTTCGTGCAATCGGGCAAGTCGCAGACGCGCCTCGACGTCACTCCCGCACAGCAGCTCTCGTTCGGCCGCGATTCGCTGCTTTACCGTGCAGGAGGCATGCAGTACCAGGTCAGCGCCGGCTCGTTCTTCCAGACTAACCGGCACACGATCGACACGATGGTCAGGCTGGTGACGGAGGGCCGCAACGGCGAGTTCGCGCTTGATCTCTACGCCGGAGTCGGCCTCTTCAGTCTGCCGCTGTCGCAGACGTTTCGCGAAGTCGCCGCCGTCGAGATCGCTCCGTTCTCGTTCCACGATCTGAAGGCGAACTCGCCGTCGAACGTGAAGGGGTATCGTGCCAGCGTGGACCAGTTTCTTGTCAATGCGCCAGAACGCAAAGAACCGATGTTCGATTACATCGTTGTCGATCCGCCGCGCGGAGGCATTGGCGAAGCGGAATCGAAGCGGCTGGCGGATTTGCGCGCGCCACGGATCACCTACGTTTCCTGCGATCCCGCCACGCTGGCGCGTGACCTGAAAGTGCTGGCCGCTGGTGGTTATCGACTGACGTCGCTGCACCTGCTCGATCTGTTCCCGCAGACGTTCCATATCGAAACTGTGGCGCGCCTCGAACTTTAACGAATCCGTTCGAGATCACAGCTTTCTTCGTCGATTGGTGATTTAGTGATTTGCGGTTTGTGATTGGATCGCAAATGGCCCGCGCTCCCGCATTCCTGGCCGCTGTCGCGTTCGCCGCTGGAGTGTGGCTGGGCGGCGCGGCGTGGCGTCCGCCGATTTGGTGGTTGGTTGCCGTGCTAGCTTGCGCGGCCGCAGCTCTGGTTATCGTGCGCTCGTCTCGCGTCGCGTTGTCCTTGGCGTTGCTGGCGCTGATTGCCTTGGGAGCACTGGAGGTCGGGGCTCGGAATCAAGGCAGCGCGGAAAGACGAGACAGAGTTCTCGGCCCGTTTCTGGCCGCGGACGAAGTGCAGGTCACCGCGCATGTGCTGCGTGATAGCATGTCGCGGCCGCGTGGAAAGTCCAGCGGCGAAGTGGTGGATGTCGAGACGGAATGTGTCGCGGCGATGTCTCACGAACAGGAAGCGAGCAACGCGGCCGAGGGCGGCCGCGCTACAACGGACGTTGATCCGCAGCCGCTGGCGTTGAGCGACGAAGGTCCTTCAGTCTACGCGGCAATGCGCAAGCCGGAGAAGCGTCGGCGAGCAGCTAAGCGCGCGCAAACTGCGGCGTCGATCGGCCCGTGCGTCGCAGCTGAGGCAGGTCTGAGGATCACGGTCTATCCGCACGACAGCGGCGAAGACGACGAGGATGACAGCGCAGGCAAGTTGCCGGCGTTCTTGTATGGACAGCGAGTTCGGTTCATCGCGCGCCTGCGGGAGCCGCGGAATTTCGGCAATCCTGGCGCGTGGGACTACGTTGGGTATCTGCGCACGGCCGACATCGTTGCGCTTGGCTCCGTGCGTGCGGACCGCATCGAAGTGCTGCCGGGATTCAGCGGCACGCGCATAGGCGATTGGCGGGCGCGCGTCCGGCGCAGCATCCTCGGGCATATCAATGGACTTTGGGGCGGTAGTCGCGGGCGCCTGATCGCTGCCATGGTGGTCGGCGACAAATCCGACCTGCGGCGCGAAGTCCGCACCGACTTCCAGCGCACCGGCATCTTCCACATCCTGGTGGTTTCGGGAATGAATGTCGGGATCATCGCCTTCGTCATCTTCTGGGTGCTGCGGCGGATGCGCATCGGTGACCTGACGTGTTCGGTGCTGACGGTGGTGCTCTCGTGCGGATACGCGGTCGTCACCGACGGCGGCGCGCCGATCCTGCGCGCCGTTCTGATGCTGGCGATCTATCTGGGAGCGCGGCTGCTCTACCGCGAGCGCGCGCCGCTCAACGCAGTCGGACTCGCTGGGCTGGTGCTGCTTGTTGCCGATCCGCGAGCGCTGTTCGACCCCAGTTTTCAGCTCACGTTTGTCTCGGTGGCGGCGATCGCTGGGATCGCCGTGCCGCTGCTGGAGCGCACCTGCGAACCTTACCGCCACGCGTTACGGCATTTGGATTCGCTGGCATTTGATCTGACGCTTGCACCGCGGCTGGCGCAGTTCCGGCTCGACCTCCGCTTGCTGGAGAGGAAGGCTGGCGCGCTCGTGAACAGGCGTTTGGCGCGCTTTGCGCTGGTCGGCGGATTGCGCGCGGGCTTGTCGGCGCTGGAGCTGATCGTGGTTTCCGCGGTCGCGCAATGCGCGCTGGCGCTGCCGATGGCCGTTTACTTCCATCGCGCGGTACTGGTGGGATTGCCCGCAAACTTGATCGTTGTCCCGTTAACCGGGATCCTCATGCCTGCCGCGACGGCTGCCGTGGCGCTGGCGTATGTCTCGCCGATGCTGGCGAAACCGGCTGCGTGGATTACGGCATGGTCGCTGGACGGAATTCTGGGCACTGTGCGTGTTGTCGGCGGTTGGCGCGCGTCGGTCTGGAGAATCCCTGCGCCGGGCTTGCCGGTCGCTGTATTGTGCGCTGCGGCTGTGGTGTTCTGCATTGTTGCGGTGCGAAGGAACCGCTGGGTGGCCGCTGCGGGTTGCGCAGCGCTTGCGATCTCGGCCGCGTGTGTCGCTGTGATTCCTCCGCGGGTTCAGGTGCAAAGCGGGCGACTGGAATTTACGGCCATCGACGTCGGACAGGCCGATTCGACGCTGATCATCACGCCCGAGGGCCGGACGGTGCTGGTGGATGCCGCCGGATCGTTCGGGCCGTTCCAGTCGGAATTCGATTTCGGTGAGGACGTGATCTCGCCGTACCTGTGGTCGCGCGGCATCACCCGGCTGGACGCGGTGGCGATCACGCACGGACACTCCGACCACATCGGCGGGATGCATAGCGTGATCGCGAACTTCCGCCCGCGCGAGCTCTGGATCGGACCCAATGCGCCAGATCGCATGCTGGACTCTGTGGTCGAGCAGGCGCGCTCGGCGGGAATGACGGTCCGGACGCTGGCGGTCCCGGATGAATTCTCGTTTGGCGGAGCAGGATTTCGTGTCTTCTCGCCGCCGAAGGGTTGGGAAACAAAAGACAAGGTCCGGAACCAGGATTCGCTGGTGCTGCGCGCGAGTTACGGCGAGACATCGGCCTTGATCACCGGCGATGCCGACAAAAAGATGGAGCGCAGGATGCTGCTGGAGACGCCGCGAGCGACGCTGCTGCACGTCGCGCATAATGGCAGCGCGACGTCGACATCGGTCGAGTTCTTACAAGCGGTGCAGCCCCGTTACGCTGTGATTTCGGTGGGACGGAAAAACCAGTTTCGGCATCCGCGGCAGGAGGTGCTGGAGCGGCTGGCCGCCCAAGGGGTCATTACCTATCGCACCGACGTGAATGGGGCATCCTCGTTCTTGCTCGACGGCAAAACTATCACGGTTGTTCCGGCGTGGCTTCGTCAGTGACGTCGCAATCCGTCAGGGGCTCCCGGCCCGATTGTTCGATCAATGCGCGCGCGTCGACCGCCTGTTCCGCGGGGACCCGTATGATCAAGCCGCCGACCCCAGGCAAAACATCGAGGGGCACCTCGCCGGTCATGAGTGCCGGGATGCCCGCAGATTCCAAAAGTCCTTTGACTACCAGGGCTTCGGGTTCGTCCATCGTTTCGAAGACATCTACGAGTTCGTCGTGTTCGTGCGACACCGGTTGAGTGGCCATTATTCCTCTCCCGTGCTTGGATGCAAGAAGCGACTGGTAAACGGCGAAAAGCGCGTTATGATGCGCTTAAATCGTAGCAGACATCGAGAACTATGGCGGCGGAGAACGCGTCTGTGCGGTGTTTCCGGTCCCGACTCGGAACAGTCTGCATTGGGGTGAGTTGAGGGTGGGCGTTTTTTCAGCTACCAGCGACCTGCACGCGTACGCTGCAACGGGCAGAGGGTCCGGGTCATCCAATCGTACGAACGATCTTTGTCAGAATCCGCGCGGACGAAGGTGTCCGCCCGCAGGCCGCTTGAGCGGCCTCTATTTTTCGGAGTCGTAACGAGGGTACCCATGGAATACGCGGAACCGCGAGCATCCCACGCCGCACAATCGAAGAGTGAACTGGAAGAGGAAGCGCGCAAGATCCGCCGCCTGCAAACGGTCATGAACATGGTGATGTCGGAGATCGCGATGAGCTCAGACATGACGGTCGAGCTGGCGTCGGAGATGGCGGCGAACATGCGGCGCTATGCACTGTCGCTGTTTCCGGGAAAAGAACTCGCGTGGGACCTGATCTACAAGCCGCGACTGCAGCGGCTGATGAACGAGAGGTTCAGACTGCAGTAAGAACGGGCTGTGGGCGTTGGGCTTTAGGAAACCGCATCCGTACGAACGGTCGTCGTACTCCGATCCTTCACGCAGTCAATATCACACATTTCAGATACGCCGTTTCCGGAACACTGAGCAGGACGGGGTGGTCTTGCGACTGGCCGCGGCGTTCGAGTACTTTCAGCGGGCGGCGCGCATCGAAGCTGGCGGCGCGCAGCATCTCCAGAAAATCTGCCTCGCTGACGTGGAACGAGCAGGAGCACGTGACCAGCACGCCGCCGGGGCGGAGCATCTTTAACGCGCGCAGGTTCAGCTCCTTGTAGCCGCGCATGGCGGTGTCGAGTGTCTTTTTGGCTTTTGCGAATGCCGGCGGATCGAGGACGATGGTGTCGTACTGTTCGCCGACGCTGGAGTAGTCCTTCAGCAGATCGAAGGCGTTGGCTTCGATCCATTCGATGTTGCTCGAGTGCTGCTCGCGGTTGAGTTGCTCGTTCTGCTCCGCGACTTCGAGCGCCGGGCGGGAGCTGTCGACCGCACTGACCTGATCGCAACGGCGCGCAAGGTGGAGCGCGAAGCCGCCCTGGTAGGTGAAGACGTCGAGGGCGCGACCACGGGCATATTTCGCGGCTGCGGCGTAATTCTGGCGCTGGTCGAGAAAGGCGCCGGTCTTCTGGCCGCCGAGGCCGTGGAAGTTGAACATCACCCCGTTCAGTTGAAACGTCGTGTCCTGCTTGTTGCCGTGCAGCAGGCCTTCGTCGCGCGGCGGGAGGGCTTCGAGCTTGCGGATTCGAGGGTCGACGTTCTCTATGACTCCGGCCGGCGAGAGCTGTTGGACAAGTTCTTCGAGGACCAGATCGCGGATCTCCTGGCGGTCCATCGCCTGGGTCAGCACCTGGAGCGCGAGGACGTCGTTGTACTTGTCGATGACGAGGCCGGGAAGGCCATCGGCTTCGCTGAAGATGAGGCGATACGCGTCCGTGTTCTCGACAATGCGCCCGCGGTATTCGATGGCTGCCTGTACGCGGCGCCGGAGTTCAGGGAGAAGATCGACGGTTTTGATCTTCTCAATACCCAGGAAACGTAGCGCTATCTGCGAGGAACTCGAATAGAGCGCGGTGCCGAGGAACTTGCCGGCTTCGTCGAGAACGGTGACCAGGGAGGCGGGGGCGAGTTCGTCCTGCTTGAGGATGTCGGAGCGGTAGACCCAGACGTGGCCGTGGCGGAGTCGGGCGGAGGCGCGCCAGTGCACGGTGACCGTGGGATGAGTCGCTGCTGGACGCGACGCTTTCTCGCGAACGCGCGCTGTAGAATTCACCATATGGGAATTGTATCGGAGGGCTGTTATGGTCCGCCGCAAGCGGGCGACAAAGCGCTTACCAGCAACTAAGAAGGCTCAGGCGCCTGCGCGTCGCAAACAGTCGGGAATTGCTGAACGGTTGATGAAGATTGCAAAGGAATCTGCGCCGCTGTGGAAAGAGCCGTTCCGCTCCATGACTCAGAAGGAGCTTGATGACCTGCTGTACGACGACCGTGGTTTACCGCGTGAAGACTGATGCGGCTTACTGCCCGCTCGGTGGGGCGGCGGCTTCGGTCTGCGGCTGCGGCTCGGGAATCTGCATCTTCAGATCCTCCAGCATCATCTCCGGCAAGCCGTCTTTCACTTCGTCGATATGCGGGTTGGGGTGGACATCCATACGCGTGCCCGCCTTGATGTAATCGGCGAATTCATCCTGGAAGATCCTGCCGGTGTGGCGGACGGTCTTATTGAGAGGGTGTCCGTCCTGCGCGTCGAATATGCGGCAGGCGCAATTGCCCTTCTCGTTCACCATTCCGACGAACACACCGTGCTCGCCGATGGTCGGAACGTAGTACCAGGCTTTCTCGATGCGATCGCTGATGCCGCCGAGGCTTGCGTCCTCGCGCTCGGGGTTATACCAGAGGATGCGGTGGCAGGAGTCGCAGATGATGATCTGCTCATTGGTGCGGACGTCGTTGTAGACCTGCGGGCGCAGCATCACCTGGCAGACGCCGCACTTGTGATCGATGGCCTCCGCCAGCGCCGTACCCCGAAGCTTCAACACGCGGTCGTACTGCCGGAGCGTGCTTTCCTGGATGGCGCCGCGCAGCGTGTCGCGCTTGCCTCTCCACTCCTTCAGCAGCTTTTCGTCTTCTTCCGTTCGGGCGCGCGCGTCGGCTTTTTCCTTCTCGATCTCGGCGGTTTCCGCCTTCAGGTCGGCTTCGGCGCGCTTCAGATTGGCGGTCAGAGACTCGGCTGAGACCATCTGCTCGAGGATCTTGTCTTCGTTCTCACGTATGTGCTGCTGCGCGTATTCGACTTCCTGCGTGAGCGCCCTGTACTCCTGGTTGGTCTTCACGCCGAGCATCTGGTCGCGATATTTCGATATTTTCTGCTGCAGGTCCTGGATGGCGCTCTCGTACTTGCGCTTGTTGGCTTCGCCGGTCTTGATTTCGGCTTCGGCGTCGGCTTTGCGCTTGCGGGCGTCAGCCAATTGCTCTTCGATAGCGGCCACGCGCTTGGGCAGCGCGGCGACCTCGGCATTGAGTCGGGCAATCTCGCGGTCCGCGACTTGCAATTCCTGCAGATTCTTTATGTCTGGGTGCATCAGGACTTCGGATTTCCTCAGAAAATTGTAGCACGCGGCGTTGACGATGCGCCGCCACACGCCGCCACCGCACCAGTAGGCGTAAGTGTTTTCCCCGATTGAGCCGGAGTTCAGCACTACCTACCATGGTTCGATGATTCCGGAGATCTCACGCCTGCTGCTCGGACTGCTGATCGCGTTCTTCCATCGTCCGTTCGCCGACTTCATGCTGCGGCAGGAACGGGTGCTGGTCGTCATGTTCCGGCAGCGCGGTGTGCCGTACCCGGCCACTCCAACCACGGAAACGACGCGGAATTTTTATTTCGGCATCGGCATCGCTCTCGCCATGTATGAACTGGTGCGCATCTGGATGATGCTGCACCCGACCGCGCCGATCTCCACGTTCTTCATCGGCTAACTTCCGGTTTCCCGCAATTTGCTTCTAACCTGAGGGCGTTGCGTCCGGTGACGTGCTCGCTGCCTGCTAAAATAGTGGGTTCACAAGACTGTGTGACGCCTCCAGTGTCACGCGGGTGCGGAGAGTATGTTCGAAGTCAGCGTTGAAGACACATTTGCGGCGGGACACGCGCTGCGCGGTTACCGCGGCAAGTGCGAAAATCCGCACGGACACAATTACAAAGTCCAGATCACCCTCGCGGGCGAGAGCCTCGACAACATCGGCCTGCTCTACGACTTCAAGGACCTGAAGGCGACGATGGGTGAGGTCGTCGACCGGCTCGACCACCAGTACCTGAACGACATCGCTCCCTTCCAAGAGCTGAACCCCTCGGCCGAGAACATGGCGCGCTACTTCTACCAGGAGTGCACGGCGAAGCTGAACGCTGCTACGGACGGCCGCGTCCGCGTAAAGCAGGTCAAGATCTGGGAGACCGACACCACCACGGCCACGTATTTCGAGTAAAGATTGGCTTTGGGCGTTGGGTTTTGGGCTTTACGAAGTTCGAGTGAAATCCAGTCCTGCCTAATGCCCAACGCCTAAAGCCCTTATTTCACTACTGCCGTAAAGACTTCTTCCATAGCTCCCACGGAGCAGTTCGGCAGCGACTGCTGGTTGCGCCGGCTGTCGGTCCAGATCGGGTGCGAGGTCCCGCCGAACGACACCAATCCCGCATAATCGCCTTGCTGGTTGCCGTAGTCGATGGCGCTGCACGGATACACGCCGTTGCAATCGTGTTCGTTCGAGCTGACATCGCTCACCCGCGTATTCGGCGAACCGAACGAGACGCCACCATTGGTGGATTGCGTGAAGTAGTAATCGGTCATGTAGCGCGAGCCGGTCAGGTCGTTGCGCGTATCGTAGAAGGCAACATTGACCGCGCCGTTCGTGGGGTCAACCGAAAGCCAGTGGTTGAAGCGATCCACCGCGAAGTTCAGGTTGTCGGTGACAGAGGCCGGCTTCGTCCACGAGTTGCCGAAATCATCCGAGTAGGACAGGAAGATGTCCGTATCGGCGCCTGCAAGGTCCATCCACGAGCAGTAGAGACGTCCGTTGTGCGCACCGCCCGAGACATCCACGCCGCACGACGGATACACCAGTGCGCCGCGGGAGAACTCGGCAGGAATGGCGATATCGAAAGCCAGGTTCTTGCTCGCCACTACCGCCGGCTTTCCCCAGGTGGCGCCGCCGTCGAACGACCGGTTCACGACGATGGTGTTCGCGAGGTAGTCGTTCCAGGCGACGTAGACTTCGCCATTCGGTCCGACAAACGGCTGAGCACCGATCGCGCCGCTCGGGCCGGAAGGCGCATCGATGCGGCGGACCGCGAAAGTGGCGCCGTGGTCGAAGGAGTTCGCGAGCAGGATGCCACCGCCGCTGGAGCCGCCGCTGGCCGCGTCCCAAGCGAGATAAACATTGTCGCGGAACTGGCTGTTGGTGTTCGTGTCGGCGGCAATCATTGGCTTGTCATTGAAGTGGTCGCCGCCGGTGCTGAAATTAAAGTAGGTGACGTTCGGATAAGTGGCGCCACCATCGGAAGAGCGGGCGACCGCCATCTCTGTGCCATTGACGCCGTTCCCGTTCCCGAAGAAGACGACGATGTATCCGTAGAACACATTGCCTTGGGTGTCGAAGGCGAGCGTCGGGTCGGAACCGAATCGCGTGCCGTTCCCGATCGCCGCCGGCAGGGGCAGGTCCACGCCGCCCCACGAGGAGCCGCTGTCGGTCGAGAAATATCCGCGCATCGGGAGACGAAAGATCTCGTTCGATCCCGCGGCGAGCGTCTTGCTCTTGTTCGGGTTCAGGGTGATGAACACCTCGCTCTGCGGGCCGCATTCGTTCGATACATCAACGTTGCTGCCGACACCCAGCGAACCGCCGCTGTTGGCGCCGATGTTCCCGCCGCCTTTCTTGACCAATTGTTGGTACTTGTTCCACCAGGTGGGGTGATTCGAGTTGTTCGTTTGTGCCGTTGCGATCACGGCGGCGAAGATGACGCTGGCCAGGAGAAAACGCTTCAAGGGAATCTCCTTTAGGGGAGGAGCTCGGACTGCGCCGGGGAATTATGCATGTGCGCCAGAATTCGCGCAAATGGCGCGAAAACAAGTACTAAGCACTAAGTACCGAGAACCGACATGTCATATCCGGCTGCGCTCAAATCCACGTTGTCATGAGTCGCTACTCATTACTCGGTACTTTTCTGCGAGAATAAAGGCTTCCATGTACGTCATCGAGATTTACCGGTCGATACAAGGCGAGAGCTCCTTTACCGGGATGCCGTGTACCTTCGTGCGCCTGGCCGGGTGCAACCTGCGCTGCGACTGGTGTGACAGCGAATACACCTTCACGGGCGGACGGAAGATGTCGCTCGAAGCGGTGGAGGAGGAAGTAAGGCGACTTTCGCCCACGGGGCTGGTGGAGATCACCGGCGGCGAGCCGATGCTCCAGGAGAGCGAGGTCGTGCCGCTGATGGAGCGGCTGCTCGCATCGGAGTACGAGGTGTTGCTGGAGACGAGCGGCGAGCGTCCGCTGGAGCGCGTGCCGAATGCGGTGCACAAGATCGTGGACGTGAAGTGCCCGGATTCCGGAGAATTCGGCACATTCCGCGTGGAAAACCTGGCGGCGCTCGGTCCGGCGGATGAGGTGAAATTTGTCATCGCATCGCGCGCCGACTACGATTTCGCCCGGGACTTTACGCGCGGCCACGAGCTGGTGCGGCGGACGGGCGGAGTGATCTTCTCGCCCGCGTTCCGTAAGGATGCGCGCGAGGCTCGCGATGCATCGCACTGCCTGGTCGATCCTCGCGAATTGGCGGAGTGGATCGTGGAGGACGGGCTGACCGTGCGCCTGGGGCTGCAGATCCACAAGTTCATCTGGGCGCCGGAAACGAAGGGCGTGTAAGGAATCGCCGATTGTCGATTGACGATTGCCGATTGGAAAATGATGACCGCAGGGGACGCAGAGGTACACAGGGTCATGCCGAAACAGAGCCGAAAACGTGCCGTGGTCCTGCTTAGTGGAGGCATGGATTCGTGCGTCTGTGCGGCGATTGGGGCGCGCGATTACGACACGTCGGCGATGCACGTCATGTATGGCCAGCGGACGGAGGAGCGAGAGCGCCGCGCATTCGAGGGGATCTGCGACCGTTTGGGTATCGAGCGGCGCATGGTGTTGAAGATCGACGCATTGCGGCTGATCGGGGGCTCGGCGCTGACGGACAGCAATATCACGGTGCCGAACGCAGCGAGCGGTTTCGGCGGCCGTACACCCGATGCCGAAAGCCGGGAGCCGAAAGCCGAGCTCCAAGTTCCCATCACGTATGTCCCCTTTCGCAACGCGCATTTTCTGAGCGCGGCGGTGAGTTGGGCGGAGGTTCTGGGGGCGGAGCGTATCCTGATCGGCGCCGTAGAGCAGGACAGCTCGGGGT
Source organism: uncultured Terriglobales bacterium (assembly GCA_964559835.1). GTDB lineage: Bacteria > Acidobacteriota > Terriglobia > Terriglobales > Acidobacteriaceae > DAISJI01. The sequence continues at coordinate 53,661 of CAZLJE010000018.1, forward strand.
ATCCGGACTGCCGTCCGGCGTACTACGCAGCATTCAATGAGGTCATTCGAACGGGCACCGCGGAAGGCAATATCCGCATCGAGACCCCATTGATACATAAGAAGAAGTCGGAGATTGTGACGCTTGGCCTTGAATTGGGCGCTCCGTTCGATTTAACGTGGAGTTGCTACAGCCGGGAGGACCGGGCATGCGGGACGTGCGAAAGCTGTGTTTTGCGCCTGCGTGCCTTCGCCGCGGCGGGCGCAAGCGATCCGGTCCCTTATGCGACGGTCGCGATGCAATGAGTCTGGCGCGCGGTGCGCGCACAAAAGTTTAGCCGGAGGGCGGAAATGAAACGCAATCTTATGGTATTAGTGGCGGCGCTGATCCTGGCAGCTGTTGCTGTGCCGTCGGCAGTGGCGCAGATGGGCGTGGTCAAAGGCGTGGTCAAGGACCGCGAGGGCAAGCCCATGGCGGGCGTGCAGGTGCAGTTCACGGGCATCGAGAACGGACGCAAGCTGCAGCTCAAGACCGACAAGAAGGGCGAGTATTACTCGCTCGGCGTGCAGACGGGAAAGTACAACATCAACTTTTTCATTCCCGACGGGACCAAGCTGTACTCGATGAATGGCGTCACGGTCAGAGGGGATGTGGACGCGAATACCTTCGATCTCGACATGGCGAAGGAGGCTGCGGCGGCACAGCAGCAGATGTCGCCTGAGCAGCAAAAACAGATCGAACAGGCGCAGAAGGAAAACGCCAAGATCAAAGGGTTGAATGAAAAGCTGGCGGCGGCGGCACAGGCACAGGATGCCGGCAACTTCGAGCAGGCCGTCGCTACCCTGAACGAAGCCACGCAGCTGGACCCGACCCGCGATCTGCTCTGGTTCAAGCTCGCGGACGCCAACCGTGCCTGGGCGAGCAAGACGACCGGCGATGCGGCGGCGCAGAAGGAGCGCTATAACGCCGCCATCGAGGCGTATAAGAAGGCGATCGCGATCAAGCCGACCGGCGCTTACTTCAACAACATGGCCGAAGCCATGGCGAAGACCGGCGACACGCCGGGTGCGATCGCGGCATACGCGCAGGCGGCGCAGATCGATCCCGCGGATGCCAGCAAGTACTATTTCAACGAAGGCGCCGTGCTCACCAACACGGGCAAGGTGGATGAAGCCGTGGCCGCTTTCGACAAGGCGATCCAGGCCGACCCCACCAAGCCCGAGCCGTATTACTGGAAGGGCGTCAACCTGATGGGCAAGGCGACCATTAAAGGCGACAAGATGGAAGCTCCGGCCGGAACCGCCGAGGCGTTCAACAAGTACCTGGAACTGGCGCCAAACGGTCCCATGGCGGAGCCCGCCAAGCAAATGCTGGATTCGATGGGCGCCAAGATCGAAACCAACTACGGGACGAAGAAGGCAGCAACGAAATCGAAAAAGTAATAAGGGAACATTCGAGCCGGCCCGGGTCGCAAGCGGCCCGGGCTTTTCGTTTTGGATAGAATCGAACTGCATGTCCGATGCCGCTACTTCTCGAAACGAAATCCTGACTTTTGAGCAGGCGCGCGTGGTGGTTGAGCGCGAGGCGGCGAAGGTATGTCCCAGTGAGTCTGAGCCGGTCGAGCTTCTACTTGCCGGCGGACGCGTGCTGGCGCAAACGGTCGAGGCGGACCGCGATTTCCCGCCGTTTCCGCGCGCGACTCGCGATGGCTATGCCGTCCGAGCGGCCGACGTGGCGCGGGTTCCGGCGACACTGAAGCGCGTCGGTGAGATCCGAGCTGGTGGCCCGGACTCGGGCATCAAGATAGAAGCCGGACAGGCGGCCGAGATCATGACCGGGGCTCCTGTTCCGATGGGCGCCGATGCGGTGGTGATGGTCGAGTACACCGCGCGCGAGGGCGACTGCGTGGTGATACAACGGCCGGTCGCGAGCGGCGAAAACCTAGTGCCCACGGGTGCGGAAGCCAGGCGCGGCGCGACACTGCTTTGGGCGGGAACTCGCCTGACGCCGGCGGCCATTGCCGTTGCCGGATCGTGCGGTTATCACGAACTGCGGGTTTACCGGCGTCCTCGGGTAGCGATCCTTTCGACCGGCGATGAACTGGTGGACGTCGCCGCTGATCCCGGGCCGAACCAAATCCGCAATTCCAACTCGTACTCGCTGGCCGCGCAGGTGCAGCGTGCGGGCGGCGATCCGGTGGTGCTGCCCATCGCGCCGGACGAACCGAACCAGTTGGGCAAGCTGATCGAGGAAGGGCTCGCGGCGGATCTACTGCTGATGTCGGGCGGCGTCAGCATGGGCAAGTACGACCTCGTCGAGCAGGTGCTGGGCGAGCTGGGCGCGGAATTCTTCTTTACCGGCGCGGCGATCCAGCCGGGCAAGCCGATCGTATTCGGCGCCGCTCCACCACGACGCGGCGCAGATCCGACTTACTTCTTTGGACTGCCGGGAAATCCGGTTTCGACGATGGTGTGCTTCGAGCTGTTTGCCCGCACCGTGCTGGAAGCGCTCGCCGGGGCAGTACCACGAAAGATGGTGTTTGTGCAGGCGCGGTTGAAGTCGGACATGAAAACAAAGACCGGACTGACGCGGTTTCTTCCCGCGCTACTCAGCGGAGAATACGAGCGGGCCGAGGTCGAACTGGTAAAGTGGCAGGGGTCGGGCGACATGGCGGCGACGGCGCGCGCGAATTGCTATTTAGTTGTTCCGCCCAATCGCGAAGTGCTTAGGGCAGGCGAGATGGTCTCGGTGCTGTTGCAGTAAGAGCGTATTCCGTATCCCGTATTCCGGCCCTGGAGTCGCGACGGAATGCGACATACGGAATACGAAATACGGAATACGAGTTTGCGGTGGATCAACGAAAACTGTTCTGGATCATCTTCACGTTGCTCAGCCTGCTGCTGGACTTTGTCCTGCCGCTGATGTGGGGATTGATCGCGAGCGTGCCGCTGCTGTTCATCTGCTGGTGGATCGTGTACCGGAGCGGGTGGGTGTAGCATTCTTGATTTTCGATTTTTGATTTTTGATTGCAAGGGCTACAGTCGCCCTCCGCAGCAGCAATCCGGGTAAGAGCTAACAGCTAATGGCTAAGAGCCTTTCGCATTACGACAAATCCGGACGCGCACGCATGGTGGACGTCTCGGCCAAACAGAAGACCTCGCGCGAAGCCGAAGCGTCGGCGTTCGTGGCGATGAAGCCGGAAGTGGTGCGCGCTCTCTCGAAGAATCCCAAGGGCGACCCGCTGGAAGTCGCGCGGGTTGCGGGGATCATGGCTGCGAAGCGCACTTCGGAGCTGATACCGATGTGCCATCCGCTGCCGCTCAGCGTCGTTGATGTGACCGCGGAAGTGTGCCAGAATGGCGTCGCTATTGCCTCCCGAGTCGCTACCACGGCTGTTACCGGCGTGGAAATGGAAGCGCTGGTGGCCGCCAGCGTCGCCGCGCTCACCGTTTACGACATGTGCAAAGCCCTCGACAAAGGCATCGAGATCCGCGAGGTCGTGTTGCAGCGCAAGACGGGCGGCAAGAGCGGGGATTACAGGCGTCAGGCCACAGGTGTCAGCGGTCAGGCAAAGAAGAAGTGATTTGATCCGCGTTCATCCGCGGAATCCGCGGCAAGGTTTTAGGTTTTCATGCATTCCAACGTTAAGGTCCTGCTGGTGGATGACAACCCGATGGTGCTCGGGCTGCTGACCAACGCGCTGTCCCAGGCCGCCAAGGTGTCGACCGCCAGCGACGGCGCCGATGCCCTCATGCGCGTCATTGACGAACCGTTCGACCTCATCGTCACCGACTACCAGATGCCCGGCATGGATGGCCGCCAGTTGCTGGAGAAAATCCGCTCGCGTTCGGCGACTTCGCGCATTCCCGTGATCCTCATCGCCAGCAAAACCGACCTGACGGAAAAATTGAAGATGCTGCAGGACGCGGTCGAAGACTTTGTCGAGAAGCCGTTTTTCGTGAAAGAAGCCGCGGGGCGGATCAAGCGCATCATCGACAAGATCGCCCTGGAAAAGATGGCGAAAGAGGCGCCCGCGTCCGACGGCACGCTGCGCGGCAGCCTGGCGCAGATGAACGTGCTCGACCTGCTCCAGTCGCTCGACATGGGGAAGAAGACCTGCCAGCTGACGCTCACAAACAACAGCGACCGCTGCGACATGTACTTCGCCGATGGCCAGATCAATCACGCCGTATATGGCGCGGTGAAGGGCGATGAAGCGGTGTACAAGGTCCTGAGCTGGCAAGGCGGCAACTTCCAGCTCGACTTCAACGGCCAGAGCGACGAACAGACCACCACCCGCTCCACCCAAGGCCTGCTCATGGAAGGCCTGCGCCTCCTCGACGAATCGGCGAGAGAGGGTGAAGAGGACGTTTTAGAGGCTTGAGGGACAAGGGGCGAGGAAAGAGGGTCGCACCTTGGAACACAGCACGTTATGACGGTGTCTGAGCTGTAAGAGGCAGCGTTATGCGTATCTGTGTTGCAGCGATTATTCTGCTCGTAGCCACTCATCTGTTCGCGTCCGAGCGCAGAAGTGCCGATAACGGTCAGCGAATCATCTGCACGACTGTACATGGCAAGATCATCAAATTGGTCAAGCCTGTTTACCCTCCCAACGCCGCGGCTCATGGAATTCGCGGGAAAGTGACGTTGCAAGTTTCAATCAATGAGCGGGGAGAGCCGACGAACATCCGTTTTATGGACGGCAACCCGATTTTTGCAGAGTCCGCTTTGGATGCCGTAAGGCAGTGGAAATGGAAGCCTCTCAAGCCGAACGGAGTGGCGGTTCCCGTGGACACATCTGTCACCGTGAACTATGTACCTAGGCGGACGAAGAAATCGAGAACATAAGATTTTGGTCCGCGTTCATCCGCGTTGATCAGCGGCTGATTTGGCTTCCAATCGGTAATCAGCAATCGACAATGGCGTTGTTTTCCTTCGCGCCCCTTTGCGTCCTTTGCGGTGTTCTTTTACTCTGACGGCGCATGAATTTCACCGCCGCCGTGCTCACCATCAGCGACCGCTCTGCCGCAGGAGAACGTCCTGATAAGTCGGGTCCCGCCGTTGTCGCCGCGTTGGAGGAGGCGGGCTTCCGCATCATCGCTGCCGACATCCTTCCCGACGAGCGCGCGCGCATCGAAGCGTCTCTGATCCAACTCAGCGAGACCGTAAACCTGATCGTCACCTCGGGCGGCACCGGCATCGCAGCCCGAGATGTCACGCCGGAAGCGACGCGCGCTGTCGCGGACAAAATCATCGAAGGGATGGCGGAGCGCATGAGGGCCGAAGGAGCGAAGAAGACGCCGCTGGCCGCGCTCAGCCGTGGTGTATGCGCGATCCGCGGCAATGCGCTGATCGTGAATGTACCCGGAAGTCCGACGGCGGCTGTCGAATCGCTCGAAGCCGTGCTGTCGCTGCTGCCGCACGCGCTGGAACTGCTCGCGGGAAATACGGACCACAAGGTCTAGACGCGGAGGATGCAGAGGAATCATTTTCAACAAACCTCTGCGTACTCTGTGTCCAAACCCACTTGGTAAAATCGAACCTTGGGCACGATCAAAAGACTTATCGCCAAGTGGACCCTTTTCCTCTGGACGCTGCTGAAGCCGCTGGGCGCCTGGGGTGTGTTCGCCATTGCCGCTATCGATTCGGCGGCGCTGGGAATGCCTCTGGACGCGGTGGTCGGCGGATACGTTTACCTCCAACCGCGCAAATTCTGGCTTTACGCCATGATGGCATCGGCAGGCTCGGCCATCGGCAGTCTCATCATCTACGTCATCGGTTACCACATGGGCGAGCTCGTGCTCGAGAAAAGGTTGGGTAAGGAGAAATTCCTGCGCATCCAGGCCCGTTTCGAGAAGCACCAGTTTCTCGCGCTCGCCGTTCCCTCGCTGATGCCGCCGCCTTTCCCGTTCAAGCTGTTCGCACTGTCAGCGGCGGTGTTCGAGATGCACTGGACGCACTACCTGGCGGCGATCTTCGTCGGGCGCGTGGTGCGATTCATGATCCTGTCCATGCTGGTGGTGTTCTTCGGGCCGTCGGCTGTGGGGATGATCGCAACCATGTTCCAGCGCCACGCGGGACCGACCGCGGCAGCGCTGGCCGTTATCGCGGCGCTCGTTTTGTTCTTCGTATTCAGGAAAAGAAGAAGAACAAGACTAGCCACGGATTTGCACGGATAAACACGGATCAAAAAACAAAAATAAAAGGGCCTCGACTCTTGAGGCCCCTTCGGTTTATCCATGTGGAATCCGTGAAATCCGTGGCCGGTGTTAGGCCGTTTGCCGCGCGTGCTGCGGTTTCAGCGCCGCGATCACGGCCGGGATGGCGAACAGGATCGCGGTGAACAGCACGTCCGACAGCACTTCGCGCTGGAAGAACGGCAGTCCGGCAGCGTAGCAAACCATCAGCCCGCTCAACGTCTTCGGATACATCTGCCACACCGCCCAGACGGCGAAGTTGCTGACGAGGAAGAACGAGACGGCGGCCGCCAGCGATGCGCCGAAGATCCGCGCCGGCGCGTGGTTACGGCGCAGCAGCATGCCGAGGCCGATCATCGCGGCATACCAGGCGAAGGTCACGAGGTGATCGGGCGTGAGCGACATGCCGTAGCGGACGGTCGTCAGATAGACGTCTGAGCCCGCAAGCAACAGGACCGGGAGCCACGCCCAACGCTTCGGGCCCTTGGCGCCGAAGAAGAGCAGCGACGCAGCCACGGGCGTGACGCTGAAGGTGTGGGGCAGCAGGCGGAACGCGACAGCGATGATGACGAACACAACAGCGAGCATGGTCACCTCAGATCGAACAATGATTTTCTGCCGCGCCAGCGAATGCGTCAAGCGTGCAAACGCGTATTCCGTATCTCGTATTCCGTATTCCGGCACAAACGTCGAAGCTCCCCGCCGGAATACGGAATACTGAATACGGGATACCGGAATCATTACTCAGAATTCGATTCGCAACTTGAATAGACCTATTTGCCCTTCGGATCCAGAAGGTCGGGCCGCTGCTGCCGCGCGCCAAAGAACATCGCGATCACGTGAAACTGCTCGTCGAGCTGCACGCGCGCGCTCAGCGTGACGCGGTTCCCGCGACGTTCCGGATAATCGAACCGCAAATCGTAGAACCGGACCATGTAACCCGTCGGGTCCATGGTGCGCTCCACCTCGGTCATTGGATACTGTGCCCAATCGAGGTAAACGTGCCCGAGGCGGCTCTCCTTGGCGGCGAGGTCCGGCGGCGTCTCCTCACGCTTGAAACGCGTGGTCTCGATGCCACGCGGATCGACGTCGGGGGTCAGCGAATCCACCGGCACCTGCTCGAAGAAATCCTGGCACTCCACGACGCCGTACCACTTGAACGGGTTGAGGAAATAAGGGTAAGCGGAGACGTGCAGCGGTTCCTCGCTGTGATACATGCGCGCTTCCAGCGTAGCGATGGCGCGACGATGCTGGTAATCGCGGAGTCCCCAGAGGGCGACCATCAGGACCAGCGCGACGATGGCGCCGCCCTGCCCCTTCGGTCCGCGGCGACGGCTGCCGATCTCTTCATTGATGAGCGCAAACAGCGACGGCAGCGCCAGGCCGCCGATGAGGAAGACGTACAGCAGCGGCTCGAAGATGAAGACGGTGTCCCACGAATACCACTTGTAGGAGAACGGCTCGAACGGGCGGATGCCGTAGTTGTTCGTGAAATCGAGCAGGATGTGGCTCAGCGCGGCAATCACGGCAAATAGGTACAACAGCCGCCAATTGGGTGTCAGCGCGGGATCGGGTACGCGGATCTTGTCGCCTCGGTGCTCGGAGGGCGGCGGGTCGGGCTTTCGTCGCCAGCGCCAGAAAAGGTACATGAGCCCGACGACGAACGCCGCCACGAACGGTACGCCGACAAAGGTGTGCGTGATGCCGCGATGGTGCTCGAACCCGCTGATCGGGCCGCCGAAATAGCCGACGGCATCGAGATCGGCCGCTTCGGCCGCAAGCACGCAGGTAGCGGTGGCGTATAGCGTACGCTTGTTCAGACCGCTTGCGCGGCTGATGCAAGCGCCGGTCAGGAAGTGGGTGAGGGGTTCCAAGGAGGATCATTGTGGCATTTCGGGTTCGCAATCGCCAAGTTCTTGTCACTGACATCGTCGAACGTTTGTGATAAAAGCGCGAGTCGGAGAAGGCTTTGACCGGTTCCTGCCCCAAAGCTTGCGCCATCGGCGAAGGTGCCTTTCGTCATTCAGCAGGTTAGTGAGTTTCACTCTGGAGTTAGTTACAATTTAGCCATGTCGAAACCCGTACCCACCGGCGCGCGAGCGGAAGTCGAAGAAGTTGTCGAGCTCCGCCATACATTGACCGCGCGCAACCATAACCTGCCGCCCGTGATGTCCACTCCCAACATGATCGAACTGATGGAGATGGCGTGCTTCTACGCGCTCCAGCCCTTCGCCGAGAATGACGAGATCACGGTCGGCACGCACATCAACATCCGCCATACCGCCGCTTGCGGCATCGGGGACAGGGTCAAGGCGGAAGCAGTGATGGAATCGTTCGACGGCCGCTTTTACACCATGCATGCCGCCGCGTGGGTGGAGAAGGACGGAGCCGTGACGACGATCGGCAGCGGCACCATCGGCCGCGCGTTCGTCAGCGTGGCCAAGTTCGTTGAGAAGATGAAGGGGCGCGGCGCAGAATAAGAAGCCGCAGCCGCGCCCGTCGTCATGCCCGGGTTTATTCGGGTGGCAAGTACAGCGATCCACTCGCTGTGAACGTCCAGGTGCTGTGGCTTCCGGCCACGAATCCGCCGACAAAGGTGAACGACACACCGTTGCCCGTGCGGTCGTACTGCGTTGAAATTGCGGCGGCACGCCCAACGATCGGTCCGAAGGGGGACGGTACCGGGTTGTCAATGACCTTGCCGAGGAAAGCGATTGTAGGTGGCTGGCCGGAATCCGTATCTCCCAGGACCGCGTCCTGGATCTTGACGACAAAAACCGAGACCGGCGCGCCGGTCTCGAAGGGCAGTAACTCCGGCGGACGTTGCCCTTCCGGAGGAAATGCCGGTCCGGGCACCAGCCAAACGCCAATAGTGGCTTTACCCTTGTCAATGTCTGTCGTTGCGACGATCTTCAACACTCCCGTACCCAGCAGCGTCGCCAGCGGTTCCGGAAAAGCGAGGCCTCCAGGTGCAACGACTGCCGGCCTGGATGGATCCATCGTGACGTCGCCGGCAGCGTGCATTTTGATTTTGCTGATAAAAGCGGGGCTCGCAGCCCAAGTCGTCGAAACTGCGAGCGCCAGAAGGATGACTACGCACAAGACTCGTGCCCTCACGCTCATAATGCCTCCATGTAAGTGGATCGGGATTGCGAAAGCGTTCCACCAGCGGAGGCACCCCGCAAGAAAATAACGAATCCAGTGAACGAGTTTTGCGCGAAAGTTTTTGCCGATTTGGGAAGCCTGTGCACCGCAGTCTCGCGATCGACGGTCTTCAATCTTCAGGGCGCGAGTCGCACGACGGACCATCCGGATGGGTCTGTCCACGCGATTGTTCCAGCCGCCGCTGCTCCGCGTGGCGCCAGCACTTCGTAGCGCGGCGTTGCCGAAGAGAACGTAGAGTCCGTACTGCTGTTGGGACGAGGCTCTGACACCGGCAGTTGCGGATACGGAGTTCGTCGCCACGTCACGTAGCTGGCCCATGGATCTCTGGCAAGCACGATCGCGTCAGGTTCGGTGTTCTTCTCGATCCACTGATAGGCCCGCCAACGCGCGTCCTCTTCCGGGTCCGCGCGGTAGACGCCGAGCCAGAGCGGAATGTTCAGGCAGCCCAGCAGCAGCGCCAGGAACATAGACATGACTGGCCTCGTCTTCACTCGCCCGGCCAGTTGGCAAAACCCATATCCGGCGAAGATGCTGAGGAAATATGCCGAATCGGTAACGAACCGCGACGGTGTGAATGCCGAGAATGCCTGCCCCCACCGATGCAGGCTGTAGAAGCGATACACAGGCCCGCAAGCGACAAACGCGGCCAGCAGGACGATCACGTTCGCAAGAAGGAAGACCGCTTCCGCGTGGGCTTTGCGTATCGCGAGGCACACTCCAACCGCAGCCAGAGCGATGAGGGGAATCCCAAGGTCCCCCGCAAGACCGGCCATGGTGTGCGGTTCGTCGAAGCGAAACACATCGGTTTCGCCGAGAGTCGCCGCGCGATAGACCAATGCGATGACCCAAGGCGACGCGAGCACCAGTGCGAAAGCCGCTGCGGTGATGGGACGTTTCACATCCAGCGCGAGACGTCGGCGGAACCAAAGCACCACCGCGACGAGCAGGCCCGCCACCAGCATTACGTGATGGTGCGACAGCATGACCCCGGCGAGGAACGTCGCGGTCGCGAACCAGGTCGCGCCGCTCCATGCGCGCCTCACGAACATTGCCAGCGCGGCCACGAGAAAGACCATCCCTAGCTCGTTCGGCAGTCCGCCCCACTCGTAATACCCGATGCTGCCCAGGTACGCCCAAAAGCCGTACGCCACGGCCGAATACAACGCTACGGATTCGGATTCGAAGAGGCGTCGTGCGAGGCAAAAGATCTGCGCCGTCGAAAGCACGCCGAGCGTGGGGATCAGGAATTGAAAAATGCGATGCAGGGGAACGTTCGTGACACGGCCGATCACCGCGATCAGCAGATGACTCCCCAGCGGGTAGTTGAGGCGGACATCGGCGAATGGCCTCCAGTCCTGGAACGTGTGGTCCAGCCGGAAAAGTTTCTTGGCAAGGATCAGATGAAAGCTCGGGTCCCACCCCGGGGGAACGTCGTGCAGGACGGCGGGTAGAAACCGAGTCACCGCCAACAGCCCGAGCACCAGAAGGAGCGGCAGGCCAACACCGGCGCGCTGTCGAAGATTCGCGCCGCGTGCCCAGATCAGCGACACCATCACCACGACTACCCAAGCCGGCCAGAACCAGGAGAGCCTTGCGTATGCGACGTAAAAGGCGAGCAGGACGGAAAGCGCCAGACCCAGCGTGGCGCCCCAGGTGACCGCTTCCAGCCAGTCGTGGTCTGGGTTGCCATAGCCCCAGAGCAAGACTCCGGGAGCGCAGATCGCTCCTAGTGCCAGTAGGAACAGGATGAGATTCATCGGCGAGAGCACGGTAGCACAACCATATGATGGCTACACGGGGGAGCGCCAGGCGAGTCATTGAGTAGAATCGCCCTGTGTCCCTGCGTTTTGAGATCCTCGCCACCAGCGGCCCTGCGCGCCGCGCGCGCATGCACCTGCCGCACGCAACGGTGGACACCCCGGTGTTCATGCCGGTCGGGACGCAGGCAACGGTCAAAGGCGTTCCGCAGGATGCGCTCGACGAACTCGGCGTGCAGATCCTGCTCGGCAACACCTACCACTTGTATCTGCGGCCCGGGGTCGAGACGGTGCGGAAGATGGGCGGCCTGCATGGGTTCATGAGCTGGGACCGCGCCATCCTCACCGACTCCGGCGGGTTCCAGGTGTGGAGCCTCAGCGAACTGCGCAAGCTCAGCGAAGACGGCGTGCAATTCCGCTCGCACCTCGACGGTTCGCTGCACGCGTTCACGCCCGAGAGCGCTATGGAAGCGGAGATCGGTCTCGGGGCCGACATCATTATGGCCTTCGACGAGTGCACCGAGTTTCCCGCCGAACGCGAGCGCGCGCGTCAGTCGATGGAGCTCACGGTACGGTGGGCGAAGCGGTGTAAGAAATATTTTGAGGAGCACAAGTCGGAGGTGCCGTGGGCGAAAACAAGTGCTCAGTGCTCAGTGATCGGTGCTCAGAAGGGCGAACCTGAAATCTCGGTTTCACCTCCTGATCACCGATCACTGACCACTGATCACCTCGAAGAGAAACATCAGTCGCTATTTGGGATTGTGCAGGGCGGCATGCACGCTGACCTGCGAAAGGAATGCGCTGAGCGTCTGGTCGAACTGGATCTTCCCGGGTATGCGATCGGCGGGTTGAGTGTCGGGGAGCCGCGCCAGCTTACGCGCGAGATCGTCGAAGCGACGCTCGAGCACCTGCCCAAGGACAAGCCGCGCTACCTGATGGGGGTCGGCACGCCGGAGGAGATCGCCGAGTACGCGCAGCTCGGCGTCGACATGATGGATTGCGTCCATCCCACGCGCGCGGCGCGCCACGGGTTGCTGTTCACTTCGGAGGGGAAGATCAACATCAAGGGAGCGCGCTATGCGCAGGACCATGGGCCGTTGGACCCGGCTTGCGGCTGCCGCGTCTGCGCTCGTTATTCGCGGGCGTACTTGCGCCATCTCTTCGCGACGGGAGAACTTCTCGGGCAGGTGCTAAATAGCGTCCACAACGTGGCTTACTACCTTGACACCATGCGCCGCGTGCGGCAATCTATATAGCTTGGGGGATTCAGAAATTCCTTTCCGGTATCCGGTCTCAGAATTTGAAGTCCCCATGCCAACGGGAAGATCCGACCTCGCTCCTGACTGGATGTAACGCCCCACCGGGGTCCCCGGCAAGCGCCGGTTTTGCGCTTGCGGGGGTGGCAGGAGCTCCCGGGACCTTTGTAGCGATCCACCCGTAGGACCAGGTTGTTGCATCGGTGTGTGTCTAACACGCCGGATGCCTCACCCTGACTGTGGAAGGGTGGGAGTTCGAGTGCGCAGGAGTTGATCAGCTTGCAATGGTTATCGGCAGTCCTGGCCCAAGCGGCGGGCGGGGGTGGCGGCGCAATGATGTGGCTACCCCTGGTCGCGATCTTCGTTATTTTTTATTTCCTCCTCATTCGCCCGCAGCAGACTCGGCAGAAGAAGTGGCAGCAGATGTTGAACGAGCTTAAGACCGGCGACCGCGTCGTCACCCAAGGCGGGATCGTCGGCACCATCGTCGCCCTGCGCGACTCGTCGCTCCATCTGCGCGTTCCGCCTGACAATCTGCGGCTGGAAGTGAGCAAGAATGCAGTGGTTTCGGTGATGGGACCGGAAGAATCGAAGTAGCAGGCGCGAGGCACAAGGCGAATGGCTCAAAGGCAACTGCCGGAGCCGCCGCCGTGGGCCATGAGCCATGAGCCATGAACCAATGAATAAGACGTTACTCACAAAGACAATCTTTATCGCTGTAGTGCTGATCGTATTCGCCGTCGGCATCGTGCTGGGCAATCCTTCGGACTGGGGCAAGAACTTCACCGTCCTGAAGGAACAGGGGATCAAAGCGGCTATCCAGCAGAACATCAGCCTCGGGCTCGATCTCAAGGGTGGCACTCACCTGATCCTTCAGGTGCACGTGAATGAGGCGGTGAACGCCGAGACCGACCGCGCCATCGAGGGGCTGAAAGAGCAGCTCCGCGCCAAGAACATCCAGTACGCCGACATCACCAAGCCTGACCCGACGAATGCTCCGGGAAAGATCCTGATCAAGGGCGTTCCCCCGGAATCGGCCGGCGACCTGCGCAGCATCGTGCAGGACCGCCTCCCCGACTATGACCTCAACTCCGGCCCGGAGAATTCCTGGATGGTCGCGATGAAGCCGTCCAAGGAAGAGGACATGAAGAAGCACGCGGTGACGCAGGCGATCGAGACGATCCGCAACCGCGTCGACGCCCTGGGTGTCAGCGAGCCGGTCATCGAGGAGCACGGACTCGGCCAGTACCAGATCCTGGTGCAACTGCCCGGTATCGACGATCCCGCCCGCGTGAAACAGGTGATGCAATCGACCGCCATGCTGGAAATCCGGCAGGCGCTCGACAAGCAGCCCTACCCGAGTGAGCAGGCTGCCTTGCAGGCGCACAACGGTGTTCTTCCGCCTGATGCGGTCATCCTGCCCGAAGGCAATCTGATGAAGCGTAAGGCCGGCAGCACGGCCGATACGGGCGACCAGTACTGGGTCGTGTCGCGCACCGCCGCCGTCAGCGGCAACGACCTGCGCGATGCGAACATGACGCGCGACGAGAACAACCGTCCCGCAATCGGGTTCACCCTGACTTCCGACGGCGGCCGCCGTTTCGCGAGTTTCACCGGCAGCCACGTCAACGACAGCCTCGCGGTCGTTCTCGACGGCAAAGTGCAGTCGGTCGCGAATATTCAGGAACAGATCCACGACCAGGGCCGCATCACCGGCAGCTTCACGGAAGAGGAAGCGAAAGACCTGGCGATGGTGCTGCGCTCCGGCGCGCTGCCGGCCAGCATCGGTTACCTGTCGGAGAGCACCGTTGGCCCGTCGCTCGGCGCCGATTCGATCCGCCACGGCGTTCTGGCGGCGGTCATCGGCATGGTGGCGGTGATGGTCTTCATGCTGGTGTACTACCGCGGCGCGGGCATCAACGCCGACTTGGCGCTCATCCTGAACCTGATCATCCTGCTCGGCTTCCTCGGCTTCAGCGGCGCAACGCTGACGTTGCCGGGAATCGCGGGCGTCATCCTGACCGTGGGTATGGGCGTCGACTCGAACGTGCTGATCTTCGAGCGCATCCGCGAGGAGTTACGCAACGGCAAGACAGCGCCGTCCGCGGTGGAGCAGGGATTCGGGCGCGCCTGGATCACCATCGTCGACACGCACGTCACGACCATCGTATCCGCCTTCATCCTGTTCATCTTCGGCACCGGCCCGGTGAAGGGATTCGCCGTCACCCTGACGTTTGGTCTGCTGGCGAACCTGTTCACCGCCGTGTTCGTCTCGCGCGTGATCTTCGACGCGCACCTGAACAACCTGAAGCGCGGCGAGGCATTGAGCATTTAGTTGCCAGGCTCTGGTCGCTAGTCGCCTAGCGAATCGGAGCGAGGCACAGTTTGGATTTTGATATTCCGTCGACTAACGACTAGCGACTGACGACTAAGAGTAGGAATCAATGGAGTTCTTTCGGAACCCGAATATTCACTTCCTGAAGTACAAGTGGTACTTCCTCGCCTTTTCATTGGTCTTCAGCGTGGCGGGCATCCTCAGCATGCTGTTATGGCACGGCGTTCCCCTGGGCGTGGAGTTCCGCGGCGGCACCGTGGTGCAGGTGAAGTTCACCCACCCACCGGACACCAACAAGATCCGTGCCGCGATGGACAAGGTGGGTGTTCATAACGCTCGTATCCAGCCGTACGGCAGTCCGGCAAACAATGAAGTCCTTATCGCGCTGGACCTCACCGAGACCAGTGAGCAGGACCTCGATCGCGGGAAGAACCTGATCATCAAGGCTCTCGAGCCGCCGAACCCGCCTGCGGATAAGAAGGACCTGAACAACGCCAGCACGCAGGACGTCCAGGATTTCCTTTTGTCGAAGGACCCGCTGCGCGCCGGCACCGACGCGGCCCAGCGCTACGCTGCCATTGCGAAGCAGATCACCGGCTACCGCGACAGTCCCCCGCGCGGTGGCGTGCTGAGTTCCATCAATGAACTTTCCACCGCCGGTGTTGCGCCCGAGGTCGTAGGCGCCCTCAGCGATGGCTTCTACACCTCCGATGTTCACGTCGGCGGCGGCGAGATCGTGGGGCCGCAGGTGGGAAAACAGCTCCAGACCCAGGCCAAGCTGGCAATCTTGTATTCGCTGCTCGGCATGTTGGTGTATCTCTGGTTCCGGTTTGAGCTGATCTACGGCGTGGCCGCCGTTGTCGCTTGCTTCCACGACACGCTCATCACCGTGGGCGCGTTTTCACTCCTCAATAAGGAAATCTCGCTCACCGTTATCGCCGCGATTTTGACCCTGGTCGGCTACTCGATGAATGACACCATCGTAGTGTTTGACCGGATCCGCGAGAATGTTAAACTGCTCCGCCGCGAATCGCTGGCCGAGATCGTGGACCGCAGCATCAACCAGACATTGAGCCGGACCGTGCTCACTTCTGGGCTGACGTTCCTCACCGTGCTGTCGCTGTACTTGTTCGGCGGCGAAGTGTTGCGCGGCTTTTCCCTGGCCCTGGTCATCGGGATTTTGATCGGGACGTACTCGTCGATCTTCATCGCCTCGCCCATGCTGGTCGCTTATCAGGATTGGCGTCTGCGGAAAGGCGGAGCGGCTGCAGCGGTTCCGGTGGCGGCTGCGCGTCGTGATCGTGAAAAGGTGCGCGCCAAGGGTTAGGCCTTAGTTCTTTTCGTTCTTTCGGCCCTGTTTTGCCCACATTCCAGTGCAATTCTGGAGTGCGGTTTTGGTCCAGGTAGTCGCGCGCACTCTGCGTCCGAGATGCTCCGATTTTTGTAAAAAAATTCAGAGCAGCTTCTCGATTGCAGGGAGCAAATTTCGCGCCCCTGGTGTCTAAGTAGACATCGGGACAGTCTGTACCGGAGAAACAGGTTATGTTTGAAGACAGCCTTATTGAATCAGCTGGACGGGGCAGGACCAAGAAGAGCCTGGGATTTACGATCGTTTCGTTCTTCCTGCAGGGCATTCTGCTTGGCGTCCTCATCCTGATTCCGCTGATCTACACGGAAGCGCTTCCCAAGCAGCAGTTGATGGGTTTCCTGGTAGCGCCGCCACCACCTCCCCCGCCTCCCCCGCCGCCAGCCGCGGCGCCAGTCGTGAAGGTGGAGAAGATCGTCAGCGAAGTCGACCAGGGCGCTCTGCGCACTCCCACCAAGATCCCTGAGAAGGTCAAGATGATCAAGGAAGAGGACACTCCTCCTCCGAGTCAGGGCATTGGCGGCGTCGTCGGTGGCGTACCGGGCGGCATGCCGGGCGGACAAATGGGCGGCGTGATCGGCGGCATCATCAGTTCGACGCCCGTGGCAGTGCCGAAAGTGGCGACACCGCAGAAAGTCCGCGTATCGCAGGGCGTCGCACAGGGCTTGCTGATCCACCAGGTGAAGCCAACGTATCCGGCCCTGGCGCGTCAGGCCCGCATCCAAGGCCAGGTAGTGCTGCAGGCGACGATCTCGAAAGACGGCACGATCCAGAACCTGCACATGATCAGCGGTCACCCGATGCTGGCGCCGGCGGCCATCGACGCAGTGAAGCAGTGGCGGTACAAGCCCTACTTCCTGAACGGCGAGCCGGTCGAGGTCGAAACGCAGATCACGGTTAATTTCACGCTCTCCGGCTGATCGTTGTACTTGGGTGCCCCACCCGGGCGCCCATCGTGGCTGGGTTGTTGCCAGGGTGGGTTGGAAGGGTGGGGTTCCGGAGACCACGCAGTTTCTTTCCGGAGAAATTATCCAGGAGAGCTGGTGGCGGGCAGCTTGGCGCCCTGTCGCCGCAATCCTACCAGCACAGGATTTGCGAGCTGCCGCCCGCGGCTCTGAAAGTCCTGGTCTGGCCGGTACCAACAATCGACTTTGAAGTGTTCTGAGGAGGAACAAGCAACTCATGCTCGTCACAAACTTGGCAACTCTGGCTTATTCACACGCCCACACCGTCGCCCTCTGGATGTTCCAGGAGGCCGGTGCCCCTGGCTGGGACCCCATCTCGCTGTGGAAGCAGATGGGCATTCTGGCGAAGATCGTCGTCGTCATCCTGTTCATCATGTCGGGATGGTCGATCGGCGTCATGATCGACCGCTGGATGGCCTTCTCGGCGGCCCGCAAGCAATCGCGCGCATTCGCTCCGGCCGTCGCCGGCGCGCTGCGTGAAGGCAAGATCGACGAAGCGATCCGCGTCGCCGAACGCAACAAGAAGTCGCACCTGGCGAAGGTCGTCACTGCCGGCTTGCAGGAGTTCAAGGCCCACGGCGAGAACACCGACATCCCTGGCGAGCAGATCGAAGCCAGCCGTCGCGCCCTGGAGAGAGCCGAAGCCATCGTCCACGCCGAACTGAAGCGCGGACTCGGCGGTCTGGCCACCATCGGCGCTACCGCTCCGTTCGTCGGACTGTTCGGCACGGTGGTCGGCATTCTGAACGCGTTCCGCGGCATCGCCGAGAACAAGGCGACCGGTCTGGGCGCAGTCGCTGGCGGCATTTCGGAAGCGCTGGTCACGACGGCCATCGGCCTGTTCGTCGCTATCCCGGCCGTCATGATGTACAACTACCTGTCCGGTCGCGTGGAAGCATTCGACGTCGAGATGGACAACAGCTCTTCCGAGCTGATCGATTACTTCCTGAAGCGCCGCGGCTTGGCGCGGAAGTAACTTCGTAGCGCGCGAGCATGATTTGGGTGCCCCACTCTGACCGATGTGGGAAGGGGGGCACCCAACCTCCGATTCGCGCGCGCAACCTGCCGCAGAGGCAGTAGCGAGGAAACATGGCAGTCGCAAAACGAGTCATGGGAGTCAACTCGAACATCAACGTCACCCCAATGGTGGACGTGATGCTCGTGCTGCTCATCATCTTCATGGTCATTACGCCCATGCTGCAAAAAGGCGTCAGCGTGGACTTGGCCAAGACCAACAACCCGATCCAGATGCCGGACGCGGAGAAGGAAGACGCCCTGCTGGTGGCCATCACCCGCGACGGCAAGGTCTTCTTCGTGAGCGACCAGATCTCTCCCGATCAGTTGACCAACAAGATTAAGGACAAGCTGGCCAGCCGCACCGATAAGCGCGTGTTCGTCCGCGCCGATGCGCGCGCCAAGTACGGCGCAGTCGCCGAAGTCGTGGACAACGTCCGCGCCGCCGGCGTCGACCAGTTGGGCCTGCTGACCGACCAGCGTAAAGCGGGCGCACCGGGCGCTCCGCCTACGGCTCTACCCCCTCCAGGACAGTGAGGGTGTCCCACCTGACTGCTTTCGAAGGGTGGGATCGAACGAATTGAATTCGTAGCGAGGAATTCTATATGGCAATGACAATGGGAGGCGGTGGCGGCGTTACATCCGACATGAACGTCACCCCCCTGATCGACGTCCTGCTCGTGTTGCTGATCATCTTCATGGTCATCACGCCGCTGACGCCCAAGGGCCTCGAGGCGCTCGTTCCGCAGCCGCCGAAAGACCAGAAGCAGCAGACCACGCCCAACGACCGCACCGTCGTGGTGCAGATTCTCCAGGCCGGCGGTGGCAATCAGCCCGCGCTCAAGATCAACCAGGAAGACGTCACCTGGGACAAGCTCCAGGGCCGTCTCGAGGACATCTACAAGACGCGCGCTGAGAAGGTGATGTTCGTGAAGTCCGATCCCGACCTGCCGTTCGCCGATGTGGCCCAGGTCATCGACATCGCGCACTCTGCCGGCGTCGACAAGGTCGGCCTGATCACCGCGAAGATCGAACAGGGCGGATAAAGAGATTCAGTGATTTAGCGATTTGGTGATTTGTGATTGCCAGGCTCCATTGCAGACACGAATCACCAATCACAAATCACCAAATCACAAATCATTCTGGGCCGGCACGACACTGGAAACGTTGCCAAGGGCCCACTGGAGATTGAAATGAACAGAGGCGCAAGAGTTCTGGCGTTCATCGCCGTGATACTCGCCCTGGTCGGAGCGACGGCCTGCAACAAGCTTAAGGCCCGCGACCAACTCAATAAGGGCGTGCAGGCGTACAAGAACGCGAAATACGAAGATGCGATCGAGAAGTTCAAGAACGCGGTGGCGCTGGATCCCAGCCTTATTAACGCGAAACTTTATCTGGCTACCGCATACGCCAACCAGTATGTCCCCGGCGCCGACACCCCGGACAACAACAAGAACGCGGAACAGGCCATCTCGGTGTTCAAGGAAGTGCTGGCCACGAACCCGTCTCGCGAAGCCCAGGTCGGCAGCCTGAAGGGTATCGCGTCGCTATACTTTCAGATGAAGAAGCTCGACCAGGCCAAGGAGTACTACACCAAGGTCAAGGAGCTCGATCCGAACGATCCCGAGACCTACTACTCTATCGGCGTGATCGACTGGACCGAGACCTACCAGCCGCGCATGGAAGAAAAGGCGAAGCTCGGTCTCAAACCCGATGAGGCCATCAAGGACAAAAAGGTCTGCGAGGCACTCAAGACGAAGAACACGCCGGCCGTCGACAATGGCATGCAGATGCTCCAGAAGGCGATCGATCTGCGTCCCGACTACGACGACGCCATGGCGTACTTCAACCTGATGTGGCGCGAGAAGGCCGACATTGAGTGCGGCGACCAGCAAGCCCGCGAGGAAGACCTCAAGAAGGCCGACGAGTGGGTCAAGAAGACGATGGCTGTAAAGGCGGAGAAGGCGCAGAAGGCGGCGCAGTCCCCCGGTGGCATCACCATCGACCAGACAAAGTAGGCGCAAGGGTTAAGGTAAAAGGCACAAGGAAACCCCGGTCTCGCGACCGGGGTTTTTGTTGTGCGTAACGCGGGCGTCTCGCTGCCACGTTTTTCAATCGTCAATCCGCAATCATCAATCGGTAATGGTGTTGCTTTCCGCTCCTGACACCCGAACCCCGATACCTGTAAAATTTCTCCCTGACCTTTCGCGCTGCGCGTGGGGCGTGGCGCACAATCAAAGGAGTCCCCCGAATGTCTGCTCACTCCCAGCCAGTACCTTCTTCAGGCGCGCAATCGCAACCATCTCCGCAGCTGTTTTTCGAGACCATCAACGCTTTCCAGAAATCCGCGGCGCTCAAGGGCGCCATCGAGCTCGACCTCTTCACCGCCATCGCCGAAGGCAATCACACCAGCGAATCCATTGCCCTGCGTTGCCAGGCTTCCCAGCGCGGCACGCGTATCCTCGCCGACTATCTCACTGTCATCGGGTTCCTGACAAAGTCGGGTGACCAGTACGGCCTGACTGCCGACAGCGCGACCTTCCTCAACCGCCATTCCCCGGCATACCTGGGCGGTGCGGTAGGTTTCCTGCTTCACCCGGAGCATGCGAAGAGGTACAACGATGTCGCCGGAGCGGTGCGCAAGGGCGGAACGCTCTTCGAGGAGAACGGGCTCACTCCCGAGAACGAGATCTGGATCAGCTTCGCGGAATCGATGGCCAAGCTTCAGACCATGACTGCCGAGCTGACCGCCAAGCTGCTGCACGTCGAGGGCGCTCCGAAGCTGAAGGTGCTCGATATCGCGGCGGGACATGGAGTGTTCGGCATCACTATCGCCAGGCACAATCCCCATGCCGAGATCGTCGCGCTGGATTGGAAGAATGTCCTCGAGGTCGCGCGCAAGCATGCCGAAGAAGCGGGCGTGGCATCGAACTGGCGCGCGCTGCCCGGCAGCGCATTCGATGTCGATTACGGCGCCGATTACGACGTCATCCTGGTCACCAACATCCTCCACCACTTCAACCAGCAGGACTCGGAGAAGCTGCTGCGCAAAATACACGCCGCGCTGGCGCCGAACGGGCGCGCGGTGATCGTCGAGTTCATCCCCAACGAGGACCGGGTATCGCCGCCGATGGCCGCGACGTTCCCACTGACAATGCTCGTCAGCACTCCGGCGGGAGATGCGCACACCTTCTCCGAATACCAGAAACTGCTCCAAAACACGGGGTTCAGCCGTAGTGAGATCCACGAACTTCCGCCCAGCTTCTTCCGAGCTGTCATTGCCAGGAAGTAAGCATCAGGTATCAGGCTTCAGGCTTCAGGTTTCAGGCGTCAGGCAAGACACCATGAGCTGTGATCAATCTCACAACGGATTGGTCGCAGCTCGATTTAACTTCTTCTTGCAATTGCAGCCGTTCCCTTTAGCGTTTAGCCTGAAGCCTGAAGCCTTTATGTTCAAGAAGATCCTCATTGCCAATCGGGGCGAGATAGCGGTTCGCGTCGAGCGCGCCTGCCGCGAGATGGGCATTCGTTCGGTCGCGGTCTATTCCGACGTGGACCGCGCGTCCTTGCACGTCCGCAAGGCCGACGAGGCATACCACATCGGCCCCGCGACGGCGAGCGAGTCCTACCTGAACATCGACAAGATCCTGGACGTCGCCCGACGCTCTGGCGCGCAGGCCATCCATCCCGGCTACGGATTCCTTTCTGAGAACGCGCGCTTCGCGCAGGCGTGCGAGCAGGCGGGGATCAAGTTCATCGGCCCGACCGCCGCCGCGATGGAGATGATGGGCTCCAAGACCCGTGCCCGCCAGGAGATGGAAAAAGCCGGCGTGCCGTTCGTGCCCGGTTCCTCGCGCGGCCTCGATTTCGCCGAGATGCACAAGCTCGCCGAACAGATCGGGTACCCGGTCATGCTGAAAGCGGCTTCCGGCGGCGGCGGCAAGGGCATGCGCGCGGTGCATTCCGCCGCCGAACTGCGTAGCGCTTACGACGGCGCTCGCAGCGAGGCCAAGCGCGCTTTCGGTGATGACGAGGTCTATCTCGAGAAGCTCATCGTCAACCCCCGCCACATCGAGATGCAGGTGCTGGCCGACGAGCACGGCCACACCGTCTATCTTGGCGAACGCGAGTGCTCGGTGCAGCGGCGCCATCAGAAAGTCCTGGAGGAATGCCCGTCGCCGATCGTCACGCCCGAGATGCGCAAGGCGATGGGCGATGTCGCGGTGCGCGTTGCGCAGGCCGCCGGTTACACCAACGCCGGAACCGTCGAGTTCCTCGTGGACCAGCAGCGCAACTTCTACTTCCTCGAGATGAACACGCGTTTGCAGGTTGAGCATCCCGTGACCGAACTGGTCACTGGACTCGATCTCGTGCACCTGCAGATCCACATCGCAGCCGGCGAGCCGCTTCCGTTCCAGCAGGAAGACATCACCCTGCGTGGACACGCCATCGAGTGCCGCGTTTACGCCGAGGATCCCGACAACAATTTCTTCCCCAGCCCAGGCACGATCACGATGCTGATCGCGCCGTCGGGGCCTGGGATCCGGCGCGACAGCGGCATGTACGAGGGCTGGAACGTCCCGATGGATTACGACCCCCTGCTGGCGAAACTCATCGGTTACGGCCAGACACGCGAACTCGCCATTGAGCGCCTCGAGCGCGCGTTGTACGAATATTTCGTTGGCGGTATCAAGACGAACCTCAGCCTCTTCCGTCGCATTTTGCAGGACCCCGATTTCCGCGCGGGAAATCTCGACACCGGCTTCCTCGACCGTCTTCTGAGCAAACCGATTCCGCCGCCCGCGCTGGAAGTGGACGGCGCGGACCGCACGGCCGAGCGCACGCGCATCGCCGCCATTGCCGCCGGGATCCTCGCCGCGCTGGATGGCGCATCGCAGCCGAAGAACGGTCACTCAGCGTCGACTGTGGCCGAATCTCCCTGGAAGGAGGTCGCACGACGGGAAGCGCTCCGCTGATGCTCTACGAGATCCTCATCGACGGTAAGCCTCACAAGCTCGACCTCACCCGCGAGGGCGACCAGTGGCTCTGCACGGTCGACGGCGAACCTGTCGAAGTGAACGCGATCGTTACGCGGCCGGATGTGCTGTCGATTGTCATTGAGGGCCACGCCTACGAGGTCAAGCGCGAGCGCACTCCCAATGACACGCACCTGTGGGTGAAGAACTCGCGGTTTGCCGTGGAAGTCCGCGACCCGCGCTCGCTGCGCAGCCGCAAGGCCAAGGCCGGCAGCACCGAGGGACCGCAGAAGATCGCAGCGCCGATGCCGGGCAAGATCGTCCGCATCCTTGCGCCTGTGGGCACGACCGTCGAAGCGGGCCAGGGCATCATCGTCGTCGAAGCGATGAAGATGCAGAACGAGATGAAGTCACCCAAGGCGGGCAAAGTGAAGCAAGTGCTCGTCGCCGAGAACGCCACCGTCAATGCCGGCGACGTGCTGGCGATCATCGAGTAGGATTGTCTCTGCGTCCTCTGCTTGTTTGCGATCTCTGCGCTATCTTGTGACTTTCCTCTGTGCTCCTCTGTGTCCTTTGTGGTGAGATGAACAGTATGGAAGTCCGCCACAAAATTTGTCCCGCCTGCGGCGCGCAGTTCGAATGCTGCGAAGGGAACTGCTGGTGCGACGACGTGCCAGTATCGGATGCCAAGCGTATCCAAATGCGCCAGTACTCCGACTGCCTCTGCCCTGCCTGCCTGAGCGCGCCCGCCGCTACTCCCGGCCAGTAAGGTCTGCGAATGCGAACCCATCGCGCAGCACCATTTCGCCGGCCTTGATCTCGATCGTGCTCGCAAACATCGGCCCCGCGTAACAAAACGTGTGAAACTCGCCATTCTCCCCGCACGGGTCCGTTCCCGCCGGCAAGTCGGCCAGCAGCGTGGCATCCCAGTCGCGGCCCGCGAATTCTGCCGGCAGTTTCTTCAGGTCCACACACGTCAGCCGTGCCCTTAACCCGGCTGTCATCATGTCGCGCGCAAGCTGGTCGGTCGGGATCTCCCATAGCGGAAACAGCGGCTCCAGGCCCGTGCCCTGCATCTGCTTCTCGCGATATTCACGGATGTCGCGCAGGAACAGGTCGCCGAACGCGACTGCATCGATCCCGCCCTCGACCGCCTGCTTGCACGCCGCCGCCAAGATGGTTTCGTACTCCACATTCGAACAAGGCCACGGCAGGTTCAGCACCGTGACGGCAAGCCCGGTCGCCGCGGCTTGTTGTTCCAGCAGCGACCTGCGCACCGCGTGCATCGCCACGCGGTCCGCAGCTTGGTTAACGGTCGTCAGCAGCCCGACGACCTCGACATCGGAAGTCTGTCGCAGCACGTGTAGGCTCCACGCGCTATCTTTGCCCGAACTCCACGAGAGCAATACGCGTTTCATTTCCAGCATTCGTATCACGCCCGCACACAGCTGTCATCCCGAGTCGAATGATCTTGTCTTTCCTTCGTGTTCCTTCGTGTCCTTTAGGGTGAATCTTTTGAATTTCCCCGCAATATCCGGATATCGCAGTCGGCTCCCTACCCGTAAAATCGACACATGGATGCCAATGAGTTCCGCACCTTCGGTCACCAGGTCGTCGATCGTCTTGCCGAGTACTTCGCTCACATTGAAGAGCGCCCGCTGTTTCCCGACGTTCCGCCCTCCACGGTCAACGCCGCTTTTTCCGAGCCGCTCCCGCAGCTTGGCGAACCGGCCGATGCGGTCCTGAAAGAGCTGGACCAGAAACTCTTTCCCTATTGCACGCACGTTGGACACCCCGGCTACTTCGGGCTCATAACCCCCACGCCGAACCTGATGGGCATTCTCGGCGACTTCATCTGCTCCGCGTTGAACCAGAACCTCGGCACGTATTCCATCGGTCCTTCGGCGATAGCCATGGAGCGCCGCACGGTGAATTGGCTGTGCGATATCTGCGGCTACGGTGCGGGCGCCGGCGGGAACCTGACCAGCGGCGGCATGATGGCCAACTTCATCGGCCTGAAGCTGGCGCGCGACTGGTACACCGGCGATGTCGCGCAGCGCGAGGGCGTGGACGGCCGCTACGCCGTGTACATGTCGGAGGAGCGCCACGTGTCGCTCGACAAGGCCGTCGATTGCATCGGTCTCGGCCGCGACGGCGTGCGCGCGCTGCCGACTGACGACCGCTTCTCCGTGCGTCTTGACGCTCTCGAAAACGCGATCGCCGCCGACAAGGCGAAGGGCATCCGCCCGATGTGCATCGTTGGAATCTTCGGCACGACGAACACCGGCAGTGTCGATGACCTGCATGCGCTGCGGCGTATTGCCGACCGCGAACGCATGTGGCTGCACGCCGACGCAGCGTATGGCGGTGGAATGATGCTGTCGCGCGCCACGCCTTTCGGCGGCCGCGGCCTGGAACTCGCCGATTCCATTACCATCGATCCGCATAAATGGTTTTATGCGCCGCTCGACGCCGGCGCCATCCTGGTGAAAGATGAGCGCCGCCTCACTGCGTCATTCGGCATGAAGCCCGCTTACCTCACCGACGAATCCGACAAGGCGAATGAGCGCTACCAGTACTATGTCCACGGATTCGAGCAGTCGCGGCGGTTCCGCAGCCTGAAGGTCTGGATGAGTTTCAAGCGCTACGGCGCGCGCCAGATCGGCGAGTGGGTCGACCAGAACTGCCAACACGCGCAGACCCTTTACCGCCTCGTCCAGCAGGACCCCGACTTCGAAGCCGCATGCGAGCCGCTGATGTCGGCCATCTGCATTCGCTACCGGGGCGCGGGGCTTAATGGTGATAATGCGAAAGCATTCCACGTGGACGTAGTCGACCGTATCGAGCGCGCCGGACGTTTCTGGATCTCGACGACCGAACTGAAGGGCGAGTGGTTCTTCCGGATCAACCCGGTGAACTTCCGCACCCGCACGGAGCACATCGAGGAGCTGTTCGCGACGCTAAAGCGAGAGTGCGCGAAGCAGGCGAGCGCTAGCGCGTAAGAATTCGTTTGGACATCAGAACAGCCGACGCTTCTGCAGGGGGTTATCGCCGCGGTCGGCCATAAAGTCGTCTGGAATGCTTACGCTATCGGCTAAGTCGAAAAACTCCCGCCACAAGTGTGGACATCGAGAGAGGATAACGTCGCCCGTCTTCGGATCGCGGCGGACGAACACTTCCGAACCCTCAAAGCGTAGGTCGGCGGGCAGACGAACGGCCTGACTTCCGCCGTTACGGAATAATTTGGCCGTGCGGCGCATCACAATCGCTCCTGTGTACATCATGGTATAGCAACGAACTGGTGCGCCTTTCTCGGTCCGCCTGGTGTTATGCCGCTCGGGCTTTGTGCTCGACCGGGAGGTTCGCTTCGCGCCAGGCGTCGAATCCGCCGCGAAGTGCCCACACGTCCTTGTATCCACGCTGCTGCAGTTGCTGCGCCAAACTGGCGCTGGATCCTTCGCCCGGTCAAGTGCAGTAGGTGACGACGGGCTTGTTCTTCGGGATACGGCTGAGGTCCTCGTCGAGGTCGGCGAGCGGAACGCGGATCGCACCCGCGGCCTTGGTCTCAGATTCGCCCCACGCCTGTGGGTTGCGGGTATCAATGACGGTGAAGTTCTCTCCCGCATCGATGCGCTTCTTCAAATCGGCTGCCGTGATACGTGGAGCATCGGACATATCAGGCCTCCCTTCGTTCCCGCTTGGATGCAAGAGGAGGAGACCGGTTTTTCCACGACACCCCACGTTATCCACAGACAGATTCGTTTGACGCCGCCACGTATCAGCAGGGACAATCGGACTTCTCATGCTCGTCTATCTATCGGGTTCCATCGAGTACGCGGCCGACTTTGGAAAGAGCTGGCGCGCGGAGATCACGCCATTCCTCCGCCACCTCGGTCACACCGTCTACGACCCCGCCGCCGACGAGAGGAAGAACCTAGCCGACGATGAAGTCCGCGACTTTCGCCAGTGGAAGGCCACGGACCTGCCGCGCTTCCAGGCCACACTGCGCAAGATCATCGCGTGGGACCTGGACTGGATCGACCGCAGCGGCTGCGTCATCTGTTACTTCGACGAGGCGGCTGCGCGCGGCGCGGGAACGCAGGGCGAGGTCACGTACGCGCATCGCGCCGGCATCCCGGTCTACCTCGTGCTCGGTATGCCGGCCGAAAAGATCAGCGGCTGGGTGCTGGGCTGCGCCAGCGAAGTGTTCGCTGATTTCGAGCAGCTAAGAAAGGCCTTCACCACAAAGGTCACAAAGGCACATGAAGGAATTGCCGATGGTCGATTGCCGATTGAATCCGAGAGCCTGGAGCTGAGAGCCGAATCATGAATTTCGCCAAGGGTAGTCTGGGCTGGATCGAAGTCATCTGCGGACCGATGTTCAGCGGCAAGAGCGAGGAGTTGATCCGCCGCCTTCGCCGCGCCGAGATCGCGCGCCAGCGCGTGCAGATATTCAAGCCCGGCATCGACCAGCGCTACTCCAAACACCACATCGTCTCGCACAGCGAACTGAAGATTCGCTCCGATTCGGTCCGCGACGCCGCCGAACTCGAGGCCAAGCTCGACCGCCGTGTCGAAGTGATCGGCATCGATGAAGCGCAGTTCCTGGGCGAAGGCATCGTGGATTGTGTGGTACGCCTGGCCGACATCGGCAAGCGTATCTTGATCGCCGGGCTCGACACCGACTATCTCGGCCGTCCGTTCCATCCCATGCCGGAACTGCTCGCCGTGGCTGACGAGATCACCAAGACGCTCGCCATCTGCATGCAGTGCGGCAACCCGGCCAAGCACACGCAGCGGTTGGTCGCGAGCGAGGATCTGATAGTAGTGGGCGCCGCGGGGATGTACGAAGCGCGCTGCCGCCGCTGCTTCGAGCCGAACCTGGCTACTGTCAAGGTGAGTGAGGTGGGAGCGAAAGCGTAAAAACAGTTGTAAGTTGTACGTTGTAAGTTAAGAGCAAACGTGCGGACCGTCCGCCCTCCAACTTACAACCTACAACTTACAACTGCTTTTTTACTTCGTCGCTGTCGCCGATGTCTTCAGGATCTGCTCGGCGTAGTAATTATCGACCTTCGTCTGATCGTGCATCACCTCGAAATAAGCGGCTTTGAGCAACTGTTCGCGCCGGTCACGCAACTGGTCGCGCATGAACTGCTGCACGCGTGGGTCCTGAAGGTCGCGCTGGCCGGCGGGCTCCCTGGCCACCAGCTTGACGATGCGGAAGCCGACCAGCTTCTTCGAGCCGGGGTCGATCACCGCGATGGGCGCGCTGTACTGGCCAGCCTTCAACTTGGATACGGCGTCGCGTGTCGCCGGATCGGTCTGCGCCAGCGCCGACTGCGGCATCAGGCCGAGGTCGCCGCCGTTGCCCGTCGAATCCGGGTCCTCGGAGTAGTTCATGGCGACGGTCGCGAAGTCCTCACCGCTATCGAGCCGGTTGACGATCATCTGGATCTTCTTGCGCGCGTCGGCTTCGTTCTGCGCCTTGTCGTTCTTCAGGTTGCGCACCTGCGGGTTCGGCGCAACGGTGACCATGATGTGCGCCAGGTGATACTGCGGCTCGATGAGGTTGAACTCCGACTTATGCGCGTTGTAGTACGAGGTGATGTCGGTGTCCGTTATGTTGATCTTCGACGTGATCTCCTTGTTCGTGACCTTATCGACGGTGATCGACCGTCGCAGGTCGCGCTTGAAGTCATCGAGCGTGATCTTGCGCTCCTTCAGGCGCTTGTCGAACTCCTCCTGCGTGTACGGCTGCTTGATCTCGTTCAGCTTCTGGTCGACTTCTTCATTCGTGGCCAGCAGCCCGAGCTTCTCCGCCCGCTGCATCAGCATTTCGTTGTCGATCAGTTCCTTGAGGATACTCAGGCGCAGGCTGGTGGCCTGTTCCGCCGTGGGCTGTTGCGGCGAACCGGCGGTCTGGTTGTCGTAATACTTATCGACTTCCGAGCGCGTGATCTTGCGGCCATTGACCTTCGCCATAACGTCTGGCGAAGCTGTGCTGGAATTGCAGCTAAGCGTGAGCGACAAAGCGGCGGCTAGCGCGCACGTAAGCATGGTTCGATTCGTGCGGTTCAATGTTCCTCCTCCCATCCTTCCAAAGCGGTCAGGGTGGGGCACTCATTAACGAATCTATTTCTGCGCCGCGGTTGCAGGCGCGGGCTGATTCGCGTCACGCAAAGCGCGGTCGATGATGGCGTGGAGCGCGTCGGGCGGCACGAGGCCGTCGACCTTCTCTCCGTTGATAAACATCGTGGGCGTCGCGGTAACGCCAATGCTGTCGCCCTCGTCATGGGACGCTTTCACCGCCGTGTCCTTCTGCGTCTTCATGCACGATTGCAGTGGGACCAGAGGCAGGTTGCGCTTCTGCGCGATCATCGTCGCGGCTTCGTCGAGCGTTTTCTCCTGCTCGGGCAGCGGACGGTTGGCGCCGGTTATCTCCTTCTGGTTCGCATGCGCGAAGTTGGCGAAGTCCCAGTACGCGTCGGGGCTCTGCGCCGCCAGGCAGTTCGCAGTCACGGCGGCGTGGATGGCCCACGGATGGATCTCGCTCAGCGGATAATCCTTGTAGATGATGCGCACGCGATCGCCATAGCTCTTGGCGACGTCCGCCATCAGCAGCTCGTGCATGCGCGAGCAGAACGGGCACTGGAAATCGTCGTAATTGACGATGGTGACCTTTGCTGCCGGATTGCCGAGAACGGGCCGGCCGCTGGTGTCGATCTTCTTCATGATCTCCGCGTACGGGTCCTTGCTCAGGTCCATCTTGCTGACCCGCGCCATCGTCTTGTTATCTTTGGAGATCAGGAACTCCTGGTTGACTTTTCTTTCGCCCTGCGAAAGCTCGACCGCTATGGTGTCGTATCCCGGGAATTCGGCGCTGGGTTTGCGTTCGCCGATCTTGATGTTGACCGTCGCCGGAAGCTGGAACGTGGCCCGCACCTGCCGCTCGATACGCTGGTTCAGTTCGGGGGAGCCCGTCTGGCCGGCGCACCCGAGGCAAAGTAGAAGAGCGGCCACCAGGGCCCGCCGGAATAAGAGCACAAACACCCGCCTGCACATGGAATTCAACAGTTATTATCGCATGCTGCGGGGCGAAGAACGTTGGTCGTAGGTGGTAGGGCGTAGGTCGGAACACCCGGTCCCGTTCAGACACAGAATTCCAACAGACCGAAAACACCACCACGCCATCCGATTCGGCCCGTCTGCGTGTGGCATACAAGTTGTCGTGTGCCGACCTGCGACCTGCGACGTCCCGACCGACCACCTACGGCT
Source organism: uncultured Terriglobales bacterium (assembly GCA_964559835.1). GTDB lineage: Bacteria > Acidobacteriota > Terriglobia > Terriglobales > Acidobacteriaceae > DAISJI01. The sequence goes on from CAZLJE010000018.1 coordinate 83,946, forward strand.
TCTCCAGGCCTTGCTCGATCTGCACGTTTTCGCGGACGATTAGGCGCCCCGCGGCCATTTGCTTCAGCGTCGGCAGGACGCGCTCGACGTGCTCCTCGGTATCCACGAAGGTCAGCACCAGGGGGAGCTTGCCGCCGGCGTCCACCAAGGTCGCGGTGTGCACGCGCTGCCGTCCGGTGAAGCCTCCGACGGCGTGCAGAACGGTCGCGCCGGCGACGTTCTCCTTGCGCAGATAATTCAGCAGCTCCATGTGCAGCGGACGGCGCTGCCACTCGTCGGCCTCGCTGATGTACATCGTGACCTGGACCGCCATGACGGCTTGCATTTTATACCGCCCTGGCTGCGGCGATCCCGGCCAGCGTGGCTGCCAGGCAGAGGACATTGTTCGCCAGGATATTGCCGGCAAAGTACAGCCAGTGCCCCTGCTCGAAGTAGGCCATCGTCTCGTAGGAATAGCTGCTGAAGGTGGTGTAGGAGCCGCAGAAGCCGATCGCGACGAGCAGTCGCCAGCGCGGATCGGCCAGCACCCGCTCCGTCGTCCACGCCATGAAGAAGCCGAGGACCAGGCTGCCGGTTATGTTGATGAGCAACGTGCCGTACGGGAAGCCGGCGGTGACGTTGCGCGCCACCCAGCGGCTGAGAAAATAGCGCGCGTTGGCGCCGACGACGGCGCCCAGGGAGATCCAGAAAACGTTCAAAAGACTGGCGAGCACGATGGAGAGGTCCTCCCGATTCGCTCCGCAGAGCGGATTGGTAGGAGTCATCAGCTCGGATCGTCGAGCGGTTAACGGCGAACTCCATCGCCTGCCGCGGCTGGGCGGCGAGGAGAGTGTAACAGAGAGCTGTCACTCGACAGTGTGACTCGGGCGGTCGGATGGTCCAGACGTTCTGACCGTACTGCTCGACAATTTAGATTGAACTCAAGCGACTAGCGACTAGCGACTGGTGACTGTTACTATGTCCGGCTTTGCCTGAGGACATACATGCGCGCAATGCTTGCGTTGGTACTGACCGGAATCGCCGCCATGGCCCAGAACACTCCGACCCCGAAACCCGGTAACCCGTTGCCCATTCCCGGGCGTTCCGTGATCGCGACGAAGTACGGGATCGTCGCCGCCAGCCAGCCGATGGCCGCCATTTCGGGCGTGCAGATCCTGGAGCGCGGCGGCAATGCCGTCGACGCCGCCATCGCCACCAACGCCGTGCTCGGCGTGATGGAACCCACCAGTAACGGCGTCGGCGGCGACCTGTTCGCCATCATCTACGAGGCGAAGACCGGCAAGCTCTACGGGCTGAATGCCAGCGGCTGGGCGCCGAAGGCAGAGACCGTGGAGTTGCTGGCGTCGAAGGGCATTACAAAAATGCCGGAGCGCGGCGTGTGGACGGCAACAGTGTCGGGCGCGGTGGCAGGCTGGGCTGCGATGCGCGACCGCTTCGGCACCAAGCCCTTCTCCGAACTGCTGGCGCCCGCGATTTACTACTCCGAAAACGGTGTCCCAATCAACCAGGTCACAGCCGGACTGTGGCGCGCATCGGAGAAATTCCTCGCCTCGCATCCTTATTCGAAGGCGACATTCCTGGTCAACGGCGAGCGCGCGCCGAGGTTCGGGGAAGTCTGGAAGAACCCCGACTTGGCGAATACGCTCCGCCGCATCGCCGAGAACGGCCGCGACGGCTACTACAAGGGGGCCACGGCGCAGGCGATCGTCGATACCGTGAAGGAGTTCGGCGGCGTAACTACCCTGGAAGACCTCGCCGATTTTCAGCCGGAATGGGTGGAGCCGATCTCGACCACGTACCGCGGCTGGACCGTGTACGAGATCCCGCCCAACACGCAAGGCATCGCCGCGCTCATGATGCTGAACATCATGGAACAGTTCCCGATGAGCGACTACGGCTTCCACTCGACGAAGGCGCTGCACACGATGATCGAGGCGAAGAAGCTGGCATACGCGGACATGCTGAAGTACGTCGGCGACCCGAAGTTCTCGAAGATCCCGGTGGAGCAACTGCTCAGCAAGGACCGCGCGGCACAGCGGGCGAAGTTGATTGGCGACAAGGCAAACTGCTCCGTGCCAGCCGACCAGATCCCGGGCGTGACCGATGCAAAAGGTCGGGACACGATCTACATGACGGCCATCGATAAGGACGGGAACATAGTGTCGCTGATCCAGTCGAATTACTCGGGCTTTGGGTCAGGCGTGGTACCCAAGGGCATGGGTTTCATGATCCAGAACCGGGGAGCGCTCTTCACGCTCGAGCCGAACGAGCCCAACACACTCGCCGGACACAAGCGCCCGCTGCATACCATCATTCCGTCATTCATGAAGAAGGGCGACGTGAGTATCGGGTGGGGCATCATGGGCGGATGGAACCAGGCGCAGGCGCACGCGCAGTTCGTCGCCAACATTGCCGATTACGGCATGACCATCCAGCAGGCGCTCGAGGCGGGACGCTTCACCAAGGGGACCTTTGAAGGCTGCGATGTTGAGATCGAAGACACCGTGCCCGAGACAGTGCGAAACGAGCTGAGTGCGATGGGTCATAAATTGCAAGTCCAGCCGCGGCGGACAGCCCACTTCGGCTTCGGCCAGGCAGTGATGGACAACAAGACGGACGTGCATTTCGGTGCGTCCGACCCGCGTCATGACGGCGAAGCCATCCCGCAGCCGGGAGATGTGTTCAAGAAGTAGCTGGCAGTTAGCGCAAGTTCCTAACGGGTGTACTAACCAGGCTTGCCTGGCGACAACATCGTCTGCCACCAGGCAAGCCTGGTTAGTACATACCAAACTCCTCGTGCGTGACGCTCGTCACCACGCTCGCGGTCATGCTGCGCCTACAATTCCCGGCGTAAACTGGCAAGTGGCAACTGGCAACTGCCTTATGTCCCATCGCGCAGCGCCGGCATCGCTGGTGACGCAGAGCGTCACCGCGTTTCTCAAGGACGTCCCGCCTTTTGTCCTTCTGTCGCCCGCTGACCTGCGCGATTTGACGCAGTACGTCTCGCTCGAGTTCTTTCCCCGCGGCACGGTGATCCTGAAAGCGGGTGGAAATCCGGCCGAAGCGCTCTATGTGATCTACAAGGGCGCGGTGCGGCTCACGCTCCTGAACGACTCCGGCGACAATGTTTTGCTCGACGTGCGGGGCGAGGGCGACCTGTTCGGCGTGCTGTCGCTGATCGGCGCCGACGTTGCGCGCTTCGACGTAACCGCCGTCGAAGACACGCTGGCCTACAGCATCCCCGCCGAGCGCGTGCACGAGCTCACGTTGCGTTTCCCGGAGATTGCCGGCTGGGTGGTGCGGACGTCGCTGTCGCGATACGTGGACCGCGCGCTCGTCGAGTTGCGCACTCGGACCCAGACGCCAGGCGGCGGAGAGCAGTTGCTGTATTCGGTCTCAGCGGGCGATATCGCCGCCGCCACTCCCATCCTGTGCCGCGAGGACACGTCCACCCAACGCGTCGCGCAGCAGATGCGCGATGCGGGCTCGAGCTGTGCCTTCGTCGCCAATAGTGACGGCCGTGCGGTCGGGATCGTGACCGAAACGGATCTGGCGGCGAAAGTTGTCGCGCAATCCCGCAACACAGCCGACCCGGTGAGCACAATCATGAGTTCGCCAGTGGTGTCGGTACCCGACTCCGAACCTACATTCCAGGTAATGTTGCGGATGCTCCAGCGCAATATCCATCACATCTTGGTAACGCGCAACGGCTTGCCGCATGCCGTTCTGACGACGCACGATCTCCTACTGCTGCAAGGACGGTCGCCGCTGGAACTGTCGCGCGACATCGACCGGCAAACTACCGTCGAAGGTGTTGTCGCTGCGCAGGAAAGGATCTTGGCGCTCATCCCGCTTCTGATCCGCGAGGGCGCGAAGGCGAGCCACATCGGGCATGTCATCGCCGAGATCAACGACCAGGTCGTGCATAAGCTGATCAAGATCGCCGAAGAACAGGTGGGACCTCCGCCGTGTCCGTACTGCTGGATCACCCTGGGCAGCGAAGGCCGCCGCGAACAGACCTTCAAGACCGACCAGGACAACGGGCTGATCTATGTCGACTTGCCCGATGACCAGCGGCCCGCGGCGTACGAGTATTTCCGCACGCTGGCGAAAACCGCGAGCGAGTATATGGCGCGATGCGGATATCCGCCTTGCCACGGCGGCTACACCGCCACCAACGCGCGCTGGCGGCAACCGGTGGACATGTGGCGGTCGTACTTCAGCGAGTGGATTACTGACCCGGAGCAGCACACGGCGCTCCACGGGCTGATCTTCTTCGACATGCGGCCGGTGTTCGGCGACTTCCACCTGTTCGAACAGGTGCGCGACTACGTGAACACCCTGCTGAAATCGGCGGGCTTTTTCAAGTCGATCCTGGCGTACGTCTCCATCCTGCAGAAGCCGCCGCTCAGCCTGTTTCGCAATTTCATCGTCGAACGCAACGGCGAACATAAGGACGCGCTCGATCTGAAGATGTACGGCACGGCGCCGATCGTGAACCTGGCGCGGCTGTTCGCCGTCGACGCCCAGATCAACGCTACCGGCACGATCGAACGTCTGACAGCGCTGAAGGAAGCCGGATATGCGGACGCCACAATGCTCTCCGACCTGGCCGAAGCCAGCGAATTCCTCATGATGCTCCGCCTCCAGCACCAGGTGGAGCAGGCGCGCGAGGGGAAAAAAGTAAGCAACTACGTGAATCCGGAATCTCTTTCGCACCTGCAACGCGCGCTGCTGAAAGAGGCCTTCCAGTCGATCGCGCGGGCGCAGTCCTTTGCCGAATCGCGGTTTAAGACGGCGGTGTGGGCGCAACTGCAATGAGTACCGAGTACCAAGTACCGAGTACCGAGAGAATTCAGTGCTGAACGAGCTGCGACAGCTTTTCCGGCGTGAAGAGGCTATTCCTTCCGAGGCGCGGCTCGATGCGCTGCGTTATGTCGTGTTCGACACCGAGTTCACGTCGCTCGACCAGCGCAGCAACCGTCTGCTGTCGATCGGCGCCGTCGCCATGCAGGGTGGCCGTATCCGCGTGGGCGAGCAGTTCTATGCCCTGACGAACCCCGGCGTCGCGGTGCCGGGCACGTCGGTAGTTGTCCATAAGCTTCGGCCGGAAGACATCGCGCAGGCCGAGGCTCCGCAAACAGCGCTGGAACAGTTTCTCGAGTTTTCACGGGGCGCCGTGCCGGTCGGGCATTGCGTGCACTACGACGTCGATATCGTACGCAAAGAATGCGCCGCGTTCGGATGCGACTGGAAGCAGCCGTCGATCGACACGGCGAACGTCCACCGCTGGCTGGAGATGAAGCGCCAGCATTATCCGGTCGAGGCCTTTGATGAACGAACGATCTGCACCGACCTCGCCTCCGTGGCCGCGCATTACAAAGTGACGTTCGAAGAGGCGCATCATGCGCTCGCCGACGCATTCGTCACCGCGCAGATCTGGCAACGTGAACTGGCAGCGTTGGCAGCACGCGGCGTCCACACCTGGCGGCAATTGAAGCCGGCTCTACGCTAAGCGCGGATAGAATCTCCAGCGTGCGTTACTTCCTCGCTGTGATCATCCCGGTAGGATGCGTGGTCCTTGTGTTCTCTGTCCTGGCGATCCTGACCGCGATGGCCGATGGGTGGGATCCGCGCGCGCAGGGCGCATTGACGGAGGTCGTAGTGTGGTGGGCGCGCTACTGGTGGATGCTGGCGCTGGTGCTGGCATCGACATGCCTGGTGCTGGCGGTGGTCGGCGACGCTCATGCGCCGGCGAAGCGGAAACCGCGCTGACCGCTTATACTGTCCGGCCAGGGAACCAGTTGCCGGTTGTCAGTCACCAGTTATGAGGAGCCCGATATGAAATCCCTCGTAAACGCATGTGTGCTCGCCGTAGTCTCAATCGTAGCTGTTGCTCAAGTGCAGCCTCAGCAGCCCGCCCAGCCGCAGCAGGCGCAGCAGCAACAGCAGCAACTCGATCCCAACACTCCCGCCGGGATGGCGCAGCAGGCGCGCCGGCTGATGTCGCAGGGGAAGTTCGGCGAAGCGCTCGAACAGACGCACAAGGCGATGCAGGCGGACCCGAAGTCTTTCGACGCGCACCTTACGACGGGCACGATCCTCGACCTGCAGGGTAAGTACGCCGAAGCCCGCAAGCACATCCAGGCCGCGCTGGATGACGCGACCGACGACCGACAGAAAGCTACGGCGCGGCGCTCGCTGGCCGTGTCGTATTTCTTTCAGCGTAACGCCAAAGGCGCGGAGGAGGCCGAGCGTCCGCTGATCGAGGAGTACCTGGCAAAGAAGGACTACGCCAGTGCTGCCGACGTCAGCAACGAGTTGGGACGTTTGTTACTGGAGTCCGAGGACTACAAAGGCGCGACCAGGTACTACCAGATGGGCTACGACGCCTCAACCAAGGCCGACCTGAAGCCGGAAGACCACGCCCTGTGGGAATGGCGCTGGCACAATGCGCAGGCGCGCGTAGCGGCGCGACAGGGAAAAAAGGCCGAAGCGCAGAAGCACGTCGAAGCCGCCAAGGCCGCCCTCGATAAGACCGGCCCCGATAATCTGAAAGCGCAAGCGCAGTACTGGCCGTACCTCACCGGCTACGTCGCGTTCTATACCGGCGATTACCCGGCCGCCATCACCGACCTCCAGAGCGCCAGCGACAAGGCCAACCAGCGCGATCCGTTCATCCTTGCCCTGCTCGCCCAGGCGTATGAAAAGACCGGCAAAACCGCCGACGCGATCGAGCTTTACAAGAAGATCATGACCGTCAACATCCACAATCCGACCGGCGCCTACGCCCGCCCGATCGCGGAGAAGAAAGTCGGGTCCGCCGGCTAACGAGAAGCTGATCAGACCAGGTCCGGCTGACTTGGCCGGACCTTTTCTTTCTCCCGTGTGATTTCTGCGGTTAACCGTTGAACCGCACGTACGTCTCTCACGTATAAGCTAATCATGGGGAGAGTTCCGCCCCGCGGTGTCTAAATAAGCGACTCCAATGCGCCTGCTCTTCGACATTTTCGTTCAGATGCTCCGCACGCTCTGGGGTCATAAGCTGCGCTCGTTCCTGACCATGTTCGGGATCGCGTGGGGAGTCGGTTCGCTGCTGCTGTTGGTCGGGCTCGGTGAGGGCTTCCGCACCGGCAATAAGAAACAGCTGGCGCAATTGGGCGAAAACGTGATGTTCGAGTGGGGCGGCCGCGCGCCCGCCATCAGCGGCAGCTTCACCTCCATGCGGCAGTACACGCTGACCGACAAGGATTACCAGGACATCAAGGCCGAGTGTCCGTCTGTGCTGGAAGCGACACCCATCATCAACCGCGGCAATGTGCGCGCGGTCAGCGAATGGGCCAGCACCTCCGGCGGTACGCAGGGCGTGATGCCGAACATCAACCGCATCCGCAACTTCCCGCTCGACCTCGGGCGCTGGTTCAACGACGGCGACGTCGAGCAGGCGCGCCGGGTGGCGGTGATCGGCGACGAAACGCGCAAGCAGCTCTTTCCCGGGGAAGCCGCCGTTGGCAGCGCGATCCTCCTAAACGGCATTCGCTTCGAGGTCATCGGGACCATCGAGCGCATCGGCAAAGGTGAGAATACGAACCGCAACCTGTTCGTGCTGGTGCCGTTCACGACCATGCGCCAGTTCTTTCCGGTTGTATTGGCGGACCAACCGACGGCGATCTCTGCATTGAATTTCCAGCCCCGCACGCGGGCGCTGCACGCCCAGGCGAAGTTGGAAGTCCACAAGGTGATCGGCCGCAATCACAACTTCGATTGGACGAACAATGACGCATTCGATGAGTGGGACACGATCAAGACGCAGGACGCTATCGGCGGCATCTTCGACGCGATGGACAAGTTCCTGGGCAGCGTCGGGCTGGTGACGCTCGCGCTCGGCGCCATCGGCATCATCAACATCATGCTAGTGGCGGTTGCGGAGCGCACGCCGGAGATCGGCCTGCGCAAGGCATTGGGCGCGACCAACCGCAGCATCATGTTCCAGTTTTTCGCCGAGGGCGCGTTCCTCACACTGCTGAGCGGCGGCATCGGAATGACCGCCGCGTCGACGCTGATGGCCGCGCTGCATCGTTTGCCATCTCCGCCGGGATTCGATCCCCCGACACTGGTACCTATGTCGGCCGCTATCGCAATCGGTTCACTCGCCCTGGCCGGCGTGATCGCAGGACTCTACCCGGCGCGGAAAGCGGCGATGCTCCAGCCCGTCGAAGCATTGAGGAAAGAATAATGACGCGCGACCTGTTCCAGATGGCGTACAGCGCCATGCGGCACAACCGGCGGCGGACGGCGCTCACCATGCTCGGCATGGCCTGGGGCATCGCCACCGTGGTGTTGCTGCTGGCCTACGGCGACGGCTTCGGTCGCGCCTGTACCGCCATTTTTCAGAACTTCGGCGCCAAAGCGGTCGGCGTTTTTCCCGGCCGGACGTCGATGCAAGCGGGCGCCGAGAAAGCCGGCACCCAGGTCCGCTTTACCGACGAGGATGTGGAACGGCTGCGCAACGTCGTTCCGCTCGTGCGCCATATTTCACGCGAATACTCGCTGGACGCCACTGTGTCGCACGAAGAGCGGGCTTTTACTTTGAACGTGAGCGGCATCGACCCTCCCGCGCAGTCCATCTGGAACCTGACCGCGGAAGACGGACGCCTGCTGAACGACGACGATAACCTCTCTCACGCCCGCGTGGCGCTGATCGGCTGGGAAGCCAAGCAGAAACTGTTCTCGGGCGCGGCTGCCGTGGGTGAGACGGTGCGGATCAACGGGGTGAGCTTCCAGGTCGTCGGCGTGCAGAACGCGCGCATGCAGGAAGGCGACAACGACATCAACCGAGTCATCTATATCCCCTTCAATTCCATGCAGGCGTTGAAGGACACGCATTACCTGCGCGGCATCTGGCTCGATTACGAGAGCTTCGACCACGAGAAAGTCACGAGGACCATCCGCGAGAGCATGGCGATCGCGCACAACTTCAAGCCCGAGGACCAGCGCGCCATCTTCGTCTTCGACGCGCAGAAGCAGGTGCAGCAGTTCGAGATCATCACCATGGGCATCAAGGTCCTGATGGGCTTCATTGGGACGCTGACGCTCGGCATCGGCGGTGTCGGACTGATGAATATCATGCTGGTTTCGGTGACGCAGCGGACCAAGGAGATCGGCGTTGAAAAAGCGCTCGGCGCGCGCAAGCGCGACATCCTGCTCCAGTTCCTTGCCGAAGCCATGGCGATCACGGCGGTCGGCGGCGTGCTGGGGATCATCTTGTCGTATGCGGTGTCGTTATCGGTGGGAAGACTGACTCTTTACAGCGCGCTGGCTCAGCACGCCGAAGCGGCCGACATCCAGCTTCTCATCGCGCCCAAGGTGCTGCTGATCGCCACCGCCATCCTGGGTTTCGTCGGATTGTTCAGCGGCATGCTCCCGGCGGTCCGGGCGGCGAACCTGGACCCCATCGAGGCGCTCCGGTACGAGTAGGTATTGTTCAAAAAGCAAGAGGCGCCCTTGCGGACGCCTCTTCGTCACCGCTGAAGTTGTGTGTTACCGGCGATAGCCGCGGCCGTTATACGACTGGTCGTACCCGGCGCGGAATCCGTCCTGGAAAGCGCGCTTGTAGGTCATTTTGTCGCCGTAGCCAGAGCTGTAGCCGCTGCTGCCGTTCTGATATGTCGAGCTGTACGTCGGGCGATAGCTGTGTCCGTTGTTGCGGTCGGCTTCGCCGTAACGCAGACCTTGCTGGTATCCGTTCTGGTATCCGATCTGCTGCGAGTTGGCGCCGCCATACGCGCCGCCCGGATATCCGCCATTCGGGTAGCGATTGGGGTACTGCTGCGGCGGATAATAAGCTCCGCCGTCGCGTGACGGCCGGCGGTCGTCACGATCATGATCGCCATCGCCATCGCGATCGCCGCGCCACCAGCCACTGTTCTGGCCGTACCCGGTGCGGTAGCCGTTCATGTAATCGCGCTCATCGTGGCGCGGATGCCAGGAGCGGTTGTGCGCACGGTCGTTCCGACCGTCGCGCAAACCGTGCTCGTATTCTTTCGCGTCGCGCTGGTCCTGCCAGCCCCAGCCGTTGTTTTGCCAGCGCCAATCCTGTGCACTAGCGATTCCACACAGGACGAACGCCAAAGCCGCTACGATTGCCACTCGGATCGTTCTCGAAATCATGGTTGTTCACCTCCGTCCGCCGATCTCTTAGCCCCAAGCTAAGTCCGGTCGGGGAAACTTCAATCTGACAAAGTGGCTAGATTATCCAACCCTAGCTCCGAACCTTAGTTGCGCATTCGGCTTCAATGGTTGCGAGTTCGCGGTATTCTGAAGGGCCATATGACCCCGACTTTTCATGCAGTTGGAAGCGCCCAAGCCGGGGAGTTGCTCGCCCTGATGGAGCGGCTGTACCAGCACACCGGAATGCAATGGTCGCAGACGTTGGCGCTAAGCTCGGTCGAGGAACTGCTCCGCAGCCCGGAAAAGGGCGGCGCCTGGCTGATTCGCGCGGAGGGGGAAGCGGTCGGTTACTTTGTATTGACTCTTGCCTTCAGCCTGGAGTTCGGTGGGATCTTCGCCCTCCTGGATGAGCTTTATATCGAACCGAGCTGGCGAGGTCATGGCATCGGCGCCGCGACCCTGCGCTTCGTTGAGGAGCAGTGCCGCGAGTTTGGCGCGGAGACTTTGCGCCTGGAAACGGGTACGGATAACGCCGACGCTGTCCGTTTCTATGAGCGCCACGGCCTGGGCCGCGAGCAACGGTATCTGATGACGAAGCGACTCGCGTAGCACGAAGCTCCAGCGGCGGCGTTTGGCGAATAATCTATCGGCGTCGTTGCGCGCCGTGCCAGATGGTAACGATAGAGACACGCGTTCGGCGCACGCGGTAAACGACGATATAAGGAGTCCGGCCGATCACTAACTCGCGAGTACCGGGCGCGGTACCGCCGCGTCCCGCGTGGGGATGGGTTCTGAGTACTTCAACAACCGCCGCAATGCGCATCGCCAACCGCTCGGCGGCATCGGGTTTATCGAAAGCTACGTATTCGCGGATCTCACGTAATTTATTTAAAGCTTCCGGAGACCACTCAATTTCTAGCATGCCGGTTCGTCATCGTGGGCCTTGCCGCACACGCATCTGGGCGGCGGCAACTCCTTGTTGGTACCCCACGAAAGCAGCCAAGCCTTCATGTCCTCGTGACGGATATAGTGCCCGGTCTTCAAATGGCGGTCGGCTTTGCGAATCTCCGCAAGCAGGCGCTCCTGGTCCGCGACGTACGACTCGACAGCATCGGAAATCAGATAGTTTGAACTCCGGCCGGAAGCCTCCGCCAACTTTGCCAGCCGGCGCTTTGTTTTCGGCTTGAGCCTGACGCTAAGAGTCGCACTGCGTGTGTTCGCCATAAACACATCTTAGCACGCTATACCTTCATCTCCGGGATCGCCTCCAGCAGCGATTGTGTGTATGGATGCGCCGGTGCTTCCGTGATCTGCGCGGTATTGCCGGTCTCGACGATCTTGCCGCGGTACATCACCGCGACGCGCGTCGCCAGGTAGCGCACCACCGGCATCGAGTGCGAGATAAACAGGTAAGTAAGCCCGAATTCGCGCTGCAAGTTCGCCAGCAGGTTTACGATCTGCGCGCCGACACTGACATCAAGCGCCGATACCGGCTCGTCCGCCACAATGAACCTCGGCCGCAACGCCAGCGCACGCGCAATGCCGATGCGCTGTCGCTGCCCGCCACTGAATTCATGCGGGAAACGATTCAGCGCCGATTCGTCGAGTCCGACGGCGCGCAACAACTCCGACGGTGAGAGAAACCCATTTCTGATTTCCGATCTCTGATTTCCGATTTCCGCACCGTGAATGGTCGCCGGCTCTTCCAGGATCTTCCGCACGCTCATGCGCGGATCGAGCGAGCCAAACGGGTCCTGGAAGATGATTTGCATGTCGCGGCGAAGTTGCCGCATCTGGCGTGCGTTCGCCGCCAGCATGTCGCGTCCATCGAAGCGTATCGCTCCGCTCGTCGGCGCTACCAGTCTGAGGATCAACCGTCCGAGCGTGCTCTTTCCCGATCCTGATTCTCCGACCAACCCCAGCGTCTCGCCGGCATGAATATCGAGCGAGACCTCGTCGACCGCGCGCACTGTCCCACGCGCCGCTCCGAACATACTCTCGGAGAGCGGATAATCCTTCACCAGGTTGCGCACTTCCACCAGCGGCATGACCGCCTAGTGTCGGGGCAAACTCGGCGGAGCACAAGTACCCGTTCCGCGTGTTTGTCCGAAATCGGGCATCACCGAAAATGGAAGGCTGCGTCTGGATCAGTCTTGCTCTCAATAATGCAAGCTGCTGATAGTGAGCGACTTAGTGTCTACTCCCGTAGTGCCATGCACAAAACCAGGTGCAAAGTGCAATCCTTGCCTCGGTCACATGGCCGGAACCGGACACATTCTGCTTACGATTGTTAATGCCATGCGTCAAAACCATGTCAGGAAAGGGCCCCGAACTCTGGAGGGGGTAGTGGAGCGGAAGCGATGGCAGCCGAGACTGCAGCCTTACAAATCGTGCGAAGTGTGTACGATGCTTCCGAGAAACGTATGGGACAGGTAGGCCCAAACAAAGCCACCGTTCCAACTTGGGGGCGAATGATCGGAGCGAACGCACGCCGTATTGACGACGCCGCGCTCATCCGCGAGGCGCAGCGGGGAGACCGCGCTGCCTTCGAGGAACTCGTCCGCCAGTACGACGCCGCCGTTCTCCGCCTTGCCCTGCACCTCACCGGATCGGAAGCCGACGCCCAGGACGTTTACCAGGAAGCCTTCCTGAAGGCGTACCGCAACCTCGGGAAGTTTCGTTTTGAATGCTCGTTCTACACCTGGCTGTACCGCATCGTGACCAACCTGTGTCTCGATCACCTGCGGAAGCGGAATGTCCGCAAGGAAGACGCGGCGGTCACGACCGACTCTAACGGCGAGGAATACAGCGTCATCGATCAGGTGAGCGACGACCGCGCCGGCGCCAACCCGGAGCACGACCTGATGCGCCGCGAATTGGGCGCAAAGATCCAGAAAGCGCTGGAGAAACTCTCCGGCCGCGAACGGATGGTGTTCGAGCTGAAGCACTACCAGGGGCTGAAGCTGCGCACCATCGGCGAAATGCTGAACACGACGGAAGAGACGGCGAAGAACACGTTGTTTCGGGCGACGCAGAAGTTGCGTGCCGCCCTGGTGGAAATGAGATAGCCATGAATTGCGAATGGGTGAAGTCCAACATCACGATGTTTGTTTACGACGAGCTGGCCGACGACAGCCGCTTCGAGCTGGAGCAGCACGTCGCCCGTTGCGCCGAGTGCGCGCTGGAGCTGAAGGCCGTCCGCGGATTCCGCGACATGATGGCCACCTTCGAGCAGCCCGAGCCGTCGCCCAACCTGCTCGCTACCTCGCGCATGAAGCTCCAGGAATCGCTGGAGACTGCCGAACAGCAAAAAGGCTTCCGCCTGTTCTTCGATCCCGCCGCGTGGCTGCACCAACTGAAGTTTTCGCCCGCACTTGCCGCAGCACTGCTGATCGTCGGGTTCGCCGGTGGCATCGGTACGGCGTGGAAGATGGTGCCTCGGAACAATTTCACCCCTACGACCACAACGACCACCACCGACGCTTCCATCGCCGGGATCCGCCAGATCACGCAAGTTCCTGGCACCGATAAGGTCGAGATCAACTACGACACCACCGTCCCGCAGAAGGCGGAAGGTTCGATGAACGACGCCCGCATCCAGAAGCTGCTTCTGTTTGCGGCGCGCAGCAATTACAACCCGGGCGTACGCGAGGACGCGGTCAGCCAGTTGGCATCGAAGCCCGATGACTCGCGCATCCGCGAAGCGCTGAAGTCGTCATTGCTGTACGACAGCAATCCCGGCGTGCGGCTCAAGTCGCTGGACGCGCTCGGCCCTTACGTAAAGGATGACACCACCGTGCGAGACGCGGTACTGGCGGCGCTCCAGACCGACGGCAACCCGGGCGTCCGCGCCGAAGCGCTCCACCTGCTGCAACCGGTTCGTGCCGACAGCAGCGTGCGCACGGTCATCTCGCGCCTGGCTACCGAGGACAAGAGCGATTTCATCCGTACGCAGTGCAACCGCATGCTCGCGAGCATGCCCGACATTTACTAAACACGTTCCAGGTACGAGGCTCAAGGCACAAGGCCAGACAAATTTGGGCAACCGATTACTGATTACCGATTACCAGTTTTAAACAACTCCTGGAGGGAGTTGGGAGAGCACAAGAAGTGAAACGAAATCTCAAGTACGCGATGTTAGCGGCGCTGCTGGTGACAGTCACTCTGCCGCTGGCGGCGCAAACCGGAAAGGTGTACCGCGACGGCAGTTACTGGGTCGAGGAGATCACGGGAACGCTGTCCGGAGCACGCAGCCTGCGGGTCCGCACTGACGCCGGTTCGGTGAACATCCAGGGCGGAGCGCAGCCGGGATTCACCTACACAGTACGCAAGCGCGTGCGCGCAGCATCGGAGGAATCCGCTCGTCGTGACCTGGCGGGATTCCGCATCACGGCGAGCGTACGTAACGGCATGGCGACTTTGGAAGGCGACGCGGAGCGGCGTAATTTCCGCAATTTTTCAGTTGATTTCACGGTCAACGCTCCGCGCGAACTCGAGTCCGTCCGCGCTGAAACCGACGGCGGCACTATTGGGGTCCGCAACATCAATGGCCGGGTGAACGCGGAAAGTGGCGGTGGGACCGTCAGCCTGTCCGACATCGTCGGCCCAGTCACCGCCGAAACCGGCGGCGGCGCCGTGGATGTCGCCAACAGCGCCGGCGAATTGAACCTGCACACCGGCGGCGGCGGCATCAAGATCAGCGGCTCGAAGGGCAAGGTCAATGCTGAGACGGGCGGCGGCACCATCAGCATCGGCGGCGCGCAGCAGGCCGTTACCGCGCAGACCGGCGGCGGCAGTATTGACCTCCAGAACTGCGGCGGCGACGTTCGTGCTTCGACCGGCGGCGGCAGCCTTGAGATCGGTGAAGTTGCCGGCAGTGCGGACCTTGAGACCGGCGGCGGCAGCATCCGGCTGGCCGCGGCGAAAGGGCCGGTGAAAGCGTCCACCGGTGGCGGAACCATCACGCTGTACAAGCTGATGAATGGCGCGCGCGCCGAGAGCGGGGCCGGTTCCATCACGGCCGAGTTCCTTAGCGTCAATACCGATTCCACGCTCGAGACTTCGGTTGGCGACGTGATCGTCTACCTCAGCCCGAACGCCCGCGTCACGGTGAAAGCGTCGGTCGAGATGGCGAACGGCCACCGCATCCGCAGCGACTTCCCGGATATCAAGGTCTCCAGCGAAGGCGGCGAATGGGGGCCGCGCAACTACTTCGCGCAAGGCTCGCTGAACGGCGGCGGCCCGGTGCTGAGAGTGCGCACTTCCAGCGGGAACATCGAGTTCCGAAGGGCGAGCAAATGAATGCGTGACTTGCTGAGTTGGTGATTGGGTGATTGCGAAAAATGCAGTTGCTCACAATCCGCACTCGGGAGAGTCCATCAATCAGCAAGCCAGAAAATCGGAAGATCATATGAAACAGGTAATCATCCAAATCGCAATGTTGGCGCTGGCGGGAACGCTGGTGGCGCAGGAGCCCTCGACTCCGCCCCCGCCGCCCGCGAGCCCGCCGACGCCGCAAGTCGCGCCCACACCCGCCCCGGCCCCAAAGGCCAAACCCAGGGTCCACGTGTACACAGCCGGTCCCGGGATGTCGTCGACTGGTTCGTATCTCGGGGTCGATATCCGCGATCTCACCTCCGATCGCGCGCGCGAACTCAAACTCAAGAGCGACCAGGGCGTCGAGATCACCATGGTCGACCAGGACGGTCCTGCCTGTAAGGCGGGGGTCAAAGAGCACGACGTCGTGGTCTCCTTCAACGGCCAGAGCGTGCAGTCAGGCGAGCAGTTTCGGCGGTTGATTCGCGAATCTAAACCGGGGCATAGCG
The DNA here is from genome assembly GCA_964559835.1 of uncultured Terriglobales bacterium. Lineage (GTDB taxonomy): Bacteria > Acidobacteriota > Terriglobia > Terriglobales > Acidobacteriaceae > DAISJI01. The sequence goes on from CAZLJE010000018.1 coordinate 99,941, forward strand.
TTGCCTTAGGCATCATGCGCGACGGGCAGTCCAATACTTTGAACGCCACCTTGGGCGATCGCGCCAAGCTGTTCGGCTCGAACGCTCCGACCGTCTGGAAGGGCCCGGCGATTGCCATACCGGCGCCGGCCATCCGCATCCCTGATATCGAGATCCCGTCGTTCGTGGTGACGCAGTCGTCGCGGCGCAACGGTGTCACTGTCGAGAACCTCACGCCGCAACTGGGCGAGTACTTCGGCGTCAAGAACGGCGGAGGGATCCTGGTGCGTGCGGTCGACAAGGGCAGCAAGGCGGAGTCAGCGGGTCTGAAGGCGGGCGATGTCATCATCCGCGTCGACAACGAACATATCTCCGACACCCGCGAGTGGTCGCGCGCGTTGCGCAACCGCGACGGCGGAACGATCAAACTGGGCATCCTGCGTGATCGCCGCGAGCAGACGCTTTCCTTAGCCTTGCCTGAACGAAGCGACGAATCGAACAACTGGTTCGTCGGTCCCGACGTGGAGCAACTCCGCATGGAACTTCACGACATGGGACCGGAATTGGCGAAGCAACAGGCGGAACTCCAGGCCCGCATCGCCCGCGAGATCGCCTCGCACCAAAAAGAGATGCAGCAGGCCATGCGGGAGGCCCAGCGCGAACTCGAACGCTCCCTCCGCGACGCCAATACCGAACGCGAGCATGCGCTCCGCGACGCGCAGCGGGAAAAAGAGCGTGCCCTCCGCGAAGCCCAACGCGAGAAGGAACGCGCGCTACGCGAGAAAGAAAAGGACCAGCAAGAGCAGTGACCGAACGCAAACAATCGGCCCAGTCGCTTAGGCTGGGCCGTTCGCTTTTTACGTCCTCGCGAGCTCTTTGTTCTTAACGCCCGAAAAGGGGCGAATCTATCGACGCGCTTGCCAGAGGTTGTTCCAGTGTCCGACAGCCGTGAGCACTACGCGCTGAGCCCTACGCCCTAGTCGTTCTTCCCCGAGTTTGCCGCGTGGCTCGACGCCACGATGACCCGGTTTCGTCCTGCCTGCTTGGCGATATAGAGAGCGCGATCGGCGGCCGCAACCAGCGCGTCGCGGCTGTCGCCATCCACCGGGAACGACGCCACGCCCATGCTGATCGTCACCGGGCGAGCGACGCCCGGAAAGCTGTGCGCCTCGACCGTCTTGCGCAGCTTTTCGGCGGCTGAGGCGGCGTGTTCCACCGTTGTTTGGGGCATCAGGACAACAAACTCCTCGCCGCCGTAGCGGCTCACGATGTCCGACTTGCGGAGATTCTGGTCGAACAGGGTGCTCACCTGGCGCAGCACTTCGTCGCCGAGCAGGTGCCCGAACTCGTCGTTCAGCCGTTTGAAGTGGTCGATGTCCACCATGATGAGCGCCAGTGCATTCTCGTAACGGCGGGCGCGTTCCATCTCTTCGGTGATGCGCATCTCGAAATAACGGCGGTTGAAGATGCCGGTCAGTCCATCGACGTACGCCATGTGGCGGATGCGGTCGAAGTAGCGTGCGTTCTGGATGGCGGCGGCGCAGATGTCGGCCACCGACTCCAGCGGTTGCACGTCGTTCGCGGTGAACGCCCCGGCGCGCGCGCTCTCCAGCGCCAGCACCCCGATCGTCTCGCCAAGAGAGATCAGCGGCAGGCACATCTCCGATTTCGTCTCGACATATCCCGGCACGTATCCCTTCACCGAAGTAACGTCGTTCTCGACCACGGGCCGCCCCGAATCGACCGCGCGTCGCGTCAGCCCGGCGCCTGCGGGAATGTCGCCCCGCTCCGGGAACCTCAACGTCAGCCTGCCCTTGTGCGCACGCAGGTACAGCCGCTGCTCTTCCAGCAGCAGGATGGCCACGTGGTCCACCGGGAAGGCGCTGAGGATGGTGGAGCAGGATTTCTCCAGCAGTTCGTCCATGTCCAGCACTGCAGTCGTATGCCGCGAGAGCGCGTTGATCGCTTCCAGTTGGGCGGCCCGCCGGCGCTCCTGCGAATAGAGCTGCGCGTTCTGCAACGCGATCGATGCCTGCGTCGAGAACAGTGTCAGCAGATCGATGGTGTCGGAGTCGAAGAAATTCGGGACGTCACTCTGGCAGTCGAGCACCCCCACGACTTCATTGCGCACCAGCAGCGGCACGGCGATTTCCGAGCGCGTGGAGGGGATCGTGGGGATGTACCGCGGATCATGACTCACATCGGGTGCATAGATCGGGCGGCGCAGCTTGGCTGCGGTCCCGACCAGTCCCCGTCCCAGCGGTAGGCACGTTTTTTCGCTGTATTTATTCCAACCGGCGTGTGTGCGCGGCCGCAAAGTTTGCGTCTCCGGGTCCATCAGCAGGATGGCGACGTGCTGCAGATGGAAGTAATCGCGCATGATGCAAAGGATCTGGCTCAGCACCTCGTCCAGGTCGAAGGTCGAGAGCACGGCCTGACTCGCATCGTAAAGGATGGCGATCTTCTGCATATTGGAAACGGGTAGCTGCGGAGAGCATAGCGCAACATTCCGTTTATGAACGCTTTTTCAAGGCGGAAATCAATTTGACAACGCCGAAGCAGGCGGCGCACACCCAGAAATCGAGCAGAAGCCCGGCGTCGAGACGGTAGACCTCGTGTCGCGCCCGCTCCGGCAGGTAAGGCCAGAGCGCGAGGAAGTAGATCGCGTTTCCGACGACCACCGCAATCGCCGCTTCGACCACATTCCGAGCCAGCGATATGGGGAACCGATCCGGCATACTTGGATTTTCCCACGCCGCGGATGCGCTATTCCGGTACACCGGATCATCAGATCCAAATCACTAGATTGATTTGCATCTTCCGCCGCAACGTCCGACACTACCTCTTCCCCATGGCCCTGCTCGATCTCGCAACCCCGGTCCAGTACGTCAAGGGCATCGGTCCCCGCCTCGCCGACGTCCTCGCCACCAAGGGCATCACCACCGTCGAAGACCTTCTCTATTACCTGCCCTTCCGCTACGAAGACCGGCTGAACCCGCGCCGCATCAGCGAACTGCGTGCCGGCGAGATGGCCAGCGTCATTGGTGAAGTCCGCGGCTCAGGCCTCTTCCGCACACGGCGTGGTCCGATGTTTGAACTTACGGTCGGCGACCCGATCATGCCCGAGCGCCCATCACCGCAGCCGGGCATGTTCGGCGCCACCCGCTCCACGCTAAAGTGCATCTGGTTCCACGGCGCTTACCTGAAAGACCGCTTCCAGCCCGGCCAGCTTGTTGCGCTCTACGGCAAAGTCGAGCAGTCGAAGATGGGCCGCACGCGCCTCGAGTTGATCAATCCGCAGTTCGAAATCCTGCACGGTGAGACGCCCGACTCCACCGCCGACTCCCTCGAGATCGGCCGCATCGTTCCTGTTTATGGGTCAATAGGCGAGGGCAAGATCACCTCGCGCTGGTTCCGCCGCGTCATCCATGGCGCTCTCGAAAACCTCACGCAGGATGTCCCCGACGCGATACCCGCCGCCATCCGCCGCCGCATGAAACTCGCGCCCCGCCGGGAAGCTTTTTGGCAGGCGCACTGGCCGCCCGAGAACTCCTCGCTTGCCGAACTGCAAATGGCGCGTACCCCCGCGCAGATGCGGCTGATTTTCGAAGAGCTTTTCTTCCTCGAACTCGGATTGGAACTCAAGCGCCGCCGCATGCGCGCGCTCCCCGGCATCGCCTTTCCCATCGACGACCACATCCGTGCGGCCGTGAAGAAGATCCTGCCGTTCCACCCGACGGCCGCGCAAAAGAAAGTGCTGAAAGAGATCGCCTCCGACATGCAGCAGCCTGTCCCGATGCGGCGCCTGCTCCAGGGCGACGTCGGGTCCGGTAAGACGATCGTTGCTCTTGAGGCCGCCATCATCGCCATTGAAAACCACTACCAGGCCGCGCTCATGGCGCCGACCGAGATCCTCGCGACCCAGCACTACCTCTCGGCGCGGCGCATCCTCGAACCCTGCGGCTACCGGGTCGTACTGCTCACTGGCTCGCTCGATCCCGGGCAGAAGCGCGATGTCCGCCGCCACATCGCGCAGGGCAACGCCCAACTCGTGATTGGCACGCACGCGCTGATCGAAGAGAAGGTCGAGTTCGGCAATCTCGGCATGGTTATTGTCGACGAGCAGCACCGCTTCGGTGTCATGCAGCGCATGAAGCTGATGAAGAAAGCATTGGCTGATGATGCTGACGATGAACAACCCTCAACATCTGTCATCCTGAACGAGGATGCCGCCGATAAGCGGCGCCCGGTTTTGGCGACGCAAGCGGCATCCGAGTCGAAGGACCTGCATCTTTCCAATCAGAAATCGGAAATCGGAAATCAGAAATCGGTTTCGCGAGGCTCAGGTCCGGAACTCCGGGCCCCGGAGCCCGGGCCCCGGAGCCCGGACCCCGATCTTCAGCCCGACGTCCTCGTCATGACCGCCACCCCCATCCCCCGCACTCTCGCCCTCACCCTCTATGGCGATCTCGACGTCAGCATCCTCGACGAGCTCCCTCCGGGCCGCACGCCGATCGTCACCCGACGCATCTCCGACGACCGCGCCACCGAAGTCTGGGACTTCGTCCGCAAGCAGGTCGCGAAAGGCCATCAGGCCTACGTGGTCTATCCCGTCATCGACGAATCCGAGGACAAGGAACTCAAAGCCGCGACGAAGATGTACGACGAGCTGCGCAAGAAGATCCTGCCCGACCTCCGCATCGGTCTCCTTCACGGCCGCCTGTCTGCCGACGATAAAGAGGTCACGATGCGCCGATTCCAGCGCGGCGAGATCGACGTCCTGGTCTCGACCACGGTGATCGAAGTCGGCGTCGACGTCCCCAACGCTACGCTGATGGTTGTTGAGCACGCCGAGCGTTTCGGCCTCGCCCAGCTTCATCAGCTTCGCGGCCGCATCGGCCGCGGCGCCGCAAAATCCTTCTGCGTCCTGATGACAGGCAACAAGATTAGCCCGGAAGGCGAGCAGCGTCTCGACACCATGGTCCGCACCACCGACGGGTTCGAGATCGCCGAGACCGACCTCCAGCTCCGCGGTCCTGGCGAGTTCTTTGGCACACGTCAGGCGGGATTGCCGGCCTTCCGTGTTGCAAATCTCATCAGGGATAAGGAGCTGTTGGAGGTCGCCCGTCGCGAAGCGGCGACCGTGGTCGAAGGTAACGAGGAACCAGATCGCTCGCGCGCCCTCGTACACCTGCACTCCCACTGGCAACGCCGGTATGGCTTGGTAGAGGTCGGATGACCGGCGGCCGCCCACCTTATCCGCCCCAGCTATAAGGTCCGCCGCCGGTATGCTCCGCCGAATCAGCTATTTACCAGTAGGCCAATGGCTAGGGGTACATACCCTGCATTCCCCTTTCGGGTGCTGTCCCTCATTGACACCGTCAGCACCGCCCTGTTAAGGTTTGCCTTCCTTTGAGAGACTCCGGAATCGAGTTACTGGCCGGAGCAGCCCGGAAGCCGCGCGCGCCATCGTACAGGCCAACCAGCCGAATGCGCGGCTTGAAACCGGAGTCCATAGACCTACAAATCGGAGCCGCTGTTGCGCAAGCGTTACTACATCCTTTTCGTGAGCCGGGACGACGAGGGCCAGCTCCGCAAGATCCCTATTCCCCTCCACTACGCTTATGTGTTTGTCATGGGCGCGTTTATCGGGATGCTGAGCATTACCGGCATGGCCGGCTCCTATACCCGGATGCTGCTGAAGACCGTCAGCTTCAATAAGGTCCGGCAGGAGAAGGAACAGCTCAAGGACCGCTATTCGAAGTTGGAGAAGGTGGCGCAGGATAAGGAAGTCCAGGTCGCATCTCTCGGTTCGCTGGCCAGCGAGGTCTCCACGCTGTACGGACTAAAAGGTGAGTCGCCGATCGCGCGCACCGCCGACGCCGACACCCTCGCGGATGACGCCGTCGCCAAGTCGCTCGACCAGTTCTCCGCCCTGCGTTACACCGCGATGAGCGGCGCCGCCACCATCGGCATCAGCATGGCGGGGGTTTCCGGGCGCCAGCGCCTCACCACCGCCGACTGGCTCCGGATCAGCCAGGCCCCGAACGTCTGGCCGGTCGAAGGCCGGATCACCGGTTCCTTCGGCGAGCGCATCGACCCGTTCAACGGGGAGGGCGCGTTCCACCGCGGCGTGGATATCTCAACGAGCTATGGCACCCCGATCATCGCCCCGGCCGATGGCGAAATCATCTACTGCGCCCCGTACTCCGGCTACGGCAAGCTGATCGAGATCGACCACGGCCACGGCTTCATCACACGCTACGGTCACATGTCGGCCTTCGCGGTCACAAACGGTCAGTCCGTCCACCGCGGCGACATTATCGGCTACGTCGGACTTAGCGGCCGCTCCACCGGTCCCCATCTCCACTACGAAGTCTGGGTCAACAACACTCCCGTCAATCCCTACAAGTACCTGCGCAACACCATGCCCCGCGGTACGATGATCCAGCACGAAGGCCAGTAGCATCGGCCGCCGTAGCACCGGCGTCTCGCCGGTCACGCAGAAATTGAATTCCATATAGGCCCGGCGCCGCACGATCGAGAGTCCGGAGGACAGCAGTTCATAGCCCGGGACGTGAGTCCCGGGTATGCATTTGCCGACGCCCCCGAGTCCCGTAGGGACGGCACGCTCCTAGCCCAGGACGAGTCCGTTCACTTTCGCTGCCTTGAAAGCGGTTGTTTTGGCGTCTCTTCTGGCGCGCTTGCGGGAGGAGGGGTGTCGATCCCTTTCGCCGGCGCCTCGCTGACCAGCTTTTTCACGAATCCCGCGGGCACCGTCGCCTGCATCTCAGCCTTGTTTCCGTCTAGCGTCACCTTGATACTGTCGAAAAATCCCTTCACATCCGCGTCGCGTCCGTGCGCCTGGCTCTGCAAGGCGCGGAACAACGCCAGGAACGCGCTGAGCTGGTCCGCCACGCGTTGTGCCGCGTCGTTCGACGTCGCGATTGCCTGCGCCCTGAAATCTACTGACCCCAGGAACCGCAGCGACGCCACGACGACCGTGTCCGGCGGAAGATACACGCCCAGCCCGCCCGGCAGTTCCAGCCGCGCATTGCCTCCGGGCGTAGTTGCCGGCGGCCGCGCGATCGCCCACGCCAAACTGCCCAACGGAATGTTGCTGTAGTAAGCGTGGATCAGGTCGGACTCGCCTGACGAGAACTGTGCGTGCCGGTCGATGATTCCCTGCATCACGTACGGCCCATCCGTATTGGTCGCCGCCACCATCTTCGGGCCGAGGATCGCGACCCGCACCGTTCGCCCCGGCAGCGGGATCACATAGACGATCGTGTTGCGATATGTCTCAGTGCTGCCGGCATTCTTCTTGAAATACGCTTCCATCTTCGCCCGGTCGAAGCTTGCGGTGAACACGCCTGTATTGCGCCACTCCGCCACCTGCGGGTTTCCCGCTACGCTCGAGCGCTGCAACGCGAAGGCGGCTTCGTCGAGATCTTTCTCCAGGTTGAATCCGGTCTGCTGGACGAAATCGGCATAGTCGGACTCAAACTCCACCTTCGGCAGATCGCCCAGCACAGCGCCGCGCCGTACCGTGGCAATGTCGAAGTAGAGGTACGCATCTGCGGGCGGAAGAAGTTTCACCGTCTTCGGCGGCGTCGCGTGGCGCAACAGCACGAGCACAATGATTGCTGCGGCAATCACCGCAATCACAATGAAAACGAGGATGGCGCGCTTACGCATTGCTCGCATTGTAGCCTTTGTCGAGAGCCGAGAGCCGAGAGCCGAGAGCCGAGAGCCGAGAGCCGAGAGCCGAGAGCCGAGAGCCACCTTTGCGCTCCCGCCGCAATTTAGTTAAAATGTCGATTGGACTTGCACCCGCCCGCGCGGTAGTGTCTCGTCACAAACCCCGCTATAGAGATTCAGGGTTTTGTTCGCGACACCCGATTGGCGGCAAAGCTCTTAGTGTCTTGGAACTCCGCTTGCAGGGGGAGTTCTGCCTGTGGTAACTTAAATACTTTGTCCCCGGCGGCGGGACCGATTTGCTTCCCCAAGGGCGGGGCGCTGGCGTAGCTCAGTTGGTAGAGCATCTGATTTGTAATCAGAGGGTCGGGGGTTCAAATCCCTTCGCCAGCTCCAGGTTCGTAAGGTGGCGCAACTCTTCAGGTTCGCACTCCTAAGCGAGGCTACTTCGAAGGTCCGCAAGAAAAACGCGGTAGCGCGCGTGCGCGCGAGTTTGCGTCGATGAATGTTTTGCGGGGTTCCCGGAACGCGCCGGTTGTTGCGCCGGACGGGGTGCTCTTCGGACAGGTGGCCGAGCGGTTAATGGCAGCAGGCTGTAAACCTGCCGCTCCTTGGAGCTACGGAGGTTCGAATCCTCCCCTGTCCACCAGGTTTGATTTGTGACTCGTTTTTCGAAAGCGCTGGTGATGTTCGCGGTTATTGGGCTTCTCGCGTGGTTCACGTTGCCCGATGACAAAGTTCGTGGCCTGACGCTTGCGCTCTTGGCGATGTTCGCCGTTAAGACATGGCTGCACCATCGCCGGCGGCTGATCGAAGAAGACGCGGAACGCGACCAGAAGTTGGAAAAGGTGAAGTTGGGTCGGACGTAGTTGGGCCGGACGTAGCGCGCGATTAGGTCGGATGCAAGCACGCGAAGCGTGCGACAGATTGTAGCCCACGGCGTAAGCCGTGGGACAGGGCGAAACAGAATTCCGAGCCCGCTTTAGCGGGCGATGGAGTTCGGCCGATGTAGCTCAGTTGGTAGAGCACTCCCTTGGTAAGGGAGAGGTCATCAGTTCAATCCTGATCATCGGCTCCAGGTTCGAAGTGAGTGGTTGGACGGCAGTTGGTAGGCGGCAGTTGCTTACGGCTAAGAGCTAAAAGCTCAGAGCTGGTTTTCCGGGCGGGAGTAACTCAGTGGTAGAGTCACAGCCTTCCAAGCTGTTGGTCGCGGGTTCGATTCCCGTCTCCCGCTCCAGAGTTTCAGGCTAAGGACGGATAGCAGCGTGGGTTTCGAGCAGGCGACGATTCCAATCGAGAAGAAGCGCGAGTTTGAACAACTGCGCGATTCGATCGACCGGGTTTTTACCCCGCCGCTGGTGGAGAAGTTCCTCGGTGGCATGAAGAGCAAGGGGATCAACGTCCGGCAGTTCGATCGCGTGCTGGCGGAAGGGTTGATCGATAAGCATGATCCGCAAGTCGGCTCGGCCGCGAAGCTGTACGAAGCGCTGACCATGACCGACCAGGGACAGTTACGCGAGTTTTACCTGGAGCGGCTGGAGAAGGTTCCGGTCGAGTTCCGGGAAAAGTTTTCCGGTATTTATCGAACGTTTTAAGGTTGAGCCCGAAGCATTTTAAGAAATAAGCGAGAGACGAAATCATGGCGAAGGAAAAGTTTGAACGTAATAAGCCGCACGTGAACGTGGGTACGATCGGTCACATCGACCACGGCAAGACGACGTTGACGGCGGCGATCACGAAGGTATTGGGCAAGAACAACCCCAACGTGAAGTTCCGCAGCTTCGATTCGATCGACAACGCGCCGGAAGAGCGCGAGCGCGGCATCACGATCGCGACGGCGCACGTCGAGTACGAGACGCCGAACCGGCACTACGCGCACGTCGACTGCCCCGGCCACGCCGACTACATCAAGAACATGATCA
>CAZLJE010000019.1:0-107332 GCA_964559835.1 uncultured Terriglobales bacterium
AGTGTCAGGGATGTCCCCGGTCTGATCTGTCAGGGATGTGCCCGGTCTGTACCCCTGACGCTGTCCCAGGGCTCACGCCCTGGGCTCTAAACTCGTGCCGTCCTCCGGGCTGATTCTCTGTTTGTTTTGATCCGCGTTCATCCGCGTAATCCGTGGTTGCTTTTGTCACGTCAGATTGCGAGTGACCGGCGAGACGCCGATGCTACGGAGAAGCGCACGCAAAAGATTCGGGCCGCAACCGGAGTCGCGGCCCTTTTCCGACTTTGCCCCTCAGCGGCTAAAGCCGCGTAGGTGACAGCCTCGGTGCGGTACGGCTGAAGCCGTGCCCTACCCAGCGCCTACTCCGTCAGTTCCATGGTCATGGTTGCGCCGCCCATGGACGCCAGCACTGCGCTGAGTTTGACCGGCTTGCGAGAGTCCTTTGCGACCCAGAGCGTTTGCTTGTCGGTATCGGACGAGACTTCGACCTTGTAGGCGTCGAAGGTCCCCGCAGGCACGGTGACGCTTTCCACGCCGACGACCTTGAGTTCCATCATCTTCTCTTTCTGACGGTTCACATCAAGGTTGCGGAAAGACGTCGTATAGCCCTCGGCGAGCGGCAGGCACGCCATGGATTGCAGCGCGCCGGCAGCATCGGCGAAGAGCGGTCCGCCGAGATCGACCGACACCGGACGTTCCTGCCCATTCATGCTCATCTTGCCGCTAGCTTTGTTGTTGGCGAAGTCCAGCGTGATGTTCACAGCGCCCTGCCGGATGTTCCGGTTGCGAACGACCAAGGTTCCCTTCTCCAGCGTGGCGCTGTCGACGACCTGGCCCTGCGGCATGTCGGTGGTGTCCACGGCCGACCACGCGCCGTTCTCTTCTTTGATAACAGTCGAGATGGTCAACGGGACCTTCTGCGGTCCTGCAACGATCTGCCCCTTGTACTTGTAGGTGCCGGCAGTCAGGTCAGCGGCCGTCTTCGGAGCGCCGACGGATTTGGAGTCGACTTTCTTCGCGAGCACCACGGTCTTGGGATCGACCGTGATCTCGGCGAGGCGCTTCATGGCCTCTTCGGAGCCGCCTTCCTGATACCGTCCGCCGAGATGCTTGGCGAGGAACTTCTCGGCCTCGATGTACATCGCGAGGTTGTTCTGCGGGCGCTGGAAGCCGTGGCCCTCGTCGGGAGCGACGATATAGGCGACGGGGAATCCGCGGTCGCGCAGCGCGATGACGATCTGGTCGGCCTCGCGCTTGTTGACCCTGGGATCGTTGGCGCCCTGCACGACCAGCAACGGCGTCTTGATCTTATCGGCGTAGAACAGCGGCGAACGCTCCTTCAGCAGCGCCTTCCCTGCTTCGGTCGTCGGATCGCCCATGCGCTTGTAGAACATCTTGCGCCCGGCTTCCCAGTATGGAGGAATTGATTCGATCAGCGTCATGAGGTTCGACGGACCGACGTAGTCGACTCCCGCGGCGTACAGGTCAGGAGTGAATGTGACGCCAGCGAGCGTTGCGTATCCGCCGTAGGACGCGCCCATGATGCCGACGTGCTTGGGATCGGCGATGCCTTGAGCGACGAGGTACTTCACGCCCCAGGTGATGTCGTCCTGCATCTTGCGGCCCCACTCGAGGTTGCCGGCGTCGAGGAACTTCTTGCCGTATCCGGTGGAACCACGGAAATCGGGCTGCAGGACAGCGTAGCCGCGGTTCGACCAATATTGCGACCAAGTGTTATATCCCCAGCCGTCGCGTGCCCACGGACCGCCGTGCGGAGTGACGAGCAGCGGCAGGTTCTTGCCGGTCGTTCCCTTCGGGATCGTGAGATACGCGGGAATCATGAGGCCATCGGAAGATGGATAGTGGACCACCTTCATCTTGGAGAGCGCGGCGCGCGGAAGCTTCTCGCGGACCGTGTATTGCTTGGCGATGGTGTGCGCTTTGCGGTCGTAAAGATAGGTGACGCCCGGCTCGGTGTCGCTGTAGGCCGTGAACAGCAGCGTGTTCTCGTCGAGCGTGCGCGAACCCAGCGCCAGTTCCATGCCCGAGAACTTCTTGGCGATGAAGTTGTGGTCGGCTTCAAAGGTCTTGTCCTTGAAGTAGCGGCGCATCCACTGGTCGTCCTGGTAAACGGTGGCGATCAGCTCGTCGGTGGCCTCGGAGAAGACCGCGCCGCCGAAATCTACCTTCTTCAGCGGATCGCTCTCGACGATCTTGACGTCGCCGGTCGCGGGATCCATCAAGGCGAGGGCGCTCAGATCCATGTCGCCCTTGTTGGTATCCATGTAGACCAGCTTGTTGCCCTTCTGGAAACGGAGCGGCTGGCAGGTCTCGAAGACGTTGCAGGAATAGATCTTGGTGAACTTGTCGGCGTCGACGCGCAGGATCTCGGTGTCGCCGTTGTCGGCCGAGCGCGTGGCCAGTCGGAGGTTGCCGTCGAGGTCGAAGACCCATCCGGTCAGGCGATCGGTGTTCTTGCGCACCAGCGTCTTCTCGCCGGTGGAGATGGTCAGCTTATAAAGGTCGTGCCATGCCTTATCGCGGTCGTTAAGGCCGATGTAGGCGATATCAGGCTGCTTCTTCGGCAGGTCGAAGATGGCAACGCGAACGCCCTTGAGCCCGGTGAGATCGCGGGCCGCAGGAGCTTCGGCGCCTTCGGCCGGCTTCGCTGCCGGATCCACGGCAAAGATGTTGTAGTTCTCGTCGCCGTCGTTGTCCTTGACGAAAAGGACGTACTTGCTGTCGAAGGTCCAGAAGTAGCCCGCGACGGGGCGCTTGGTCTCGGTGGTCAGGAGGCGAGCGGCGCTGAAGGGCTCGTCAACGCCTTTGACCCACACATTGCGCGTGTCCTTCCAAGGTTTGAGGAAGGTGATGTATTTGCCGTTGGGCGAGAGTTGCGCGCCGGCGATCTCCGGGTTGCCGAAGAACAGCTCGCGGTCGACGATCTGGGGCATCGACGCGGACGCGGATTTCGCCGTGGCGGGCCTGGTGGATTGCTTGGCGGGAGCTTTTGCCTGCTGTGCGCCGGCCAGAGAAACAGTGAGGAAGAGACACAGGAATGCGTATGTCAGTTTTCGCATGAAACGACCCTCTTTTCGCGATGACTCCGATTGCTGGTGCAGATTGTACTGCTAATGGTACGGGAAGGATGGACAGTTAGTTTCGTTGTGCGCGGCGTCTCCCGCCGGCCAGAGTTCCCGAAATGGGCCGTGACGGTCGGTACCGTTTTGGGACGAGTTCCGAAAACGGCACACGATGTTGCGGAAGTGACCTTCGTCATCACTGGTTCCGAGCACGGTAGCGTGAAGATGAAGGCGTGATCGGGAAAGTCAGACGCGCGGTTTGTTTCCTTCTCGTGGCCGTTGGTTCCGCCTTGGCGCAGGAGCCGCAATGGCGACACGAATTGCGCGTCGGCGTCGACACCGACCAGTTCAACTACACCGACACCGCAGCGGCGCAGACGCTGGCACTTACGTCGAGGTGGAACGCGCGCTGGACGACCGTTCTAACCTCCACGACTTACCAGCGTTTTGGTGCGAGCGCTGAGAGAGTCACCGCTCGTGTGAGCCGGAAGTTCGGCAGCAGTTCATGGATCTCGGTGCTTGGCGGAGCGGGGCACGATGAAGCGGTCATCCCCAAGCGCGAGGCAGCGTTCGAACTCGGGCACGCGATGCGTCTGCCGGGAAAGCATTTCGTCCGCGGGATGGAAGTCGCTTACGGGCAGCAGTGGCTGTGGTTCTCAGGCTCGAAGGCCCTCGTCGTGTCCGGGAGCTCGTTTTTCTATCTGCCGCGCGACTGGACGTTCACCGTGGCGGCCGCGGGAGCGCGCAGCACGTTCCGTTTGCCGAATGTGGAATGGAGGCCGTCGGGGAGCGTGAGGCTCGCGTTTCCGCTGCATTCGAGGTTGCGCGGGAATGTTGCGTTCGCCGTCGGAACCGAGAACTTCGCGAAAGCAGATGAGCTCGGACACTTCTCCGCCCGCACATTCGGAGGAGGACTGCGGTACCAGTTCGCTCGGCGGCAGGACATCGGCTTCAGCGTCGCTTACCAGGACCGTTCGCAGAGCCGCAGCCAGACAAGCATAGGGATCAATTATGGGATCCGTTTTTAGGGCGCTTTCCCATTTCGCGCCGGCGAGGATCGTCTTCGGGGCGATTGTAGCGTCGCTGGCCGGGATCGCGATGTTGCTGTGCTTTGTCGTCGTGCGCAGATGGTTGCGAGGCCGCTACTTTGCGAGGCGCGATGCCCTTGCCGCCTACATTCGCTCTCATTGGCAGTCGTTCCTACGGGAGCAATCGATTCCGCCGCAATTTGCGGTTGCCGGCCAGGCACGCGACGTGCTCGAGGCCATCCTGCTCGACCGCATCGTGGTAGCTAAGGAGGATGACCTGGCTCCTCTCGTGGATTGCCTCCGGCGCTGTGGCGCGCTTGATATGCGAATAGCCGAAGCGAGAAGCGAGGAGAGTTGGAAGCGGAGAGCTGCCCTGGTGATACTGGGACGCACGCGCGCGCCGGAGTCGGTGCCGGCATTGGCGGAAGCGCTCGACAGTGCGGATGTGGAGACGAAGATCGCCGCGGTCCGCGGACTGGGCAAGATCGCCGACGCGAGCGGCGCCGTTCCGATACTGGAGCGGTACGCCGCGCGGAAACTGGATGTCCCCTGGGGAGTGCTGAAGAACGCGCTGTTGAGTTGCTGCGAGAACGACCCCGAATTGCTGAGCCGCTACCTGCGCGTCGCGGAGGGAAGCCGGCGCGAGTTGCTGGCGCGCGTGCTGGCGGAGGTGGCGGACAGCGCGCAGGTGGATGAATTGGTAGTCATGGCCAGCGACGAGTCGACGGAGATCCGCGCCGCGGCGGCACGCGGTTTGGGGCGCGCGGACGCGAACATTGCCCTGCCCCCGCTGGCGCAACTCGCTTCCGACACAGAGTGGGTTGTGCGATTGCGCGCGGTGGTCGCACTCGGATCATTCCTCGAGCACGGAGCAGTTCCGTTGCTGGTGCGAGTCCTCACGGACCGCAACCGGCTGGTGCGGCAGCGCGCGGCTTGGGCGCTCATCCGCTCGCCACGCCAGTTGCGGGAGGTACTGAAGCAAGTGATCGCAGCCGGGGATGAGTACGGGATCCAGGCCGTGGTGGCGGAACTGGACCGCTGCGGCATGTATGCGCCGGTAGTGGAACAGTTGAGGCGTGGCGGGTTCGAAATGGAACGGCTAGTCGAGCCGCTCGAGCGGGCACGCGCGCGCCTGGCGCCGGAGGGACAGGGAAAGGTAGAGCGAGCTTCAACAAAGAAATCCATAGAGGTCTTCGTGGCATGATCACGATCCTCAATGTGTCCAACGACACCCTGTTCGTGTATTACCTTCTGTCGAACCTGTTCTACCTGGCGCTACTGGTAACGGCGTTTGTTGCGTCCGCGAAGCATCGGGAGCGGCTTTCGTCGTTGCGACTGGAGACGCTGGACGACTCGCCGTTCACTCCGCCCATCAGCATCCTGGTTCCGGCGCACAACGAGGCGGCGACGATCACGGAGAATGTGCGCGCGCTGCTGGCCATGGATTATCCAGCCCTGCAGATCATTGTCATCAACGACGGATCGAGCGACGGTACGCTGCGCGTGCTGAGCGAGTCGTTTGGGCTGCGCGAGACCGGCATCCTATACGTGCCGCAGGTGAAATCGGCACGCGTGCGTGCGCTCTATACGAGTGCGGCCGACGAGCGCCTGCTCGTGGTGGACAAGGAGGCGGGCGGCACCAAAGCCGACGCGGCGAATGCGGGACTGAACGCCGCGACCAGCCCGTATGTGGCGGTGATCGATGCCGACTCCGTGCTGGAGAAAGATGCGCTACTGCGCATCGGAGCGGAGATATTCTCGTCACCGACGGAGGTTGTGGCGACCGGAGGCATCGTTCGCGTGCTGAACGGGTCGGAGGTCGAGGGCGGACAGATCCGGGACATTCGCCTGCCGAAACGCGGCATCGAGGTGCTGCAAGTCATCGAGTACCTGCGGGCATTCCTCATCGGCCGCGAAGCGTGGGGCGTACTCAACATGCTGCCGATCATCTCTGGGGCATTCGGAGTGTTCAACCGCGAGCGGCTGATGCGGATCGGCGGATTCCGGGCCGATGCGATCGGCGAAGACATCGACCTGGTCGTACGCATGCACCGATCTCTGTTGCAGGACCACAAGCAGTACCGGTTGCCGTTTGTGCCTGAACCGACCTGCTGGACGCAAGTGCCGCAGACGTTGGGAGCTTTGGGGAAACAGCGTTCGCGCTGGCAGAAGGGCTTGCTGGACGTGCTCTGGAGAAGCCGGGACATGCTGTTCCGGCGGCGGTATGGACGCTTCGGGTGCGTCATGCTGCCCTACCTTTGGGTGTTCGAGTTGGCGGCGCCGGTGGTCGAGATTACTGGGCTGTGCACTATCGCGCTGGCGGCCGTGCTCGGCGTGCTGAGCAAGACATTCCTCATCCAGTTCGCCATCTACGGTTACGCCTTTGCGACGCTGATCTCCATCGGCGGCGTGGTGCAGGAGGAGATCACGTTCCGCCGCTATTCCCGCTGGACCGACGTCGGGCGGCTGTTGCTCTATTGCCTGGCGGAACACTTCCCTTACCGGCAGATCAACATGTGGTGGCGACTGACGGGCATGTGGCAGTACCTGCGCGGCAACGTGGCCTGGGAGAAATCAGAGCGGAGCGCATTCGCGGTGTCCGCCCGATGACCGCGGCATGGTACGGCGCCAGCAACGAAATCCGAGTGCCGAGCTAGGATCCGCCTGTACACTATTCTCGTGAAGGTGCGGTCACAGTTCGTGAAGTCGGCAGCCGATCAGGCGCAGTTCCCCGCGCCGGGACCGCCGGAGATCGCTTTTCTCGGACGCTCGAATGTAGGGAAATCGAGCCTGATCAATTCCCTTCTGGGCGAGAAAATGGCAAAGACCAGTTCGACGCCCGGCCGGACGCGCACCATTAATTTCTTCGAAGTACGCCGACCTGGCAAACCGAAGGCGGAGCTGCTGTTCGCGGACCTGCCCGGATACGGCTACGCCAAGCTCCCGCGGGACATGACGGCGGAATGGCCGAAGTTCATCGAGCCGTATTTGCAGGAGCGTCCGACGCTCGCCTTATGCATCGTGCTGGTGGACAGCAGTGTGCCGCCCCAGGAGAGTGACCGGAAGCTGGTGGAATGGTTGCAAAGCGTGCAGCGGCCGTACGTCATCACGGCGACGAAGGCCGACAGGTTATCGGGTAACAAGCTGACGAATTCGCTGCAAACGCTCCGAACGCAGTTCCAGTCCGAGAGGATCCTGCCGTTTTCGACGCGCACCGGGGCAGGACGAGACGAATTGTGGCGGGAAATACTGGCTTGCACGCAGGAGCCGGCGCCAGGTCCCGAGTAGCTGGTCATTTCCTCATCACTGCTGAATTCTCCTACGGCCGTTTTCTGCAATCCCACACATCGCGCCCACGTGTCGCACTTTTAAGCGGTGAGGAATTGAACAGTCGTTGTGAAATCTGCTGGAGCAGCGGCCGAGGGCGGCCGCTGCCGTCATAATCTGCCCGAAATCAGATGCAGCCCCGGCGACGGCGCCGGGGCCCACAGGCGCTCGGGGCCACAGGCGCGGGGGTTCACAGATAGTACAGACCGGGGCACATCCCTGACATATCAGCGCCGGGGCCCACAGCTCCTGGTTGGTGCGTTGGTGATGCAAATCTCACCGACTGAAGTGAGCGGCGTCACAGCGGGGATTCCGTCATAGTTGAGAATTTCACCTGTAATACGCCGTGAACAGTCGGCTTCCCCGCCAGAGTTTGGCGTGCCACTGTCCGGACATTCATCAGGAGACAAGAACTCATGAAGACTTCAAGACTCACGATCCTGGTTCTGGCAATTGCGGTGGCGCTGTTCATCATCGTGCCCAGTCTGTCCTGGGCGCAGGGCGCCGACCTCTACAAAGCAAAGTGCTCCGCCTGCCATGGTGCTGATGGCGCGGGCAAAATCGGTCCGGCCCTGAAGGGGACGAAGCTGACGGACGAGCAGATCGCCACGTTCCTCACCAAGGGCGACGAAGCGAAGAAGGCCCCCCACAAGAAGGGCATCAACGGGTTGACCGAGGACCAGGCGAAGCAGGTAGCGAAGGCAGTGAAGGACCTGAAGTAAGTTCGCAGCACACCGCGAGCTGCAACGAAAGTGCTCAGTGTTCAGTGCTCAGTGTTCAGAACTTCCGCTCCGCGGGCTGAGCACTGACCACTGATGACTGAGCACTTACTTTTGGAGACATCATGAGCAAGGGACTCCTTTACGACGCAACGATGTGCATTGGCTGTAAGCAGTGCGAGCAGTCGTGCGCCGACAAGAACAAGCTGCCTTATAACGAGGGGGTCGCGGCCGAGCAGCGCCAGTCCGAGCACAAGTTTACGGTCGTGCTGAACAAGGAAGACAAGTTCATGCGCCGCTTGTGCATGAACTGCAACGAGCCATCGTGCGCCTCGGTGTGCCCGGTGGCGGCACTGCGTAAAACCGCGGCAGGCCCGGTGATCTACGACGCGAGCCGCTGTATGGGGTGCCGTTATTGCATGCTGGCGTGCCCATTCGGCGTGCCGCGATACGAATGGAACAGCGTGAA
This sequence comes from uncultured Terriglobales bacterium, assembly GCA_964559835.1. Lineage (GTDB taxonomy): Bacteria > Acidobacteriota > Terriglobia > Terriglobales > Acidobacteriaceae > DAISJI01. Next base: position 8,606 of record CAZLJE010000019.1, read on the forward strand.
CCCCAAAGTGCAGAAGTGCACGATGTGTTCTGACCGCGTGGAGGCGGGCAATCAAACCGCGTGCGCGGACATCTGCCCGACGGGCGCGACGAAATTCGGCGAGCGCGATGAGTTGATCGCCGAAGCCAAGAAGCGGCTGCAAGACAATCCCGGCAACTACGTCAACCACATCTACGGACTGGAAGAGGTGGGCGGCACGTCGGTACTGCTACTCTCCAGCGTTCCCTTCGAAGATTTCGGCTACCGCACCGACTTCCCGCACGACCCGCTGCCGAGCCGCACGTTCGCCGTACAGTCGCGGATCCCGGAGTTCGTACCGCTGTGGGGCTCGATGCTGGGTGGGATCTGGTGGATCACGCACCGGAGGGAGGAAGTGGAGCGGGTCGAAGGGAAGAAAGACGGAGGCCGGAAATGAGAAATTTCCTGAAAGACATCAAGTGGTTCAGCTTCTGGAAGCTGGTGCTGTACTTCGTCCTGGCAGCCGGCCTTTACGCAGCGGTATACCGCTTTTTCTTCGGCCTCGGTCCCTCAACGCACCTGACGGACGAATTCCCCTGGGGCATCTGGGTCGGATTCGACGTGCTTTGCGGCGTGATGCTGGCGGCGGGCGGATTCACCCTCACCGGCGCGGTACACATCTTCAACATCAAGCGCCTGCACCCGATCGTCCGTCCGACCGTGCTGACTGCGTTTCTCGGTTACGCCCTCGTGTCGGTCGCATTGCTGGTCGACTTGGGGCGTCCGTACAACATCTGGCACCCGCTGATCATGTGGAACCCGCATTCGGTGATGTTCGAGGTCGGATGGTGCGTCATGTGCTACTCGACCGTGCTGGCGCTGGAGTTCTCGCCCATCGTGCTGGAGCGGTTCAACCTGGTGAAGCCGATGAAGTACATCAAGGCGGCGCTGATCCCGATCGTTATTGCCGGTGTGATCTTCTCCACGTTGCACCAGTCGTCGCTCGGGACGGTGTACCTGATCGTGCCGACCAAGCTGCACGCGTTCTGGTATACGCCGCTGCTGCCTGCCTTCTTCTTCCTGTCGGCGGTGGCGGTCGGACTGGCGATGACCATCTTTGAATCGACGATGAGTTCGAAGTACTTCGGACGTGCGCTGGAGCTGCACATCCTGAAGGACCTGGGCCGGGCGCTCATGGTCGTGCTCATCGTGTACTCGGTGCTGCGGTTTGAAGACCTGCTGCATCGAGGAGTCCTCAAACAACTGCTGGTCCCGGGATATGAACGCAACCTGTTCCTGCTGGAGATAGCGCTGGCGCTGGTGATCCCGATCGCGCTGCTGGCGGTCAAGAGCGTGCGCGAATCGGCGGGCGGGCTTTACCTGGCGTCCGTGGTCACACTGCTGGGGTTTGTCACGAACCGGCTGAACGTGGCGGTTACGGGCATGGAGCACTCGGTCGCGCCGAGTTTCCGGTACATCCCGAAATGGACGGAGATTGCGGTCACGGCGGCGATGGTGGCCGCGGGATTTGCGATCTTCGGACTGGCGGCAAAGTACCTGCCCATCTTCGAGGACGAGCATGCTGAGCCTGCGCTGGCAAAAGAGGCTAGGGTGGGGCACTCAGCTGAAGTTGTGATGAGCAATGCCGACTGATAACAATTCGAGTGAACCCACCCTAGCAAAAGAGGCTAGGGTGGGGCATCCACACCCGGGGATCGGGTGGGACGCGAAGAGCGCGCCGACGCCGGAGGCACCCGAAAACGTGCCGGCGTGGAAGCGGCTGACGCAGAGCCTGAGCGCAAAGCTGATCGCCCTGCTCGTGGTGGCGATGGTGTTCATCTTCGCGATGCTCGGCTACGCGAACATCCGGCTGCACCGGCAGAACCTGGAAGCGGCGACGCTGATCTCGGCGGAACGCGTCAGCGACCTGGTAAAGCGGAGCACGTCGTATCACATGATGTTGAACGACCGCAAGGCCCTTTACGAGAACATCGCAACGATGGCGAGCGAGCCGGGCATCGTCCGCATCCGCATCTACGACCAGGAAGGGACGGTGCGGTATTCGAGCGAGGCGGCCGAGGTCAACCACACGGTCGATAAGAGCGCGGAGGCGTGCTACGCCTGCCACGCGCAGTCACAGCCGCTGGCGCGATTGAACCGGCCCGACCGCTTCCGCATCTTCAGCCACAACGGCTCGGGGCGGATCCTCGCCGTTATCACGCCGATTGAAAACGAGTCGCGGTGTTCGAATGCGGCCTGCCATGCGCATCCGGCGAGCCAGCAGATCCTTGGGGTCCTGGACACGCACATGTCGCTGGCGCGGGCCGACGCCGCGCAGGCAGCGAGCACGCGGCAGATGGCGATCTATACCGTGCTTGCCGTCGTGCTGATCGGTGTGCTGTGCGCGGTATTCGTCATGCGAGTGGTGGGACGCCCGATCAAGAATCTGAAACGCGGGACCGAGGAACTCACGCACGGAGACCTCGGGTACCAGATCCAGGTCGATTCGAATGACGAACTGGGCGATCTAGCGGAATCGTTCAACGTCATGAGTCTCCGCCTGCGAGCGGCGCACGAGGAGATCACGTCGTGGGCTCGGACGCTGGAAGCGCGCGTCGACGACAAGAGTAAGGAACTCCAGCGCGCGCACGATCACGTGGTGCACGTCGAAAAGATGGCGTCGATCGGCAAGATGGCGGCCGTGGTGGCGCACGAGATCAATAATCCGCTGTCGGGGATCCTGACGTACTCGAAGCTGCTGAAGAAATGGATGCAGCGGCTCAACGGCGACGAGGAGAGGCGCAAGGAGATCGGCGAGTGCCTGAGCCTGATCGAGGGCGAGAGCAAGCGGTGCGGAGACCTCGTCAAGAACCTGCTGACGTTCTCGCGCAGCGCGCCGATGAACCTGGAGTGGGGAAACATCAACCAGATCGTGGACCGCTGTGTGCGCCTGGCGCAGCACCAGATGGAGATGGGCAGCGTCCAGTTGCAACTTGAGTTGGCCGACGACGTGCCGATGCTGCATTGCGATCCCGCGCAGATCGAGCAGGTGCTGCTGGCGTTGGTGATGAATGCGCTCGATGCGATGCCGCACGGCGGGAACCTGCTGCTGCGCACGCGTTCCCTGCCCCAGAGCCGGCAAGTCGAGATGCAAGTGCGCGACGATGGCATGGGCATTCCGCCTGACCTGCTGCCGCGGCTGTTCGAGCCGTTCCTTACAACGAAGGAGACCGGTAAGGGCGTGGGCCTGGGACTGGCGATCAGCAAAACGATCATCGAGCGGCATGGCGGGGAGATCGAAGTGGAATCGCAACCGGGACGGGGGACGACGTTTTATGTCTTTCTGCCCGTGGATGCGAGCGTAGCCAAGCTGGAAGAGGTAGCGGCGACGGCGACATAGAGCAGACCGGTGAACCCACCTAGCAAAGGCAGCTAGGGTGGGGCACCCGGAGCATGGTGACCGGCGGGACGCCGGTGCTACGAAACAGAAGAGGGTACTGTGAATCCCAAGGGTAAGTTACTGATCGTGGATGACGAGTTCAGCGTACGTGATTCGCTGGGCAAGTGGTTCCGCGAAGACGGATACGAGATCGCTACAGCCGATGGCGGAAGTGACGCGCTGTCGCGACTGGCGGAATCGAAGTGGGACCTGGCGCTGGTGGATATCAAGATGCGTGGGACCGACGGGATCGAACTGCAGCGGCGCTTTCACGAGGTCGACCCAGACATGCTCGTCATCATCATGACCGGGTATGCGTCGGTGGAGACGGCGGTGGCGGCGCTGAAGAATGGCGCGTATGACTACGTGACGAAGCCGCTCGATCCGGACGAGATCTCGCACACCGTAGAGAAGGCGCTTGCGCACAAGCGCACACAGCAGGAAAACATTCGGCTACGCGAGACAGTCACGGAGATGAGTCATCCGGACCTGATCGGGCAATCGAGCGCCATGAAAAAGATCTTCGAGGCAATCGAGACGGTGGCGCCGACGGATGCGACAGTGCTCATCACCGGCGAGAGCGGTACGGGGAAGGAGTTGGTCGCACGCGCGGTCCATACGAACAGTCCGCGGCGGTTCCATCCAATGGTGACCATTCACTGCGGCGCACTCACCGAAACCTTGCTGGAGAGCGAACTGTTCGGCCACGAGAAGGGCGCGTTCACCGGGGCGCAGTACCGCAAGAAAGGCAAGTTCGAGATGGCGGAGGGCGGAACGGTGTTCCTCGACGAGATCGGCGACATCTCGCTGAAGACCCAGACCGACCTGTTGCGCGTCTTACAGGAGCGGGAGCTCGTGCGCGTGGGTGGGAACCAGACGATCAAGGTTGATTTCCGGTGCGTCGCGGCAACGAACAAGGAACTGGAGAAGCTGATCGACGAGGGACATTTCCGGCCCGACCTGTTTTACCGGTTGAACGTCTTCCATATCGAATTGCCGCCAGTGCGAGACCGCAAGGACGATATTCCGCTGCTGGTGAACCACTTCGTCGCAAAGTTCTCGCAACAGATGAACAAACGCATCAACCGCGTGGCGCCAGCGGCGATGTACCTGCTTCAGCAGTATCCGTGGCCGGGGAACGTGCGCGAGCTGGAGAACGCGGTGGAACGCGCGATGGTGGTGGCGTCGGAACCGGAGTTGCGGGAGCAGGATTTCATTCTCAAGCCGCGCAATGGCGACAAACCGGAAGGCAGGACGCTGGAGGACATCGAGAAAGTGCACATTCTGCGCGTACTGGAAGAATGCGGTGGCAACCAGACGCGCGCCGCGGAAGTGCTGGACATCGACCGGGTCACGCTGCACAACAAGCTGAAGAAATACGGCTGGAGCAAGAGCGGTAGCGCCTCGGCGGCGACCGCCCACGATCATGTATGAAGCTGCTACAGCTCGTACCCGTCGGTGAGTGCCGGCTCGGGACCATCGAACAACTCGGCCCGGCGCTGTCGGAACGGTTTGGCGTTCCATGGGACGTGCTCGGGCAACGACTGAGCGCTGATTCCGCGCTCCACGCCGAGCGCCGGCAATACCATTCGACGGAGATCCTCGGTCATCTGCAGAAGCTCGCCGGCGAGGAGTGCTGGCGCATCCTGGGCGTCACCGATCTCGACCTCTACATCCCCATTCTGACATTCGTATTCGGCGAGGCGCAGATGGGCGGGAGCGTCGCCGTTGTTTCCACGCACCGTCTGCACCAGGAATTCTATGGATTGCCTGCCGCTGAGAACCTTGTGGCGGAGCGGTTGCTGAAGGAGTCACTGCACGAGTTGGGGCATACGCTGGAGCTGCGGCATTGCGAGGATTACCGCTGCGCGATGGCGGGTTCCCATGCGGTGGAGTGGATCGATCTCAAGGAGGCGGCGATATGCCCGGAATGCTGGTCGAAGGCGCAGATGCCGGAGGTCGCGCTCAAGAGACGGCTATGGCCATTCGGTTAACGTTTGCGGTATTGATTTTAAGTTGTAAGTTGTAGGTTGTAAGTTGCAGGCGGAAGTGGCAAAACCGCGAATCAACTTACAACGTACAACTTACAACTGTTTTTCGTCACCTCCCGACGTGCCCGGCATCACTGCCTGCCGGCCCGCATCAGCGCACACTACCTTGTGACAACATGACGGAGCTACTCCCAGCCCGTGGGGCGCGCTCGGACGGCGAGGTACGCCTGTACCTGCTCGCCATCGCGGGAGTTTTGTTGCTCGTCATTTTGGGCACGTGCTACCTCCTGCTCCCGACAGAGTGGACGGCGTTCCCGGCGGTTGCGGTTTGGGTGGTACCGGCAGTGTTGGTGGCCGCTGCCGTTGCACTCGGCTGCGGGCAACACATCCTGGAATCTCTGCGGTCGTTGCGGCAGGAGGTCGCGAGGTGCCGCGAACTGGCGAAGACGCGTGAACAGGAACGCGACCTGGCACAGGACGAAATCGTCCGGCGGCTGCAAAAAGAGCGGGAGCTGGGGCGGGAGAAGGTGCAGTTCGAGGCGCAGTTGGCCGCCTACGAGAAATATGCCGCGCTGGCCCAACTTGCGCTCGGCGCCGCGCACGAGATCAACAACCCGCTGCTGGGGATCTCGTCGCACCTGGAGCTGGAACTGAAACATACGGAGGACCCCGAGCAGCGCGAGGAGATCGAACAGTGCATCGCCGGAACGCGGCGGATCTCCAGCACGATCCGCGGGCTCATCAACTACGCGCGTCCCGGACCCCTGCAGCTGGGGAAGATCCAACTGGGACGATTGCTGGACGAGACGCTGGCGTTCGTGCGGCACCAGCCGATGTTCCGCCGCTTGCGCCTGGAAACGCGAATCGCAGCTGAGCTGCCGGCCATCACGGCCGATGCCAACCAGCTTTCGCAGATACTCATGAACCTGTTGCTCAATGCGGCGCAGGCTACGGACGAAGGCGGTTCGATCACCATGGCGGCACAGAAGATCAAGTTCGCCGAGGCGGTGGAACTTACCGTTACTGATACCGGCGCGGGCATTCCGGCCGATATCCTGCCGCACGTTTTCGAGCCGTTCTTCACGACCAAACGCGGCCAGGGCACGGGACTCGGATTGAGCATCAGCCACGCGTATGTGCGCAGCCACGGCGGCGACATCCGGGTCGACAGCATTCCAGGTCGCGGCACGACGGTGCGCGTTGTCCTGCCGATCCGCCAGCAGGGGAGAGTGGCTGTGGAAGAGGCGCAGGAGATGATCGTCTAAAGAGAAAACATCAGCGCAGAGGGCGCAGAGAGGCGGAGGACGCAGAGAAGTAGAGGACGTGAGGGCGGGCATGGCAAATTCAATCCTGGTCGTCGACGATGAAGCACTGACGGTGCGGACGATTTCGCGTGCGCTGCGCGACGAATGCTTCGAGGTGTTTGTCGCGATGAGCGGCGAAGAGGCTTTGGAGATCTTCGCGCGCGAGCGGCCGGAGCTCGCGATGCTCGATATCGTCCTGCCGGGCATTGATGGAATCGAGGTCCTGCGGCAGATCAAGCGCGCCGCGCCGCAGACGGTGGTCGTGATGATGAGCGCATACCACGTGGTGGACCGCGCGGTCGAAGCGATGAAGCTCGGCGCACACGATTACCTGACCAAGCCATTCCACATCGCGGACATGGTGAACACCATCCGTCGCGCCTCGGAGACGCTGGCGCTGCGTGTGCGCGTTCGGGAGACCGTCGAGTCGGCGCGAGGTCGATACGACTTTGGGGTGGTCAAGACCGAAAGCTCGGCCATGCGGGAACTACTTCAGGTTTGCGAGAAGGCGGCACAGTCGGAGCACACTACCATCCTGATCCTTGGGGAAAGCGGCAGCGGGAAGGGCGTGCTGGCGCGCGCGATCCATTACAATTCGCCGCGGGCGCAGCAGCCCCTGCTCGAACTGAATTGTGCTTCCCTGCCGGACGCGCTGCTCGAAAGCGAACTGTTCGGTTATGAGCCGGGTGCGTTCACCGATGCTCGCCGGCGCAAAGAAGGCCTGCTGGAGCGGGCGAGCGGCGGCACGGTGCTCCTGGACGAAATCGGCAACATGTCGGTGAGCGTCCAGGCCAAGCTCTTGAGAGTCCTGGAAGAAGGAACGTTCATGCGCCTGGGCGGCACGCGCTCGATCAAAGTCGACGTGCGCATCATCGCCGCGACGAATGCGGACCTCAAGGAGGCCGTCGCACGGGGACGCTTCCGCGAAGACCTCTATTACCGGCTGAACGTCCTGCCGATCACGCTGCCGCCGCTGCGCGACCGTCGCGAGGACATCCTGGCGCTGGGCTTGGGCATGATGGAGCGCTTCAATCGCGAGATGAAGAAGAATTTCACCGGGTTCACGCCCGGCGCGGCCGAGCTGCTGACTCGCTACTCGTGGCCGGGGAACATCCGCGAACTTAAAAATGTCGTCGAGCGCGCCATGATCCTGGCGACCGAAGGCGACATCGACGACGTTGCCCTTCCAGAGGAGATCCGGGATTGCCCGCCACCGCAGGAGCCGGTTCACGAGCCGGAGTCGCATCTCGACCTTTCGCCGACCGGACATCAATATGTCACCTTACGGGAGCTGGAGGAACGCTACATCCAGGAGGTGCTGGCGCTGACGGGAAATAATAAGACGCAGGCGGCGCACATCCTCGGAATCCACCCCACGTCCCTGCTGCGAAGGCTGAAGAAGACACAGCCGGATGAGCCGCCAGCGGCTGAGTTAGCGCCCAAACCTCAGACAGTGGCCGCGAAATAGAAAGCTCGCATCCAACCGGACGTGAGACTCAGGCCACAGCCGCGCGCGCCCATTGATGGCCGTCATTTCGATGTCGCCGTAATCGGTGGCGGTATCAACGGAGTGGCCATCGCCCGCGAGTGCGCCCATGGTGGCCGGCGCACGCTGCTGGTCGAGCAGAATGACTTCGCTTCGGGCACCACCAGCCGCTCGACACGCATCATCCACGGCGGCCTGCGGTACCTCGAACACGGCGAAATCGGCTTGGTGCGCGAGTCGCTGCGCGAACGCGAACGGCTGCTGCGCGACCGCCCCCACCTCGTCAGGCCGATGCAGTTCCTGCTGGCGCTACCGCCCGGGCGTCGCACAACGATCGAGATCCGGCTGGGGCTTTGGATGTATAGGAAGCTCGCGGGAGCCCGTGCACCGGTCACAACTACACACAGCGTCGATCGGCTCCTCGACGGTGATGACAATGCGCTCCGCCTTTTTACCTATGATGATGCGCAATGCGAGTTCCCCGAGCGCCTGGTGGCGGAGTGGCTTGCGGACGCGCTCGATGCGGGGGTGATCGTTCGCAACCACACGCGGGCGCTCGAGATTGAAATCAGCAATGGACGCGCTCGCGGACTACGGCTGCGCGATTCGCTTACGGGAAAAGAGCACGCCGTTTCAGCGGCCTGGATCATCAACGCGACGGGACCGTGGGCTGACCGGGTGTGCCATGACTCGGGCATTGCGACATCTGCGCCGATGATCGGAGGAGTGCGTGGATCGCACATCGTGCTGCCGCCATTTGAGGGTGCGCCCACCTCGGCGCTGTATACGGAGGCAAGCGATGGCCGTCCGATCTTCGTGATCCCGTGGAATGGGCAATTGCTGGTCGGGACGACGGAGGTGCGCGACGACGCCGATCCGGCGAACGTTCAGCCAAGTGCAACGGAGATCGAATACCTGGTGGCGTCGTTGCGGCGCATGTTTCCGCGCGCGGTCTTGCCCGAGATTTCGCACGCATTCGCCGGAATACGTCCCTTGCCTCACGCTCCCGGCAAAGCCGTGAGTGCGGTCACGCGACGTCATCTTCTGCGCGATCACGCGGAGGATGGAGCCGAAGGGCTGATATCGGTGATCGGAGGCAAACTGACAACGGCCGCGAGCCTCGCGCGAGAATGCGCACGCCGTACCGGGATCGCCGTACCGGAACCGGCGCTGGCCGAGACAGCGGACGGTCACGCGATCCAATCGGCGATTGAGGGCGTCGCACGCAATGCGGCTTTCATCGGCGGGATTGGCATTGAATCGGCGCGCGCGCTGGTATCGCGGCAGGGCCACCGAGCGATCGCCGTCGCCCACCACATGGCATTGGACGACCGGCTACGTCAGCCGGTGGTGGACGACGCCACCTACCTGCTCGCGGAAGCAACGTTTGCAATGACTCGCGAAGCGGCAGTCACGCTGGCTGACGTTCTGCTCCGCCGTGTGCCTATCGCTCTGGGCGCAGAGTGGTCCGACGTGCACGCCCGCCAGGCTGCGCGGCGGATCGGATCAGTCCTAGGCTGGAGCGACGCGATCATTGAAGACGAACTGGACGCGCTGGAAGAGGAGCGATCAGCGTTCCTGGTAAGACCCAGTGCCGAGCGACTTGCTGCCTGAAACTAATGTCTTCACCAAGAGCGCAGTATCGTCGCTGATGAGGCCGTCGACACCGATGTCGGCGAAGCTCCGCATTTCATTCGCGCTGTTGACGGTCCAGACGAACACCTGTTTTCCCGCCGTATGCAGGGCGTCGACGAGCGCAGCGGTACACAGGCCGCGCTCCAGGAAGAGCGCTTGGATCGGCAAGGAAGTCCAACCGACGAGTTGAGAGCGTGAGCCGCAGATCAGCCCGAGCTTCAGCTTCCGATCGCGGAGATGAACGGCTTCCACAACATCGGGCAGGAACGACGAAACGAAATAGCCCTTGCGTGGCGAACAGCAGCCGAGCGCGTCGATCACCGCCTGCTCAAGGCCGGGGACTTTCAATTCGATATCGAGGAAGGCACGGTCGGCAAAACGCGCCAGCACATCTTCGAGGCAGGGGGTTCCGAGATCAGCGTAACGGCTGGTTGCGACGTCGCGCCGGCCGACGTTCTGGTCATGGCAGATGGCGGCGCGATTGTCGGCAGTGAGGCGCACGTCGAATTCGAAGCCGTCGCACCCGTGCTCGAGCGAGAGCTCAAAGGCTTCCAAAGTGTTTTCGGGGGCGTCGCGGCGGGCGCCACGATGTCCGAGGAGCAACGGGCGGGCCGACATCAGTCGAGGTCGATGTCGCGCACAAGCGGACCGGTGTCAGGAGTTTCTTTGGCTTTCTTGAACGCTTCCTGGAATTTCTTATCCAGCAACTCGGCCTTATGTTTCTCGGCCTCGACCGACTGGCGAAACAGCGATTCCTTGCGCGTATCCTGTTCGCGCATGGCCTGAGCGGCGCCTTCGAGATCGGCAAACATCTTGGGCTTGACGGGCGCAACGTGCGAGATGACCGCGCCAATACCGGCGTCGATCTTGAGGACGGCCCCGCAGCAGGGGCATCCGACCTCGAATTGCGTCTTGCCGCTCTTCTTGGACATGACGCTATTTTACGCGTGTCGGGCAAGTGTGCCGCTACATTTGCAGGATCTGGTGGTCGGGGCAGTTGGCGGCGGCGTTGACCAGGTCCTCGAGAAGGTCCTTGCCGTAACGGCCGATGAACGAGATGCCGGCGATCTCGCGCTCCTGCAGGTCTTTGCCGGGATACAGGTTCGCGCTCAGCCATTCGGCGTGACGGGCGATCTCGGCATTCTTTCGTAATTCGGCGCTGGCGGCGCGTTTACGCAGGCTGTCGAGTTGGTAGAGCATCTTGCTCAGCGAGTGCTCGGCGGCGTCGCTGAGTGTGGGGTCGAGTTTCTCCAGGGCTTTGCGCAATTCTGCCATGGCGCCGGCAACAACGGCAGAACTGCGGTCGAACTGCTCCTGGAGCCCGGCAGGCAGGCTGCGCGACGAGAGCAGCTCGCGCGTGGCCTCTGGCCCGGCGAACAAATCGGTCAGCGAAATACCATACTTCTGGAAGAGGCGTTGGGCGCGGGCGTCGACGAACGTCGCACTGAGTCGCGGCAGGATGGGCGTCACGCGGCCGAGGATATTTTGCGCGACGACGGCGAGCTGCGCAAAATAAGCGACCTCGGCGGCTCCGCCAAAATACGCAACCGTCGGCAACACGAAATCCTGCACAACCGGCCGCAAAAGGACATTGGCGCTGAACTGATGCGGCGCGGCGTCGATGCGGGCCAGCAGGTCTTCAGGGCTGAGGCGGTCGCCGCCAACGCTGAACCCGCCGCTCCCACGGTGAATCACCGTGCGCGAGCCGTCGCGGACCGCAAATAACAATGTTGATTCCGGCGTGACCTTGACCTGCTCGTGGTAACCGGCGTCGCGCAGTTCCTTGCCGCGCCCCAGCAGAGCGTTGTCGAGGGCGCCAGCGCGTTCGATGGCGGCGCGGTACACGGGCTTCGCGATCTCGTGCAGCGCTGGGTCCGAGGGGTCAAGCAGGATCAGCCCAAGATCGGCGAACAATCGGGCGAACAGCTTGCCGAACGCCGTTCCCAGCGATTCACCGGGACGGTAAGCGGCGCGGAGTAGATCGGCAATTTCGCCGTCGCCCAGAAGCGCACATGCGCGGTCCACGACAGGAGTGATCTCGTCACCAAAGCGAACTTCCGAGACGGGAGCGTCCTTCGTGGCCTGCGGCGAAACCTCCAACTTTTCGGGCAGACCGTCCACGTTCAAGAGCGTGGCGTGGTTCACCTCCGCAAGGTCGTGGTCTTCGGTCGCGAGCCAAAACACCGGGACGCAATCCATACCTTGCGCGGTGAAATCCCGTGCCAAGCGGACTACGGACGCCACTTTCAGGATGGAATAAAGAGGTCCGCCGAATAATCCAACCTGCTGGCCTGACACGGACGCCATCGCGCCCGACCGGAACCGCGCGATATTCTCCAACGTCCCGGCTGAGCCGCCGAATGCCCGGTTCTGGCGCTCGAGCATATCGGCGACGGCATTGCGGCGCGCGTCGTCGTAACGGATCGCCGAAGCGTGGCTCCGGACCGCATCCAGGTTGCGCGGATCGGCGGCGAAGAAGCGCTCGACTCGGGGAAAATGGTAGAGGTAATCCGAAAAAAGGCGGGTCGTGTGCGGGATCGAGGTGAAGGCGAGACACTCGCTCTTCATCGACAACCCTCCGCGGAAAAAGTAAGTACGAGCACGACGGTTGGATGTCTGCGCGGGCGATTTGTCGCAAAAACTGTCGGCACTGTTATTCAGACGAACAAGGATTGTATCTGGTCATCCACATGCACGGAATGCCAACACGGCATTCAGCCCGCCAAATGCGAAGGAATTCGATAGCGCGCAGCGCAGCGGAGCAGGTTTCGCGGCGTTTGCGACCAGGTTGACGTTGCACTCAGGGTCCGGCTGGTTGAAGTTGATCGTCGGAGGGACGACGCCCTCGCGTAATGCCAGAACGGTGGCAACGGCTTCCAGAGCGCCCGCAGCGCCGAGGGCGTGGCCGTGCATCGACTTGGTCGAGGTGAGGAGGATGCGGTCGGCTTCGGGACCGAAAACGTCGCGGATCGCGCGGGATTCGGTGGCGTCGTTGCTGATGGTGCCGGTGCCGTGGGCATTGATGTGGTCGACGTCCGCGGGCTGGATCGCGGCATCTGCCATGGCCGCTCGCATCGCCTGCGCCGGACCTGCGGACGTCGGCTGCGTCACGTGGTGTGCGTCGGCCGACATGCCGAAACCGATCAGCTCGCCGTGAATCCTCGCACCGCGGGCTTTCGCTCGATCCATGGATTCAATAACGAGCATCCCCGCTCCTTCGCCAAGCACCAGGCCGGAGCGGTCTTTCGAAAAGGGACGGCAGACCTCCGGCGCGACAACGCGCATCGCCTCCCATGCTTTCAGCAGGCCGAAGCTGAACGGGGCTTCGCTTCCGCCGGCGATGGCCAGGTCCACCTGACCCGAGCGCACCATCCAGAACGCCATCCCGAGGGCATGGTTGGCGGAGGAGCAGGCTGTGCTGGTCGTAAATGACGGCCCGGTGATTCCAAGGTCCATGCAGATTTGGCTGGAGCCAGCATTCATCATTACGCGGGGAATCGTGAGCGGGTGAACGCGCGGGCGGCTGCGCAGGTACAGGTCCTGATACCCGGCGTCCTCGCTGGTCTGGCCGCCGACGGACGCGCCGGTCACGACGGCAATGCGTGCAGACGAGTCAGGTGAGATCGAGAGCTGTGCGTCGGCAACTGCTTCTCGCGCCGCGATCACGGCAAATTGCGCGAAGCGGTCGAGCAAGTCCTGGCGGCCGGCGTCGAAATGCTGCGCGGGGTCATACCCTGCGACTTCACCGCCGTTCTGGAAGCGGAGTTTGGACGCGTCTACCGACTGGATCTTGCGGATGCCGGAGCGGCCCTCGATGGCATTTCGCCAGAATTCCTGGACATTGTTGCCGATGCTGCAGATCGTCCCCAAGCCCGTGATGGCGACGCGCGGCATCGATGAGATCAGGCTCCGGTGCTCTTTCGGGCCTGAAGGTAGGCGCCGAGGCGGTCGATAATGCCCTGCACAGAATTGATGGAGCGCGCCTCGTCATCGGGGACGTCGATATCGAATTCGTTTTCCAATTCGAACAAGATATTGATGCGGTCGAGGGAGTCGATCCCCAGTTGCTCGAAGGTAGAGTCCGGCCGAACGGTCTCGGGACTCACCTGTTTGACGGCGGCAACAATGCCGATGACTTTGGTTGCGAGTTCCTGGTCCATGGCTGTGATGTGGCAGTTCATTGTAGTCGCGTGCAGTCGGGAAAAGAGAAGGAAGCCGCCGGATGCGGAAAGTTACACCACGTCAGCCATTTAGCGGCGAATTTAGCGGCTGAATCAGGGACTGAGGTCGCAGCATCCAATACATTGACTTCCAACCACTTACTGCGATAATTGGAAGTAGATCTTTGACAAGCGACCTGTTCGCTATGTCCCCGTTCCGGGTGCCCCACCCTGACTGCTTTTGGAAGGGTGGGATTCACGGAGCGTTCCCAAGATGGGGGCGTCACGGCTTCGACGGAGATGGATGCGGCAGAGAGGCATACCGGGGTGTAGGCACCCGTGATCGTCTACAAAAACACAATTGCCAACCAATCACTGGCATACGCAGCTTAATTAGTTAAGTTGCCGTCCTCCGCGGCTTTGCCTGCGGGCTGTGGAAGGGCGTCGCACTGCAGGCTGGTTCTCCTATGCGGTCCGAGTAGGAGGGCGAGAACCAGGACTAGCCAATCGCGTTTCTTGTCGCATTCTGAGCGCGAGCGGCGAAGGTTCCCCATCCGGGGAGCGGGAATGCGAATAAGTATGTAGGCTCTCTGCTTGTGACACCTTCGGACGCGGGTTCAACTCCCGCCGCCTCCACCATACCCATCTATTTCTCAATACCTTGTAAACTACTCCCGTTGGAATCTTAAAATTGAATCTGTTTCAGGGTGTCACTTTAGCTGCAGAGTCATCTCGTTCGTGGGCTTGAATCCGAACTGTTCGTAGAGTGGACGGCCTTGCTCACTTGCGTGGAGCCCAACGTGAGCGAAACCATTGTCGCGGCACCATTCAATCATCCTCGCCATCAACGTGCGAGCAACACCTTGACGACGGTACGCAGCTTCAACATACATATTCAGGATCATCGCTCGATGCGGTCTTCGTTGCCCGAGTGTGCCCGGCCAGGGACTGATCACGATACCGCCGCCACCAATCACATGGTGGGCTGGATTCATGGCCAGGAATCCGCGATATGACCCGTCGGCGAGCGCTGCTTGGAAGTACTCGCAGGCGGCCGCGCGCATAAGGGCAAGTGCCGCCTCGTCGTGATGCCCCATGTCCCACCACATCATTCGACGGTGATGAACCAATACCGGCAGGTCAGCCGAAGTGGCATCACGAATAGCGATCTGTTTCATAGATAACCCACGAGACAAATGCCGTTTGCATAACGCTGAAATTGGGTTCTCGCGCCGTTAGGCGCTCTCGGACCGACGTACTCGCACATTCTCGGTGAGGTACACCACTTGAACTCCCGCCAGCGTGCGTTGGACGCCTTCTTTTTCCGAAGTTCAAGTTGGTTCGCTAATGTGCGGAACTATGCGTCGGGGCGGCCGCCATGCCGTCTGATACCGGGTCTGCCGCACCAAAGAATTTGCGCCGCGCTGGATCGTATTGGACGGCATTTACAAGACCGAAGTGGAACGGCGTACCCGGATCGCGCGTCTCTATCTGATAACCCCGCTCCCGCAGGACCTGCAGCATCGCGGCGTCAAATCGCCGATCGGCATCGATCCGGTTGCCGAAGCTGTAGATACGTGGTTCGGCCATGGCGCGGTCCAGGGCCTCTCCCCGGTCGATGACATTGCTGAGGACCTGCACGATCGACGTCGGAATCCGCTCGCTGCCGGCAGATCCGAGCACCAGTTCCGTGTGCTGGCGGAACAGGATGGTTGGGCACATCTCGGTCTCGTCCCGCGCATTGGGTGTAGGGTCAGCGCGCATGCGATAACTATGGGCATAGATGAAGCCGAGTTCGGGAGTTGCAACTCTCGACCCAAAAGACGGACCGATCGAAGTAGTTAACGCAACAGCATTTCCTTCAGCATCCATAACCGAGAGATGGGTCGTGTCGTGTGGCTCGGTCGGTGCCGCTGCTCCGGCTTTTACGAGCTGACCCCGGATCAGCTCTGCCCTCTGGGTAGCGAACTCTGTAGAAGACAGCGGATAGCGCGGAAAGTTCAGTTTCGGCTTCAGAGTGCCGATTTCCTGCGGCCGATCTTCAAGCGCCTGCGCCATCGCGCGAGCAACAATATCGAGCTCGTCTGCGGTTTGCGGTCCGCGACCGATGGGGAAATGGTCCAGGATGTTCAACATCTCGGCAAGCGTGTCGCCCCAAGCGCGCCCTCCTGCAGCTGCAAATTGATAGCCGCGATACCGGCCGTGCACGACAACACCATTCAACGCGCGATAAGACGCGAGATCGTCAGCGGTGATGTATCCACCCCCGCGCACTGAATCACGGGCGATTGCTGTCGCGGTGTTGCCCTGGTAAAAACCCGAAGGTCCGGATCGCGCAATTTCGCGGAGCAAAGCGGCAAGGCGCGGCTGACGAAACACTTCACCAGTCTTGTAAGCGGCCCCATTTTTCTTCAGGAAGTTCAGCGCCGTACCCGGATTTTTAGCCAAATCAGCGCGGACGCGGGCCCACGTGGATGCAAGCCGCGGCGTCACGCGGAAGCCGTTTTCCGCATATCGGATTGCGGGCGCTAAGTCTCGCGACAATGGCAGGCGTCCATACTTCGCGACCATTTGGGCGAGAGCGGCTGGATTCCCGGGCACCGGTACCACGGCATAGCTGCTCCGCTCCTCGTCCGTTTTCGCGAGTGGCTTCACCCCTGCGGGCGCTTGGGTAGCGCCGTCGATTGCGATCAGTTCTCCGTTGCTTAGCCGGAGCAGAATCTGCGTCCGCCCGCCGAGGCTCGCGTTCGCGGGATCGGTGACCATGAGCGTAAACGCCGCCGCCGCTGCCGCGTCAATGGCATTGCCGCCGTGCCCTAATATCTCGACGCCTGCCGTCGCGGCATATGGCGTGCCTGCGGCGACCATCCCTAACTCGCCGGACGCGAACTGCTGTTTGTGGAACTGCGGGTTCCGCTCCTGTGCGACGGCCGCGGCGCTGAGCACGACGACGATACTGCACAGCCCCGCAATTCGAATATGGCGTCTCATGTGCATAAGTAGAACCGTGCCCTTTCGTCCTGAAGTAGTAGGCGGAAACCCGCTCTGTCGCTGGTCGCTCAATAGCAATCCCCTGTGGATCTCTCGGTTTTCTCGGCTATATTCCGCTCGCGCCGCCGTATCCCCGCGGGTCAAAACCGCTGTAAAGTTTGCCGCTCTTATGGTCGATCTCGATGGCGTGAACCTTTCCGAAGTAGCCGTCAAATCCGGGAGTGGGTGTGACGACTTTGTAACCCAATTCCGTCAGTCCTCGGATAGTCGATTCGGGATAGCTCTGTGTCTCGACCCGCAGATTCTCGTCGGTGAGGAAAAGACGAGGCGCGGCAAGCGCTTGGTCAAGCGACATGTGATGGTCGATCACATTGACGATCACCTCCACGATGGAGCCCGGGATGCGGCTGGAGCCTGCGGAGCCGATGACGAGCAAGGGCTGTTTCTGATCGAAAACGATCGTCGGAGATTGGCTGGTTTTGTCACGCTTGTAAGGCGCCGGATCGTCGTTCATTGCGTAGCTGTACGCATAAAAGAACCCGAACTCCGGATTTGCAACCTTCGTCCCGAAGATCGGCCCGATTGATTGCGTCATCGCGACTGCCATACCGCTTTCATCCATGACCGAGAGATGTGTCGTCTCGCCCTCGTTGACGGATTTCTGTGCTCGAACGGGTACGGGCAGCGCGTGAGCCAAGTCGATCTCACGGGCCCTGCGGTCAGCGAGTGCGTTCGACACCTGCTTCCAATCGGCGAGTTCCTCATCTGAGTTCCCGAGGTAGATCGCCTGAGCCATGATGTGGAGATACGCGGGATCGTCCTGCTTTAGCGTTGAAAGCGGAAAATGGCCGAGAACCTGTAGCATTTCGACCACCGATGCGCCGTTGCATTGGTCGCCGCGGCTTACGATGCGGTGTCCACGGTAGTTACCCTCGACGATCTTTCCAGGCAGAACCTTGTAACGAGCGAGGTCGGCTGCGGTGATCAGGCCTCCCTCTTTTGACATGTCGTCGAGGATTGCAGCCGCAATCTTCCCCTTATAGACAGCTTGCGACCCTTGCGCAGCGATCAACTCCAGCGCCTTGGCGAGGGCTGCTTGTCGGAAGAGGTCACCTTTCTTATACGGTGACCCGTCCGCTTTGAGGAAGTGCTGTGCGCTTCCCGGATACTCTTTCAAAGACTTCAGGTTGTTCTGAAAGAAACGTTCATATTGCTCGTTGATAACGAAGCCGTCGCGCGCTAGAGCGATCGCCGGCTGCATGACGACGCGCAGCGGCAGCTTTCCGTATTTTGCGACCATCTGTTCGAGCGCGGCCGGACTACCGGGAACTGACGCTGTCTTATAGCCCTGCCCGGTACCGATGGGCGTTTCGGCCGCTCCGGGTGCCATAGTTGCGCCGTCAATACCGACGATTTTTCCGTCCGAAAGAAGAATCAGAGCTTGCGATCGTCCGGCCAGACTACACATGGCTGGGTCAGTGACCATCAGCGCAAACCCGACTGCAGCAGCCGCGTCGACCGCGTTTCCACCTTTTCGGAGGGTGTCGACTCCAGCCTGCACCGCTTCAGGCGTTCCTGCGGCCACGGCTGCTTTGGAAAATGCTCGGCCGTGAACGAACGGTGTAAGGAACAGCACCTCGACGAGGATCGCTGCCCACAACAGGAGCGTCGTTTTGGGGCGTCGTTGCTGCATCATCATCCGAGTTCCTCGATGGATAGAGTGCTTTCGACTGCGAACATGCTTACCGCCATGCTCCGTGGTTCGCTGCATACGAGTGCCGATTTCACCGGGGTAAGAGCTCCTCCATCAGCAGATTCGTACGTGGAACATAGAAGTGCTGCAGCGCTGCAGAATCTAACCAAAAGGTACTACCATTTGTCAATGGGCAAAAGCTCACGCATGCAGGTCACACACAAAATACTTTTCAGTGCTGTCGGAGTGTGACCAGCGTAAGCAGCGGCTATGAACCGCTACAACAAGGATGCGTAATGGATTTTCTGAACCTTTTCGCGTGCGGCGCGGCGCACCAACCGGCGATTGTCGTCTGCAATGTGCTTTTGCATGGCTGCGAGTGCTTTTTCCGAATCGCGCGAGGTTAAACAGCGGAAGATTTGCTCGTGGTCGGTAATCGTGTGACGCGACACGATCGAGCGATACCCGAGCGCTTCCATGTATTGATTGATGACATTAACTACAGCGCGCATCAATAAACCGAGCAGCGGATTTTGGGTGAGATCGGCGAGTAGCGTGTGGAACTCGTGGACTTTATCTTTCAATCCTGGCGATTCGCCCTTGCCGTTTAGCATGGCCCGCATTTCTGAAAGGTTCTTCTCGACACGCTTCAGATCGGATTGCGTCGCTCTTTCCATAACAGCGCGAATGATCGCGCCTTCGAGGGCAAGCCGTACTTCGAGCAGATTCTTCAGCGAGATAGGCGCAAATTGCAGAGCGTCAGAGAATGATTTCGAAACCTGATCGGCTCCAAACTCGCGTACGAAGCAACCGCCTGTAACACCCCGTTTAATGCTCACCAGGCCTGCAGATTCGAGGGTACGCAACGCCTCCCGTACGACGATGCGGCCCACGCGCAGTTGTGATGCCATCTCGCGTTCAGACGGGAACCGTTCGCCGGGCTTGACCTGGCCCTCGAGGATCGCGCGGCGCAGCAGGTTCGCGACGCTGTCCACGCGCCTTTTTTCGCGAACCGGGGGAAGTGTGACCATTCATTGAGGGTACCACGCGCTCGCGCGCCTCGCGAAAGATTCCAACAGCCGCGAGGTGCGACTCGCATTTTCCGCCTCAGCAACCGTGACTATGAATCACCAGCGCTTCAGAAGTCGATCCTAAGCCCAGCCTGGATGCGTCGCGGTCCCGAGAAATCCGCACGAGCGGGATTTCCCTCCAACTGGCTCGTAATCACTCCGAAGCTGGATGGTGTGTTCAGAGATAGCGTTGGGTCGCGCAGAATCGGATGGTTAAGAATGTTGAAGAAATCGAATGCGAGTGTCGCGCTGACTCGCTCTCCGATGTGGGTTTCCTTGCCTACTGAAAAGTCCAGGGTCCAGAACTTCAGTCCGCGAATTAAGCCCCGGTTCGAACGCGTGTCCTGGCTTAAGAGGAAAGGCCGAAAGCTGTTGAATGCCGCGACTGGATCTTTGAACAGATTCAGTCCAGTTCCACCGATGGCTACGTTCCCTGACGTCGCTACGCCACCGGAACCGTTGATGCCGGAATACAGCCCGGGGCTGAGGTTCGCGGAACCGTTGCTGTACGCGCTCTCGGTAGTCGATCCGAAAATCGCCTGCGAACCAAAGACTTGTCCGCCTTGCGAGACTGGGATTGGCAGCCCCGTGCGCGCCTGGAAGATAAATGACGTGTACCAGCCGCCCAGCCGCTTGTTCTTCGGAGCGAACGGTAACTCGTACGTTCCATAAGCCTTCACAACATGCCGAATGTCGGTGACGCTGTCCCCATAATCGAAGGCAATATCGTAGGGATTGGAAATGGCGGACGCGCTGGCATCGGCTGCCGTGCTGCCGGTATCGAGTCCGTGAGACCATGTCCAGTTTGCGTTCAGAGTCAGGTGAGACATGCGTTTCCGCGCAGTTGCGAAGAACGCGTCATAGTTCGACCAGCCACCCGACGAGAACCAAGACATGCGATCAAACTGCTGATTCAGCACCGTCGGTTTTCCGGCAGACAAGAGTCGCTTATCGATCGTGTTCGTAAATAAAGTGCTCAACTGGCCTGCGATAAATTGACTCGATGCCGCGGCGGCGATCGAAGCGGTTTGACCTGCTCCAAATGTGTTCTCAAACCAAGGCTGCGGCGTCACCGATGCCGCCGGTGTGCCTTGGCGCAGCTGCGTCGCAACAGCGTCGAACGCGTGGGCAAACGTTTGCTGCGACTTGTGACTCATGTCGACAATATGGATCGGCACAGCATTCAGGTTGAAGCTGATCGGAAGCTGGCGTCCGTAGCGTCCGATCCAACCGAGTTCGACGACGGTGCTGCCGGGAAGTTCGCGCTGGAAGGTGATGTCGGCACCGTGCACGCGGCCAACCTTGAAATTCGGATCAATGGCTCTCGCGGATGTGATACCAAAGCTGCCTGTCGCGGTGCGCGCAGTCGGGACGAATGGAACGGCAACGGTCGCTACAGGTGTAGGGTTGAATGCTGAACCGTCCACTCCCACGCGGAACGGGACACCTGCCGCGCAACCCGGACCTGGCGTGTTCGATAACGTGCAGCTCGGCGCTAGAATTGTCGCTGAACTGTTCAATAATTCGTTGCTGCTGATCTGGCTCGTGACCATTACCGTCGTCAGCACGCGATCGAACATCAGGCTGTAACCGCCGCGCAACACTGATTTCCGCTGTCCAAAGACAGCCCCCAAGATGCCCTTCTGGAACGACGGACTCCATGATGCTGCGACACGAGGTGCAACATTAAAGTTGTTTTGGTACGGTGTCCGGCCAACCGTCTTTCTCGGAAGGAACTCCACATTAGCGTTGTAAACGTTCCCTTGCTGCGCGGCTGACTCCCTCTGCCGCAAATACTGGAACGGATTTATCAACTGGTTATTGGACGCGTCCGCAATAAAGTACTCACGCTGTTGCTCATCGGCCCACGGCGTCTCCAGCACCACCTTCAGGCCCCCGTTCAGCGTCAGCGACTGGTTTACGCGCCAGGTGTCCATGGCGAAGATCTCATTGTGCCAGGAGATCGCGTTGGCGCTGGCGAAGTTTGCGCCACTGGGTTTTCCCGTGGCCGGGTCGCGGACGACCAGCATCTGTGTGTTGTCCCATACTCCGAGCACCGCACCGTACAGCGTGTTCCAGTTGGAAGTCTGGCTCGAAGGCAAGCAGTTCGTTGGCGCGCTCGTGGTGCAAGTGGGCGGGCGTTGAGCGGCTGGAATGGTCACAAAGCTTCCGGCAGTGATCTGTGCCGCGGGTACTGTGCTGAGCGGTAACCGATCTGGCCGTGCGTTGAAGAACGCCTGTCGTACCGACGAGAAACCAAACTGGAGAAGGTGCGAGCCTTTTACCCAGCTCAGGTTATCGCTGAACGTCCAACTGCGCTGCTTCACATATTGCGGGCGCGCCACGTCGGGAGCAGGATCGCCGAGATTCCCGAGCCCGCCGAGTTGCAGCGGCACGTTTGTTCCGCTAACCTGCGGCTGCGCAAATACCGCCTGCGTGCCGAAGTCCTGGCGGTCCCAACCGGCGCGAAATTCATTGTTCAAACCTGAGTTGATCTGCCCGGTGACTGCGACTACCAGGTGTCGCGGGTCGCGCGGACTGCCACCAAGTGTCTTGAACCCATTGCCGTTTGTGACGCGCGTATCCATCTCCAACTGCCCGATATCAGCGAAGCGTTGCCGTTGGTAGATCGCCGAGCCGGATAGGCGCCACGTCGAAGTGAGACTCTGATCCAGCCGGAGAACGGCGGTGTCAGATTGCGATGTTGCGTCGGCCGGGACGTGAAAGCCGATCGTGTTCAACCCGTCTCCCAAAGACGGATCGTTGCCCTTCGGATAGAAGCTAAAATACTGCTTGATCAGTGGGCTTATGCCGATGCTGCGAGGATCGCAAGCAGCATTACGGGCAGGACCGCACACCTTCGAAGTTGCAAGATCGTAACTGATGATTGCGCGCGTGCTGTCCTGGAAACGCAGAATGCCCTGCCGAAGAGTATCGGTTGGCACAAGGCGACTGGCGTCGGCGGTTTGGGGAAGCATCCGCCGTTCATAGAAACCAAAGAAGTACGTCTTGCCCTTAAAGATCGGACCGCCGATTCGGCCGCCGAATCGATTGTCGCGGATGGCGGGTTTCTTCTGTCCGAGGCGGTTACGTGTCCAACTGTTCGCGTTCAACGCGTCGTTTTGGCCATACCAATAGGCCGCGCCATGAAAATGATCCGTTCCGCGGCGCGTTGCGAACGTGTAGTAGCCGCCGCTCGACGTCGTGCCAAGTTGCGCATTCGGATTTGCGGTCGTGCTGCGAAACTCCTCGATGGCATCAATCGGCAGATCGATACTAGAGATTCCGCGAGCAGCAGAGGTATATCGCTCGCTCGCGTCGATACCGTCGATCGTCGTCGTGCTTTGGTCGCCGCGGGCGCCGGCCACGCTGCCGCCACGGCCATAGTATTGCGAGCTAACGCCCGTTGCCGGCACTGTCCCAACCTGCAAATAAACGAGCTCTAGCGCATTGCGCTGCGTCGTCGGCATCCGGACGATGTCGCGACCACCGATCACGTCGCCGACAGAGGATTCCAACGTCTGCAGCTCTGCTGCCGCGGCGTTTGCGCTGACGTCCACGAACTCGTCAGAAGAGCCTACGCTCAAGGTCAGGTCGACGCGTGCCGACTTGGCCACTTCGACAGTCACCTGAACCGTCGTAGTGCGAAAGCCGTGCGCTTCGGCGGCTAGGCGATATCGGCCCGGCGGCACGTTCAGCATCGCAAACTGACCAGAACTGTTCGTCTGCGCGTTGAACTTCGTAGCGGACGCGATGTCAGAAAGGACGATCGTCACTTGTGCGACTACCGCGCCACTGGAATCCACGACTGTTCCCACCACTGCGCCGCTGGTGCTCGTCTGCGACCAGGAGATGGTTGAGATGGTCAGAACGAGAAGAAAGAAGCTGCGAAGCGCCTTGCGACCCCACTTCGTCATGTGCTCACCCTCTGAACTGCCGGATTGCGGAACCTGTAACATAAGGTATTACCATTGTCAAGAATTCAAGATGCGCGAACTCATCGTTTGTTCTGGACTAGGTGTCGTACGGATCTAGGTGTTGGAGTGCACCTGTTGCAGCACGGCGGACGCCGCTTCGGCCATTTGTCGCACCAGCAGGTCGACTTCCGATTTTCCGATCGTAAACGGCGGCGCGATCAGAACATGGTCGCCGGCTTCACCATCGACGGTACCCGATCCCGGGTAGACCAGGACGCCGCGCGAACGCAACTCGGCGAAGACTCGCTTGCCGAACTTCTTATCGGCGGCGAATGGTCGTCGCGTGGCAATATCTTCCACAAATTCGACGACCCGTAATAACCCTTTGCCGCGAATATCGCCGATGCAGCTGTGGCCACGGAGCGATTCGAGTTGCTGCGCGAGATACTCGCCCATATCTCGTGAACACTCGACTAAGTTGTGCTTTTCCAGATAACGCTGCACCGCCAGGCCTGCGGCGACGGAAGGCGGATGGGCTTGATATGTGAAGCCATGCTGCAGCGTCAACCCGGCGTCCGCGATCGTGCGCCACACATGTTCGGCGACCAGCACCGCCCCTAGGGGTGCGTAGCCGCTGGTGAGACCTTTGCCGAGCAAAATGATATCGGGCGTAATGCCCCAATGCTCTACCGCAAAATACTTGCCTGTCCGGCCCGCACCGGTCATGACTTCGTCCGCCACCAGGAGCACCCCGCTTTCGCGGCAGATCCGCTGAATTTCGCCGAGGTAATCATCGGGTGGCGTGGCACCCGAAGTTGCGCCAACCACAGGTTCGAAGAAGAAGGCGGCAACATTATCGCCGTTCGAAGATGTCTGTTTCGCAAGGGGCTCCAACTCACGCGCACAAGCGAGTTCGCACTCCGGGTACTTCTTGTGCAGCCAGCAGTGATAGCAGAAGCAAGGAGAAATGTGTTGCACGCCGGCAAGAAGGGACTCGTAAGCGCGGCGCCTTGTCCGGTTGCCCGAAACCGCGAGTGCGCCGAGGGTCGTGCCGTGATAGCCATGCCAGCGAGAAACAAGGGTTCGCCGGCTCGGCTGCTGCCGTGCAATCCAGTACTGCAGCACGATTTTGATAGCGGTTTCTGTCGCTTCCGAGCCGCCGGAAGTAAAATGCACGCGTGCGTTCCGCGAGGTCCCCGGAAACTTTGACGCAAGCAGCGTCGCTAATTCCGCGCCAACGACGGTGTGAAATTGCGAGCTGTGTGCATACGACAAGCGTTGTGCCTGGCTGGCGATCGCGTCCACGACCTCGCCTACGCCGTGGCCAATGCTGACCACCGCCGCCCCGCCGCAGGCGTCAAGGTACTTGTTGCCGCCTTCGTCGTAGATATAAACACCTTCGCCGCGGACCGCGATTGGATATTCCTCCGCGAAATTCCGCGGAAACATGCCGGCTGAAGAGGTTGCGACAGCCATCGGACGTCCACCTCCGTTGCGCATTTGTCGGTAAAAGGTATTACCTTTTAACATACCTCGGTTGATAAGTCACGCTCAATCGGGCTGGACTGCTATTCTCTGTTCCGAAATCCCCCTTTTAGGATCGACACGTCGCGAACGGGCCCACAGCCAGTTGATGGCTGCGATTGCGGTCGTGACTGCCAGCACGAGTAGTTCACTCATGCGGATTCGGCTGGCGAGAAGCAACGTAAATGCCACGCCGCCAGTCGCAAACAGAGGACCCGCTGGCAATCGGAAACATCCCGAGTTCGGTTGCTTCCGTCTCAACACCGGCAGCGAGCCGCAAACCAACCCATATGTAAACAGCCGCGCAATCGCAGAGAGCGTAAGATTCCACCGGAAATTGCCCCACACTGCAAGCATCCAAACGAGTCCCGAAAAGGCTAGAACCGAGATATAGGGGGTTGCGAACCGCTTGTGGACCGCACCGAAGAATGACGGAAAGTCGCCATGTTCCGACAACGCAAACGTGAGCCGTGGCACGTTCAGCGACTGGCTACTCAAGTAGCCGTAAATGCACAGCAACGCCGCGAACATCATCCCCACCGAACCAGCAGCACCCATGAACTGGCGAGCCGCAACGGCAATTGCGCGATCTGTAGTGGCTGCGCTCGGCAACACGCCAACCACAACGACCTGGATCAGGGTATAGATCAGGGCGCAGATTAAAACTCCTGACAGCAGTGCAAAAGGCGCATCGCGACCCGGATTTTTCGCCTCACCCAGCGGCATGAGAGCGCCTTCGAAACCGCCTAGTGCGTATACCAGTACGAGGACTGCCTGCAGCCAGTTGCCTGTCGCGGCTGTGGTCGCGGCAACCTGGCTTGGATGGATGAAGAACAATCCGACGCCAACAAAGATGGCGAGCGGAAACACTTTCGCAATCGTCAGAACATTGCTGAGTGCTGCAGCTCCGCTCACGCCGCGATAGTTCACGACGGCGAGCACGCCTATGAGTACTGTGAGCAAGACGATGCGCGTGACGGATCGGTCTGCGCTGGGCCACCACTCCGCCAGGTAAACGACAAACAGATTGACGTTAGCTGCGGCGGCGGTGAGTCGCACGAGCCACAGCAGCCACCCCATTTGAATGCCAGCGAAGCGGCCAAAAGCCTCTCGCGCGTACAGATACGGTCCGCCGCTCGCCGGGAATCGCGATGCTACCTCGGCAAAGCAGGCGACGATAGTCGTCATTCCAGCGGTGGCAAAGAGATAGGCGTAGACGCTGGCGGAACCGAGCAGTCCGGCCAACACGGATGGTAGTCCGAAGATACCGGCGCCAATGACCGAATTGACGACCAGCGCTGTGAGCGTCCAACGCCCGATCGCTTTGATCAGTCGGTGTTGTCCCGTTTGATCCGCTGCTTTCATATTCCCATGGGACCCTGAAGTCGAGTTTCCGAGCGACGGACACTGTACACCAAATGGACATACCTATTGCCACTGAATTCGGTTTTGTGTTTTACTGCCTCGCATTCGTAACACATGAGGCAGCCATGCAATTGATCCGTTGGTCAGAAGTTCCCGTGGAAGAAATCAGTCCGACCGTACGCCGGCAGGTGTTGTGGGGCAAGAACGGAACGCTCGCTCGATTCTTGTTCGACAAAGGCACTCACGTTTCGGCGCACAAACACGAAAGTGAGCAGCACACCTGCGTCGTCCAGGGTGCGATCAAGGCAAAACTCGCGGGCGAGGATAGTGAAATCGTGGTGCGAGCGGGCGAAGTATTGCTGATTCCTGGCGACGTCGAACATGAAGTGTGGGTCCTCGAGGATTCGATCCTGATGGACTTTTTTGCGCCAGCGCGCCAGGACTGGCTCAAAGGCGCACACCGTTATCTTGCGGGCGAATAGCGGCCCTGTTTTTCAGCAACACTTCTGGAGCGAGCATGAAAAGTCAGCGCAAACGTGCAATCTCTTTCTGCTGCGTAGTTGTCGTTGCTATTTCAATCGCTCTATGCGCGCCCGCTTGTGCGCAGGACGCAAAACCCTCCCCGACGACTGACATGAGTCAGCGGCTTCAGGCTCTCGAGTCGGCTCTTGCCGAGCAGAAACACCAGAACGATGAAATCATCAAGCGCATTGACGACGTCCTGTGGCGGCAGTCGCTGGAAGATATAGCTAGCGTCTCGCAAATTCGCTACACCGGGCCCGCACGATACGAGAAGAATCAAACCGCGCAAGCCGCCGGTAATCCGCTGATCGTGTATGCCTACGTATTTATCCCGAAATCTGTGGACAAAACGCGCAAGTATCCGTTGCTCGTATTTCCGCACGGAGGCGTGCACAGCAGCCTGAAGAGCGATAGCTACGGGACAGTCGTTCGCGAATTTCTCGAGCAGGGATACGTTGTGGTCGCGCCGGATTATCGCGGCAGCACAGGTTACGGAAGCGGCTTTTACAACCAGATCGACTACGGTGGCAAGGAGATCGAGGACGTTTTTCTGGCCGGCCAATGGACGCTGAAGCACTACGCGTTTCTGGATCCCCGCCGCGTGGGTATCGTCGGCTGGAGTCACGGCGGGTTCCTGACACTGTGGAACGTCTTCAACCACCCAGACGCGTATCAGGTCGCGTACGCAGGCGTTCCCGTCAGCAACCTGGCTCTGCGGGCAGGTACCAAGGCGAAAGGCGCGCACGGTTATCCGATTGACGACTACGGCGCCGCCAGCGGCATCGGCAAGTCGGCTTTTGACGATGTGAAGGAATACATCAAGCGTTCGCCGGCCTACAATGCCGACAAACTCCGTACTCCCCTGTTGATTCACACTGCCACCAACGATTCCGACGTAAACGTTTTCGAGGTCCAACAGCTCATCGAGGCGCTGAAGTTCCGCGACAAGAAGTTCGAATACAAGATCTACCAGGACCCACCGGGTGAGCACAGCTTCGAGCTGCTCGATACCGAAATCGGTCGCGAGGCTCGACTCGAGATCTACCGATTCTTGGCTCGCTACCTCAATCCACCGAAGCCGGTGACGGCGGAAGCAGGTCAATGAACCGACGTGGCTACTGAAGACAGGTCGCGCGGAGTTCGCACCCGAAACCGTGGCTCGCGAGCAATCACAGGAAATCGCAGCGGCAGCAGCGGCACCGAACTCGGCGGTTACGTGGGAGCTGCCGATCCATGGTCCGAACGCATCGCTAGTACGCGCCGCATTCCGCCGCTCACGGCAACCATCAGACAGGAGACTAAAGTGGGGATGAAAACAGCGGTTAAGGGTTTTAGCGTATTGGTTCTCTGCTGCGTAGCGTTGCATGCGGCATTTTCGCAAGAGAAACCGGCACAGCGTTTCGACATAGTGATTCGAAACGGCCGAGTGATGGATCCCGACAGCAGACGCGACAAACGGGCCAACATCGGAATCAGGAATGGGAAGATAATCGCGATCACGCAGCAGCCGATTGAGGGCAAGTACGAGATCGATGCCACAGGCTCTATTGTAGCTCCCGGATTCATCGACATTCTGTCGTCTATTGGGCCTACGCGCGAGTCGAGCGTCGACAAGGTGACGGACGGCGTCACCAGTGCTTTCGGAATGCATGGTGGACCGATCGACGTAGCTGGCTACGAAGCCGAGATGAAAGCGGGCGGCCCTCTTATCAATTACGGCCGTACCGTCGGGCAGAATCAGCTTCGCGTCGCTGTCGGATTGACGGAGAACTACAAACCCGCCAGCAGAGAACAGATCCAGCGCATGCAAGAGCTCGCGCGTCAGGCAATTCATGCCGGCGCAGTCGGAGTCGGCTTCGGTGTGAACTACACTCCCGGCGCCTCATACGAAGAAATCTTTGCGCTGTTCCAAGTCTGTGGAAGCGAACGCGTTCCGTGCCATCTGCATACACGTTTCAAAGGGGCTATTCCGCCCGAGACAATGAGCATGTCGATCATGGAAGTCCTCGCGGATGCAGCGGCAACCGGTGCCCAGGCGGAAGTTGCCCATCTGACCTCAGACACGATTGGATCAGCGCCTCTGAGTATTAGCTTGATCGAAGGAGCAGCCGCGCACCATCTCGACGTCGCGTTCGATTTCCACGTGTGGTCGCGCAACGAGACTTGGCTGAAGTCCGCGCTGTATGACCCCGGTTGGCAGGAGCGATTCGGCGGCATCAGTTACGGGAATATCTATGTGGCAGCGACGCAGGAGTCATTGACAAAGGAGCGCTTCGACGAGTTGCGAAAGGCTCCGAATGACAGGCTGGTGCAGACGGAATCTATCTCAGAATCTGAGATCATCGCCGCGCTTCACAGCCCGATCAGTATCGTAAGCAGCGACAGCGGCGGCCTGGAAAACGGCAAAGGGCATCCACGTGGCCGAGGCACCTTTGCACGGTTGCTCGGCCTGTACGTGCGCGAGAAGCACGAGCTGAGTTGGATGGATGCCTTGCGCAAAATCACGATCCTGCCCGCGCGGCGGCTTGAAACTTCGGTCCCAAGCATGAAGAAAAAAGGCAGGCTGCAAGTGGGATGCGATGCCGATATCACCATATTCGATCCGAACACCGTGCGGGAACAGGCTACGTACCAGGAGCCCGATCGGCCGTCGCGCGGGATCAATTACGTACTGGTCAACGGAACCGTCGTGATCGATCGCGGACAGCTCGTTCCGGGCGTCACGCCCGGCGAGTGGCTCCGCCACGCGGCAGAATGACGTGCCAGATTCTTGCGGCCTTCGTCATAAGTTTTAATGATTCAAACGCCGTAACAAAGGGACTCTTTTATGAACAAGGTCGCCGCGAATGCCGACGAAGCCGTCCGTGATATTCAGGATGGCGCGACGCTCCTGGTCGGCGGTTTCGGCCTCTGCGGCATTCCCGAGAACCTGATTGCCGCGCTTGTCCGTAAGGGCGTCATAAACCTCAACACCATCAGCAACAACATGGGTGTGGATGACTTCGGTCTCGGCATGCTCCTGCAGAAGGGGCAGATTCGCAGTCACAAGGGCAGCTACGTCGGAGAAAACCGCTTATTTGAAGAATTGGTGCTCGCCGGCAAACTCGACCTTGAACTCATCCCGCAGGGCACGTTTGCGGAACGGATTCGCGCCGGCGGCGCCGGCATTCCCGCGTTCTACACGCCGACGGGTTACGGTACGGTTGTCGCCGAAGGCAAAGAGACGAAGGAGTTCGATGGACGCATGTACGTCATGGAGCGAGGGATCACCGCCGAGTTTGCGCTGGTGAAGGCGTGGAAGGGCGATAAATGGGGGAACCTCCTTTATCGCAAGACGGCCCGCAACTTCAATCCCATGATCGCCACCACCGGAAAGATCACCATAGCGGAAGTCGAGGAGTTGGTGGAAGTCGGCGAACTGGACCCCGATGAAATCCATACACCAAGCATTTATGTGAAGCGGATCTTCCAGGGTTCCGGCTACGAGAAACGAATCGAGCGTCGCACTGTTCGACAGTCTTAGATGCAACACAGGCTGCGCCGGCCGGCGGTGCGAGAGCATTTTGCCATCGCTTTTATCGAAGAGGACTCATGGCAACACCCGTTACTTCCTCCAAAGTCGGGAAAGACACCACGAAGCGCGACCGCATCGTGAAGCGAGTTGCCAAGGAATTGCGCGACGGCTTCTATGTCAACCTGGGCATCGGCATGCCCACGCTGATCGCGAACCACGTTCCCGCGGGCGTGGAAGTCATCCTGCAATCCGAGAACGGCATGCTCGGACTCGGGCCTTATCCAATCGCTGGCTCCGAAGATCCCGACCTCATCAACGCCGGCAAAGAAACAGTCACGGAGATTCCCGGCACGTCGTATTTCTCCAGTGCCGAATCGTTTGCCATGATTCGCGGCGGCCACATCGACCTGAGCGTACTGGGCGCCATGGAAGTCGATGAAGAAGGAAACCTCGCCAACTGGATGATCCCCGGAAAAATGGTCAAGGGCATGGGCGGTGCCATGGACCTGGTGGCCAGCGCGCGCCGTGTTGTACTCGCCATGGAACACACAACTCGCACAGGCGAACCAAAAATCTTGAAGAAGTGTACCCTGCCCCTCACCGGTAAGAAGGTTGTCGATACGATCGTCACCGAGATGGCTTACATCAAAGTGACGCCGCAGGGATTGGTGATGGACGAGATCGCGCCTGGAATGACGGTGACGGAAGTGCAGTCCGCGACGCAGCCGAAGCTGATCGTGAACCCGAAGCTGAAGGAGATGCCGGAATAAGTTGTAATCGGGGATCACGATCGAGTCGCAGGACGACCTATCGAAAGCAATCGGCAATAAGAAAGCGGGGGGACGAGGTGGAACTGGTCTTCAAGCGGCGCGGGCAGGAAGTCCATGCCAAGGCGCAGCTCGCCGAAGATACTCGGCTCGAAATCGTGCCCCTCGATAAGACCGGTGGAACCCTGACGGAAGATCAGAAGCGCTTTCGCGATTCGTGGCTCAACAGCAAAGCGGCGGCCAGAAAATAGCCGCCGCTTCGGTCGTGCGCTCAGGATCTACTTCGACGGTGCGTACACCAGTACCATGAAGCTTCCCGGCTTGATAGGCGGGCGGCGTTGTCCTTCCACTGGAGGCCCGAATTCGGCTGTCGGCAGGAAGACGCGGTGTGATTTCGAATCCACCGCCATGGTGCGCGCGCCGCGTGCCGTGGGCGTGTTCTCCAGAACGGCCCATTTTCCATCCTTGCCCTGGTGGACAACGGTCAGGGTGCCGTCGCCTCCATTGGAGGCGAACGCGTATTTCAATCCGGTATCGAAACCGCCGCCGTCGGTGCCTGCCCCGGTCGGAACCAACTGCTCGACCTTACCGGTCTGAGAGTTCACGACAGCCATTTGCTTATTCCCGCAGACGGGGAACAGGTGGTGAGATTTCTCGTCGATGCTCAGCCCGCTCGGCTCTTCGCAGCCTTCGATCTTCCACTTCCCTGTCGCCTGCCAAGTCTTGGAATCGATGACGCCGATCTCGCCCGTATCTTCGACGTTAACGTAAATGTGGCCGGCGTCGCTGGCCGCCGCTTCGAGTTTGCCGCCCAGCGGAATCGTTGCGATGACCTTCAGCGAGTCGGGGTCGATGACCATTACGTCCTTGCTGCGCCCGTTCATAACGATCACCTTCTTGGAATAGGTGTCGTACATGATCGCGTCCGGGTTCTCACCGGCCTTGATGTCCTGCTTGGGCGCCAGTGTCTTCAAGTCGAAGACAGTGACGGTGCCGGCGCGACCGTTAGTGCTGAAACCCAGGCCCTTGTCGGCCACGATAGCGGCGCCGTGAGCGCCAGTCGCGGGGACGGTCCCGACTTTGGAGCCGTTGCTCGCGTCGATAACGTCGATCACCGAACTGTGTCCGACGTAAACGCGGTTGGTCGCGGCATCATAGGTGATGTAATCCCAACCGCCTTCCCCGCCGATCTCCCACTTGGCGACTTGCTTGTAAAGGCTTGGCGTCTGCGCGGCTGCCAAGCAGGCCAGCAATAACATTGCGATCAGTCGTGTTGCGACTCTCATGAGCTCTCCTCCAATGCGCGGCCATCATACCGCCGCGCTCAGGAACGACTGAGTAAAGATATGTGAAATGCGGGGCGACATGGCCCTGCTAGGATTCTGGCATGTCCTATCGCGGGCGCATTGCGCCGTCACCGACCGGGTACCTGCACCTGGGTCACGCCCGCACGTTCTGGTTAGCGTACGAGCGTGCGGTTGCGGCGGGCGGAACGCTGGTCTTTCGCAATGAAGATCTGGACCCGCAACGGTCGCGCCCTGAATTCGCCCAGGCCATGTTCGACGACCTGCGGTGGCTGGGCATTCGCTGGCAAGAGGGGCCTGACATCGGCGGGCCGTTCGCGCCGTATGAACAAAGTAAGAGGCGCGACAACTACGTGAGCGTCTGGCGCGAATTGCTCGCCAAGGGTTACCTCTATCCGTGCTCGTGCTCGCGCAAAGACCTGGCGGAAGCAGCGCAGGCACCGCACGAGCCGTTGCAACCGCAAGACCCGAATGACGAACCGATCTACAACGGGCGCTGCAGAGACCAGAAGCTCGCGGCGGCGGATCCGGCGGGGGTTACATGGAGGTTTCGCGTGCCGGACGGCGTGCCGATCCGCTTCGAGGATCTGGCCGCCGGTCCGCAGGAATACACGGGTGGGGTCGATTTTGGGGACTTCGTGGTTTGGCGGCGCGACAACGTGCCGGCGTACCAGCTCGCCGTCGTCGCCGATGACATCGATATGAGGATCAGCGAAGTCGTTCGCGGCCGCGACCTGCTCAAGTCCACGGCGCGCCAGCTGTTGATCTATGAGGCGCTCGGTTCGACTCCGCCGGATTTCTACCACTGTGCGCTCCTGACCGACGCGTCCGGGCAACGGCTCGCCAAGCGGCACGACGCGCTCAGCCTTCGCCACCTGCGTGAATCCGGGATTTCGCCTGCCGCGGTCCGCGATTTGTGGGAAGACGCCGGCCATATCGCGTGAGTTAAAGCCAACTCTCGATCTAGTGCTCGCATCCTGATATCGATGGCCGCTCCGGTGGAAGACCATATTCTTGTTCCGGGTCGGCTCTTTCGCGATCTGGACGGATCCCTCGTTCACCTTGTATCCGTGGAGCGCGATCTGTGCGGTTGGGTTGCGTTGAGCGACGCCGAGAAGAACCGGCAGGTGACACATCGCGAAAATTTCCGTCGCCGTTTCCGGTCGTTCGAAAGCGACGGATTGGAGGCTAAGGGCACGGCCTGAGCGATAAATCCCCCCATAAAAACAACGGCCACCCAAGGGGCGCCAGTTTCAAACCAGAGCGGACAGCCCATCAAAAACCTTTTCGGCCTGTCGTATACTCCCGCCATGCCCTGCGCCGAACTCCAGCGCCTGCGCGACGAAGCGACTTCGCTGAAGCAGCGAATGGATGAGCAACGCCGAAAGGCCCGAGCCAAAGCCACGGATGCCCGTTCGGGACGGTCGTCCGGCCAAAGCGAAATGGTCCCTTTTCTCCAACGCAAGCTCCTGCGCATCGCCGACAAGATCGAACATCACGTGGCCAAGCACCATTGCCAGGAGTAATGCGCAATCGTTTTCAGTTCCCGACCACCGAACCGCTATAGATATGTCCCTGATCATCCGCTCTTCCGATATCCACGCTGCAGGTTGCTATACCACTGCCCCCATCGCCAAGGGCACGCGAGTCGTCGAGTACACCGGCGAGCGCGTTTCCAACGAAGAGGGCGACCGGCTGTACAAACACAAGGACTACACTTACCTGTTCGCACTCGACGGCGGCACCCATATGGTCGACGGCTACGGGATGGCCATGTACATCAACCACTCCTGCGAGCCGAATTGCGAGACCGACCAGATCGACGGGCGCATCTGGATCACCGCCCTTCGCAATATCCAGGCCGGCGAAGAGCTCACCTACGATTACAACCTCTTCGACGGCGAAGGCGAGGCGCCTTGCACCTGCGGCGCGCGCAAATGCCGCGGCACCATGTACTCCTGGGACGAGATCCGAAAGCTCAAAAAGGAAGCACGCAGGAAGGCGCTGCGTGAGAAGAAAAAGGCTGCCCGCGAAAAGAAGATCGCGCGTCGCCGCCTGGCGGCGGAACGAAGGGCAGCGCGCAAGAAGGAATTGAAGGAGAAGCGAGCGTGGGCGAAGGCGCAGCACGCATCCTCGGCAACGAGGAAGTCAAAAGCCGCGTAGAGATGGAACAGCCCGGATCGACTCCGGGCGTCGGAGAGAAAAGAACTAAGCGGTTGCGCGATGCGTGAACGAGTTCGCGGCTTTCGCGTCTGTGTCGTACACCTCGAAAACAGTCAGCAGCTTGGTCACCTGCAGCAACTCGCCGACGCGGTTGGTCAGGTTCGCCAGCTTGATAACGCCGCCTGCGCTGCGCGCGGATGTGTATAGCCCGACGAGCGTGCCCAGCCCGCCGCTATCAATGTAATTGACTTGTGCAAGGTTAATGACGATTTGATTGTTGCTCTTGAGGATGTCCTTCACGAACTCACGTAATGCGATCGATTCATCGCCAAAGACGATCCGGCCGGCGCAATCCACCACAGCTGCGCCTTCCAGTTGGCGCGAGCTAATTTTCAGGGTCATACCGCACCTCCATCGGGGCCGAGCCGTCCGCTACCGGTTCGGGTGGCCTCTGCGGAACGCAAAAGCCTATTCCGGGACGCAAATGATTGCAATAGCCTACATCAAAATCGTCCTGAGCGATAACGGGCAATTACTCACAGGCGCGACTCAAGCCGCTGAGGAGGATAGGGTGCGGGCTATATAATCGACCGAGCAATGGCTTACCAGGTTCTCGCGCGGAAATACCGGCCCCAGCGCTTCTCCGACGTGATCGGGCAGGACCACGTCACCCGCACGCTTCAGAACGCCATCGAGCAGGGGCGCATCGCCCACGGCTACATTTTCAGTGGCCACCGCGGCATTGGAAAGACCACGATCGCTCGCATCCTGGCAATGGCACTGAACTGTCGCTCGAAGGACCACCCCGTCACCGAGCCCTGCGGCGTATGCGAATCCTGCACTGAGATCCGCGCCGGAAATTCCGTCGATGTCATCGAGATCGACGCCGCCACAAACCGCGGCATCGACGAGGTACGCGAGTTGCGGGAGGCGGCCCGTTACCGCCCGGCACGCGACCGGTTCAAGATCTGGATCCTCGACGAGGCGCACCAGATCACCGACGCCGCCTTCAATGCTCTTCTCAAAACGCTCGAGGAGCCGCCGGCGCACGTCATCTTCATGATGGCCACGACGCAGCCCGAGGACATCCCGCAGACCATCCGCTCCCGCTGCCAGCACTTCAGTTTTCATGCCGTCCGCTTCGCCGAGATCGTGGAGCAACTTCGGAGCATCGCCCAGCAAGAGGGCATCGATGCCGATAACAACGCCGTCGCGATGCTGGCCGAGGCCGGCGACGGCTCCATGCGCGACGCGCTCTCCATCATGGACCAGGCGATCGCCTGCTGCGGCGCAAAACTGACGGGCGACCTGGTTCGCGGACTGGTCGGAGCCGTGCCTTCGGAGATCCTCGAAGAGATGATGAATGCCGTCGCCTCGAATTCGAGTGACGACGTTCTCCGGCAGGTCGACCGTTTGCTGACGGAGGGCCATAATCCGGCGCATTTCGCTCGCCAACTAGTGCGGTTCCTGCGCAACACGCTCGTCGCGAAGGTGGGCGGCGCCGATTCTCCGCTGCTCCAGATCTCCGATGACGAGCGCGCGCGAGTCGGACGGATCGCGGAACTGTTCGCCGAAGAAGACCTGGCGCGTTTTCTGCAGATCATGCTGCGCACGCATGGAGAGCTTGGATATAAGCAGGAACAACGGTTCCATCTCGAACTAGGGCTGCTGAAGCTGGTGCACGCGCAGCGGTTGTTGCCACTGGAGCAGTTGCTGAGCGATTCCGTCCCGGCTTCTGGCGGTACTTCGAATTCAGGACGGAACGAGCCTGCGCAGCGGCCGAGCGCGTCCCTTTCCTCGCGGGACATGGCGCGAAGCGCAGCAAGTGCGCCGTCGCGCCCGTCGCCATTCGAGTCGGATCGCACTCGCAAGACGTTCAGTGCACCTCCCGACCCGTCACGCAGTCCGAAGCCGGAGTCTTCGGCGTCAACTGCCGTAGAAGTTGCGGAGGCGCCGACGGGTGATGGCGAAACTTCACCGGCTCCGAGCGCCGCTGGCGTGAACGATGCCGTACTTGCCGCACTCGACAAGGCTGGCGTACGCCTGCAGGTGTATTCGGTGGAAGTCCAGGGAAACGAGGTTGTGGTGCAACTTGGGGTCGTCCCGAGCCTGCTTGCTTCCGCAATATCGGCGGATGCGCAGCGGCAGGTCGTGCAGGCGGCAAGCCAGGTCGCCGGGCGTCCGCTCAAGCTCAAGCTCGCGCCAAAACCGGCAACAGGGACGCCGGCGAATATCGCACCTCGAGCGGTGTCGGGTCCGGGCACGAAATCACGCGCGGCGGACGATCCCGTAGTGAAGCGGATGCAGGAAAAGTTCGGTGCGCAAATTCGAACGGTGATCGACTATCGCGACAAGCGTTGATGCTTTCGGCTAACTACTAAATCCTAACGACTGGCGACTCATTATGGGCGGATTCGATCCCAAGCAGCTCCAGGAACTCATGCAGCAGGCGCAGCAGCAAGCTCACGATCTGCAGGCGAAGATGCGGCAGACGGTCGTCGAAGCGTCTTCCGGCGGCGGCAGCGTCAGCGTAAAGATGAACGGCGCCAAGCAGGTCATCAGCGTGACCATCGATCCGGAAGCGGCCAAGGACGTCGAAATGCTCCAGGACCTGGTCACGGCCGCGTTCAATGCCGCTGCGAAAAAAGTCGACGAGCAGATGCAATCCTCGCTGGGCGGAATGCTCGGCGGCCTGGGCGGGATGTTCGGATGAGCAAGTTCGCCGAACCGATGGCGCGTCTCATCGACGAGCTGAAGAAACTGCCGGGGATCGGCAGCAAGAGCGCGCAGCGGCTCGCGTTCCACATCCTGCGCTCCAGCGACGACGACGCCGAGGCGCTCGCTTCCTCTGTCCGCGAGGTCAAGGCCAAGCTCCACCTGTGCTCGATCTGCAACAACATCACCGATGTCGAGCCGTGTGTTTACTGCGCCAGCGCTACGCGCAACCAGCGGCTTATCTGCGTGGTTGAGGAACCAACCAATATCGCCGCAGTGGAAAAGACGCGGCACTTCAACGGCGTGTACCACGTCCTGCACGGTTCGCTATCGCCCCTGCACGGCGTCGGCCCCGAACACCTGCGGATCGGCAATCTGTTGCGCCGGCTGGAGGGCGGGCACGCCGACGAAGTGATCATCGCGACCAATCCCACGGTCGAAGGCGAGGCTACCGCCACCTACCTGTCGCAACAGATCAAGCCTACGGGTGTGCGGGTGACGCGCATCGCGACCGGCATCCCGGCCGGTAGCGACATCGAATATGCGGACGAGGTCACCATGCTGAAGGCCATGGAAGGGCGACGCGAGCTCTAGGATCTAGGATCGCAACCTGCTCACGAAGTGTAACTTCCTGCACATTTGTTTCCGAACGACGGCTCGGGACAGTCGCGCCCAGGGAAGCTAGCATCCTTATATTTCAGCTGTTTACGTTTCAACCCATGAAGAAATTCATCAGTAACCGCGTGGCATGAATCTTGCTCCATTGAACATAACGGCGCGAGAGTGCCGGACCAATCGAGCGGCCAGCCGGCATAACGCCAAATGGACCGACCGCTCCGCCGACCCCGTGTAATCGCACTCGGCCGGCACGAGAGAACCGGGCGAACCAGCCCGGTTTTTCTTTTGACTGGAGCTATCCCCTGAGCTTCGCCAGCAGGTCCTGAGGGTGGACGGGCTTGGCGAGGATCTCGAATTCGTGTCCCTGCGCCCGGGCCGACTCGAGCAGGTCGGCCGTGGCTGCCTGGCCGGAAAACAGCAGTATCTTGCAGCTGGGCAGGAATTTGCGGATGTTGATCGCTGCCTCGATGCCGTTCATGTCCGGCATGATGACGTCACTGATGATGAGGTCCGGTCTCGTGCTTCGGGCGCGCTCGACGGCTGCCGTTCCCGTGTAAACCGCTGAAGCATCGAACCCGTGCTGGTTCAGGATGATCGCCAAAGTATCCGCTATCACCCGTTCGTCGTCCACCACCAGGATTTTAGGTTTCGGCTTGCCGGACATCTTGCTCCACTGGGACTGCTGGATTTCGACAGCGACGCGCTTGGGAATTATAGCAACCCTGGCGTAATCCCTGCTCCAAGCTCCACCGTAACCACAGATGCTTAAGCAGCACCTTCGAGATGTTGCCGGCCTTGGCTGAAAGACGTCAAAGAACGTCGAGACCTGCCGCGCGACAGTTCGGCGAGGGCAAAGGCCGCGGCGGCCATGTTGACGTCGCGAGCCGCTATGTCGAAGTAGTCTCCGGTAGCGATCAGATTCGCCGAAATCGCCAACAGCCATGCCGACGCGATATACCCGCCGAGCCGGGTACGCCCGCTCAAGATCAGCGCCCCAACGGCCATTTCGATCACTCCCACCACCCGCATGAATTGGCGCGAGGTCATAGGTAGGTTTTCAGCGGCGAGCGGCGCCAGGTACTGTTCCCAGTCGGTCAGAAGATTTGTGAACTTGTCCGCTCCGGCAACGAACGCGGTGGCTCCCATGGTGAAGCGCAAGATGGCGAGGACCCTCGAGCTGGACATCGGCTCCCTCCAATGCAGAATGGATGCCGGGTCGTTTGTCTGGGTGGGCAGTTTCTCCGCGAAAAGCGCGTCGTGGCGCTTGAGCGTTCCGCCTGATTGCAGTACGCTTTCAAAACCCCTTTAACCTCCGGGAGGCCCCCACATGTCAGCACCGGCCATGAGTCCGCGCACGAGTTCGCCTTCGGTTCTCTACGTCCAAGGGGCGGAGCAGCGGACTATCGAACTGGAACACACGCCGTTCACGATCGGCCGGAAAACGGACAAGGACCTGGTCATCCCCGATTCGCGCGTCTCGCGCGATCATGCCCAGATCGTCATCGAGGCCGGAGAATACTGGGTGATCGACCAGGGCAGCCGCCATGGCACGTACGTCAACGGCATCAAGCGCGAGCGCCACAAACTCCAGGTCAACGACCGCGTAGATTTCGGGGCGCGCGACGGGGCTTATGTAGTTTTCAATCCTGACCATCCGCAGTCCAGTTCCGCCGCCGAGTTCCTCAGCCAGATCTCGATGATGCCCATGGCGGGCACCAGCTCCGACCTGGAGAAGCTCCGCCTTTTCCTGGAAGCGGCGCGCAAGCTGAATACCACAGGCGTTTTGAGCGACGTGCTGATCACGCTGCTCGATTCGACGCTACGCCTGACGAAAGCCGAACGCGGCTACGTATTCCTCCGCGACGACACGGGCAAGCTGCAGCTCGCAGCCGGACGCAACGCGCGCGGCGAGGTATTGACCGACGACAGCTCGATATCACGGTCGATCCTGGACGATGCGGCGACGAAGGCTTCGGAGTTCCTCGTCGGCGACACGAGTTCCTCCAGCGACCTGGCGGCTCGAAACAGCATCATCGCCTACGACCTGCGCACCGTGATCGCCATCCCGCTGCGCCGGACGGCGACGCAGTTGCAATCGGGCCCCGACACCTCCGATGGAACGGGAGCCAATGTTCGCGGCGTCCTTTACCTCGACAGCAGGTTCGCGTCACGCGACATCTCGGCCGTCAGCCATGACATCCTGCGGGCGATCGCGACGGAAGCAGCCGCGCTCGTCGAAAATGCCAGGCTGGTGCAGGCGGAGGAAGCGGCCAAGCGTTACCAGCAGGAGTTGTCGATCGCCGCGTCCATCCAGCAGCGGCTGATGGCCGTGAGCATACCGGATGTGCCGTTCGCCGCCATTCGCGCCAACAACATCGCTTGCAAGGACGTTGGGGGAGATTTCTTCGACGTCGTCATGACCGAGCATGGGCTGGCCGTGCTGGTGACGGACGTGTCCGGAAAAGGAATTTCGGCGGCGCTGCTGGCCTCGATTCTGCAGGGCATGATCTATTCGCAGCTAGTAGCGAACATGCCTCTGAACGAGATCGTTGCCTCGGCGAATGCGTTCCTTTGCCGCAAAGTCGCGGGACAGAAATACGCAACGCTGTTTCTCTGCCGCATCACGAACGACGGTGAGATGGAGTACCTGAACTGCGGACACGTGCCGCCGGTGCTTGTAAAACCGGACGGAGTGGTCCGTCCCACAAATTGCAACCTGCCCGTCGGATTGCTTTCAGACGCGCAGTACAGCACGGAAAAAGTGCAGCTCTCCGCCGCGGAGAAACTCGTGATCGTCACCGACGGCGTGACCGAAGCCGAAAATGCGAACGGCGACTTCTTCGGCGACGAGGGCCTGGAGCAGGCCGCGCATTCCCCGACGCCGTTCGAGAATATCTTCACCTCGGTGAAGAACTTCTGCGGTGACACTCCGCTCAACGACGATTGCACCATCGTCGAACTTACCTACAAGGGCGCGTAGCTCTTCACGGCGTGGAACGGATGAACGAGGACCTCACGACGCTGTCGTTGACGGAGGCCGCCGCGAGATTGCGTGCGCGCCAGGTCACGAGCACCGAGCTGACGCAGGCGTGCCTCGCGCGCATTCGCGATCGCGATCCAGAGATCAATTCGTTCATCACGCTGACCGATGATCTCGCGCTCAAGCAGGCAGGCGCCGCCGATTCCGAATTGCGCGCCGGCAAGTACCGCGGCCCGCTGCATGGCATTCCCATTGCGCTGAAGGACCTGGTCGACGTCGCGGGAGTAAGAACGACCGCCGGCAGTGCCCTGCTGGCCGACAACGTTGCCACCGCAGACGCAGAGGTTACGCGCAAGCTCCGCGAAGCCGGCGCCGTGCTCCTGGGCAAACTCAATCTCCACGAATTCGCGTACGGCGGAAGCGGCGTCATCTCGCAGTGGGGGCCGGTCAAAAACCCCGCGAACCTCCGCCACATCACCGGCGGGTCGTCATCGGGATCGGCGGCCGCCGTCGCCGCCTGCTTCTGCTTCGGCGCGATCGGCACAGACACCGCGGGGTCGATCCGCCTGCCGGCCGCGTGCTGCGGGACCGTAGGGTTTAAGCCGACCTACGGCGCGGTAAGCACGCAAGGCGTGGTGGAACTCTCGCGTTCGTTCGATCATGTTGGCCCTATAACGCGCACGGTAGCCGATGCAGCGGCGATGTACGGATCCATTGCAGAAATTAAACCTGCCGCACAGAACGAGAAGCGTCTGGCAATCGGAGTACTGCGCAAATTCTTTTTCGAAGAGCTGCACCCGGAGGTCGCCGATGCGATGGAGCGCGCTATCGATCTCCTGCGTGCCGGCTTCGAAGTCAAAGACGTGGAATTCCCCGTAGATGCCGACCGGACGGTGCAGACGCGCGAATCGTGGCTGTACCACGAAAAATGGGTGCAGTCCTCGCCCGACAAATACGACCCCCAGACCCTCAAGCGCATTCAACGCGGCGCCGAGGTAACGGACGAGGAGTACCGTGCCCGTTTGGCGGAGTTGCACCAGACACGCTCCGAAGTGCCGGGTATGTTCCAGAGCGCCGGCGTCGACCTGGTAGTCACGCCGACGTCGCCGATCCCGGCTCCGACATTCGATGAAGTGATGTCCGATCCGCACACACTGCGCGCCCGCGAATTGGTCATGCTGCGAAATACACGTCCGTTCAACGTTTGGGGGACACCGGCGATCTCCCTTCCGTGCGGCAAAACGAAGGAAGGACTTCCGATCGGCATTCAGTTCGCCGCAATTCCGGGAGCCGACGCGATGCTCCTGCACTTCGCCGAAACCATCGAGCACCTACTTGCCCGGTAGGCGCAACTTTTACACTTCTTTAGAGTCTGTTCATTGCGTTGGCCAGCTACTTTGAATACGCTATGGCCTACGAAGGGGGTTCCCTTCCCGATGTATCGTACCCGACTGCTTTGCTGCGTACTGCTCGCCCTTTCCATCAGAGCTGCGGGACAAGTCTCGGCGCAGGCCTACCCTCAGAATCGCGGCACGATCGGACAGCGCCAGGCGCAGACCGGAACCATCACTCTGACGGGCACGGTCGTGAACTCCGTCACCGGCGAGCCGATTCCGCGCGCGCTCATACAAATGATGGGCATGGCCTCGCGCGAGGAGTTGACCGACGCAGAGGGAAAATTCGAGTTCGACAACCTGCCTGAGACGCAGGCGATGCTTACGGCGCGCAAGCCGGGTTACTTCAGCGAGATGGAATTGGGCCAGGGCCGGGGCCGGGTGAAGCCCACGGCGATCACTGCCGGCATGGGCTCCGTCACGGTGAAGCTGACCCCCGCGGGCGTCATCACCGGCCGGCTTACGACCTCGGAGGGTGAACCGGTCGAGTCGGCAGGCATCATGGTTAAGGCGCGTATGATCCAGAACGGGCGCCGCCAACTAGTCAACCGCAACGGCGCCAGCACCGACGAAGACGGTTACTTTCGTATCGGCAATCTTCAGCCCGGCACCTACTACCTTTACACCAGTGGTAATTCCCGCATGATCACCGCCACCGACGAGGTGTTGTCCCCTGCGTACTACCCCGGGGTGAGCGATATTGCGGGTGCATCGGCGCTGGAAGTACGCGCCGGAAGCACTACCGCTGCCGACTTCACCGTCCATAAAGAAAAGGCCTATCGCGTTTCCGGGATTGTCACCGGCCTTCTTCCCAACCAGGGCGCGAGCGTGGAATTGCTTGGTCCCGATGGCGAGAACCTGCCGGTCATGGCAGCAGTCCGGCCGGATGGCAACACGTTTGAGATGCGCCGTGTCCCAGCCGGAACGTACACGTTGAAAGCAGTCGCTCAACAACGCGTCGGGCCGGATGGCTTCGCGGGAATTCAAAGATTCGGTGGCCCTCGCGGCCCTCGCATGCCGCAGATGTATACCGGCAGTATCCCGATCACCGTCAGCGGCGACTTGAACAACGTGACCGTAGCCGTCCAGCCCGCCGCAACGATTCCGGTCGTAGTGCGCACGGATTTCACGAATAAGCAGACCGAACCTGATTTCGGTGGCTCGGGGCGCCGGAACCAGCAGCAATACGTCATGCTGCACCTGATCCGCAGCGACGGCCAGCGCGGCGACAACTACGCGCAAATGTCCGGGCCCGACAATCCCACGCTTACCATCCAAAACGTCGAACCCGGCCGTTATCGGGTCGAGTTCATGCAGATGGGCAACACCTACGTACGTTCGGCCACGTACGGCAACACCGACCTGCTGCGTGACGAACTGGTCGTCAGCGGCGGCGAATCGCAGCCCATCGACGTCGTCGTGCGTGACGACCCCGCTTCCCTCTCCGGCAGCGCGCGCTGTGAGGACACACAGTGCTGGGTGCTCATCGTCCCCGACGGTAACAATGCCGTCCAGCCGCGCACCGCGTTTGTCGACCCGCAGGGCGGCTTCCAGCAGATGGGCCTCGCCCCAGGGTCATACCGCGTGTATGCCTTCGACCGCATGGACGGCATCGAGTACACGAATCCTGAAGCAATGAAAGCCTATGGCGCGCACGCGGAAACGGTCGTGCTGACTGCGGGCCAGAAGGCTCAAGTCAATGTCGATCTGACCAAGGTGTCGGACCAATGACGCGACTCGTGGCAATCTTCGCCGTGGTCCTGGCTTCGGTTGGCGTATTGGCGCAGCGGCAGCCTGCTCCGTCGGCACAAAGCGGGTCCTACGAGGTCACCGGCACAGTCGTCCATGCCAGCACGGGCGAGGCGCTGGCGGGTGTTACCGTGACGCTGTCGCTCTCTCCAAACGCGGAGCAGCAACGCGTATTCGACACCGCGCCTCGTTACCTCCCGCCCAATCCTCCGCAAATCCGTCCCGTCGTGACCGCAAGCGATGGCAAGTTCGCGTTCACCGGACTGCCGCCCGGCAAGTACTCTCTTCTGGCGGCGAGACGCGCTTTCTCGCAGCAGTCTTACCAGCAGCACGAACAATATTCGAGTGCAATCATTGTTGGAGCGGACAAGAAGTCCACGGACCTGGTGTTTCGGCTTGAGCCGGATGCGTCGATCACTGGAAGAATCGTCGACGAACACAATGATCCGGTCGCGAACGCGCAGGTCATGCTCTTCCGAGATGGCATGCAGAACGGCCGGCGCGGGATCTATCGCACGCAGCAAGCGATGTCTTCCGATGAGGGCGTGTACCGTTTCTCCCATGTCCGCCCGGGAAAGTTCTACCTCGCCGTGTCGGCGACCCCCTGGTATGCACAATATTCAAACATCCAACGCGGTTTCCGAGTCGGCGGAGACCCCCAACAGAACGCCAGCAGCGCAGCCCTGGATCTCGCTTTCCCCGTG
Organism: uncultured Terriglobales bacterium; assembly: GCA_964559835.1. Classification (GTDB taxonomy): domain Bacteria; phylum Acidobacteriota; class Terriglobia; order Terriglobales; family Acidobacteriaceae; genus DAISJI01. The sequence continues at coordinate 53,569 of CAZLJE010000019.1, forward strand.
ACCTTTTACCCGGGCGTTACAGATTCGGCCCAAGCTGAAAAGATCGACTTGAAGCCAAGCCAGCGCGAAACCATTGATTTCACCCTTCTCGCGGTGCCGTCACTCCACGTCCGCGTCAACACCGGTGTTACGGAACCGGGCCAGTTCGTCACCGCTACGCTGATGCAGCAGATCTTTGACAGCCCGGAGATGGGGCAGCGGGGCAGGAACATGAGTTTCAACCAGGGCGTGACGGAGATCAGCGGGATCACTCCTGGCCACTATTTGCTGCAGCTCCATACGAATTCTCAGGGCCGCACGGCTGGACCGACAGCCATGCGCGAGATCGACATCAGCAGCAGCATGGACATCAACGCGGGCGATATGCCGTCGGGCGTAAACGTCACGGGCAGTCTGCGCTTCGACGGTCCTGCGCCCTCCGACAACCCTCGACTAATACTGCGCCGCAGGACGTTCCCCGCTCCAGTGCAATTGCAGGTCGGACCGAAAGGCGAGATTTCGTCGGAGCAACCCGTTCCGCCGGATACGTACGACCTTTTCTTGCCCAGTCCCACCTACCAGATGACCCAGATCACCGCGAACGGCGCCAAGTTGAAGGGACAGACGCTTCAGATCGGTTCCACCGACGTGAAGCTGAACATCGTTGCCGCGAAATCGTCAGCGCGGATCGAGGGCGTCGCACGCAAGGACGGAACACCGGCATCGGGCGTCATGGTCGTGCTCGTCCCGGAGGATATGGAGCGGCCGATGCTTTATCGGCGCGATGAAAGCGACAGCGACGGCTCGTTCCTCATGAACGCTGTCACGCCCGGCAAATACACTCTTGTCGCCATCGAGAACGGCTGGGACCTCGAGTGGTCCAGGCCCGAGGTGATCAAGCCGTATCTCGCAGCCGGAGAGCCGGTGCAGGTCACCGTTGACGGCAGGTATAAGGTGGACGCTAAGGTGCAGTAGCAGTCCTGAAAGGTCCGGAGCCATGCTCGAGTTCGAGGTTGTGCAGCTGGGATTCCCCGCCGACGCCAACATCATCGTTGGCCAGACACATTTCATCAAGAGCGTCGAAGACCTTTACGAAGCCATCGTCAACACCGTGCCGCAGGCGAAATTCGGCATCGCCCTGAACGAAGCATCGGGCCCATGCCTGGTCCGTTTTGAAGGAAATGACGAAGAGCTGAAGACTACGGCAGTGCGCATGGCGCAAGCCGTGGGTGCGGGACACACGTTCTACGTCGTCATCCGCGAAGCATTCCCGATCAACCTTACGAATGCGATCCAGAATGTGCCTGAGGTGTGCTGCATCTTCTGCGCGACCGCCAATCCGGTGCAGGTCATCGTTGCCAAGTCGGAGCAAGGCCGCGGCATCATGGGCGTGATCGACGGTAGTTCGCCTAAGGGTATCGAGGGTCCGCAGGATGTGGAAGCGCGCCACGGGTTCCTGCGGAAGATCGGGTACAAAAGGTAAAGGCCCGGGCCGCTTTCGCGGTCCGAGCCTCCCGTGAGCAATTTGTTTACTGCGGCTGGCTGGTGCTGGCGGAAGTCTTGGTCGACTTCGATTTGGCTGCCGCTGCCTTCGAGGTAGCGCCAACTGTGCCGGCGACCGACTTCGCCTTATCGAGGTGCGATTCCAGCGTCGGCAGCGTCTGCGATGCGAAGTTCTTCACATCGGGGTCCTTCGCCGACGTGGATTCCTTCTTGAATTCGCTTACGTCCTTCGTGTGGTCGCTGACCATGTAACGCATGTAAGCCTTGTCGAATTGCTCGCCCGACAGCTTGGAGAGGCGCTCTTTCTCGGCCTTGTCCCTGGCGTCGAGATCGCTGGGAAGGGTGACGCCCTTCTGCGCGGCAATGGACTTGAGCTGATCGTTGGCTTTGCTGTGATCGTCGACCATCTGCTTGCCGAACTGCTTCACGTCGTTGCTGCTCGCCTTTTCCTGCGCTAGTTGGCCGAGTTCGACTTCGGCGAGACCGCCCTGCGCCGCTTTCGTCATGAAAGTCTTATCCGAGACAGGAACCGAACTGCCCGCAGCCGACTGGCCCGAGGTGGCTGATGTTGCGCCACCCATCGTATCTTTCTTGCTCTTGCTGCTCTTCTTTGAAGTGGTAGATTGGGCGCCCGTGTTCGACTGGCCGGACGCGGACGACGTATCCTGCGCGAAGGCACACATGCCGAACAGCAGGACACCGCCTGTGATGAGACTCAGAATCCGAGAACGCATCGAGAACTCCTCCTGTGGATAAACGGATGTCTTTAACAATTAAGATGTGGCGTTGCCCCGCCGGGGATGTGAGGCGTCGGAGGGCGCTCTGTACGCCACAGTGCGCCGCTTTGGCCTGCCGCAGCCAGCGTTTCGGAGCTCCAGATTTGTTATAATCAAGAGGCCTCAGAATGGAATCGGGCCTGCTGTCATCCCTCCGGCCCGGTGTGCTCGTCGCGCGCGATGGGCCGAATCAGGCGCAGTGCGGAAGTGGTGGAACTGGCAGACACACCATCTTGAGGGGGTGGCGCCGAAAGGCGTGGGGGTTCAAATCCCCCCTTCCGCACCATCTTTGACTTCGTCAGGAACCGCAGAAATGGTTTACGTCGTTACAGCTATTCACGTCATCGTTTGTGTTTTTCTCATCGTGGTGGTCCTCCTCCAGTCCGGCAAGAGCGCCGATATCGCCGCCGCTTTCGGGGGCATGGGCAGCCAGACCGCCTTTGGTCCACGAGGAGCCGCCACGGTGCTGGGCAAGGCAACCACCTGGGCAGCGGTGCTGTTCATGCTGACGTCGATCACGCTCTCGATATTTGCCGCGCGCCGGCCCAGCTCCTCTTCGGTGCTCCAGGGCACCTCGGCGCCGAAGTCCGCGCCAGCTCCGGCGAAGAACAATATGCCTACGCCGAACCCGACTACGCCAACAACACCGCAGAAGTAGGCGCGAGGCACAAGGCACAAGCCGCAAGGTGAAGACCTCACAAAGGCTCCCGCTCATGGGAGCCTTATTCATTGTTAAACTGGCGAGTAATAACTAGCGGCTGGTGACTCGCTCATGATCCACGAAATCCTTCCTGTTGGCCCGCTGCAGTGCAATTGCTCCATTTTCGGCGATGAGCAATCACGCGAGGCGATGGTCATCGACCCCGGCGACAACGTCGAGCAGATCATGACCATCATCGAGAGCCATGGTCTGACGGTGAAACAGATCGTTGTCACGCACGCGCACATCGACCACGTCGGCGGCGCCATGAAGCTGAAGCAGCGCACCGGCGCGCCCATCCTCCTCAACCAGAATGATGAAATGCTGCTCAAGATGCTGGATGTGCAGGCGGCGTGGATCGGGATGCGTTCGCCGGGGTCAGTACAGGTCGATCAAAGCGTGACCGACGGCGGCAAGGTGAAGGCCGGAAACCTGGAAGGTTCGGTGATCCACACCCCCGGCCACACCGAGGGCAGCGTGTGCATCTACTTCCCGGCCGAACAAAAGCTGATCGCCGGGGATACCCTGTTCGCGGGAAGCATCGGCCGCACCGATCTGCCCGGCGGTTCGACTGAAAAGATCATGCGCTCGCTGCATACGAAAGTGCTGGCGCTCCCGGATGAGACGATCGTTGTTCCCGGGCATGGAGAGCTGACGACCATCGGCGAGGAGCGGGAGACCAATCCGTTCTTGAGGTGATCAGGCGCGGCGCGATTTTGGTGCTTTCAAGGCCGCTGACCCGTTTGATACCGGCGATTTGCGGTGTTCCGACGTAATTTTCGCGTTGTCGATGGCATCCCGGATCATCGCCTGGCGAAGAATCTCGTTCGCTTTAGTTTGATAACCGGGGCCGTTCCGCTTTAGCCAATCGATAATCTCAAGATCCACTCGCATCGTGACAGGCTTTTTAATAGCACGGTAATACTTGTTCCGCGTGGCCGACCGGATCTCCTCGTTGGTGAATTCCGGAATGTCGGATAAGTCAATCTGCTCGTCCGGCATTTCATTGAGCCGCAGAAGCTCACGCCTGATCTCTTGATCGGAGAGACGCCTCGAATTCGAGCCGTTCCGACCGGGTTGCTTTCCGTGCCGAGATGATGCGGACGATTTCTTCGCCATCCTGTTCCTGTTCGACATATACCACTACCAGCACTGCAAGCGAGTGGCTCCAGCCTACCAGCCACCTGCGATGTTCGCCCTCGACTTCCCGGTCGTCCTTCTGGAGAGAGCTTTCATCGAAGAACAGCGGAACGACCGATTCGAAGGAGACACCGTGTATGCGTTGGTTGGTCCGGTTTTTCCCCGGGTCCCAAGTGAATCTCATCACCGTCCCAAGGACTACTTCAGTGTGGATTGTGCGCACACAGCTGTCAAGACAATTCTGTACGTACAGCTAAATGCCCGCCAGCGCGTACTCCAGGTCGGCGATGATGTCCTGCACGTCCTCGATGCCGACTGATATGCGCACCATCCCGTCGGTCAGCCCGATCGCGCGGCGGCCCTTTTCGCCTAGCGCGGCGTGCGTCATCGTGGCCGGATGCGAGATCAGCGTCTCGACACCACCCAGTGATTCGCCCAACGACAGCGTTCCTTTCGCGCGCTTCAGCATCCGCTTGGCATTGTTGAGCGAGCCGGTCTCGAAGGTGATCATCGAGCCGAAGCCGGTCATCTGCCGTTTCGCAAGCTCATGCTGCGGATGGTTGGGCAGGCCCGGATAGAACACGCGTTTTACCTTCTTATGCGTATCGAGGAAATCGGCCATGTCGCGGCCGTTCTCGTCGTGACGCGGCATGCGCACACCGAGCGTCTTCACGCCGCGCAACACCAGCCAGCACTCGAAGGGCGACATGATCCCGCCCGCCGACTTCTGAATGAACGCCAGCTGGTCTGCCTGCTCCTGGGTCGTGCAGATCACGACGCCGCCGAGACCGTCGCTGTGGCCATTCAGGAACTTGGTCGTCGAGTGCGTCACCATGTCGGCGCCGAGCTCGATCGGGTGTTGGAAATACGGCGACATGAAGGTGTTGTCCACGATCAGTTCGACCCGGCGTTTGTGCGCAATCTCGGCGATGGCGGCGATGTCGCTGATCGTCATGAGCGGGTTCGTCGGCGTTTCGACGTAAATGTATTTCGTGCTTTTGCGGATCGCCTTCTCCACCGCGCGGTCGTCCGACGTGTCGACATAGGTGAACTCCAGCCCGTAATTCACCAATATCTGGTTGAACAGGCGCGGCACACCCCCGTAGACGTTATGCGAGCAGACGATGTGATCCCCGGCCTTCATCATCGTGCAAATCGCCGTCACGGCCGCCATGCCGCTGGCGAACACTCGCGCTGCGAGACCGCCTTCGACCGCTGCCAGCGACTCCTGCAGCCGGTCGCGCGTCGGGTTCGTCACGCGCGCATATTCATACCCCAGCCGCGGCTTGCCCAATTCGTCCTGTACATATGTCGACGTTGCATAGATTGGAACGCTTACCGCGCCGGTCACCGGTTCGGGGTACTGCCCCGCATGAACACAATTGGTGGAGAAACCGCGAGAATCTTTCTTAGCCATGATGTCCTCGGAAAATAGGCGCGTTTCGGAGACACATCGCGCCTGGGATCTTTTCAATCAAAAAAATCAGAAATCAAAAATCGAAAATGATTTAAGGGCCTTCAAAGATATTCTTGGACAGGTAGCGTTCCGCGGAATCCGGGATCACGGTCACGACCTTCTTCCCCGCTCCCAATTCCTTGGCTACCTCGCATGCCGCTTCCACCGCCGCACCGCCGCTGGAGCCGGAGAACACGCCCTCTTCCCGCGCTAACCGGCGCACCATGTCAAAAGCCGGTTCATCGCGTACGGTAATGACGCGGTCGCAAAGTTCCATGTCCGCCGTCTTAGGAATGAAGCTGGAACCAATCCCTTCGACCTTGTGGTCTCCCGGCCGGCCGCCGCCGTAGATCGAACCTTGCGACTCGACCAGGTACGCCTTCGCTTTCGGGTTCTTCTCTTTCAGATACCGAGCCACGCCGGTGAAAGTCCCGCCAGTGCCCGCGCCGAGCACCACGGCGTCTACCTGCCCGCCCATCTGGTCCCAGATCTCGCGCCCCGTGGTCTCGTAGTGATAATCGGGATTTGCGAGGTTTTCGAACTGTCCCGCCATGAAGCTGTCGGGGATCTTGGCCGCCAGTTCCTGGGCGCGCTTGATCGCGCCAGCCATGCCTTCGTCGTCGGGCGTGCGGATCACCTCCGCGCCCAGCGCCTGCATCAGGATGACTTTCTCTTTCGCGAACTTCTGCGGGATGCACACGATGACCCGATACCCGCGGTTCACGCCGATCAGCGCCAGCCCGATCCCGGTATTACCAGCGGTCGCCTCGAGGATGGTCGCGCCCGGTTTCAGGCGGCCTTCCGCTTCCGCGCGCTTAATGATGCCGACTGCTGCGCGGTCCTTGATGCTGCCGCCCGGGTTCAGGAATTCGAGCTTGACGTAAACATCGGCAGCTCCTGCCGGCGGAATCCGACGCAGGTGAAGGATGGGCGTTTCGCCGACCAACTGGGTAACGTCCTCGGCGACACGCAGGCGGGAGTCTGGGAGGGTCATTGTTGTTGGCACTCGACAGGTTAAGAGAGGCTTGCGCGAAGGTCAATGCCGGACACTGCGAATAGTGACGCCCGTCACGACTTACTCCGCCACCGGCCACGTATCGCCGGACAGATCGTAAAACGAACTCAGGTCGGCATGCCCAGCCAGCGTCTCGCGTTCCTTGCCCTCGACAAGGATTTTCACCCGCCCGATCCCATTCACATTTGCAGCCAGCGTTTGCGCGATCGATGCCACCGTGAGTTGCTCGACGAGGATGCCGGAACGGTGCCCGTTAGCGAATTCCCCGTTCACGTCCACGACCGCGATATTCGGTTTCACCAGGAATACCGCATCCACGTCTGCTCCAGTCGCCAGCGGATGGCTCGAGTTCTTCTCCAGGTATGCCGAGATCAGCGCTCGAACCACTTGCCGGGCCCGTTCCGCCGGATCGTCCGGTAGAGCGATGTTCGCGACCTGCTTGTGCAGCATGCCGTCATTGTCGTCGGCGATATAGAGCGTGACCTGCTCCGACTTCCCGCTCACCGGAGGCGCGACCGGCCGCGTGTCCGCCGCACGTACCGGCAATTGTTCGGCCCGACGCTTCAAGCGCAGCGCGTACCAACCCATCAGCGCGACGGCGAACACCAGGATGAGCAGCGCGATCTTGGTCCGACGCGTCATCTGCGCGCCACCATATTGCGCGCCGCTGCAATCGCGTCGGCCACCGCGGCGCAGAGATTCTGCTGATATTGCGCGTTCGCGAGCGACGCGACACCATCCTTGCCGGGCAGGAATTCCAGCGCCACCGCCGCTGCCGTAACGTGGTTGAGCGGCTGGAGCTGCGCCGATGCCTCCGCGTGCGGTATGTCGCGCTTCGTCAGCTCCGCCGCGAGGCTTCCGGACAACGCTTTGCTCTCGTCCACGTAGCTCGCCTGCGCGGAATCCCACGGAAGCATCGCGCCCGGCTTCAGGGTCGTATCTCCGACCCGCGCCGTGTATACGCGCACTCCCCGTCCCACATTCCCGGCGTGCACGCTGATGAATACGGTCGCGCGTGCCGTGTTGGCGGCAATAGCACGCTGCTCGACCGGAACGGTGCTATCGCCATCCCGGAGCAGGATGGACACGATCCCGCTCCTCTCCAACGCCGCACGCAAGCGCCTTGCGAAGGCGAGCGTCAGATCTTTCTCTTCGACTCCGGCCGCCAGCAGCGCGCCGCGGTCATCTCCACCGTGGGCTGGATCGATCACCACCAGGAACCGTGGATGCGGCGCCGGCGCAGGCGGTCCTGGGGCTTGTTTCGCCGACGCGGCCGCTGTCGTGGTCCCCGGCTGACCAGCCGACGATGGCGCCACGGGCCGTTGCAGTATGGGTACTGGAGGTTGCGGCGCAGCGGCCAGTGTGATCGTTCGGTTGTCGTCGCTGAACGTTGCCAATAAAGGGGCAGTCGCGGCAATGGTCAGGTCCGCCGCACCGTTGTGTTCGACAAAGCTGGCGGAAGAGATCAATTTGTCAGCGAATTTCTGGCTCGCCGCGGGCGCGGTCACCGGGTCTTTGGTGAACGTCAGACGCACCCGCCCCGCTTCGTTCGCGATGATCGGGCTCACCGGGTTGCTGAAGTGCAGCACGAGCCGCGACGGATTGGTTTCCAATTCGGCGCTGAATTCCGTGTTCGCGCCGGCGACGATCAACCGCCGGGCAGGCTCCCGGAGTTCGACGGTCGCGTTCAGCAGTCGCGGCAGGATTGCCGCCAGCCCGTGCACCGGCACCCAAACGACGTCATTGACAATGATCACCTGCGCTCCCATATCGATGTTCTTGCCGCGGATCTTTGCCTTATTCTTGCCCGCCTGGAACTGCGACTCATCGCCGCCGTAGCCGACCTTCCATTTGTCGCCGTCGCGCTTCCATGTGGCCGTACCCGTCGGCTGAAGCACATCGACCAGCGGCACATATTCGCGGCCATCGCGGTCCTGGACCACGACCGTGTACGACTTCTGTGGCGTGTAGACGGTGAGGCGTTTATTGTCTTGCGCACCCAATAGGAACGCAAAAAGTAACGCCGCCAGGAGCACGACGGAACGGGGATGCAGTTTGGGGTGCACGAAGTACCATGTTCCGACGTGGCGAGCGTGTTTGCAAGATGCGAAATCCCCTGCCTCCACCACAGTCGTCTCCGTGGCCCGAAACTCCGCTTTTATTACAGGGTTGTAACCTCTTATATCGTGGAAAACTCAGGCTTCAGCAGACACATCGAAACAAAATGAATTGGCAACTGGCACTTCCGGCTTAAGCGGAAAAAGCGGAGCCGCTGTGCTACCATCCAATTAAAATGAGGAGCCATGGCCCGCGGGAGCACTGAAATTGGCGGGTCGGACCGTATCCGGTGCCGCACGGCAGAAGCGCTTTGTTATGCGCTAAACCGGCCGGCAGAGCAGCCTCGAAATCCTGTGATTCCCGACATGCGGAACTCGGCGGTTCTTCCCCTACGGCGGAGCTACCTGTGTGTCGTGCCATTGCTGCTTCTCCTGCTGACCGCGTTCGCCTCGGCGCAGAACGAGAATGACGTCCACGTCACACCCCGTGCCGCCAAGGCCTCCGCGCCCGATACGCCGAAACCCAGCGTTACAGACCCTACACTCAAAACCCACACCAAGCCGCTCAAGGTTGAAGTCGATCTCGTCCTCGTTCCAGCTACCGTTACCGACCCGATGAACCGCCTTGTCACCGGCCTCGACCAGGTGAATTTCGAGCTCTATGAGAATGGCCAGCGTCAGGAGATCAAGCATTTCTCCAGTGAAGATGCCCCCATCTCGCTAGGCGTGATCTTCGACATGAGCGGCAGCATGGGGAACAAGATCGATAAGTCTAAGGAGGCGGTCGTCGAGTTTTTCCGCACCGCCAATCCCGACGACGAGTTCTTCATGATCGGCTTCGCCGACAAGCCGCAACTGATGGCTGATTTCACGTCCTCGATCGAGAAGATCCAGGGGCAGCTTGTCTACACGGTCCCACAGGGCCGCACGGCGCTTCTCGATGCGATTTACCTCGGCATCAACAAAATGAAACAGGCCAAGCACCCGAAAAAGGCGCTGCTCATCATCAGCGACGGCGGGGACAACCACAGCCGCTACACCGAGAGTGAGATCCGCAGCATGGTGAAGGAAGCGGACGTGCAGATCTATGCCATCGGCATATTTGATAGCTCGCCCTCCACCGAGGAAGAACGCTCCGGTCCGGCCATGCTGTCGGAGATTACCGACGTTACCGGCGGCCGCACGTTTACCATCGATAACCCGAACGAGTTGGCAGACGTAGCTACCAAGATTGGTATCGAGCTACGCAACCAATATGTGCTCGGATATCGTCCAAAGAATCCAGTGCGCGACGGCAAGTGGCGGAAACTGAAGGTGAAGCTTATCCCGCCTAAGGGGCTGCCACCGCTGCACATCTACTTTAAGACGGGATACTATGCTCCTACGGAATAAGCTCGCTTTTTTGCTCGTTGTGAGTGTCGCGCTGGCAGCCCTTTGCGCGGCGCAATCCCAGTCGCAAAACGTTCCTCCGAGTTCGAGTCCCCAGAACCAGGCCCAACCGGCGGCCCCGCAGCAGCAGGGTACAGCGCCCGCGCAGGACGCCCCGAATCAGCCCGGCAATACCGTGCAGATTCCCAATCAGCAGGGGCAGGGCAATCAGGTGGAGCGGGAGGGCAACGATCAGTTCATCATTCGAACGCGGGTCGAGAATATTATCCTGCACGCCACCGTCATCGACGATAAACACCGGGTCATCAACAGTCTGACCAAGAATGACTTCCAGGTTTATGAGAACGGGCAACTGCAGCAGATCAAGTCATTCGACCGTCGCGACGTTCCCGTGGCAGTGGGTATCATCATCGACAATTCCGGGTCCATGCGCGATAAGCGCCCCGCGGTGAACCGCGCGGCCATCAACTTCGTCCGGACGAGTAATCCGAACGACGAGGTTTTTATCGTCAATTTCAATGACGAGTACTACCTCGACCAGGACTTTACCGACAACATCCCCAAACTCCAGGAAGCGCTGGACCGCATCGAGTCCCGCGGGGGGACCGCGCTGTACGACGCCGTGGTAGCGTCCGCCGAGCACCTCAAGAAAGAGGCGCGGTTGGAGAAGAAGGTCCTGCTGGTCGTCACCGACGGTGAAGACAATGCCAGCCGCGAATCGCTGGAACAGGCCATCCGCCGCTTGCAAGCCGACAATGGTCCTACGGTTTACACGGTTGGCATTCTTGGCGAGGAAAAGCAGCGTCGCGCGCGCCGCGCGCTCTCTGCCATGTCGGAACAGACCGGAGGCGTGGCCTTCTTCCCCAAAGACGTCGGCGAAGTAGATTCGATCACACAGACCATCGCGCACGACATACGCAACCAGTACATCCTGGTTTACGCACCGACCACTCCCAAGAATGTCGGCGGTTACCGGACGATCCGAGTGGACGCCCACGCACCCGGCTACAAACACCTGATGGTCCGCACCCGCAGTGGCTACTATCCGAACGGGCAGGAACGAGCTTCCAGCAGCGGTCCGGGAAAATAACGATCCACGTTCGAAAGTTCACACGCGGCCGATGCTGGCCGCGTTTGTTTTTTCTCGGTACTCCGTACTCGGTACTCAGTACTCATTTACAATCCGCGGATGTTCTATCGCTCTGATAACCGGACGCCCGAGCAGATGCGTCCCATCAATATCGTGCCCGAGTTCATTTCGACCGCAGAAGGCTCGGTGCTGATCGAGATCGGCAATACGCGCGTTATCTGCACCGCTTCCGTCGAAGAAAGCGTCCCTAACTGGATGCGTAACAGCGGCCGCGGCTGGGTGACCAGCGAGTACGCCATGATTCCCCGCTCCACCCTCACACGCACCCCGCGCGAGAGCGCCCGTGGACGTATCGGCGGCCGCACGCATGAGATCCAGCGGCTGATCGGGCGCGCCCTGCGCGCAGTAGTGGACCTGAAACAGCTCGGCGAGCGCACTATCTGGATCGATTGCGACGTCATCCAGGCGGATGGCGGCACCCGGACAGCGTCGATCACCGGGGCCTTTGTCGCGCTTGGCCTCGCAATGCAGAAGCTTGTCGAAGCGGGCACGCTCTCGGCTGCGCCGTTGCGCGATTACCTCGCCGCGATCAGCGTCGGCGTCGTTGACGGTGAGGTCCTCCTGGACCTCAATTACGAGGAAGATTCGCGCGCCGAGGTCGACATGAATTTCGTCATGACCGGCGCGAAGAAGATGGTCGAGGTCCAAGCCACGGCGGAACAGCGACCCTTCGACGACGAGCAACTTCGGCGCATGCTCGAGTTGGCGAAGAAAGGCGTGGAAACGCTCATAGCGAAACAACAGGCCGTACTAGGAAATTTGAGATTACGTCAATAATGGCGTATTCCGTATCTCGTCTTCCGTATGTAATGGGGCGGGATACGGAATACGAAATACGGAATACGTTTTTCATGAACTTCATCCGTTCCGGCTTCCGAACAGTCCGACAGAGCCCGGCGCTGGTCTTCGCTGAGATCGCGTGGCGCTGGGCGTTCGGCGCGGCCGCCTGGCTGCTCGTCGTCTTCACCTTGCGGACCATCATGGAAGGCATCGACGTGAGCTCCGCCGAGGCCACGCTCGCCCGCACGAACGATGCTTACCTCATCGCGGACGCGATGGCGCGTGTCCTCGTCCAGGTGCTCCCGCGCTTCGCCGCAGCCATGCTGCTGATCATCCCCCTCCTCGCGGCAGCATGGACATTGGCAGCTACCATCGGCCGCGCCGTCACCATGCAAGCGTTGCTGTCCGTTCGACCAGATAATGAAGAGCGTGTCATCCTGAGCAAGGCCGAGCGGAGCGCCGTTCGGCCAGATATTCAAGAGCGTGTCCTGATCGAGGCCGAGCGGAGCGCCGTTCGGCCAGATATTCAAGAGCGTGTCCTGATCGAGGCCGAGCGGAGCGCCAGCGACGCAAGGCCGCAGCGAAGGATCCATGGATTTCGCCTTTTCCGTCTTAACTGCCTGCGCGCCGTCTTCACCCTAGCCACGTTTCTTGCTTTCTTTGGGACCATATTCCTCGTCTCTGCCCAGGTCACACCGGCGACCACTCCGGGACTCGCTCCCGCTTACGTGCTCGCCTGGTTCTTTCTCGCGATCGTCGTCGCATGTTTCTGGGGACTGGTGAACTGGTTTCTAGCGCTGGCGCCGATCTTCATCGTGCGCGATGGGCTCGGCGCCTGGAAGGCGATTGCGGCATCGGTCGCCTTGTATCGAGACAGAAAGTCCGACTACGTGTCCATCGCCTCGTGGTTCGGATTTTTCCGAGGCGCGGCCTTACTCGTTGCGGTTGTTGCCGGCCTGAGTGCCGTCGCAACCAGCGTGCGTGCCGGGCTTATCGTGTCGATTGTTATCGCTCTCATCTACTTCGCGATAGCCGACTGGCTTTATGTCGCACGTCTGGCCGCATATGTCGAACTGGCTGGATTCAGTTCGCCGCAGTTGAGCACGTCCGTAACGGAACCACAGTCCTCAATACCACCGGCTGAAAGAGAAACTGAACCAGAAACTGAACCTGAAACTCATTCTGGGTTAAGCTAGAACGTGGAAACACAGTCAATCGTCATCCTCGACTTCGGTTCGCAATTCACGCAACTGATTGCGCGCCGCATCCGCGAGCAGAACGTCTTCTCTGTCGTCCTTCCCTGCACCGCACCCCTCGACGAGATCAAGTCCTACAACCCCGTTGGTATCATCCTCTCCGGCGGACCATGCTCGGTCTATGACTCTGATGCTCCGCCTGCCGATGAACAGGTCCTGCATCTCGGTTTGCCGGTGCTCGGCATCTGCTACGGCCTGCAGTGGATGACCCACAAGCTAGGCGGTAAAGTCGAGCCCGGCAATACTCGCGAATACGGTCACGCGCAGGTCGCCATCTCCGGCGATTCGCTCCTCTTTCGTGGCTTGCCCGCTGAGATGAAGGTCTGGATGTCCCACGGCGATGAGGCCCGCGAACTTCCGGCGGGATTCAAGGAGGTCGGCCGCAGTTCGACCGCGCTCGCCGCCATGGAAGACCCGCAGCGACGCTATTGGGCCGTGCAGTTCCACCCTGAAGTCCATCACACGCCCATGGGCACGGAACTGCTCAAGAACTTCGTTTTCGGGATCTGCGAAGCCAAGCCGAACTGGACGCCGCAGCGCTTCATCGACGAATCAATCGCGCAGATCAAGCAGACCGTCGGTGAAAAAGGCCACGCGATCTGCGCCTTGTCCGGCGGTGTGGATTCGTCGGTCGCAGCGACATTGGTCGCGCGCGCCATCGGCGACCGCCTGACCTGCGTCTTCGTCAACAACGGCGTGCTGCGCAAGAACGAGTTTGAAAAAGTCCAGAAGATGCTGCGCGACAACCTGCACCTGAACGTGGTCGCCGTCGATGCCAGCAAGCGCTTTCTCGACAAGCTCGACGGTGTCACCGAACCGGAGAAGAAGCGCAAGATCATTGGAGCAGAGTTCATCGCCGTATTCGACGACGAAGCCGCGAAGATCATCCAGCGCGACCAGTCCACAGGCGGCCCGGAGTTCCTCGTCCAGGGCACCCTCTATCCCGACGTAATCGAGTCACAGTCTGTCCGCGGGCCGTCGGCGACCATCAAGAGCCACCACAACGTCGGTGGCCTTCCCGCCGACATGAAGCTGAAGCTCATCGAACCCTTGAAGGATTTGTTTAAGGATGAAGTCCGCCGCATGGGCCGCGATCTCGGCATGCCCGAAGAGATCCTTCAGCGCCAGCCTTTCCCGGGCCCCGGGCTTGCCGTTCGTATTCTCGGCGAAGTGACCGCTGAGCGTATCGCGCTGCTCCAGGAGGCGGACGAGATCGTTGTCAGCGAGATCAAGAACGCCGGGCTCTACACAAAGATCTGGCAATCCTTCGCCGTACTCTTGCCGGTAATGTCGGTCGGCGTCATGGGCGACTTCCGCACTTACGCCTACACCTGCGCCATCCGCGCCGTCCATTCTGAAGACGGCATGACGGCCGACGTCGTCGAACTTCCCTGGGACGTCCTGAAGCGCATCGGCACCCGGATCGTGAACGAGGTGAGAGGAATCAATCGCGTCGTGTATGACGTGACCTCAAAGCCGCCAGGAACGATCGAGTGGGAGTAACACCGTTGCGGAATTGACTAATCGGGTAATTGAAACCACAAAGCGTCAGCGCTTTTCAATTAACAAATTCCCGGATTCCGCAATTACCCCGCTACGTTCCATTTGACATGCGACATTTGTCGCAGTAGTATGCGACAGATGTCGCAGCACACAACCACGCCGGAGCGCTGAGATGGCCAAACACACGACCGAGTACTTAACCCGTCGGGAACGTGAAATCATGAATGTTCTGTTCGCGCTGGGCAACCGCGCCTCAGCGGAAGAGATCCGGGCGCGACTGACAAGCCCGCCCAGCGACTCAGCGGTTCGCGTCATGCTCGCCAGGCTCGAAAAGAAAGGCTACTTGAAACATCAGCAGGACGGCCTTCGGTATATCTACTCCACGACGATTTCGCCTGCCGTCGCCAAACGCACGGCCTTGCAGCAGTACCTGCAGACCTTCTTTGGCGGATCGCAGCGGCAGATGATGACGGCGCTCGTTCGTGAAGGGTCCTGGAGTGTCGAGGACCTGGATGCACTCAGAGCAGAGATTGATCGGGTGCGAAAAGAGAGGAAAGACTCATGACGCGCATTGTTGCAGATGTCGTGCTCGCAGTTGGGAGTTCCCTGGCCGCTTCGATCATCGTCAAGGTGACTGTCATCATGGCCTTGACACTCATCGGCCTCCGTCTGGCTCGCAAGAGTCGCGCCGCCGTGCGTCATGCGTTGCTGGCAGCGGCGTTTGCGTTGTCACTACTAGTGCCGATCGCGTCCATCCTCGTCCCGTCCGTTCGCCTCGTCCAGCTGCCGATCGCGGCGGCCGGGATTGCAGAGTCGCCAGGGTTGCCGCCCCCCACAGCTTTCGCTCCAGCGGCCGGTCCCGTGACCGTTGTTTCCTGGCGAGCGGACCGTGATCCCGTCGCGTCGTCTGCGAGCATCCGTGCTGCTGCTGGCAGTATGGGCGACGGGAGCCTTGCTGTTCTCGATACCTGTATTTATCGGGCTGTGGCGGATGCATACGCTACGCCGTTTCGGGCGGCCCTGGCAGCACGGATACTCGGTAGTGCGTGAATTAGCTGTCGAGGCCGACATCCGCCGTCGGGTCAAGGTTTTGCTGCACGAGACCGTATCAAGCCCGGTCACTTACGGAGTTCTACGACCGACCATTGTGCTGCCAATGGACGCGCCGGCCTGGCACGAGGTTGACCTGACGCGAGCGATGATCCACGAATTGGAACACGTGCGGCGCTGCGACTGGGTAAGCCAGTGCCTCGCGCGAGCGTTATGCGCCTGTTACTGGTTCCACCCGCTGGTCTGGATCGCCTGGAAGCAGCTCGCTCTTGAAGCCGAACGGGCTTGCGATGACGCGGTGCTGCGACGCGCAGAGGCGACCGACTATGCGGATCAACTGGTCGTGCTCGCCCAGCGCATGTCGACCGCCCCGAACGGGGCTCTGCTGGCCGTAGCGAATCGCACGCACCTGGCGGCGCGCATCGCCGCCATTCTTGACACTCGACAGCAACGTGGCCGGGCTGGGAGAGTCCGTGTGGCCCTCATCTGCGTCTGCTCGACTCTTTTCATCGCTACACTTTCACCGCTCCGAATCGCTGCCGCCGGACAATCAGAATCGCGGACTGAGACATTCACTGGATCGTTGAGGGACCCGCTTGGCCGGACCCTCCCCGACACGGGTCTCACTCTCTGGAATGCAGCCACACACCAGCCCATCGCAACACGAACCGATCGAGCCGGGCATTTCACGTTTGCGGGAGTACCCGCAGGAGCGTATCAACTGCGAGTTGATGAATTTGGATCGCAAGGGCAAATCACCTTTGCGCCTGGACTACGCCTGCATCGCGATATCGCGGTGGTCATGGATGGAATTGACGACACAGTTACGGTTTATAGCAGCGACGTTCCGACCGTTTCGCCGCCACCACCTCCGCCCCTGCCTAGTCCTTCGAACACATCCCCGCCCTACCAAAGTCAAGCTGAGCTCGACCGATGTGCGCAGGTGTCGATGTTCTGCCGTGTTACGCCGCCGGTTCAAACCGCTCGCGTTCAGCCGGTTTATCCGACGAAGCAGCGCGC
Source organism: uncultured Terriglobales bacterium (assembly GCA_964559835.1). Taxonomy (GTDB): domain Bacteria; phylum Acidobacteriota; class Terriglobia; order Terriglobales; family Acidobacteriaceae; genus DAISJI01. Next base: position 70,343 of record CAZLJE010000019.1, read on the forward strand.
AAGTGCAGTTGCGGGAACAGTGGTGGTCGAGGGGCGTGTTGGAACAGACGGACTCGTGAAGGATCTGCACGCCGTCGCGCCTGCGGATCCCGACTTCGCCAGCGCTACTCTTGACGCGCTGCGCCGTTGGCAGTTCAGTCCAATACGATTCGATGGCGTCCCGGTAGAAATGAATATTCACGTGACCGCGAATTTTGTTGCTCAGTAGGAGCGGCTCATTCGCGGCACCCGCTGGCCCGGAATTTGCCTCTGGCCTGCCGGCTCCGGAACTCCAGACCACCGCAAAGAGGGTAGCGAGCCGCAGCTCGCTTGCGAGTTTCTGGGAGGGTTGTGTTACGCGCTGTACGTCATCAGCTCACGCGCTCTGCCGGCTCGTCTCGTTCTTCACCAGGTAGTCCAGCGCCTCTTCTCTCGTCTTGAAGATCGCGAACCGGCGCGCCGAAAAGTTCTCGATCGCCTTGTGGTACACCTCGGGCAGCGTATCGACACCTATGAATGCCGCACGGATGATGTGCGGGCGGTCGAATGCGGCTGCTTCTTTCAGCCGTTGGATCGAATCCCGGTCGAACTGTGCTCCCGAAAAGTCGGTTAGGGTGCTGATGGAATGATTCGGCTGCGCCGTCACGATTTCTACCACCTCTTCGATGACGTCCACCAGTTGGGACGGCGTGCAATTGCGGCCGTCGACCATCACGACGCGGTGTCCGCTATGTTCTTCGACGTGAACGCGCCCCATAGCTCACCCCCTGTTTGCGCAATGGTATACACCTGCCGGCAACCCGTGGCAACACGGCGTTTTCGCCGCTGAAACCCGCCGCGCCTGCGCCTGCTTGTAAATTTCTGTAAAAGAACGCACATCCAGCTCTCGGTTATGTTGAGATAATTAGTTTCAGGTAGGCCACCGTTGCGCCCGTACATGCTCGGCTCGACGCCGGAGATCTTGTCGTGAAGATTTTGACGAATAAATGGCTTTATATCGCTTTGATCCTCATCGCGGTCATTGTCTTCGCCGCATTCAATCTCGGCAAGAAAGATAAGACCCAATACTTCACCGCGAAGGTGGAGAAGGGCGATATCCGCGAAGTCGTCGAAGCGACCGGCACCATCAACGCCGTGACTTCCGTACAGGTCGGTTCCCAGGTTTCCGGCCAGATCTATAAGCTCCAGGCCGATTTCAATTCCAAAGTGAAGCAGGGCCAGTTGATCGCCGAGATCGAGCCCTCGCTCTTCAAAGGCGCGCTGCTCCAGGCCAAGGCCGATCTCGAGAACGCCAAGGCGAACCTCGCCGCCGCCAAGGCCAACCTCGAAAAAGCGAAAGCGACGCAAGTCCAAACTAAGGCCGACTACACCCGCACCGCAGGACTGGCCAAAGAAGGCGTGATGAGCCAGCAGCAGCTCGATCTCGCCAAGGCCAACGCCGATTCCGCCGACGCCGCCGTCAGCGCCGCGAACGCGACCGTTACTCAGTCGGTCGCCCAGGTCCAGCAGCGTGAGGCGGCCGTGTCCGTCGCGCAAACCAACCTCGACCACACCTACATCTTCGCTCCGATCGACGGCACCGTCATCAATCGCACCGTCGACGTCGGCCAGACCGTCGCCGCTTCCCTGCAGGCTCCGCAGCTCTTCACCATCGCGCAGGACCTCACCAAGATGCTGGTGTACACCAAGACGGACGAGAGCGATGTAGGCCAGATCCATCCCGGCCAGCCCGTCACGTTCAAAGTCGATGCTTTCCCGAAGGACACATTCCGCGGCAACGTCCTCCAGGTCCGCATGAACCCGACGACCGTGCAGAACGTCGTTACCTACGACACCATCATCGAATTCGATAATCCCGACCTGAAGCTCTTCCCCGGCATGACCGCCTACGTGACCATCCCGGTGCAGAGCGCGCACGGCGTCGTCAAAGTTCCCAACGGCGCTCTCCGCTTCACGCCCGACATGAAGCCCGATGAGCTCCGCGCCCTCCTTAAGCAGAACGGCATCGAGATGAATACCGGACGTCGTCAAATGGCCTCCGCCGACCAGAAATCCGGCGGCAGCCCGCAACCGAGCCAAGGTGGTCCGATGGCCGGCGGGCGTCCCGGAGGCCAAGGTGGTCCAGGCGCAGCGGCTGGCGGACGTCAGATGGGACAAGGCGGTCCGTTTCCCGGTGGCGGCATGGCCGGCGGCACTCCGCGTAACCAGGCGCCCACCGACGTTGCGATCGTCTGGAAGTTGATGCCCGACAAATCGCTTCAGCCGGTGCAGATCAAGACTGGCATCACCGACCACACGGTCACCGAGCTCGTTCAGCCTCTTAAGGGTGAACTGAAGGAAGGCGATGAAGTCGTGATCGGCGCAACATCAGCCAAGGCGGGTGGCAATCGTCCGGGCGGCATGCCCGGCATGGGAGGTCCGCGCGGACGATAGGCGCGACTCCCCCAATGTCCACCTCCACGGAAAATCTCGCCGCCGCGCACGGCGCCGCCGCGGCTTCACCCGTCATCCGCGTCGAAGACGTCCACAAGTATTACGACCTCGGCGAGAGCAAAGTTCACGCCCTGCGCGGAGTCTCCGTCGACATCTGCAAGGGTGAATTCGTCGCCGTGATGGGCGCCAGCGGCGGCGGCAAATCTACATTCATGAATATCCTCGGCTGCCTCGACCGTCCCACCAGCGGCCGCTATCTTCTCGAAGGCACCGATGTCTCGCAACTGACGAAGAAGGAACTCGCGGCCATCCGCAACCGCCGCATTGGTTTTGTCTTCCAGGGATTTAACCTGCTCTCGCGCACGACCGCGATGGAGAACGTGGAGCTTCCGACGCACTACGCCAAGCTTCCCCGCGAAGAGGGCACGCGCCGCGCCGAAGCCGCGCTCGCCCGCGTCAGCCTCTCCGACCGCAAGGAGCACTTTCCCTCGCAGCTCTCCGGCGGACAGCAACAGCGCGTCGCCATCGCCCGCGCGCTGGTGAATATGCCGAGCATCCTGCTCGCGGACGAGCCCACCGGCAATCTCGACAGCCGCACCGCCGTCGAGATCATGGCCATCTTTCAACAACTCAACGAGGAGGAAGGCCTCACTATCGTGCTCGTTACCCACGAGCCCGACATCGCGCAATTCGCCAAGCGCAACATCTTTTTCCGCGACGGCAAGATCCGCCGCGACGAGATCCTTAAGGAGCGCCCTCGCGCCTCCGAAGTCCTCCAGAACATGCCGATCCTCGAAGACTGAAGTTTTGTGCTTCCTTGTCTTTCCTTCGTGTCCCTTCGTGTCCTTTGTGGTGAGCTCTTTCTCTGATTACTGATGACTGGCGACTGTCTTTCTAACGTCAGCGTTCCCGAAAGCGGAAAAGCCCTTGCAAAGAAAGCCTTGGCTAAGGACTTGCCCCAATTGACAGAGTAGCTGGCCGGCAACATACTTTTGCTCGATTTTCCACGTAATTCGGGCGATCCCACTTCATGCACTCATCCTCCGGAGTAAGACTGCTTCTCTGTGCCGGCCTGGTGCTCCTTCTGGCTGGCGCTGCATTCCCGCAGGGCCAGAAAGTCACGCGTGAGAACCGCGAAGCCAACGAGACCGAGCGTGACAATCCGCACGAGCGCGCCCAGTGGTTCCTGCGCGGGCGCACCATCAATGGCCGTCCTGCTCCCGAACTCCTGCACAAGGCGTACCAGCAGAAACTGAACAATCGCCGTTTGCGGGAGGCCGCGACATCACAAGCTCGGACGGCATCTCCCAACCAGCCCTCGGCAGCGACCACTTCGACGCCGACGGCCAACCCAAACTTCATCTCGACCACGGGCGGTCCATTCTGGACTCCGATAGGCCCCGCTCCCTCCGGCACGGCGTCCGTCGGCGACTTGGAGCAGGACTACGGTCCCGCCGTCGGGCGCACGACCGTGGTCCTCGTCGACCAGTCTGACGCGACCGGCAACACGGTGTACATCGGCGGCGCATCCGGCGGTCTTTGGAAATCGACCAACGCCGCGAACACCAACGTCCAGAACTGCAATACCGTCTCGCTCAGCCAGGCGCCTTACTGCGCGCCAAACGTGACCTGGACACCGCTGCTCGACCAGCAGGCGTCGCTCACCGTCGGCGCAATGGCCATTCAGCCCGGCAACCCGCAATGGCTGGTGGTCGGCACCGGCGAAGCCAACAACTCCGCCGATTCTTATTACGGGTTGGGCTTCCTCGTTTCACAGGACGGCGGTTCGACATGGAGTTTGATTTCGACCGCGAAATCATCCGACGGCACTTCTACCGTGGATCTGCACGGCCTCGGCACCACGCACCTCGCCTTCAGTATGGAAACGATTGCGGCGCAGGGGCTGACTACGAACACGGTCGTTGCCAGCATGGCGGCCGCCGCAGGTGGACTCTCTGTCGGCGCCGAGTTCGGCACCGTCGGCACGGTCACTCCGCGTGGCCTGTACTTCTCGAAGGACGCAGGCCTCACGTGGCAGCGCGCGACCGTGTGCGACAGCCAGACGTGGAATCCTCCGACGTGCCCTGCCGGTTCGACCCCCGACACGGGTTCGGCAAACTCGGTCCTCTACAACCCGTTCACGCACCTGTTCTACGCCAACCTGCGTTATCACGGCTTCTACTCATCGCCCGACGGCCAATACTGGACACGCCTGGCATCGCAGCCCGCGTCTGCCCTCAGTCTGACGAACTGCCCGTCAACACCGACGAACACGAAATGCATTCTCTATCGTGCGGAGATGACGTTCGTTCCCGGCCGCGCTGGAGCGAACGGAAAGGGGGAAATGTACGTCTGGTTGGTGGACTCCAACGATGCCGAACAGGGCATCTTTCAGGCAACCGATGGCGGATCAAACTGGACACAGCTTTCGACGTCGGGCATCGACAGTTGTGGCGATTCCGGCGGAGGTTGTGGCACAACGCAGGGCACCTATAATCTGACACTGCTCGCAGTCCCCAACGGCTCCGCTACCGATCTCTACGCCGGCGCCGTGAATGAGTACCGCTGTACCGTCGACCCCGTTCTCAATCCGACCTGTGGGGCCAAGCCCTTCGCCAATCTCACGCACACATACGGCAGTTGCGGCACCGCCACAACTGGCGCTTTTGCTCACGTGCATCCTGACCAGCACGGCATCGATTTCGTCCGCGCCAATCCGGACGTCATCTACTTCGGCGACGATGGCGGCGTGTACCGCACTCTGCACAGCCAGACCGGCACGCCCGCGACGCAGGACTGCAACGGCGCTTCGCAGCCATGGATCCAGTTCGACAATCTCAGCGGCACCATGGGCTCGATGATCCAGTTCGTCTGGTTCTCGCAGAACCCGTCCGACGCCGCGACCCTGCTCGGCGGCACCCAGGACAACGGCAGTATGGCCAAGAACGGCTCCTCGGCGGCGACAACATTGGGCAACGGTTCCGCCGCCGGGTACTCCTGGCAATCGGTGAATAACGGCGACGGCGGGTACACCGACATCAATTCCATCAGTCCCCAGGAGTGGTTCACCTCCAACCCGCACGTCAGCGTTCAGCAATGCATCAACAGCGGCGGCATCACCTGCACGGCAAACGCATTCGGTTTGAGCGAGATCGTCAATTCATCCACCGTCGGTGGGGACAACGCGCCCTTTTACATGGCGTATATGCTCGACCCACAGGCGGCCACTCACCTGCTCGTCGGCACGTGCCGCTTGTGGCGCATCGATCGTACGGCGAACCTCGCGACAACGTGGCCGGCGTCCAACTTCATCACCTACAACCTCGACCAGTTTGCCGCCGGGGGCACTTCTGCGTGCTCCGCTAGCGCCAGCAATACGATCAGCGCGATCGCTGCCGGTGGTCCCTGCAACGGCGCCTGTAATCCCGGCGCGCATTCCGGAAGCTCGATCGGCAATGGGTCGCAGGTCCTTTACCTAGGCACCAACGCCGGGCGCGTCTTCGTCACGACGAACGCTGATGCCGGTTTTGCTACGTGGTCCGACCGCACCTCCGGCCTGCCCAGTTCGCTGAAGTGCAATAATTCGCCGTGCCCGATTTCCGGCATCGCCGTCGATCCCGCCGATCCCTCCGGCAATACCGCCTATGTCACCGTCATGGGCTTTAACGTCGGCCATGTCTTTAAGACCACCAACGCTGGCGGATCGTGGACGAATCTGGATGGCGCCGCCGGCGGAACCGGCCTGCCCGATAATCCCGCCGACGCCGTGGCGATCGATCCCAACCAGGCGGGCTTGATCTATGTCGCGACCGATGTCGGAGTGTTCAAGTCCCTCGGTGACGGGAATTGGACCGAAGTCGGCCCGAGCAGCGGTAAGGGAGGCCTGCCGAACGTCGCGACCACAGCACTGCATGTTTTTGGAACGGGCGCCAATGCGCATCTGCGCGTGTCCACTTATGGCCGCGGCCTGTGGGACATCCCCATTCCGAACGTGCCCGGCTTTCAACTCGCCGTTGCGCCGGTCGCGCCGGTCGTGAACATCGCGCAGACCACTACATTGAACGGAACCATCATGTCGTTCAATGGCTACAACAGCGTGGTCAACCTCCAGTGCACCGGTGTGCCGGCAACTGTGACCTGCACGCCGTCGGTCACGTCGGTGAACACCTCAGCCGGTACGGCGACGTTTACCGTCACCCTCTCTGCGACGGCAGCCGGCACGTATCACTTCAGCATCACCGCGGTTGGCACCGATCCCGCGGTCATTACAGAGCAACAGGCGATCACGCTCACCGCCGTTATCCCGCAGGGACTCTCGTTGAGCGCGCCGGCTCAGGCCGCGGCATCGGTTGGAGGCGTCGCCAGCACCAGCTTTAATCTCACCTCCACCAACGGCTTCAGCGGCCCGGTAACGCTTGCCTGTACCGGATTGCCCACGACCGCCGGCCCGTGCACATTCTCGCCGGCGATTCCAAATCTGCCTGCCGGCGGGACAGCGAATGTAACAGTGACGATTCCGACGGGCACGACGGCCGCCAGCAGCACTCCGTACGCGTTCACGATCACGGCCTCGTCGCAGAATTCCCAACCGGCAAGCACCGCGGCTTCGCTGCTGGTGACCGTGCCGCCCGATTTCACCATGGGAACGCTCGCGGCCATATCACCGTCCACCGTCTCAGCCGGCCTGACCGGCTCGACCTCGTTCACGGTAACGGGGAACAGTACGTTCAACGGCACGATTAGTTTCGCCTGCGCCGGATTGCCCGCCAACGCCGGCCCGTGCGCCTTTACACCCGCTGCCATAACGATGACGCCGAATCAGGCTGTCACGGTCAACGTGAGTATCCCGACTACGACTTCGGTCACTGCTGGTGTCTACACCGTCACCGTGACCTCGGCTGGGGCGACAACACATTCCCAGACCACCTTGCTCACGATCGGCTCTCCGACGAACACCTTTGAAGTCGCAAACCCCGTTCAGTTCTCCACCTCGATCGCCAAGGCCGGACAGGTTCTGACCGGCGCGACAGTCGCGGTCCGCTCGAGCAACTATTCGGGCGCCGTGACTATGTCGTGCGCGGTCTCCCCGGCGGCGAACGCGGGCACTTGCAGCGTCACTCCCACGGCTGTGAACCTGGCTCCCGGTGGTAGCGCGACCGTCAACCTGTCGATCAACACCTTCGGCGCCGCAGCCGGTAACTATTCCGTCGCGGTGACCGGCACCGGCAGCGCAATTACCGCGACCAGCACCAGCTTCACTTACGCTGTCACCGACTACACTGTCGCCGCCGGCCCTGCTACGCCGATCCTGCCTGCTGGTTCCACCAGCGCCACCATCTCTCTGGTCGCGCAAAACGGCTACACGGGAACGGTTGCCGCATCATGCAACGTAGGGACGGCGCCGCTGACCTGTTCCCTATCGCCGCTCGGTCCCTATGCGGTGAGCGGATCCACACCCGTCCCCATCACCGCCACGATCACGGGGCCCGGAAGCTCGAACACCACCGCCAGCGGCAGTTACGCCGTCACCATCCAGACCAGCGACGCGGGATTCGCGACGCTTGCCCACAACGCAACGACCACTGCGACCATCCAGGATTACCGCCTCGCCATCACCGACGCGACCGGAACGGCCAAGACTTCCGCTACTGTCACCGCGGGCCAATCGTCCTCGTTCGTCGTCAACGTCCTGCCCCAGGCGGGTGGCTTCTCCGGCAACGTCAGCTTCGACGCGTCAGCCGTTTGCAGCGGCTTGCCATCCAGGACAACCTGCACGTTGAACGCCCTCAGCTCCGGGACGGTGACGATCGCCCCGGGTGGCACCGCGACGCTTGTCATCCAAACTTCTGCGGCCACGACCGCCGCGTTGCGCCCGCTGAATGGTCGCAATGTCCCCTTCTTCGCGTTTTGGACCATGCTGCCGGGCGCGCTGGGAATCGTGCTCATGCGCCGCAACTGCCGCAGCGTAGTATCGGCGTCTCGCCGGTCACGCGTTACGATGTGGTTCGCGCTCGCGCTTACGTTGGCCGTCGTTGGCCTGATGGTCGCATGTGGTGGAGGTGGGGGCGGTGCGACCACTACTCCTCCTCCCATCCCAGTCCCAGGCACTCCCGCAGGCACCAGCACCATCACCGTTACCAGCACTTCCGGCTCGGGGTCGACCGCGATGACCCGCACCGCCCAGATCACCCTGACGGTCCAATAGAAGAATCGGGTGGCCCACCCTAGCCGGTGTTGCTAGGGTGGGCTCGCGAAATATCGCAGAGCGGAGCGGCCGCCGTTGCCGCGACGCGATGCCCCCGCCGCCGACTCCAGTCGACTATGCGTGTGTACTCATCAATACATTTTCTATTTCATCGCAGCCACGTCTGCGTGCCCGCCGCCTCTATAGTGAGGCCCGGCTAACGTCATCGTTATATTCTTGATTCTTCGTACTGCTAACCCCAGTGGATAACGGATTTTACAGGCCAACTTGTAAATCCCCGCGTTTAGGGAACTTAGAAATCGCACCCCCCACCCCCAGGGGTGCACACTCGCGCTCCCCTCCTGTTTACCACTCAGTAATTTTGTCGATTTTCGTGATCCGCGCACTTGCGCTCATAGGCGCGCTTCCGCTCTACTGAATGTTTCATGCCTGACCAGTCATTTGACCTCATCATCATCGGCGGCGGAATCGTCGGCCTCGCGACTGCCTTGGAAGCGACGAAGCGGTCTCCCGCAATGCGCATCGCTGTCCTCGAGAAGGAGGACCGCGTCGCGGCGCACCAGACAGGCCACAACAGCGGTGTCATCCATTCCGGTCTCTACTACAAGCCCGGTTCGCTCAAGGCGAAGCTCTGCGTCGAAGGCGCACGCGCGATGGTGGAGTTCTGCCGCGAGCACAACCTTCCCCACAAGGTTTGCGGCAAGGTCGTCGTTGCGACCAGCGACGTCGAGATCCCCCGGTTGCAAGAACTGCACCGTCGCGGGATTGCGAACGGCGTGCCAGACCTGGAAGTGATCGGTCCGGAGAGGCTGAAGGAGATCGAGCCGCACGCGGCCGGAATTCGGGCCCTCTGGGTCCCGAGTACGGGTATTGCCGATTTCGCGGCAGTCGCGCGCAAGTACGCGGAGTTGATCGAGGCTTCAGGTGGGAAGGTGTTCCTGGGCGCCGAAGTGACGGGCATTCGGCGCACGGAAGGAACGGTCGTCGAAACGCGAGCGGGAGCGTTTCAGGCGAAGATGGTCATCAACTGTGCTGGGCTTTACAGCGACCGCATTGCGCTCATGGCACGAGCCGATCCGGGCGTTCGCATCGTCCCGTTCCGCGGCGAGTATTACGAATTGGCGGAATCGCGCCGCAGCCTGGTTCGCGGGCTGATCTATCCCGTTCCCAATCCCGCACTTCCCTTCCTCGGCGTGCACTTCACGCTTCGCGTCGACGGTTCCGTGGAAGCCGGACCGAATGCAGTGCTGGCGCTGCGACGCGAGGGTTATCGCAAGACGGACGTCAGCCTCTCGGAACTGGCGTCCGCGCTGTCATTTGGTGGGTTTTGGAGGATGGCGAAACGGCAGTGGAAGACCGCGGTGGGCGAATACTACCGCTCGCTGTCGAAGGGGGCATTCACGCGGGCACTGCAGAAGCTGCTGCCCGAGATCCGGGAGCAGGACCTGTCGGCGGGAGGTTCTGGCGTCCGCGCGCAGGCGATCGACGCAAACGGCAGGCTGGTGGACGATTTCCAGATCGTCCGCGGCGACGGCATCATCCACGTGCTGAACGTGCCGTCTCCAGCAGCGACGGCAAGCCTGGTGATCGGACGCGAGATCGTGAACCTGCTGAAAACGAGGTAACTCTAGTTGCTACCTGACAGATTCCCACTTCATCTCAGCCTGCTTTAGTTCCGGGTGTGAGACGATCAGGTGCCAAATGATTGCCTGCCACTCTTCAGTGTGCGGAGTGACAGTATCCGAACTTATGGTAGGGACAACAATGCAGGCGTCGGCGACTTGAGCCGTATAGCCTCCCGACCGGCCCACCACTCCACAAACCAGCGCCTGTTGCTGTTTCGCGTATTTGAGCGCCTGCACCAGGTTCACACTGATACGCTTTTCGTCGTCGCCACCGCCAACGGAGAAAACGAACACTATGTCGTTCGGACCAAGCCGGCTGCCCTGGAGCCAATTGGCGTACGCGGTATCCCAGCCATCGTCATTGATACGCGCGGTTAGCTCGGAGACATTGTCGGTCGGCGCGTAAGCTTCGAATCCGCCGATCTTGCGAAAGTCACAAACCGCGTGCGACGCATGGCCTGCGCCGCCGCCAACACCAACGAAGAACAACCGGCCCCCCTTGTTTCGCGTAGCGATCAGGAGGGCCACGGTGCGCTCGATGGCGTCCTGGTCGATCTTCTCGGCAATGTGGATCGTCTCTTTAAGATAGCGCGAAATATGCGATGTCAATTCAGCGGTCCTCGATGTTTCAGTCATTGGAGGCGGTAGTGTGTGCGAAGCCAGGCACCTTCGATCGGAGATATTCTACAAGTGGATCGCGTACATCGCGATCGCGTAAAGCGAGTTCAATCGTCGCCTGGATGAGGCCGAGCCTGTCGCCGGTGTCGAAGTGCTCGCCTTCGAACAGAATGGCATAAACATCACGTTCCCCGGCATAACGTGCCAGAGCATCTGTGAGTTGCACTTCCTGCGAAAGTTCCCGGACTGCATCGATGTAGTCGAAAATGGCGGGCTCAAGAACATAGCGGCCAAACACGCCTAAACGAGAGGGAGCAATCGCCGGCTTTGGCTTCTCCACCGCATGCCGTACCCGATACGATCCGTCCGGCATACGGGTAGGTTCAACGGACAAAATACCGAACCGGCCGGTATCGTGAGCAGGAATCTCTCTTGTTGCAACGATGCAACCCTGATTTCGGTCGTAGCACTGTATCAACTGCTTGCCGCACGGCAGGGGTGACAGAATCAGAACGTCAGGCAACAGGACGAGGAATGGCTCCTCTCCAACCGCGGGACGTGCGCAGCGGATCGCGTCACCGAGACCAGCTGGGCTATTCTGATAGACAACGCGTATATCGCAAATGCTGGAGAGGCGCTGCAGTTTCTCCAGTTCCGTCTTCTTTCCCGCAGCCGTGAGAATCTCGGAAAGTAAGGGATCTGGTCGAAAATAGTCGACGATGTGTTGTTTGCGTTCACTGACGACGAGAATAACCTCATCGGCCCCGCTGGCGACGGCTTCTTCGACAACCAGTTGAATCGCCGGACGTTCGAATACGGGGAACAATTCTTTGGGCGTCACCTTGGTCGCAGGCAGGAAACGTGTTCCCAATCCTGCAGCGGGTATGATGGCTTTTCGAACTCGAGTGGGCATGAGAGGAGCGCGGTTAAACCAGAACTCAGATTCCAGGAACGTACGCCCGACGGTACCGAGGCGGGTTGGGATCAGAACACCCCAGATTGTTGCGTGAAGAGGGACTTTTGACCTGCTCGCGGATCAGCGTTGCGGCCGCCCAAAGATCCTTTGCCACCATGTCGGGATGTCCACCGGCTGCGTCTTGCAAGTGCTGGCAATTCTCGCACTTCCATTTGCCGATCAAAACGGTTTTGCAGCCCGCGCGACGACCGGCGACGATGTCGGTAATGCCATCACCGACCATGTAGCAATCGCTCAGCGAGAGCTTGAAACGTCGTGCCGCCGCCTGCAGCATACCAATGCCTGGTTTCCTGCAGCGGCAATGTTTTCTAAGGCTCTTTACCTTACTGTCAGGGTGATGCAGGCAGTAGTAGATGGCGTCGACGCGGCCGCCGCCACGAGAAATGCCATCCATCAATTTGCGCTCGCAAGCACGGAGGACTTCGGCAGTGAAGTGCTTCTTGGCTATGCCGGGCTGATTGGAAACAACGATAACGCGGAGGCCAAGTTCATTGAACAACCGCACGGCGCGGGCGACCCGAGGAAAAAGCTTGAACTGTGTCGCAGTGAACGGCGAATCCACTATCCCGGCGTCGGGATAGTAGATCAAAGGATTCAGAACACCGTCCCGGTCCAGAAATACAGCCTTGGCGAGGCTATGCCGCTTCATAGTTACTCGAGTGTTTTTCCGGCGAAATCGCCCTTAGTGGCGGCAGCGGCGGCGAAAGCCCTCTGCTTTTGCTGGCGCTGCAGGTGAGCCAGCCTGCCATCGCGCGAAACGGCGTCGAACACGATCTTACTTCCTTCAAAATCGAAGCGGAAATCGAGCTCACGCAATCCGCAAGCGCGCATGCTTTCACGCAGCTTCGCCTTGCCTTCCTCGCAATAGAGCATCAGGAAACCTCCGCCACCCGCACCGGAGATCTTGCCGCCGATGGCGCCATTCTTGCGAGCAATGTCGTACCACTCATCGATCTGCCCGGTGCTGATGCTTTGCGACAGCCGTTTCTTCGATTCCCAATGCGTGTGCATGAGTTCGCCGACACGGCGCAATTTGCCCTTGATGATGCTGTCCCGTATTTCGATGCCGATATCCTTGATCTCAAGCAGACTGGCGGTAACCTGCGAATCCTTGCAGCGGGTCGCGTTGTCCTGGTGCGAGAGAATCTGGGTAGCGTCGCGTTGCCCGCCGAGGTAGAAGAGGAGGACATTGTTCTCGAGCTCTCGAAGTATCTCTCCATCTAGGGTTATGCGCGTCACGCGGACTTTTCCGGACTCGTCGATCTCGAGCTGAGTCAATCCACCGTACGCAGCCATGTACTGGTCCTGTTTGCCGATGGGCTTGTTTAGGATCTCCAGTTCGATGTGGCATGCTTCTTCGGCGAGCCGTTCGGGACTGACCGGAGACTGCATGAGACTGTGCAACGCGTTCAGCAGGCCGACGAGGTAACAACTAGATGAGCCCAATCCGGTACCGGCAGGGATGTCGGCGATGGAAACGATCTCGATGCCGCTGGACAATTGAAAGTACTTGAGCGCTTCCTTCGCGAGCGTGTGTTTGACCAAATCCACGTGATCGACCAGTTCTGTCTGTGTATACCTGACATAGATCTGATCGTTCAGGATCGGGGTATTGACGCTCAAGAACATGTACTTGTCGATGCCTACAGCCAGAATGAATCCGCCATAGAGCTGATAGAAAGACGGCAAGTCCGTCCCGCCTCCGCCGAGCGTAAGGCGAAAGGGTGTGCGCGTAATGATCATTCCATTGTCCTTCTTTACTTAAAACGCCGCGAGAAGCTCAGGCCGGCAGCCCGAATCGAGGTGACGGTCCTAATCGCTACCTGTACCTGTGCGATGGGCGGCTGCAAGCCCCGGCGCCTCTTCGCTGCCGGGAGCATGAACGGGCTTCGGCTGGGCGGTTGGGAGCGGGATGTGGTAACCGGCCTTCTGCGCATCATCAAAAAACATTTTGACGGTTTCAACGGAAAACTCTTGAAGATCCTTTCCGACGAGTTGCAGTTTGCGAAGGAGGTCCGTAGTCGCGGTTACGATGTGGCAGCCGATTTCGTTGGCCTGGAAGATGTTCAGGAGTTCACGAGGGCTGGCCCAGATGAGTTCAAGATTGGGATAAGCGCGAAGGTGATCGACAGCAGCGGCCATAACGGGAACGGGGTCGCGGCCTGTATCCGCGATCCTGCCGGCAAACACCGAAATGTTCGATGCTCCACCACCAGCGAGGCAATCCGCTACGCGCTTCACTTGATCCAAGGTCATGACCGCGGTCGCGTTGAGGCGAACGGCCTGGCGGGACAGGTGCCGCAGCACAGAGTCGGAGGCCTCGCCGCGGGTGTTCGTCACCGGTATCTTGATGACAACATTTGGGCCCCAAGACGCTATCTCCAAGGCCTGCTTCTCCATCGTAGCGAAGTCGTCGGCAAACACCTCAAAGGAAATGGGTCGATCGGGAATGAGCCGGAGGATCTCCCGGGCAAAAGCACAGTAGTCGGTCACACCCGACTTGCGCATCAGGGTAGGGTTGGTTGTGAATCCCTTGATAAAGGGATTCCGGTACATCTCGAGCATGGCCGAGATGTCGGCTCCGTCGGCGTAGATCTTTACCCTCATCTCAACAGGCAAATCGGATTTGCTGTTATGAAACAAAGCGTATGACTCCTCTGGGAATTCTAGTTCGACCCAATTCGGAACGGCAAAAGAGTGAACTAGCTTTGCTTAAAAGCTAGGCAAAGGATGTGGGCACGCGAAAGTGTAAACGTTTAGTCCCTAGATTGTCGATAAAAACGTATATTCCGGGAGTTAAAGGATACGCAAATGGCCCAAAATGGGTCAAAATCCCGAAATCTCCTCCCGCTATTTTTTCCGAGCAACAGCCAACGTCGAGTACCCGAACAGCAGACGCCGGAAGGTAAGCCAGTGAAGCAGCCCCGAGCAGGAGCGGATGGCCAACTTGGCCACGTTGCGGTGGAACTGTGGGTTGAGAACCACGGGCGCATGTCCAACCCTCTTCACCGAGAACCCGCACCCCTCAAGGAACAACCGGAGGGTACGGGGTTCGAAGGAAGTCAGGTGGTCGGGAAACTTAAAACCCGACAGAAAGCTCTTTGGCTGCTCGAGCCAATACGGGTCGGAGGAGCCAAGCCGGCTTCGGATCGCACCAATACACGCGTGGAATCGCGCATCCGGCACGACCACGACAAGAAGTCCACCGTCGTTCATGCGTGGACGAAGCCGATCCAGTGTCTTCTTTGGTTCGGTGAAGTGTTCCAGCACGTTCAAGAGAGTTATGACGTCGAAAGACTGGCGCGGTCCATTGGCAAGGTAATCATCGAGCATGCCATGAAAGACCTCGATTCCGTGGTGTGTGCGAGCGTAATTGCTTCCTGTTTCTGAAGGCTCGACGCCGAAGGTGGAGAACCCGGCCTTTTTCATGCAATCGAGGAAGTTGCCGGAACCGGCCCCGATATCCAGCACGGAACCCGAATTTCGAAAACGCAGTATGGCGTCGCGGACGCCGCGATTGAATGATTCTTCTCCCTCGCGCCACTGATCGCCATCATCGTAACGAGTGTAGAAATCAATCAGTTCTTGCGTCGTAGGTTGGGGATTGACGTACCGCAATCCACATTCGCAGCACTGGGCGACTCGGTATCCACGCGCCTCGAGAAACGTTTTTTCATCGGCGCCGCCGCAGAGATGACAATCCACCCTGACACGTGCACTTGATGCCGGAGGCGGCGTGGACACGTGGACTGCCTGTCCGACCACACTACAGTCACGTTTTACCTCGGTCGCGGCCAACTTAGTCCCCCTCACCGGCAGCCGTAGCCACGGCACGCTGCGATTCGGCCTCGAAAAAGTTAACAGTCATCTCTGCCCCTTTGGTGAGCGACACCCGGGGTTCCCAGCCGAGCAACTGCCTGGCTTTGGAGATGTCGAGGCAGATGCGATCGATCTCACCGGGACGTACGGCCGTGTATCGGCATGTCACGTCCGGCTTACGCAGGAATTCACGAACGGCGGAAAAGACTTCGATGTCCTTGGTAGGCACGCCACTCCCGATGTTAAAGATCTGGTTAGTACCCTTGTCCAACGCAGCCACATTCGCCGCAGCGACGTCGGCTATGTACACGTAGTCACGGACCTTGTTTCCATCGCCGTAGATCACGGGTTGAATGCCCGCCAACATCTGTTCCGCAAAAATCGCGAATACTCCTGCTTCTCCCTGCGAACTCTGGCGCGGTCCGTACACATTCCCGTAACGAAGCACGACATATTCCAAGCCGTAAAGCGCGCGGAACGTGAACAAGTAGTGTTCGACAGTGTGCTTGCTGATGCCGTACGGAGTGATCGGATCGATCGGAGCAGTCTCCGGCACCGGCATCTGCTCAGGTTCACCGTACCCGGCGCCGGCTGTGGCAGCATAAATGAAGCGTCGGGTCTGACACCTCACTGCGGCCTCGAGGAGATTGATGGAACCAAGAATGTTTACCTTGGCATCAAAGAGCGGCTCTCGGACGCCGCGCCGGACATCCATCTGGGCAGCGTGATGGCAGACGACCTCAGGTTTCTCGGTCACGAATACCCTGTTGACAGCGTCAGTGTCCTGAATATCGACTTCGTAGAACCGGCACCGTGGGTTCAAGTTCCTGCGATTTCCTCGCGAGAGGTCGTCGATAATAACAACATCATGGTTCAGATTAACGTATGCGTCGGCAACATGCGACGCGATGAAACCAGCACCACCAGTGACAATAATCTTCACAATCCGCCCTCTGCTTTCGATTAGTAAGCGCCTTCTGTCCCTAGCACCTTCCAGATAGTCTTGGCCGCGATAACCAGGTCAAGCCATATCGACCAATGGTCGATATAGAACATGTCCATCTGAACTCTTTCTTCGTACGTCGTTGTCTGCCGGCCCATGGTCTGCCAGAAGCCTGTAACGCCGGGCTTCACGGATAGTAGCTTCCTCGCTAACACTCCGTAATGAGACGATTCGTCGGCGCGAATGGTCCGGGGACCGACGAAAGTTAGATCTCCCCTCAGGATACTGAAGAACTGCGGAAATTCATCCAGACTGAATTTTCGCAAGTACTTGCCAATGCGGGTGACGCGGGGATCGTCCGCGAGTTTCTGCCTGACTTTGAATGCCGCCCGAAGCTTTTCGTCAGTTTTCAGGATGTTGTCGGCGTCCACGCGCATGGTGCGGAATTTCAGGTAGTACTTCGTATTTCCGCTTTGATCCAGATATGCGCTCCGATAGAAGATGGGACCGCCGTCTTCAAGCTTGATGAGGATACCTATGATAGGGATGATCAACAATGCCGCCAAGCTGCCAGTCACCCCTATTCCGATATCCAAGAGACGTTTACATCCGCGCTGGAGGATCAGCGACCATTCAGGCCTCGCATAATACCGGATGCAACCGGAATAGTGATCGCGCTCAAAGTTAAGATTCGAGCTCGCCAGAGCATCGGAATAGAGCTCCACATCAATGCCGATAGTCTTGCAACGATGAAGTAAGCTGTCGATCAGTTCGTCGCCGCATCCGAAGTTGGAAGGAGCGACAACGAGGACTTCGGCACTCAATCCAGTCGCGATCGATTCCCAATCCTCCAGGGAACCTAATACAGCCAACGGACCGTTACCTGCGCGGTCGGATGTAACACGTTCGGAAGTTATCAATCCGAGTAACTCGTATCCGTAATAGCGCTGGATCGAGAGTAGACGGTAGTAGCCGGCGAGTCCCTTCCAAGTCCCCATCAGGACCGTTCTTCGCTTGCCGATACCAGCTTTCCAGAGCCGCTCATTCAGTGCCCGAAGCGTGAATCGCGTCATGAGCAGGAGCACACACGCGATCGCAAACCAGATAAAGAGCAGATATCGCGAAACAGGCTCCGCATGAAAAACGATAAAGTTAAATAATGACAGCGCGACAAACCCGATAAAGAGTGCTTTGCAGCCCAGTTCAAGTTCACGTTCCGGACGCCTGGATTCTGGGTTCCTATAGCCTTCGAACAGATAAAACATGAGGGTGAAGAAAGGGATGTAATACAGATGATACCGCGACGGATTGAGGCTGCTCATGGGAAGGTGGATGATCCGTTGCGTCACTCGTAACGCGAGCATGTGCGCGACGACGAGCGCGAAGATGTCTCCCACCAGGAACAAGGCACTCCGCGCTATAGACCAATTGACAAAGCGACGACGGTCGGACGCATCGCCGATCCGCGGCTTTGATTGGGGTAGGATTTCAGTGTCGTAATGGACCATTTGACTCCAGAACCACGCACCGATAATTTCTGTCCCTGCTACGTACTGCCGGCACTCCCCTGCAAAGCGTCACCGTAAACTGCAAGAGTACGTGATGCTGTGTCCTTCCAGGAGAATTCCGCGGCACGACGCAAGGAAACCGATTTCTGCGCTTCACGAAAACCTGCATCGCCAAGAAGGCGCGCGAGCGCTTCGCCCATGCCCGTAGAATTGTCGGGATCGAAGACAAGCACATCGTCGCCTGCGACCTCGAGCAAGGAACCGGCATTGGAGGTGACGACTGCGCATCCGCATGCCATGGCTTCGAGCAACGGTAGTCCAAATCCTTCGTACCGCGACGTCAGTAGATATGCGTGCGCATGGCGGTAGAGGGCCGCCAAGTCTTCGGTGGGGACAAAACCCGTGCACAGCACGTCCAGGTTTTTCACATCTACTTCCCCCATGGCGAATTGAATCGCCTCTGGAGAACCAGCGACCACCGCGTGAAACGTAGCGCCCCGATTGGCGCAATCCTTCAGACAATGGAGAGCGCCGGCGAGGTTCTTGGTGCGCCAGTGACGGGCGCTATTCAACATAATGTAGGGCTGCTTGATCCCGTATTTCGTCTTCAAACGCGCAAGCTCGGCGTCCGTGCCGTTCGGGTGGAACCAGCGGTTGGACGCAGCCAGAGGCGCAACCATGATCTTCTTCCTGGATAATCCGAGCAGGTGAACGATGTCATCGGCTGTGCGTTGTGAATCGGCTAATACCCTCGTGGCTTTGAACACTGCGCAGCGATAGCCGGCGCGAACTAACGGTTCCTTCATCCGACCGTAGATATGAAATACAAAAGGAATGACGTCATGGATCGTCACTACCACTGGGCAGGGAGCAAGCAGGGGTGCGACGTAAAACGGAGCGTGAAAGACATCGATGGCGTCACGCTTACAACGCCACGATAACTCAACCTGCTCAGCGATCGAATAGCGTTTCGCCTGTACCGGCACCTTCCGGCAGTTCGCAGCGGCGATATCCGGGACCGGGTTTGAGTCGTTCTCGTACACAACGAATTCACAGTCACTCGCCAGCGGAACCAGCGCTTGCAGCAGCTCTAATACGTAATTACCGACGCCGGACCCACCGTACCACCTGGCATCGAAACCTATTCTCATGCGCGCCATGCGAGGGCGCCGCCGGGAGCGGGAACGGGGGTGCTCGCTAAACGCTCATTGACGATGAGAATCCCTATGAGCAACCAGAACAACATCGCAAACTGCGGGCTGGCCTCGAACAGGGTATCTACGAATCCGTGGACGAGGACCGTGACGAGGGCCGCGAGGACGCCAAACCCGATGATCTGGTCGAGACGATTGCGGGCGTTGCGGTTCCGACGGTGCGCGATACGCATGACCGAATAGAACAAGTACAACAGCAGAAAAGTACCGATGATCCCGGTTTCGGCCAGAGCTTTGAGGTAGACATTGTGAGCGTCCAGCAATCCCACGGGAGCCATGGCGAGGACCGGATCATAAAGGTAGCGAAAATTGCCAAAGCCGTGTCCGTGCACGGGAGCGCTCATGAACAGGTTCCACGCGGACAGGTACATACCAAGACGGCCAAGCGAAGTGACTTCGTCCACCTCGGCAAAGCGTTCGGAGAACAATATCAGCAGCGGCGCGATGGCGACGGTCAACACCAACACTGCGACAAGCGCCTTGAGGCGTGTCTTGCGGTCCCGCAGGAGGTAAAGAATGCCGAGGAGAATACTCGCTGCAAAGCCCATGAGAGCGCCGCGGCTCTGCGTGAAAATGAGGATCAGCGCGCCGCCACAGAAACCGGTCACGCCAAGTGCCCGAGTACGGCCTTTGCAGAGAACCGCAGTGGCGATGGTGAACGGCAGTACGAGGTTGATGTAGCCCGCGAGCGAATTGAAGTGCCCCAGGAACGAGGTTGCGCGACCGACCCACGCCTGGATCTCTTCTTCGTGCAAAGGGTACAACCAGAAATAGAGATCGGTATAGCCGCCACTGAGCACCTGGTACACGCCGAACAAACAGGCGGCGGCAGTGGAAGCCGCGAGGACCTGAAGAGTGCGGCGCAATTGGCCCGCTGTTCGAACCCACCCGATCAGCGTCATCGACAGGGCCAGATAAGACACCCAGCGAAACAGATCGCGCTGTGTCCAGTCGGAGATCTGGTTACCTACGAGGGAGACGACGAGAAATCCCGTGTACAGGGCAATGATCGTATTCAGTCGCCGGCCGAAGAAAGAATCGCGGATACGTTCACCTCGCGCCGCACAGCCGATCCAGAATCCGATCAGCATGGCGTAGCGCAATATCGCTGAAACATCGCGAATGACCATCGGCAAACTGGGAATGACGATCAGGATGGGGAGCAGCAGTATCATGCCGTAAAGAACGGCATCGATACGCAGGGCGGCGAGAACCAGGAATGCCAGCCCCAGAACGGTAGCCGCGATAGCACCCGGCATGGCGAAACTGGCGCCGAGGAAGACGGCAGCGATAATAATCACCACCTCGGCGGGCGCCGGTGCCCATCGGGAATACATCGTGTTCACCCGTACTGCGGATGTACTCATATCGCGGATTGGGCCTCGCAATAACGCGATTCGGACCCTTGGGCGGTCCTGAGCAAAACCTCAAGCGTCTCCTCGGCACACTTGCGCCAGCAAAAACGCGCAGACCTCTCCTTCCCTTTCCTGCTTAATTGCGCCTGCAACGACGGATTGTCCATCACATCCCAGATCGTGCCGGCGATGTCTTCCACGGACTTGGGATCGAAGTACCGCAAGACTCCACCGGAAATCTCCGGCAAGCACGAGGCGCTTGAAACCACGGTCGGCACGCCGCACGCCATGCACTCGATCATGGGCAGACAGAAGCCCTCGTATAGCGACGGAATAACACAGGCGGCTGCGCCTTTCACGAGCATTGCAAGCTGTTCCGCCGGGAGCGGGCCGGTGAGTATGACTTTGCCGCGCCCGGTCGTCTCGTTTGCCGCACGAAGGATCTCTTCATAACGCCAACCGAGGGGGCCTGCCAGCACGAGTTGCAGGTCCAACTGCGAGTGACGTTCTAGTAAGAGCCGGTAAGCTTCGATCAGGCGTACCAGGTTCTTGCGCGGCTGAATAGCCCCGTGGTGAAACAAATAGGGCGTTCGGATCCCGTGGTGATCCAACACCGGCTGGAGGCTTTCCGGTTCCGTCGGAGCCGCGTTGAAAGTGTTTTCATCATAACCTTCGTACACCACACTGACTCGCTCGGGGGGCAAGCCGTAAATCTCGACCACATCCTTCTTAGACCAATTTGAAACCGTGATGATTTGCTTTGAAAATCGCGCTGCGCTTGCGGCCAAGAAACGTGAAGAAACATTCTTCCAGCTTGCATGTGAAGAACTGGTGATCAAAGTTGCGTCGTGGATGGTGGTGACTACGGGGATTGACCCCATTGGAATGATGTGCGGACTTGGCGAGAACAGCAGATCAGCGCCGGATCGTGCGCTTGCAAGATTGACTAACCCCAACCGCCATAGGTGGTCCAGACGGAGCAGGCCGGTTTCGACACTTTGAAAACCATGACCCGGAGCAACTTGAATCGCATCATTGGGACAGTTCCGCGAGACGAAATAACTGATGCGGACGTCGGATCGCTCCTGAACCAGCTTTCGCAGATTCAGCAAAACGTTCATCGCATAGACGTAGGTGCCATGATGTCGATAACGCGTCGAGAATACCCATGTATCAAAAGCAATATTCAGGCCGGACTCCTCGTCTGCTCTATTGGTGACGCGCGGCCAGATACTGACGGCTCAAATGGCCTTCGGCGGGAGGGGCGCTTAGGAACTGCAGGTCGCCATTGAATCCGCGCAGGTGCGCGTTCGTGATCTGCGTATCGACAACTGCCAGCGGTTGCAGCGCGTGCCGAACGCGTTGCTCTGGCAAGAAATAAACCTGCATGAACTCCTCGCCAAGAAGGGTTCTCATTCGGGTACGCAAACGAACGTGATACCGGATGCGATCGAGCACCCCGCCACAAAGCCGTTCCGCTACCTGGAATACGAGTACACCACCGGGCGCAAGAACGCGCACGAATTCGCGAATATAGCGAAGCGCGAACTTCTGAGGCATGTGCTGGAGGGTGATATTGCTGTAAATGAACGCGAATTTTCCGTCTTCGAACATCGCGAGCCCAGGCTCCCGGTTGACGAGAAATTCACATTTTGCCGCTTCAATACTGCGCGCCGTCCGAATCATCTCCTCAGAAATGTCGATTCCATAGGCGCGCGCGAAGCGGCGTGCAATCGGACGAGTAAGCCGGCCGATACCGCACCCAAAATCAAGCGCTTCGCCATCGTGGTCCACGGCGACGTGCTGCCCGGCATAATCGAATACCCTCTTGATCTCTTCTTCACCGGTGGCGAGAAACGAGTCCAAATCCCATTTACGTCCAGCCTTCGACTCATCGGTGAGAACCGCCCAGAGCGGATCATCTTGAGCAAGCGTGTTCCAGGTTTTATGCAGACGCTCTAATTCAGTCATTCGGGATTTTCTGGTCCTCGCGATGGATTTGACGATCGTTCAGATCATCACACTTCTGATCGAGCGTGAGATGTGTGAAGGGAGAACTGAATCGTTCTGTTCGCAGCAACCGATACGGCAAATATGAGCGCAGCCAGCGGGCCTACCACAAGGGGAGTCGCCCAGCGCAACGCGATCAGGGACACAGCGGAAATGATCGCGAAACTGACGGTTGTGCGCAAAAAGTTGCGCGGCAGAGGAAGATACCCGATAGTACGTTTCACGATCACGGCATTCTGTGCCAGCAGCACGAACTCCGTCGCAATCGTTACTGCCGCCGCCGCGCGGTACGAATACCGTGGGATCAGAATCACGTTAGCAGCGATATTCACGAACATGCAGACAGTCGAGGTGACGAGAAAGACGCGTTCGCGGTTCTTTGCCAACAGGATCGTGTTGTAGACGTTGTTCATGAACATCGGCAGAATCGCCCAGATCACAATCTTCAGGACGGTTGCCGAGCCGTCATAAGTGGGTCCAAGAGCCCACGGCACTACAGTGTCGGACAACAGCAAGGCGCCAAGACCGAAGAAGAGCGCGGAGGCGTACAACAACCCAAGCACCTGCCCGGACGCTTCCTTCTCTTCGGTGTGTGCGTGTGAAGCGGACAGCGTCGGGAGCAGTACCCCCATGAGTCCGAAAGGAAGTACCTGCAGCATTGGCAGGATTCTGTACGGCATCGTGTATAAGCCGACTGCCGCATTGCCGGCCAGCTTGGAGAGAAGAACGATGTCCACTTTGTCGTAGACGTCGACGATCAACGGATAAACGTTAAACGCGATGCTTTTCCGGACAACATGGCTCCACGCCGGCGTTATGCCCAAACCTCGAGGAAATAGGGGCAGCGCCAACCGTAACGCGATCAGTGCGCCCATTGCCGCCGCTGCCAGTTCCGCCCAGATCAAGCCTCGAATGCCGGCGCCGCGGAAGAGCAAGAGCGCGCCGACTGCGACCAGCGTAGCGCCTTCGACAAGCTCTACCCAGAGGAACCGCTGGAACGCCGTGGCAGCGCGTAACAGCCCCTTGCACGATTCGTTCACGGCGCGAGGAAAGAGCGCTACCGACAGCAGAACGGAGTTGACAGCAACCGCCTGGGAGTAACCAAGCAGCCACAAAACCGGAAGACACAGTCCAACTAATCCGAGCAGGTACAGCCACCGAAGCTGCGTCAGGCGAATGGCCGACGCGTATCCACTTGCCGGGTCCTTGGCCGCTTCGCGCGTCAGGTAATCGATAAACCCGCCGCCCGAAATGAACAGCAGGATCTCGTTGATGGTCAGCAGAAGCGCGTAAATCCCAAACCGATCCGGACCCAACACGCGCGCTGCAACAAACAGGACGGCCAAACGAAACAGGCCGCGCGCGACCCGGGCGAGAGATAGTTGAGCGGCCGAAGGCAGCAACGAGCGCCGTTGCGGGGCCGCGGAACCCGGTCGAGGAACAGGTTGGACGGCGCTCACGTGGAGACGCTCGCGGTACGGCGGAACGGCGCGGCGAAGGCGTGAGTGTACACCGCCAGGGTGGCGCGCGCAGTAGCATTCCAGGAGAACCGGCGGACGTTCTCGTAGCCTGCTTTCACCATACGAGCACGAAGATCGGGGTCCGTAAGAACGCGCGCCAGCGCGGAACCAAAGGCATCGGGATCGCGCGGATCGGCAAACAGCGCAGCCTCTCCGCCGACTTCCGCCAGAGATGTTTCGGGTGACGACACAACGGGTGTTCCACAGGACATCGCTTCGAGCAGCGTGAATCCGAAGCCCTCGTAGAGCGAGGGACACGCGTACACGCGCGCCGCCGAGTAGAGAGCCGGAAGGTCCGGGTCATGAACGAACCCGGGAAAAAACACTTTGTCGGCTATGCCCAGCTCCGCGGCGGCATCGCGTAGAAGCTTTTCCCCTTGCTTCATTGGGCCGGCGATCACAAGGTTCGTCGTGACACCCATATCGATAAGCTTGCGGAAGGCCTGCAACAATCCACCGTGGTTCTTGCGCGGTTTGTAAATACCCGTATAGAGCACGAAATCTGAAGGGAGACCGTACTTGCGGCGCACCTGGTCCAGAGCCTGGGATTCGTGAACCGGCTGAAAACGAGGATCGGGAGCGGGATAGATGACTTCGATCTTGTCCCGCTCAGTGCCCAGGTAATGAACGATGTCCTTCTTCGAGTGCTCTGAATCGGTGATGACGCACACCGAGAGGCGCGCCGCGATGCGAGTCATGCCGCGGAAGTAAACGCGTCCCAGCCAGGATGGCGGGTCGGGAAGATCGCAGGTGAACGGGATCACGTCATGCAATGTGACTACAACCGGGCAGGTTCGCGCCAGCGGAACCATGATGTGCGGGGCGTGCAAAACGTCGGCGCCAAAACGGCGAAGGAGGAATGGAAGCCCCAGCTGTTCCTGGATCGAGTAGTACTTTAGACGCGAGACGACCCGGCGTACATTCTTGCTGCCGGCTGGAACCTCGATGTCACCGGCGGGTGGAAGGACAAGAAGGTATTCATGCTGCGGGCCTTCTTGCAGGATCGCTTCCACCAGACATTTCATGTAGCGCCCGATTCCCGGATTTACGATCCTTCGCAGATCGAAAGCAATGCGCATGACAGAGGGGACTCCCGTCTGGTATTGGAATGGACGAATCAGGCCTGCGTATCGGCGGGCGGGTCCAGAGGTGCGTTCAACAGGTCCTGCTCCGGCTTGGATCGCTTGAACTTCCTGGCCACGCCGCGAACGCCAGTGGCAGCCGTGCCATACACCTCGAGGGCGAACATCTTTTTTTCGTCAGCCGGATCTATCCTGTCCCAGCGTTCCTTGGAAATGACCCACGCAGAGGAAAGCAGCAGTGCGAACAAAGCGCTCACTACGATGATGACCGTACGCGGAGGAAAGGACTTTCGCTCGGGTATTTCCGCTCTGTCCATGACCCGCACCGTCGGGAGCTCCTTCGCTTCCTGGATCTTTGCCAATTCCACCTGCTGCGTCAGAAGTTCAAAGACGGTTTCCTCTATCTTGGTTCGACGATATAGTTCGGCGTACTCGTAGCCCAAAGCCGGCAACTGGCGTATCGAGGGATATAGTTCGTTCGACGCATCCTCCCGTACACCGGGACCGGTCTGGGTGTACTCGCCGCCCAATTTCTGCATCTGTTTTTGCAGTTCCGCGATCCTGGCGGCAACGGCACGCACGCGAACGTTGTTCGGCGAGTAGATCTCCTCGAGCCCCTTCAATTCCGACTCCGCCGCGATCAACTGGCCTTGCAGGGTCGCCGCCGCCCCAACCATGGCACGCGCCTGCTCCTTGATGTCGATGGCAGAGGTTTTGCTCGAGAAATCGCTTAGTTCGCGTTCCGCGGTGTCAAGGTCCTTCTTGACCGTCGACAACCTGTTTTCGATGAAAACGCGCTCGCGGTGGGCGGCGGAGGTATTTAAGTCCGCGGCGAGTTTATTCATCTCCTCCACATAAGCATTGGCGAGTTGCTCCGAGCGTGGGGCGCTGTGATCGGTGACACTGACAGAGATGACGTTGCTCTTTCGATCTTCCTCGATCGTGGTGTGACGCGACAATTCGCGACGCGCGTTGAAGTAGTACTTTGTGCTGTACTCTTTCCGAAGATCGAAGCGGTCGATGAGCCGATCTTGCACGGTCCGGCTTTGCAGGATCTGTACGTAGAGTGCCGCCGGAGTATTGAAACCGAGCAGACCCGACGCGGCATCGAGTCCCATTCCGCCGGTCGCTCGCGCGGCCACCGCGCTCAGAAGCGACATGTTCGTATTTTCGCCCGGAATCATTCGCGTGGTTGCGGTATACCTCACAGGTATCAGCATGGCGACCACGGCGGCCACCACGGCGGTCTTCCACATCGCGCTGAATAGAAACCGGCGCCGGTCCCAAAGCAGGCGAAGGTTGTTGGCGCGCTCCAAGTCTGGCGGGGGCGGCTCTATGTCCGGCCGCTCGTATGCGGGCGCGATTCCGGGGCCGTATGAGTCCACGAATCTGTTCTCCAAGTTATCTTACTTGCCAATCTTCCAATGCGGCCAATAGGTGAACTGGAACGAGGCAGTGAAGTTGCTTTGTGCTCCGGCAGGCGATAGGAGTGGGAAGTTCCAACGTTCATATTGGAGCAAGCTCGACATCGACAGGGCCTCGGTGAAGCTCCATTCGGAACGTATGGAGAAGTCCTTGTAATTACCTCCGCCGGCGAACATCCGGTCTACTTGGTTGCTGCGGAAGCCCAGTTGGATGGTTTTGTCAGCTGCAAAAGAGTAGGTGCTGGCGGCGCGAAAGCCGATTCCCTGGCGTCCGAGTGTGGCGTTGCCAATGATATTTCCGGCGTTCGTATATCCGTCCAGGTATCGCGTGTTCCAGTAAAAGAACCCGCCCCCCGTCGGCTCCAGCAGGCCGGGGAGGTTCGTATATCCGCCCTCGACCCGGAAGTCGAGCTTCGGGAGCTTCGGGATCTGCGGCATGTACAGTCCTTGATTCTGGGCGGCGCGCCGGGGATAGCCTATGGGCGAAACTTCATCCTCCACGAACGAGTCGTTGTATAAGACGAGCCAATTACGCAACCCCGGAATGCGATAGGTGAAATCGAAGGTGGAGCGCCGATCGCCAGGATCATGGCCCGCGCCTCCGGCGTTCGTTGGGATAAACTCCGAGCGGTAGAATGTATCCAGCGTTACAGGAAAATCCGGTCCGCCAAACAGGGATGTTTTCCCCACACCGAATTGGAAGTTAGGTGTGGGTTGGAAGTTGACCTTTACTCCGTCGACGAATGGCTGCCTCGAGAGGCTCCTCCCGAGTGAATAGACGACATCGCTGAGCAGGTACGAGTCTTGAGTGTTCACGAAATGGTCGCCTATCAGGCGTCCGAACCAGAACTCGCTTCTCATCGGACCTAAGAGTCCCAACACGCTCGGAAGTTTCTTGGGTTCGGTCTGTGACAAGCGAAACATCAATATTGGTTCGGCATTCGTGCTGGACAGGAAAGGATCTTGGGTCGGACCCAGGGAGAGACTCTGTTTGCCAAAACTTGCCTGCAGGTTGCCGAGACTGAAAGCGACATAGGCATCGAGCAATTGCAGGCGATTGACAGCGGGGTCCGCTGACGCGGGGACTAAAGGTTTGGCGTCGGCGAATTGAATCGCGTTCTGGACGCTCTGGGAGTATCCCGGCGCAAATGGCGCGTGCTGGAATTCGCCGCGAACGTAGAAGGCGAGGGGACCCGCGGACGCTCTCCCCGAGACTCCAGTTATGAAATTGAAACCTTCCTGGTACGGACGGCCAAAGTCGTTGACGATCGTCTGGCCGAAATGGTAGCCATCATTCAGCGGCTTCCCTGAAATGCCGGTAAAGCGGACATACACGGATTCGATTTCGGCGGTCAGATTACGTTCGCCGCGCAAGCGTGCGGTTTCAAACGCAAATTCCTTCGAGAGCCTGTCGTAGAGGCTTGTTGCCATTGCCTCAACAGCTCCGTCTGTTTCAGGGGGAATGGATGCTTCGTCGAGCAATCGTGCACATTCCATTCGCGTCCAGGGACGCAAGCCGGAGAAGGCGTTTTGGACATAGCCGAGAGCTGAGAGGCGCTCGATGGCCGGATAGACCCAACTGTCTAACGGAACATACGTCGATCCCATGAAGGCGGGATCGCGGGAAACCTCGCCGGGCGTGCGCTGAAAAGTGCCGTATGCGGAATCGGGGTAGGCAGCATCGCTGTGCCTCTTGTATACCTGTCGCCCCACGAACCAGCCAATCGCGCCGCCGACAAACGCATCGGACGCGAAATGCTGGCGGCCGGTGACGCGCGCAGCGCTGATGGCAGCGGCACCGCCGTAGGCAAGAAACGTCGTCAGCGGGCCAGGATACTCACGGGCAATCACCGATGCAATCGACCAGGCAGCAGCACTGTGCTCCGAGGGGAACGACGATCCCCCCTTCCTGAAGAGACCATTGCCATTGCCTTCAAACGGCCGCTGACGCCCGGCCATGTACTTGATCCCTTCCGTCATGACGAATGAATTCAGCGCCGCTTCCCCACTGAGCACGGCCGTTTCGCGCAGGTGGTCATTGTGCGTGGCCCTGCTCAAGAGATATGCGCCCGCTACTGAGCCCGCGTAGGCGGCAACACCGTAGTCAGAGAATGTCTTGCTGTTCTTGATGAGAGTCGGGCTGGTTGGCAGGTGTGATTCAATCTTCGTGTCGCTCAACACCATGAGTGATGTTGCAGTCACCAAGGGGAAGAGCCAGCGACTATCTTCAACGCTCAACTGTAGCGGACTGGTCCAAATGCTCTTCTGATCCAGCACGAAATTCCGGGCAAAGGACCGTTCCAACGATTGGGTTGCGAGACCGGCCGTTGTGCTGCGAGCGCTACTAACATCCGGGACGCCAGTGTCTACCGACGAGGCGGGAGCTGGCATGGTCGTCGCGCTGACGCGCACGGGCGACGGCGGCGGACGAGATCCTTGCGGGCGGTCGTCGGAAGCGGTTTCCGGCGCCGATGACGGAGGAAGCGATTGTGCGGATTTTTCGGAGGGGCAAGGGAGCCGGAATTTCCCCGAAAGATCGGTACAAATGCGGTCCGATTGCGTCTCTTGCGCCCCCGCACAGGCTGCGAAGGTGAGGACTAGCGCGACAAGTCTTAGCCAGGTGCTCCGCATCTAGAAACTCGTAGCAACTCGCGCGGCGATAGCGAGCGAAGAAGCAAACTGCGCGAAACTCATGAATTCTTTCCACCCGGAAGAGCCCGTGATGAATTTCTCGGGGACAACGACCATGTCACCGGGCTGCAGCTTGAGCGATAGCACGCTGCCTTTCCAAAGACCCGATGTGCCTTCGCGCCCAACCACGGATCCATCTGCGCGAATTACATAAACCGATTTCTTGTCGGCGAGCTTCGTGGAACCGCCAGCCTGCTGCAGATACCACCCGGCATTCCTTCCGGGCGAATAGCTGACCGCGGACGTGTTGTATACCTGCCCACTTACAATGACGAAATTCGGTCGTTTCGGGATGAGCAAAACGTCGCCCGCCCGGACTTCGATGTCTGCGGAGGTGTTCTTCCAGCGCTGTATATCGGGCGAGATATGGACGACCAGCCGGCCGCTTGCCGGCTGATTGCGCAGTGCGGTCAGCACTTGTTGTTGCTGCTGTATGGAGGCCTGGAGCAACGCAGCTTGCTCCTGTCCGGTGACGCTGCCGCTGATGTTTCCGTTACCGCCGCTTTCGATACGACGAATCATCTCCTGCCGGCTTTTCTCCGAGAACTCGCGGACCTGGGCGCGCTCCAAAACGGCACCGTAAGGATATGCAGCCGCGGTAAACCCGCCACTGCGCTCGATGATCGAGCTAAGTTTCTCGCCCTGCTCGATGCCATAAGTGCCTGGGTGCGAGACCTCGCCCTTGACGACGATGGACGCGCCTACCTCATTCCACCCGGCCAACTGCCGGATACTGAGGATATCGCCGTCCATCAGACGGAAGTCGGAGTCGGGTTCACCGGCCATCGCTTTAGCGATAGGAATTTCCTCGTGCTCACCCAGAACACGCTTGCCGTTTTCGACTACGAAGCGTGACAGGTCGGCCGAGGCCGTGTACGCTCCGCGCTTGAACCCGCCGGCCAACCGGACCAGGTCGGCAGCGTTCATGTTCTCGCCTAACGGGTATTTTCCTGGCTTTGCTACTTCGCCCTGGATGGTCACCGAAGCGGGATCCAGTTTCGTCAGATCGCGGTGGACGATGACCCTGTCCTTCGGTTGCAGCAAAAAATCTTCCTTGAGATCGCCCGCCAACGCGCGCCCAAGATTCACGCTCAGAATGCGGACTTCCCCGCCCGGCATTTTGCGGTATATCTGCGCGTCATCCAGTTTCGCATCGGTCGTGATCCCGCCGGCAAGATAGATAGCTTCGGTCAAGCGCGTTGCACCGTTCGTCAGGTGCTCACCGGGATCGCGAACCTCGCCGGTGACCATGATCTCGGGCGGGTCTTCGAAGTCATACCGCCCGAAGATGCGTACCGTGTCGAAGGGTTTAAGTTCGGGAACAGTCCCCTTCCCACCCATGGCGTCGTCAAGATTGAATGCCAGCACGACGGGCCGAAAATCAGGTGGATTGAGACGGATAATCTCGGCGTGGCGCCCGGACGGCTCCGGCATCAAGTCGGCGTAGGACTTGATCAGGTCCGTGACTTTCATTCCGTCGCTGTAGGGATACTTGCCGGGATGGAAAACGTGGCCGTCGAGAAATACGGTTTTGTAGCTATACGGCAGGATGGGAGATATGCGGATCACGTCACCATCCTGGACTTTGAACGCCTCCATCGCATTGGCGTTCGCCTGCTGGTCGTTGGTCTCGGGCAGGTCAAGGCTGAGCATGACTTTCTTGTCGTGCGCCTGGACTCGCTCGACATCGATGTGTCGCAACGTGCCGGTCGCGAGAACGCCCCCGGATAGTTCCAGCGCTTCCGCTAGATTTGTCTGTCCTCCGCTCAATTCGTATATTGCAGGCCGCCGCACCATGCCCTGGATGGTGACCTGCGGCCCGATGGGTGGCACGAGAATGGTGTCACCGGATTGCAAAGTACTGACATCCGTGCGGGTGCCGTGCAGGATCATTTCGTAGAGGTCGCTCTCCTGTACGGTCTTATTGCCCCGCTTGTGGATCACGGTGCGCATTGAACCACGGGAGGTCGGCCCGCCAGCAGCAAGAACCGCGTTCAGAGGGGTAGAGAGCGCACTGATGTCGTAGGCTCCGGGTTGCGTGACATCGCCGACCACGTAAACGCGAACCGTTCTAATCCGAGCGAGAGATACGTCCGCCCGAACATCCCGATATTGCGTGCGTAAAACAGCTTGTATCTCCTGCTGCACCGCTCCTAAGGTCTTGCCAGTCACCTGGACTGCGCCGGATTCGGGCAGTGAAACACGACCCTCCCGATCAACAACGCGCTGCAGCCTTTGCGAGACGCTGCCCCAGAGGTCGATCTTGAGCGTATCCCCCGGTCCGAGAACGTACTCGGGCCCCACCGGCAAGTCGAGCGGAAGCTGATCCAGGTTACCGGAACCATTGGTAAAGACGTCCATACCGAAACGATCCAAGGTCGCCGACCGCTGGGATACTTGGGAGTACAAGTCATATAACGACGGAACGTCTGCGTACGGGTTCGGACGTTGTCGAATGATCGGAGGGGTGTACTTCGGTTGGGTGGGTGGAACCTGCGGGCGAAAACGCGACAGCGAGGCTGTTTCCGCTGGAACATCGGAGGATGTTGTCGCGGGCAGCGACCCAGCACCGGAAATCGCGGCCATCGCTGCGTTGTCGCGCATCCGTTGAGCCGCAGCCGTGACGTCTGGTCCGAGTCCGCCTGCCCTGTCTCCGCTCAAATCGGATCGAGATAACAGGGATGGCAGCTCGCCTGCTGAGATCGGAGGCATAGCAGGATAATCGATGTCGCCCTGCTGCGTTGCTTGCGCGCGCAGCATCTGACGCCTGCGGTCGGCTGGTACCGAAGGTTGCGAAGGAACGACATTCTGATCTGGAGGTGCGGGCGCCGGTGCGGGCTGTTGTTGCCGCAGCTGGTCCCGCTGCACTGCACGCTGCCGGTCTAGTTCAGCACGCTGTTTCCAGTAGTCCTTCTCCGAGAGCGGCGTTTTGTCCAGGTCGTCGTGTGCGCTGTTCAGGTCGGCATTCTGAGCGCGGGCAGCCTGCCGGGCTTCTTCTTCTGTGGGTTTCGCGCGCACGTACGAGCGCTTCTCAATCTCCTGCGTCGCCAGCACGCGAATGTGCGCATCAGTCCTGACAAGGTCGAAGACAGCGTCGTCGGTCAGACTTTCCGAATCCAGAAGCCGGCCTTGTTCATAAGCCTTCTGCACCAGGACCCGCTTGAAAGCGAGTACGAGGCCCGGCGAATCGCGGAAAATTTCCAAAATCTTATCCGCCGATAACGACACGAGCTCGATGGCCTGACGCTCGGCCCGGGACGAAGCTCTGGAGCCGTCATCCACCGCAGGACGGGACTGGAGTTGCGCGACGGAAAACTGCGCAAAAAACGTTACCAGGAGCACCAGGACACAAGAATCGCGAGTGTACTTCCGCATTACGCCGACCTCTTTGGGAAATCGCTCAAACGGCGATCGAAGAACTCAAAAGCGACGATATATGGAATTGGCGCAGGTAGGAGACAACAGATACAGCTCCGCCCCGTCACTCACATTGTAATGATGAGGCAACAACAACTTCAGACACTTACCATCGAACACGATGGCGGCCCGCTTGCCTGAGAGCCACGCTAAAGTCCGCTGAATCTGTACAGCCGTTACAAATTATTATTGTGTCATCCATGAGAACGTTGGACCCGGCATGACGAACGCCGAGTGCACCTCAAAGATAGCAACACTACCGCAAAAGTCGATGTGAACCAATCGGGCCAACTGCCTAACCTGTATCACTCCAGTATTGAGACTCGTGCAATTTGCGTGACCCTCGGAAGGGCAGACACACTGTTCCCCAACCGGAATCAGGTTCTCACGGGAGCTTTAACTTATACCACGAAAGAGACTGTGAGTCATCGCGAAAACCTCGCTATCTCCCATAGAAACATGGACATGGAAGTAGGAAAACTCTTTGCACACCGGGGCGAGGCAGGCTTTAGCTGACTGGCTGCGGTGTGAGATCGTTCTCACGAGCGGGCGCGAATGTCAGCCGCTTATCGGAGCTGTCGCAGACCTCTGCTGCCGCCAGAACGTGAGAAGGTCGCGAAGGAGGTCGTCCCACGTCTTTGCCGGCGACCACCCTGTGTCCATACGCAGCTTCTCAGAACTTGCGGAGATCCGCGGTACTCGCTCGGCACGCAATCGCGCCGTATCGGTTCGCACCTCGGCCGTCACGCCGGCAAGCTCCAAAAGCCTGGTAAGCGCCGCGTCCAGTCTTCTCGGCTCGCCTGATGATACGTTGTAAACTTCGCCGCTCTTGCCACGATCGATCAACAACCGGTAAGCAGTGATCACATCTGCGACGTGAAGGAAATCGCGCTCGACGTCCAGAGCACCGGCGGAGATGACCGGCGAGGATGCTCCCGCTTCGATATCTGCTACCTGTTTCGCAAGTGCGGGGAGAACGAAATCGGTTGTTTGTCCCGGCCCTGAGTGATTGAACGACCGAGTGGTCACGACGGGGAGGCCTGAGAATTGAAAACGGACCAACTCCGCCATAGCTTTGCTGGCCGAGTAAGGGTTGGCTGGCCGAAGCGGCGAAGCCTCCGTGAGCAACTGGTCACTAGCCTCGTACACAGTACCGGTACTCACGTTCAGGACCCGGGGAGAAGGGGTCATGCGGGAACAAGCACGCAGAATGTTGAAAGTGCCCCATACATTCAGGTCAAAGGTCAGGCGCGGCCTTTGCCATGAGACAGGCACAGCGGAGATGGCGGCCAGATGATAAACGTGGTCCGGCTTCAAATCACGCACAAGTGCTTCGACCGAGGTCTCGTCGCTTAGGTCACCACGAATATAGTGGTACCGCTCCCGCGTCCCCGGCGGCGGATCGATGGCAAACACGAATACCTCATCCCCATCGCCCAGGAGCGATGCAGACAAGTGTTGCCCAACGAATCCGGTTCCGCCGGTGATGAGTGCGCGCACGATCCCTGGCTAGTGCCCTGCCGCAGCGAACGCGTGATGCGCCGTCTGCGCTACCTTCAGGTCAGAATCGACCATCATCCGCACAAGCTGTTCGAATCCCACAGTGGGTTGCCACCCAAGACGCGTCTTCGCCTTCGAGTAATCTCCGCGAAGATGATGCACTTCGGCCGGACGGATCAGCGATGGGTCGATCTCAACATATTTCGTGTAATCGAGTCCGACATGGTCGAATGCGACTTCCAACAGTCGCCGCACACTATGAGTCTCATTCGTGCCGACTACATAGTCGTCAGGCGTATCTTGCTGGAGCATTAGCCACATAGCGCGGACATAGTCTCCGGCAAAGCCCCAGTCGCGTTCCGCTTCGAGATTACCCATCCTCAAGCGATCTTGCAGGCCAAGTTTGATGCGAGCGACGGCGTAGGAAACCTTCCGTGTAACGAATTCAAATCCACGCCGGGGAGACTCATGATTGAACAAGACCCCGGAGCAGGTGAACAGGTTATAACTTTCTCGATAATTGACCGTGATCCAGTGGCCATACACTTTGGCGACGCCATACGGGCTGCGGGGATGGAAGCGAGTGCGTTCGTTCTGGGGCGATTCCTCGACATGCCCGAACATCTCACTTGACGACGCCTGGTAAAACCGAATACTCGGATCGACGACGCGGACCGCCTCCAACATCCGCGTAACGCCCAGAGCCGTAAATTCCCCCGTCAATACCGGCTGCGTCCAGGATGTGGGGACAAACGATTGCGCCGCCAGGTTGTACACCTCGCTTGGTCTTACCTGATGGAGAACAGAGATCAATGAACTTTGATCGAGCAGATCACCTTGAAGAAGTTCTATTGAGTCTTGCAGGTGGGAGATGCGTTCAAAATTGACAGTACTGGAACGCCGGATGATCCCTACCACTCGATATCCCTTCTCGAGCAGGAACTCCGCCAGATACGACCCGTCTTGGCCCGTAATGCCGGTTATGAGAGCTGTGCGTTGCAACTTAACCTCTTTTGACCACACCAATGCTAAGGTCCGAACGTGATTCGAACACGCTGGGTACACGGAAAGATATCACGTTTCCGATAGAGCGAACGACGTTCGAGTCGCCCTTACGGTCGCATCAATTCAGCGAGACGAGCACTTCGATGACGCCGTCTCCCTGCTTCAGCGACTGCATCGCCTTCCCGATGACGGTGCCCAACATGCGCGCGCGGTCGGTTCCCTTCATGGCATAGCCGGTCCGCGAACTGGTCACCAGTAAGTCTCCAGCCTGGATGGGACCGTTCTCCGCCGTGACCTTGCAGGGCACGATGCCGACGACGGCCAGCGGCACCTCGGAGGAAGTCAGCCTGGGGTCGTCCATCTGGTGCGTCGTCGCCAGCACGCCGGGTTTGGTCGAATAGATACCCGCGACTCTCGTCGAGTACGCCTCCGTAGACAGCGCCAACCGTCGCGTACCGGTGGAATCGATCACGAGCACGTCGCCCGGCTCATATCCGGCAGGCGTGCCCAGCACCTCCACCGACTCCGCGAAGTCCGCCCCGCCGGTCTGCGTGCCGCCGTTGAAGAAGCCCTTGCCGGTGCCGTCGACGCGAAACACCCGGGTCTTGTTGCTGGTGGCGCGGCCGATCAGAAGATTACCGCTGGTGTTCGCATTCACGTTGTCAAACACCCCGGCCGCGGCGCCGGTATCGGCGCTGGCGATGCTGCCGTACACACCCCAGGTCGACCCCGAAGTGACTCCGGTCGTATCGCCCCACACCCCCGTGCCGGTCGTGCTGTTGCTGAGGCCATACACGCCAACCGCATCGCCGCTGGTGGCGCTTGCGTATCCGTAAACGCCGGTGCCGCCCGCCGTGCCGCCGCTGCCACTGGTGCTGAAGGATTTGCCGAACACACCCACCGTCGTACCCGTGGCGGCCTCGGCCTCGCCCCACACACCGGCCCCGATCGTGCTCTGGGTGGAAACGCCGAAAACGCCGATCGCGAAATCAGGTGTTCCCAGGCATCCCCCAGTGTTGCCACCGTTGGGACAGTTACTGGTGGCGAGGTTCTCGCCGGCGACGCCAAAGCCGTACGAGCTGGCGCTCGTACCCAGCACGCCGCTGGTGTAATTACTGGTGGTCGTGGAGTCGCCGCGAATCGCCGTCGGTAGCGTGGCGACGGTGAGGGTGGAAGGACCCGCTCCCGTCTGCGTCGCGTGGAACACCTGGTTCGCTGTCGACCCCGTCGGATTATTGCCACTCGTCAAAATCGACCCGTCCGGGAACATGAAGCCGCCGGAGGTGGACTGGATGGTGCCGGCCACGGTGAGCGGCGAAGTGGGATTCGTGGTCCCGATGCCGATGTTTCCGCCGTTCTTGCCCAGCACCAGGTTGCGCCACGCCACGCCCTCTTCCACGAAACCGATCTCCGCAAAGGCCGGGTTGGCTTCCGTGTGGACACCGAGATTCAAGTGCAGGTTCGGATTGCTCCCGCCCTGAATAACCACCTGCTTCGCCCGATCCGATCCGCCAGGGTTGTCGGCCGCCACCATCAGCGGCGCGGTCGGCGACGTCGTGCCGATGCCGACATTACCCGATCCGGCGGCCGTCACCAGGGCGTAACGGTTGCTCACCGTACCCGAGCCGCCACCAGCTCCCACCAGTATCCCGTAGTAGGTGCCCAG
>CAZLJE010000020.1:0-94908 GCA_964559835.1 uncultured Terriglobales bacterium
TCGACGGCCTGGTCCACGTCAGCAACCTGAGCTGGACCAAGCGCGTGAAGCATCCGTCAGAAGTCCTGAAGAAGGGCGACAAAGTGAAGGCGATGGTGCTGGCGATCGAGCCGGACAACCGCCGCCTGTCACTCGGCGTGAAGCAGCTCCAGCCCGACGTTTGGGAGAGCTTCTTCGAGAACCATCGCATCGGCGACGTCGTGCACGGCAAGGTGCTTCGCGTGGCGACGTTCGGCGCGTTCGTCGAGATCGCGGATGGAGTCGAGGGCCTGTGCCACAACTCCGAAGCGACCGACGAGCAGGGTCATCCCTTGCAGCTCGAACCCGGACAGGAGTTCGACTTCAAGGTCATCAAGATGAATCCCGGCGAGAAGAAAGTCGGGCTCAGCCTGCGCGCAGTCGGGGCGGAAGCCAGCCGCACCGACATCGAGTCCTACAAGCATCCTGCCTCCAGCTCCAGTTCGACGACGACGCTCGGCGAGATGGTCGGATGGAAGCGCGCGAGCAACGATAATAACTAGCTGTTAGTCCGTAGGCGAAAACTAAAGGCGGGAACGATTCAATCGTCCCCGCCTTTATCTTGCCCTACGCCTTTGCCCTATGCCCGCTTGAAAAACAGAGCTCCCAACGGTGGCAGCAGCAGATTCAGCGAGCAGCCATAGCCGTGACTGGGAAAGTCTTCGGTGTTGACGCCTCCACCATTGCCTTTGCCGGAGCCGCCGTAGACGTCGGCGTCGCTGTTGACCAGTTCGCGCCACCAGCCGCACTGCGGCACCCCCACGCGATAGCTTTCGCGCATCACAGGCGTGAAATTCAGGACGATCAGCATGGTGTCGTCGGGATTCTCGCCTCGGCGCAGGAACGTCAGGACGCTGTCGTCGGCATCGTTGGCGTCCACCCATTGGAAGCCACGCGGATCGAGATCGAGCTGGTGCAGCGCGGGCTCGTCGCGGTGGAGACGGTTCAGGTCTTCGACGAGCCGCTGGATGCCGCTATGGAAATAGCTCGTGGTCAGGTGCCAGTCGAGCGACGTGTCGTGGTTCCACTCGCCCCACTGGCCGAATTCCCCGCCCATGAACAGCAGTTTCTTGCCCGATTGCGACCACATGTAGGAGAAGAGCAGGCGCAGGTTCGCGAACTTCTGCCAGACGTCGCCCGGCATTTTGTTGAGCAGCGACCCCTTGCCGTGCACGACCTCGTCGTGGGAAAGCGGTAGGACGAAGTTCTCGTTGAACGCGTAGAGACCGCGAAACGTGAGCTGGTTGTGGTGGAATTTCCGGAAGACCGGCTCCTTCTGCATGTAGGACAACGTGTCGTGCATCCAGCCCATGTCCCACTTGAGCCCGAATCCTAGGCCGCCGAGGTACGTCGGCCGCGACACCATCGGCCATGCGGTCGATTCTTCCGCGATGGTCTGGATCGATGGGAACGCCTGGTAAGCGTCGCGGTTCATGCGCTGCAGGAAGCTGATGGCGTCCAGGTTCTCGCGGCCACCGAACTTGTTCGGGATCCACTCGCCTTCCTTGCGCGAGTAATCGAGATAGAGCATGGAGGCAACGGCGTCCACGCGCAGACCGTCGGCGTGATAACGGTCGAGCCAGAACATCGCGCTCGACAGCAGGAAGCTGCGGACCTCGTTGCGCCCGTAATTAAAGATGTAGCTCTTCCAGTCGGGGTGGAAGCCCTGGCGCAGGTCGGAGTGCTCGTAGAGGTGCGTGCCGTCGAAATACGCGAGACCGTGCTCGTCGGTGGGGAAGTGCGACGGCACCCAGTCCAGGATGACGCCGATCCCCTGTTGATGCAGATAGTCCACCAGGTACATGAAATCCTGGGGCGTGCCGTAGCGGCTGGTCGGGGCAAAGAAACCGGTTACCTGGTATCCCCAGGAGCCGTAGAACGGGTGCTCCATCACTGGCAGGAACTCGACGTGGGTGAACCCGAGCCGCATGACGTACTCAGCGAGCCTCGGCGCCAGCTCGCGGTATCCGAGCGGCCGGTTGTCCTGGTCGGGGACGCGCATCCAGGAGCCGATGTGCATTTCGTAGATCGACATGGGGCCGCGAAGCGAGTTGCGGTCCTGGCGAGTCCGCATCCATGGCTCGTCGCCCCAGCGGTAGTCGATATCGCGGACGATGGACGCGGTGCGCGGCGGGACTTCATTAAAGAATGCGTACGGGTCCGCCTTGTCGACCTTGTACCCGTTATAGCGCGACTCGATGTGGTACTTGTACGACACGCCTTCGCCGAGGCCGGGGAGAAATCCCTCCCAGATGCCCGACGAGCCGCGCGTGCGCAGCGGGTGGCTGTGCTTGTTCCAGCCGTTGAAGTCGCCCATGACGAAGACGGCCCATGCGTCCGGCGCCCACACGGCGAAGTTCACCCCGCGCGCGCCGTTGTGCGAGACCACGTGCGCGCCCATCTTTTCGTAGAGGCGGTTATGCGCGCCCTCGTTGAACAGGTGTACGTCGTAGTCGGTGAGCAGGCTGAAGTCGTGCTGTACAACGGGACTATGGACGAGCGACGACATCGCGGATCTGTCTCCTGGATTCCTCGGGATTAGAGCCTGACCGCCACGGAGCCGTTGTATCGACGGAGCGCGTCCTTGCTATCTTACAGGTGTGAAGACGAATGCGGCGCGGCTGCTGGACGGGCTGAAGATCCCGTACGAGCTGCGGGAGTACGAAGTCGATCCCGAGGACCTGGCGGCGGAGAGCGTAGCCGCGAAGATCGGAATGCCGCCGGAGCAGGTTTTCAAGACGCTGGTCGCACGCGGCGAGCGCAACGGCGTGTGCATGGCCGTCGTCCCGGCGAACGCCGAGCTGGACCTCAAGGCGCTGGCCGAGGCACATGGCGACCGCAAGGTGCAGCTCGTCGCGTTGAAAGAAGTGCAGCCGCTCACCGGATACATCCGCGGAGGTGTTACGGCCTTGGGCGGGAAGAAGGACTATCCGGTGTACCTGGACGAAACAGCGGAATTGTTCGACGTGATCTCAGTGTCGGCGGGGATACGAGGAACGCAGATGTTGCTGGCGCCGGCGGACTACATTCGCGCGACGAACGCAATCATCGCAGCGATCGGCCGTGGCAAATAACATGTGTCAGGTGCGGGATTCTACGGCGATCCGGCGACGGGGCGTGCTGCTTCCGCGGTCAAAGTCGCGGCCGGCTTAAACGGCGCCCGCCGCTCCACCAGCAAAATCTCGTGCGGCCCGACGCTCCCCAGACTCCGCCACGAGTATTCCGGGTTGTTGCGCAGTCGCCAGTCGAACCAGAGGTGTCCGGGCGAGTGCACGACCGCGAACGATGAATGCGACGCAAGGAAATCGTGCCATTCCGGCGCGGCCGCCGAGAGGTATCCCAGATCTTTCCAGAGCGCTGCGCCGCGATAGTGCAACAGCGCACTGCGGTCCGCGCCGTCGAAGGCCGCGGCTTCCTGGTCGCCGACGTAGACGTACGCCGTGCTCGCCTGCTGGCGTAGCGGGAGAAATAAATGATAGTTCTCGACGGCGATCGGCGTTCCGGCCGGGACCATGGCCGTGATGTCGTCGGAGCGGACCCCGTACATGGGCGCCTGGTGCGCGTCTTGTCGCACCGCGGAGATGATCGGCATCGCAAGCAGCGCGGCGATGACCACGGCCCACCCGGCCTTCAGACATGCCGACCACGTTCCGGTGAGCGGAAATCGCGCCGCGCGCTCGGCGATCCAGGCGAGCAGGATCGCCATTCCCAGCATGCTGGGCAGCACGTATTTCGGGACGAACACCGGCTTCACCACGACGGAGAAAATTCCGGCAGCGGGTGGCGCAGCGACCAGGACAATGGCCGCAATCATCAATGCTCGTCGCAAATGGCCAGATTTCTCATCAGGCTGCAAAGATCGTTCGCCCGCGAGAGCAACCAGCAGCCCGAGTAATGCAATGTCGAGCATCGGTGGGTAGGAGCGGAGCGTCGCGGTTGCTGCCATCAGGCAAGCGCCTACGGCGATCGTCGTCCGCTGCTCCGAAGCATTTTGCGTGACGGCGGCAGAGCCCCAACGCCCAGCGAGGCACAGGGCTGCGATCGCGAGCAGGATGATGGGCAATTCCAGCGAGTACAGCCGGTAGAACTCGGCGACTGCCGCAAACGTGGGAGGCTCTATCCAGTGGCGCGGCTTCGTCGCCTCGTTCACCCGATGTAAGGTCGGCAACCAGGGTAGCAGTGTCAGCCAGCTTGCTCCGACACAGCCGTACACCAGCGAACGAAAGCGTCGTGACATCGCATCGGAGCAGACTAGCGCGAGCAGCAACGCCGCGCTGTACGCGATACCGTAAATGTGGACCTGTACCAGCGCGATGTTGGTCGCCACCAACGCCAGTGCCAACCGCCAATTCAGCTTCTCGCTTTCCACCGCCCGCGCATACACCGCGATCGCCAGCGCAGCACATGCAACAAACAGCGGATAGAACCTGGCTTCAGCACTATGCAGCAGCATCATCGCCGAAGTGCAGAAGACGGTCAGCACTCCGACGGCCGTCGCGCGCAGCGAAAAGGTACGACGCAGCGTCGTCCAGATGGCGACGAGAGCAACGATGTCGGCCACGGTGGAGAAGAGCCGCAACGCCAGCACGCTCTGTCCCGTGACCCCAAGCCAGATGCGCGCCAGCACGTGGTACAGACCCGGAGGAGATTCTGCCGCCATGCGCAGCGCATACATCATGTGGCCGAACGACGGATCGGTGACCAGTGTCCAGGAGAAGACCTCGTCATACCACAGCGGGCGCTTGCCGCTGACGATCACCGTCGCGCACAACAACATGGCCGCCGCAGCGGCCATGAGTGCAACGTCTTTCTTGTTGGATTTCAGATAACCGGCGAGCGCTTTCATTCGTTCACGGACCGCAACATTCTTTCATGCCCGGCCATGCTGGGCAATATTGCGCCCTGTGCGCGAACTCGCGAGACGACTCGCGGCCGGAACTGGCGTGCCCCCTAGCCCTTTTTCAGCCAGGTCCAGACGGGGGCGCCTTTGTTGTCGCGCAAGACGACGGTGTTATTGCCCTGTACGACCTCGCGCGCGAGGATCACGTCCTTGCCCTCGACCTTCACTTTCGAGCCAGTGACTTCGACCGTTTGTCCTTTGCTCAAAGCGATTTCAAAGTCCTTCAGGTAGCCGCTCGGGCAGAGTCGCACTTCAATGGTCTCGCTGGCGGTCTTGACCATCAGGTGGACGCCCGCCTCGCCTTTGCCCATAGTCATTTCCTTGACGTCTTCGATCGTGCCCTTGATCTTCACTTCGGTGGAGACGTCGTACTTGGGCATCGGCGGGTTTTCAGCCGGCTTCTGCGCCAACGCCAGCGGGACGGCAGTGGCTAGCAACAGGGCGAAAACAAATTGCAATACAGATCTGGAACGCATCGGTGCTCCTTCCCGGCCGGAATACTTCCGGCCCGTGGTGAGCGATTTCGCTTACTTCGTATTCCGTATGCAGCCTCGCGGCACCGGTGCTTGATTACCGGAATACTGGATACGGAATACCCCTTTACCGTACCCCTGGGGCCCACAGAACGCTGTGAGCTTGGTCACATTCAGGTGTCAGGCTTCAGGTGCCACGTGTCAACGCCATTGCCGATTGCCGATTGCCGACTGTCGATCGCAAAAACGAGATTCTCTCCGCCTTACAATCGGCAATCGAAATCGACAATCGACAATGGTTTTGTTTCCTGACGCCTGGCACCTGACCCTGACGTTGTGAAGTGTCGCGCCGTGGTGCAGAATGTTTGCCCCATGTTCTGGAGATTGCGACACCGATTTCTGCTGCGCCTGGGCGCGCCGGAAGACATCGCGGAGCGGGCGCGCATCGAGCGCGTGCTGGCGTCGGCCAGGGTCTTCCTTACCCTAGCGGCGGTCGTTGCCGTGTATCTCGACCCCACCGAGCCGACCAGCTATGCCGCCCTGGCATACGGCATCCTGATCGCCTACATGCTCTGGAGCACGTATGTCTGGGTGCACGTGCACCGTGTCGAACGCGTCGAGGAATTCGGACACATCATCCACTCCCTGGACATTGCTTTTCCCATGGTGTTCATCCTGTTCACGGCAGGGCCGAACAGCCCGTTCTTCGTGTTCCTGTTGTTTGTGCTTACGGCGGCGGCTTTTCGCTGGGGACTGCCCGCGACCATGATCACGGTGGTCGTCGTGCTCGGGTTGTTGGGCAGCGAGGCGGCGTTGCTCAGCTACGGCCCGCGCAAAGGGTGGATCGAGGGCGAATACGAACTGAACCGCTTCATCATCCGCGCCAGTTACCTGTTCACGCTGGGACTGCTGGTCGGATATCTCGGCGAGGAGGAGAAGCAGTGGCGGGCAGAGAACTCCACGCTCAACCGCCTGCTCGCCAGCGTTCACGCCGAGAACGGCATGCGCGCCAGTATGCAGATAGTGCTGAGCGAAACCAGCCGCATCTTCCAGGCCTCGCGTGCCCTGATGACACTGAAGCAGGCGGGTACGGACCGCATCTACCTGTGGAAGCTGCCCTCCCGCGATGGCGTGGTGCAGAACCGCGAACTCGAACCCGACGCCCGGCCTCGTTATGACATCGCTCTGCCGGCGTACACGCTGTTCGCACGAAGCGGGGTCCGGAAGCCGGAGTCCGGAGCCCGGAAGCCGGAACCCGGACCCCGGAACTGGCGATGCTTCGGCCTCAGCGCCGACGGGCGCAAGGCGAAGCTGCCGCCCAGCTTCGATCCCGGCGCTCTCCCGGAAATGAACGGCAGCAATAGCGTGTTGTCCGTGGTCTTTGGCGTCGGCGAGGAGTGGAGCGGATACCTGCTGCTGTACGACAGCGTCACTGGACCCGATGTGGCCGGCGAACTGCGCTTCCTGCAAAACGTGATGCGGCAGATCGGACCGGCACTCTACACCGTATTCCTCGTCCGCCGGCT
Organism: uncultured Terriglobales bacterium; assembly: GCA_964559835.1. Lineage (GTDB taxonomy): Bacteria > Acidobacteriota > Terriglobia > Terriglobales > Acidobacteriaceae > DAISJI01. Next base: position 6,918 of record CAZLJE010000020.1, read on the forward strand.
GCGTTCGCGCGCGGGGGCGATTGAGCGGGCGCGAGTCGCACGCGACCTCCATGACGGCGCTATCCAGGCCTTGATCTCGGTCGAAATGCAGGTGGACGTCCTCCGGCGGCAACTGGCATCGCCGGAGAAATCGGAGCCGGGGTCCCCGGCACGCGCCGCTTTTGCGCGTGACGGGGTGGAGGAGCCGGTGGCTTCCGGACTGGCGCGCGTTCAGGACCTGCTGCGTGAACAGGTTTTTGGGCTGCGCATGCTGATGCAGCAGATGAAACCCGTGGAGTTCGGTCCGGGGCAATTCCTCGACTATCTGGCCGAGATGGTGGACCGTTTCCGCCGCGATACCGGCATCAGCGCCCAGTTCGTCACCACGCTCGAAGACGTGCAATTGCCCTCCCGTGTTTCCCGCGAACTGGCGCGCATACTGCAGGAGGCGCTGGTCAATGTCCGTAAGCACAGCGGAGCCAGCAACGTGGAAGTTCGTTTTGCGGCAGAAGATGGTTGCTGGAAACTCGGAATTGTAGATAATGGCCACGGATTCGACTTCTCCGGACGCCTCAACCTGAAAGAACTTGACGCCGCACGACGGGGGCCTGGGATCATCCGGGAGCGCGTACGTTCGCTGGGCGGAGACCTGACCCTGCAATCGTTTCCGGGTAAGGGAAGTGAAGTGGTGATTTCACTGCCGCAGAAGTCGCAGACTACTTATGCCTGATCGAATTGTACGAATCGCGATTGCCGATGATCATCCCATCTTCCGGGATGGGCTGCGCCGCCTGCTCGAATCCGAGCCGAACCTCCAGGTCGTAGGCGAAGCGGCCGACGGGCGCCAGGCCATCGAACTCGTCCGGCAGACCAAGCCCGACATCCTGCTGCTCGATGTCGCCATGCCTAACCTGCCCGGGTTGGAAGCGCTGCGCGAACTGTCCGACTCCAGGGACCCGGTCCGCGTCATTATCCTGACCGCCTCGATCGAGCGCGAGCAGATGCTTCAGGCCCTGCAACTGGGTGCGCGTGGCATCGTGCTGAAGGAGTCCGCCACGCAGGTTTTGATGAAGAGCCTGGGGGCTGTCATGGAAGGCAGCTACTGGGTGGGCAAAGACAGCGTGCCTGACCTCAAGGAACTTGTGTTGAAAGACATGCCCACGCTCGAGGAGCATTCCCCAGGCGAGAAGTGGGGACTCACGCGGCGCGAGATGCAGATGGTGGCGGCCATTGTCGAGGGCTCCAGCAACCGCGACATCGCCGAAAAGTTCGGCGTCCGCGAGGACACGGTCAAGCACCACCTCACCAGCATCTTCAGCAAACTCGGCGTGACGACCCGTCTCGAGCTTGCATTATTTGCGCTGGAGCACAGGCTCGTGCCCAAGGGCGGATCCAAGGCGATGGCGAACTGAGCTGGCTTCGCCAAAATCAAAACACGCCACGGATTTCAACGGATCAGAACCTTTCTTGTTTCTTAATCCGTGTTTATCCGTGTAAATCCGTGGCTGGTTTTTGCGGCCCTTCGTCACAGCAGGTTGTGAGAGCCATCACAGCCTGAACGTGCGATTGCGGCCACAATCGGAGGCCTCAGGAGCCAGTTATGGCCGCCGACCAGCGCGACATGCTCGAAGTCCTCCGCTTCGAACTGTATCTTCTCGAGCAGGGCGCGTATCGGGGTGTGACCAGCCGGAGCCGCGCGCCGCTGTCCTACTTCCAGGACTCACCCACGTGCATCAACTTTGGTGAAACTGCAAACCGGCGCTCCTGCCGCGAGTGTTTGCTGTCCGAGTTCATTCCGGGCAGATTCCAAAACGAAACAACAGCGTGCGAGCGAATGCCGCTCGACGATGCCGGAACCACCGTTCGCTCCTTGCAGCGGGGGTACAATCGGGTTGCCGTCGAGCAGGCAGTTCTCGGCTGGCTGCGAGACACCGTGGCGCGGATCGAGCGCGAGCGCCGGCGGGAACTGGTGGCTTGCCCATGAACCGCTCCCACAAACGCCGCCCCTCTACGGCGGAGGCCGCCATGGTTTCCAAATGCGCTAACCCAGCTTGCATGGCCCCATTTCGCTATCTGCATGAAGGACGTATCTTCACCGTTCCGGCCGAGCCTCGTGCCGGCACTGCCCCGGTCGTGGAGCGTTACTGGTTGTGCTCGACTTGCTGCGACAGCATGACGCTCGTTCTGCAGCGCGGGAAAGTATTGTTGCGCGCGCTGGCGGAGGTCCCCGAGCCGGAGATGAAGCCGGTGCGTTCGGCGGAGCGCGCGAGCCGCTGCGTCGCTTGATGCCTTTACGAGCGGTGTAGACTGGCAAAAAGGGTTCAGGGCAACAGGCCAGGACGATCATGAAACGGGAATTCTCGTCACTCACGTCGCAGGAAGCGTTGCACGTCGCCATCTTCATCGAAGAACGCAATGCCGAACTGTACGGCCAGTTCGCCGAGATGTTCGCCGAGCTTAAGGACCCAGATTCGCTCGAGATCGCGCAGGTCTTCTGGGACATGTCCACAGAAGAGCGCGGTCACGGCACCCGCCTCCAGGAGCTGTATTTCGAACGCTACGGCACGCAGGCCTGCGTCGTGACCGAGGACGATATCCGCGAGATGATCGAGGTGCCGCGGCTGGAAAATAGCGACATCTTCGCACTTGCGCGCGCGAAAGGATCGTTGTCGCCGCGCAAGGCCGCGTTTCAGATCGCCCTCGACAGCGAACAGGCAGCCCAGCGCTACTACACGCAACTCGTCGACAAGACGCGCGACCGCGCCCTGCGTCAGACCTACACGGAGCTGGCCAGCTTCGAAGCCGACCACACCTCGTTCCTCGAAAAGCGTCTGGCCGAAGCCAAGCGTGCCGTCGGCGGGACCGAGATCGATTGACACACGGCAATCGGTAATCTCCCCCCGCTCGAACAGCAACTTGATTTCCGATTTCCAATTACCGGTTAAAATGCTTGACCCTCTGCCCTCCGCCATCTATGTTTCCGTGATTCGGCCGGTGAGGGCCACTCGATGAAGAATGACGCTTCGGTACTTGAAGGAACCTGGAGCATTGTGTCGCTGGAGATCGGCGGCCGGAAAATGCCGGTGGGAACTTCGCGCATCGTCCTCAAGGGCGACCGCTTTACCACCTCGGGCATGGGCGCCGAATACGAAGGCACCATCGCTGTCGATGCGAAGAAGAGGCCGAAGACCGTCGACATGACTTTCCTCAGCGGCCCCGAGCAGGGCAACAAGAATCTCGGCATCTTCGAAGTCAAGGGCGACACCTGGCGCCTGTGCCTCGACATGACCGGCAAGTCCCGGCCGAAGGAGTTCGCCAGCAAACCGGGCGTCGCTCTGGAAACCCTGAAGCGGATCACCGACGCTGCGAAAAAGCCTGGCCAGAATGCGCATTTCGATGTTGTCCCCGCCCCGGAACTCGAGGGCGAGTGGGGCATGGTGAGCTGTACGGTCAATGGCGAGCCCCTGCCAGCGTCCATGGCCAAGCACGGTAAACGCGTCGCCCGCAACAACGAGATCACCGTCAGCATCGCGGGACAAACCATCCTGAAGGCGCGATTCACCGTACGGCGGGAGAGCACACCAGCGCAGATCGACTATCTTCTCTCAACCGGTGACCAGCAGCACGGCATCTACGATCTCGAAGGCAAGGACCTGAAAGTCATCCTCTCTGCGCCAGGCCAGCCGCGCCCCGCCGATTTCTCCGTGGCGAAAGGCGACGGTAAAACGCTGAGCGTCTGGAAGCTCATCAAACACTGACACGTGACGCACTGCACTTTCCCCAGTGCAGCCGGGCGCGTAGAATACGCGACTTGAGCCTCCGCTCATGTTTTCGAGAGCGTGAACTGCGTGCTACTGTGCGCAGTTTCGCTGGAGTGCACTCAAACACGAGGTCTCCGCATGGCCAGTATTACTCAGCCCCCTGGAACCAAACCGCGTCATACACCCTTTGTCCCGCCGACGATGCAGATGCCCGAATTTACGGCGCGCGCCGTGATCCTCGGCCTGATCATGACCGCTATCCTGGGCGCCGCGAACGCTTACCTGGGCCTGCGCGCCGGCATGACGATCGCGGCGACCTATCCCGCCGCGGTGATCGGGATGTCGCTACTGCGCATCATGAAGGGCTCGCTGCTGGAAGAGAACATCGCCCGTACCGTCGGTTCGATCGGCGAATCGGTTGCCGCTGGCGCTGTGTTCACCATCCCGGCGTTTGTCATGGCGGGCCTGTGGTCCGGTTTGACCACCGATAAATACTGGCAGTCCGTAGCGTTGATGATGATCGGCGGTCTGCTCGGCATCCTGTTCGTGACCTTGCTGCGGCGCGTCATGGTCGAAGATCCCGAACTGCCGTATCCGGAATCGGTGGCCGCTTCGGAGATCCACAAAGCCGGACAGCAGGGCAGCAAGGCCGCGAAGATCCTGTTCGCCAACATGGGATTCGGCGGGCTGCTCTATTTCCTCGGACAGATCAACATCTTTTCGCCGGGCAACACCTTCGCGGTGAATATCGGCACGCTCGGAAAGAAACTGCTGCTGCGCACGAGTACGAATCCGAACGTCGCGACTACCATCACCGGCGGCGCCAGCACCTTCGCTGCGCCCGACATCAGCCCCGCCTATCTCGGCGTCGGTTACATCATCGGCCCGCGCCTGGGCGCGCTGAACTTCGCCGGTGGCGTGCTTGCCTGGGGCCTGCTCGTTCCGCTGCTAACGTACACGGTCGGTCCGTATCTGCAGGCGCAGCAACCCGCTGGCGCCGCGCCTCTGCCGTGGACGACGCTCGCCGGAGCCATCTACTTCTCCATTGTGCGCCCCATTGCTGTCGGCGGAATGCTCGTCGGTGCATCGTTCACGCTCTACCGCATGCGCAAGCAGTTGTTCGCCGGTATCCGGCGCGCCATCTCCGACTTGAAGAAATCCACCGAAGCGCACGAAGCGGCGGACCGCACCGAGCGTGATCTCAGCTCGAAAGTGGTCTTCGCCGGCGTGGGCCTGGTGCTGATCGCCATGATCGGCCTCTACTACTACTTCATCAGCCAGGCGGGGAACCTCACGAGTGGGAAGATCATCGCGGGCGCCGTCGTAGCCGCGTTGGTGATGATCATTCTCGGCTTCTTCTTCGCCGCGGTATCCGGCAACCTCGTCGGGATGATCGGCTCTTCGAATAACCCGGTCTCTGGGCTGACGCTCTGTACGCTCGTGATCGCCGCTCTCCTCATGGTGGCGCTGGGTGTTTCGGGCACTGGAGGCGTAGCGGCTGTGCTGGGGGTCGCGGCCGTCGTTTGCGTGTCTTCGGCCGTCGCCGGCGAGATGCTGCAAGACTTAAAAGTCGGTCACATTCTCGGCGGCACGCCCGCGCGCATGCAGGTCGGCGACATTCTCGGCATCATCGTCGCCTCGCTCGTACTGTTCTTCCCACTCATGGTCCTGGACAAGGCGTATCACTTCGGCAGCTCGGTCCTGCCCGCGCCGCAAGCTGGGTTGATGGCGATGCTCTCGCAAGGCATCGTCGGCGGCAACATGGCCTGGCCGCTGGTGATCGTCGGCATCCTCATGGGCTTCGCGCTGATCATGATCGAGGTCCGCAGCCCGATGCTGTTCTCGGTCGGCATGTACCTGCCGCTCGGTACCACGTTCGCCATCTTCGTCGGTGGCCTCGTGCGCTGGGCGACCGATAAACTGCGCGACCGTCGCGGTTATAACGACGCCCAGAAGGCCCGGGTCGAGAACGCAGGCGTGTTGACTGCTTCGGGACTCATCGCCGGCGAGGCTCTGTGCGGGCTTGTGGTCGCTGCCATCGTCAGCTCGCGCGCCGATAAGACGATGTTCAGCGTCATGGAGCACGCGCCCTGGTTCGCGGCGATTATCGCCATCGCCATTCTGATCGCTGTCATGATCAAGGTGCCGCTCGCCAATGCCGGCAGCCCGGATGAGCCCGCGCCGCCAACCGCCATCATGTAGTCTCACCACAAAGGACACGAAGGCACACGAAGTTGTCGTTCGTGATCCTTTGTGTCCTTTGTGGTGCGTTCTCTATGTCAATAGCCGAAAATCTCGCCCGCATCCGCGAACGCATCGCCACGGCCGCGCGCCGCGCCAATCGCGATCCCGACGAAATCCAACTCATGGCGGTTTGCAAGACCATGCCCGTCGAGGCGATTCGCGAGGCATACGACGCGGGCCAGCGCTTGTTCGGCGAGAACCGCGTTCAGGAGTTCTCCGATAAGTGGCCGCACTTGCGCGAACTCGCGGGCGCCGAGTGGCACATGATCGGACACCTCCAATCGAACAAGGCCAGAACCGCCGCGGAGCTGTTCGGCGCCATCGATTCGCTCGATTCGATCGCGCTGGGCGAGAAACTGAACGCCGCAGCCGCAAAGGCCGCCAAGACCCTGCCGGTCTTGCTGGAGCTGAACATCGGCGGCGAGGAATCGAAGAGCGGCTTGCGTCCCGACAGCGGCGGCCTCGACGAACTGCTCGTGGCCGCGTCCGGATGGGAGCATTTGCAGGTCCGCGGTTTGATGGCGATCCCGCCGTTCAGCGAAGACCCGCAAGTGGCGCGCCCGTTCTTCCGCGTCCTGAAGCAGTATCGGGACAAGATCGCCTCGCGCAATCTTGTCCGCATCCGTATGGACGTTCTCTCCATGGGCATGTCGCACGATTTCGAAGTCGCCATCGAAGAGGGCTCGACGTGCGTGCGCGTGGGAACTGCCATCTTCGGCGAACGCAAAAAGAACCAGACTTCCATCAACCACGGAGACACGGAGTCACGGAGATGATGATTATTTCTCCTCCGTGGCTCCGTGCCTCCGTGGTGCTCGATGATTCGCATTAAAGACACCGATAAAGGCGCGACGTTCTCCGTCCGCGTGCAGCCGCGTGCCAAACGCAATGCCGTCATGGGAGAGATGGGCGATGCGCTCAAACTCGCCCTCACCGCTCCTCCGGTCGAAGGCAAAGCCAATGATGCCTGCATCGCCTTTCTCGCGGATTTGTTGGACGTTCCTCGCTCCTCGATTACCATAGCGGCGGGCGAAACCAGCCGTAACAAGCTCATCCGCGTCAGCGGTCTTAGCGCCGGTGATGTTGCAGCACAACTGACGAAGTTGGTGGCTCGTAGCTCGTAGTTCGTGACCCGAGCTACGAACCGCGAAACTATGCAGTCGCACTCAAACTCGTTTCAGACGGAGACCACATTGTCCTTCTCCGCACGTTTACAGGAAATCCGCACCGGCTTCGAGCGCCCCTTCTGGGTCGCCAACATCACCGAGATCTTCGAGCGCCTCTCCTACTACGCGGCTTTCGCATCCCTGGCGCGCTATCTTCACGAGGGGCTCGAGCTTCCCGTTGCGAGCGCTACAACGCTCGCAGGGCTATTCGGCGGAGCCGTATGGTTCCTCGCGATCTTCGGCGGGACCGTCGCCGACCGCATGGGGTTCCGGCGCGCGCTTTCACTGGCATACCTGATCCTGAGCGCCGCTTACTTCCTGATGGGGTCGCTCGGAGCGCCATGGATGGCGGGCATCCGGCATGCGGTGCCGATCGTTCCGCTGGCTGCGATCGTGTTGTTGCTGCCCGCGTTCGGTATCGCGCTGGTCAAGCCCTCTGTAGTCGGCACAACGGCGCGCGCGTCGAAGGACAACGTCCGTTCCATCGGCTATTCGATCTACTACACGATGGTGAATATCGGCTCGACCGCCGGTCCTTACGTCGCTTCGACCGTGCGCAAACACATGGCGGTCAACAACGTATTCATCGTTGCCTCGGCCAGCGTGCTTTTGATGTTTGTTGGCGTGCTCATCTTCTTCAAGGAACCGCGGCGCGAAAACGCGCAGCAAGCCGCTACTCTCGGCGAAGTGGCGCATAACTTCCGCATGGTCGTCTCGAATTGGCGATTCATGCTGTTCCTCATCATCTTTTCGGGCTACTGGATCGTCTTCTGGCAGCAGTACATCATCCTTCCGATCTATGTCCACGATTACGTCAGCAAAACCGCCGATACCGAACTGACGCTGATGGCGGACCCGCTGACCGTGATCTCGCTGACGATGGTTTTCAGCCTCTTGACGCAAAAGATACGCGCTCTTACGGCGGTCATACTGGGAACCCTGATCTCCTCGATCGCATGGCTTGCATTGCTGTTTATTCCCGCGGGCGCAATGTTTTTCCATGTCGGCAGTTCGGAGATATGGGGCGGAGCCGTGATCGCGCTGGTCGTCCTCGCGATCGGCGAGATCACGCAACAGCCTCGCTACTATGAATACATCTCGCGACTTGCGCCCGCCGGACAGCAAGGAACCTATATGGGGTTCGCCTTCCTGCCCATCGGGATCGGATCGCTTGCCGCCGGTCCGATCGCTGGTTACCTGCTCAAACACTTTGGCGAGGAGCAGCATCGTCCCGCGCTCGTCTGGGTCGGCGTCATCGGGATCGGCCTGCTGACAACCGTTCTTCTCTGGTTCTATGACCGCATGACGCCGAAGACCGACGCATCCGCATAATGCCGAAAGACCCCGAGTACATCGCAAACCATATCCGCCGAGTGCTGATCGACGGCGGAGCGGCAACGAGTTCTGGCCAGGTAGTCGAGACTCGAGATTTTACTGTTTCGTAAACCTTAGAGTCCCAAGCACCCCCTCCCCCTTATCCCACACGTCCCACAAGAATGGCCGAAATTTGCAGATATCCCAGAGCTGTCCCAGGGAAACAAGTGTGGGAACCAGCGAGGGTGAGTCATGTGCGCGAGTTGTTAAAGATCGGTTAACGGAGCATCCTGAGACACTCCTCCTCCTGCCCCAACCTTTCCAATATAGAAGGCTTACCAAGCTTCGCGCTGTGATGCGCGTCACCTCATGCTGTGACCGGGGCCGAAGCCGGCAGAACACGGTTCCGGTAGTGTGGGGCACATGCCAAGAAATGACATTCATGAACTGCTGACCACGTTGCGCGACCTCAGGCTGGAAGTCGAGGCGCTGAAGCGGATGTTCTTCGAGCACCGTCCGCCATTTGTGCAGGCATTCGAGCAGCACCGCTCCGCGGTGGAGCAATCCGGATATCTGAAAAAGATCGATGAAGCGATTGCCGCAATTTCCCACCCTAGCAAAAGCGGCTAGGGTGGGGCACCCAACACGCTAGCAAAACCGGTAGGGTGGGCCACCCACGAATCTGAGTGACAGGCGAGACGCCTGTGCTACCGGATTTCTGTTTTGATGGCGGCGACGAGGGCGTCAACGTCGGCTTCGGTGTTGAACATGTGCGGCGAAACTCGCAGTCCGTTGAAGAATTCCTTGCCGATGTTTCGCGTGACGAGCTGATGCTTTTGCCGCAACGTGGCGCGCATGGCGTTGCTGTCGAATTCCGCAGGTATGGCGAACGAGACAAGCGCGGAGGTGAGCGGGCCCGATGGCAGGCTCATCATCTTTACGCCCGCGATCTGCGCGAGTCCTTGGTGGGCGCGATTGCGCAGAGCGATGTTGTGGGCCTCGATGGCGGCGATGCCGCGCGCGTTCGCAATGTCGATCGCCGTCCCGAGTCCCACTATTATGGGCAGCGGGCCTACGCCGACGGAATTATCGACGACGTGCCTGGCGCCCGTGGTCCACTGGATCGGCTTGATGTCGTCCGCGGCGTCGGCGCTGATGTAGAGCATGCCCACGCCCTTCGGACCCATGAGCCACTTGTGGCTGGTGGTGGCGTAGGCGTGGCATCCGAAGGCCTTGACGTCGATCGGCGTCGCGCCGGCAGCCTGGGCGCCGTCGACCACGCAGAGCAGTTTGCGCGATCGCGCGAGAGCGGAAATGTCGCGCACCGGCATGCGCAAGCCGGTGGTGAAGAGGATGTGGCTGAAGCTGATGACGCGCGTGTCGGGCTTAATGGCATCGGCGAAGCGCTGCACAATGGCTTGCGGATCGTTGTCCGTCGTGAGGATCGGGACTTTGTCGACGATGATCCCGCGACGCTCGGCCAGGTAGCGCCAGCAATCGCTGCCGCCGCTGTGCTCCTGGTCGGTGGTGAGGACGCGGTCACCGGCTTTGAGGCGGATGCTCTGCGCGACGGTGTTCATGCTTTCGCTGGTGCTGCGCGTGATCAGCAATTCCTCGGTCGCACAGCCGAGGAATGACGCGGCTTTCTCGCGCACCTTCTCCGCCCATCCAAGAACGCCGTCGAGACTGTACGCGTTTCCGACGGGATTCGTTTCCAGCGCGTTCCAGGCTTCGACGGTGCGATCGAGAACGGCGCGCGGAGTTGGCCCGGTCGAACCGGTGTTCAGGTAAATCAGGCCGGGCGAGAAGCCGTAATCGCTCGCAGCACCGGTCTTGTTGTCGAGCGCCGATGAGCTGCCCATCATTGGATGCGCGGTGGCGAACAAGGCAGTGGCTCCGGCGGCGGCGAGGAAGTCGCGTCTTGTGGTCATGGAGTTCCTTGGAGAGGCGCACAAGTACAACACAGCGGAGAAGGATTGTCAGCAGCCTGGCAGCGAACGTGTCGAAATCAAGAGGGTTCCGATACAATATCGTTTTGCCCATGGAACTCTCAGCCATTCAGAACGCACTGCGCGAGCGCGGCCTCGACGCCTGGCTGTTTTACGACCACCACCATCGCGATCCCATCGCTTACCGCGTGCTTGGGCTGCCCCAGTCGCTGATGGTCACGCGGCGCTGGTATTACCTGGTCCCGGCGCAGGGTGAACCGAAGAAGATGGTGCACCGCATCGAGTCGCACCACCTTGATCCGCTTCCCGGCAAGGCGACCGAGTACTCGGGCTGGCAGGAGCTGGAGAGCGGCCTGAAGCAAATGTTGGCGCCGTACAAGAAGATCGCGATGCAGTACTCGCCCAACAACCGCATCTTCATCGTGTCGCTGGTGGACGGCGGGACGATCGAGTTGCTGCGCAGCTTCGGGCACGAGATCGTCAGCTCGGCCGATATGGTGACGATGTTCGAGGCGACGTGGACGGAAGAGCAGGTCAAGACCCACTACGAAGCCGCGAAGCTGGTGGACGAAATCACCGCGTCGGCGTTCCTCGAGATTGGCAAGCGCGTGCGCAACGGCGGCACCAACGAGTACGAGATCCAGCGCTGGTTTCGCGAGCGTTTCGACCAGGCTGGGCTGGTGACGGACGATGGGCCGATCGTCGCGGTGAATGCGAACAGCGGCAATCCGCACTACGAGCCATCGGCAGACCGCCATGAAAAGATCAAACAGGGCGACTTTGTCCTGCTGGACGTGTGGGCCAAGCAAAATAGGCCCAACGCCGTGTATTACGACATCACCTGGACCGGCGTGGTCGGCCAGCCGAGCGACAAGCAGCGCGAGATCTTCGACATCGTCACGCGGGCGCGGGACGCCGGCGTGAAGAAGGCGCAGGAAGGTCTAAAGGCAGGGAAGGTCGAGGGCTGGGAGATCGATAAAGCCACGCGCGATGTGATCGAGCAGGCCGGTTATGGCAAGTACTTCACGCATCGCACCGGGCACTCGATCGCGACGGAAGTCCACGGCAACGGCGCCAACATGGACAATCTCGAGACCCACGACATCCGCGAACTTCTGCCCAACACGTGCTTCTCGGTGGAGCCCGGGATTTACCTGCCGGAGTTCGGTGTGCGCAGCGAAGTGGACGTCCTCGTACGCAAGGCGAGCGCGGAAGTGACGGGGAGAATTCAGAAGGAGCTGGTGGTTCTTTAGAGGTATATCGGTTCGTCGGTATTTCGGTACTCCTGGTATCGAACTTACCGAAATACCGAGATACCGACATACCAATATGGCAGTCGCAAAGACAAATGACGCGCCGGTGGCAACGGGCGGAATGATGGCGATCGTCGCGCCCGCGATCGGGTGGCTGATCCCGGGCGCAGGACACCTGATCCAGAAGCGCTGGGGACGCGGCCTGTTGCTGATGGCGTCCGTAACGATCATGTTCGTACTGGGCCTGCTGATGGAAGGCAAGCTCTACGCGCCGAACACCGGCGACATCCTCGACATCCTGGGCTTCATCGGGGACATCGGCGCCGGCGGACTGTACATCGTCAGCAAGGGACTCGATGCCGGCGCGGGGAACATCGCACGCGCGACCGCCGATTACGGCACCAAGTACCTGATCGTCGCCGGCCTGTTGAACGTCATTTCCGCGGTCGACGCCTACCACATTGCGATCGGCAAGAAATCATGATCCTTCATCTGTCGCACTTCACAGCCGCACTCATCTTCGCGCTGTTTGCCAGCATCGTGTTCGGCATCACGCAGCGCAACACCACCCGCGAGATGGTGCGCTACGGCGCGTATTGCTTTGTCTTGTTTGTAGGCGGAGTGATCGCGGCAGGGTGGGTGATGTGGATTCTGAAACACTAATGAAGAATGAAGAATTAAGAATGCGCAGGCGCGCACATGCTCATTCTTCATTCTGCATTCTTAATTCTTCATTCCCGTCAGCCTTCCCACACATAGGCGTCGAACACGCGGTCGACGGAGTAGCCGAGGCGCTTATAGAGGTCGACGGCGCCGCGGTTCGCCTCGGTGACGGTGAGCGAGAGCATGTTGAACGCGCGCCGCTGCAGGTCCTCAACGTTCGCCGCAAGAAGCGCTTCGCCGATGCGCCGCCCGCGATATTCGGGAAGGACGCAGACCTGCGTGATGTGCCCGACGTCGTGTTTCACCTGCGAGCACAGGATGAGCCCGACCGGCGTGCGCGTCGGTTTGTGATAAGCGACGAATGACGACTCGCCGTCGAACTGCCCGCAACCGGGGAAGCGCACGATGTTGTTCAGGAAGCGCAGTGAGCCGGTCACGGTGCGGTACTGGTCGTTGATCTCGGAATCGATGTGGTTGCGATAGCTGCCGGTGATGACCGCGGCCGCGCCCTGGTAGTCCTGTTCGCTCCAATGCCGCAATTCGAATTCGGACGGCAGATTGCGATGCGGTGAACGCGCGCCAATCAGCGGCAGTGTCATGAACAGTCGTGGATGCCGCTGGAAACCCTCTTGCAGGAACGGGCGTGCGACCGCGCCGGTCGGATGCACGAGCAGCTGCGCCTCGATGCGGTGAATGCCGGGAGATTGCTGAAGGGTCTCGATCACGTGCGCCAGGAGCCGCGTCTCGACCGGATGCTCCACCGGCTCTGTGTAGCGCTCGCGTTCGCCCTCGACGAACAGATCGCCGATCACGCCCTTACTTCCTTCGTACACGAAGAAGGAGTAGCCGCAGACGCGTCCGCGCTCCAAGGCCGCATATCCGGGAAGGATGCGCGCGTCGACATAACGCAGGATCATCTCCGTCGAGCCGCGGTAATCCCAGGAGAGCAATTCGTGCCACAACTCGGCCTCCTCCTCGAGCAGAGGACGCAGGTCGGCAGACGCGAAGTGCCTGAGGTCGAGAATCTCCATGCGCGGCGTTGAAGCGACGCCTACCATAAAAATAGCAGTCTAGCTGTGGTTGGATGCCCGCGCAAACCACTATCGGCGCGTCACGATGTACACATCGAGGTTCTGGCCAGCGTAGTGGCCTACGTGGTTCCACACGCCGTACTCAGGTTTCGTCCCGCCCTTTGTGACCAGCACGTATGGGGAAGGGCGGTCGGGAAGCGGTTGGTCATCGGCGATTGCGATGGTCCCGCGGCGGTAGTACTGAAGGCCGAACTCCAGCGGACGCGGCACGCGGTAGAGGACTACTGGCGCGTCCTTGGGCGCGACGCGCTCGATCTGCCCGGCGAGCGGGCGAGCGGACTGGGTTTCGTCGATGACTGGTGCGGCCGCTTTGACGATGAAAGCAACGGCCACAATCACCGGAACGAGCGTAATAGCGGGCGCAATGCGCACGCCCCGGCGGTAGACCAGGAATGTCACCAACACGAATACGGTCAAACCAGCTGCGACGGAATAAGCGATCGCCGCGCTGCCCGGTTTCATCTTCAGCAGAAGATGGGGTGCGATGAGGACGAGTGCGAGCACGGCGCCACAGCCGAGCGCGTGCAGGAAAATGATGGGCAAGGGAAGCCGGCCATACGGGCGCTCGTGCAGGTAATGGAAGATCATCAGAACGGCGGCGGGCACCGCGGGCAGGATGTAGCCGGGCAGCTTCGATTGTGAGAGGGAGAAGAAGACGACCGGAATCACGCACCAAAGGAAGACAAAGAGCATCAGCGGGCGTTCGCTGCGCCAAAGGCGGAAGTTGCGCACGGTGCGGACGCATTCCGCCACAAACACCGCTGTCCACGGAAGCACTCCCGCGAGCAGGACGGGCAGGTAGTACCAGAAAGGCTGGTGGTGCCGGTAGAGATTGGTCCCGAAGCGCTCGAGATTGTGCTCGAGGATGAAGACGCGGAAGAAGTCGCCGGTCTTGAGCTGGACAGCGACGTACCAGGGAATTGCGATGAGCAGGAAAAGGAGGACGCCGGGCCACCAGAGGGTGCGGAGGACAAGCGGGACGCGGGGTACGGGACGCGGGGCGAGAGCTTCCGCGGCCCGCGACCCGTGTCCCTCACCCCTCGGGTTCCAGATGAATGCGAACACAACGATCAGCACGCCCGCAAGGAATGGCGATACCGGTCCCTTCGCGAGCGCGCCAAGCGCCTGAAAAACGTAGAAGGCGAGCAACCACGCGCGGCGTCCGCCAAGAAACCATTCCATCCACGCGAGCATGCCCATGGTGAAGCAGGCGGTGAGAGGCATGTCGGTGGAGGCGCCACGTCCGAAGCCAACGACGAAGATGCACGACGCGGCGATGAGGGCGGCATCGAGCGCGCGCTCCGGAATGCGCCGGCGGACGAATGCCCACAGCGCGAAGATCATCAGCGACGTCAGGAGTGACACCGGCACCCGTGCGACCCAATCGTGGTCGCCGAACACAGCATAAGCCGCCATCTCTCCCCAGTAGAGCAGCGGGGGCTTCTCGAGCCACGGCGTTCCGTTGAGCGTGGGGACGATCCAGTCATGGCGGGCGAGCATCTCGGAGCCGATCTGTGCGTAACGGGGTTCATCGGCGCCGAGCAGACCGAAGCTGCCCAATCCGTAGAAGAACAGGACGGCACAAACTGCGAGGATGACCGCGATCTCGACGAACCGGTTTACGCACCGATCAGGCAACACAGGTCAGGCTTTCTGCGAGCCGGCGGATTGGCGGCGATGCTGGAAGAGCGCCCAGATGCTGATCAACACCCACGTACACTCCAGGACGACGAAACCGAGCTGGAACGGCTTGAACGCAATATACCCGAGGATGGCGGAACCGGCGGCGTTGAGGATGTTGTAGGCGGCGCTGCGGGGGTTCACCAAGCCAAGCTGGTGGCCCGCATAAGCGATCAGGATCAAGAGTGCGCCGGCGAACGACAGCACCTGGGTTAGCAGCGGAGGCTGACAAGGCATGCTTATTTGGTACCACACCGCCGCGCGGGCAACAATTCATCGTCCGGGCACCTGACGCCGCGGCAGTGGTCGAATATCGGGTGCAGGGTAGGCACGAGGTGCGCGGGCGGCATCCAACTACTCTGCACCCATGCCGCGTAAATACATCACGTTCCTGTGCATCGCGATATTCCTGGTGTTCGCGCCGATGGCGAGCTCGTATTCCGTGCTGTCGCACGAACAGATCGTGGACCTGGTCTGGAAAGACCACATCGTACCAGCGCTGATGAAGCGCTATCCGGGCACGACGCCGGAGCAACTGAAAGAAGCGCATGCGTACGCTTACGGCGGATGCATGATCCAGGACATGGGCTACTACCCTTTCGGCAACCGGCGTTTCAGCGACATGGCGCATTACGTGCGGAGCGGCGATTTCGTCACGGCGCTCATCCGCGAAGCGCAGGACGTGAACGAATACGCGTTCGGCCTCGGGGCGCTGTCCCATTACGCGTCGGACACGATGGGACACCCGGCGGTGAACCGTGCGGTCCCGATTGAGTTCCCCAGGTTGCGGCGAAAGTTCGGCAACGAGGTCACGTACGAGCAAGGAAAGAGCGAACATATTCGTACTGAATTCGGATTCGACGTGGTGCAGGTTGCGAAAAACCGCTACACCTCGGATGCCTACCATGACTTCATCGGTTTCGCCGTCGCCAAGGAGTCGCTCGCCCGCGCATTTCGCGACACTTACGGATTCGACATCAAGGATATCTTCGCCGACGAGGACCGCACGATCGGAACCTTCCGCTGGGCCGTAGGAGCGCTGATCCCGAAGATGACCAAGGTCGCGCTGGTCACCCACGAGAAGGAGTTCATGACGGAGAACCCTTCGTTCGACCGGTCGAAGTTCCTCTACCGGCTCACACGCGCTCAATACGAGCGCGATTGGGGCAAGAACTATCAGCGTCCCGGCTTCGGCACGCGTGTGCTGGCATTCATCATCCGCATCCTGCCGAAGGTTGGACCGCTCAAGGCGGTGGACATCAAGACCCCAACGCCCCAGACCGAGCAGCTGTACCTGAAGAGCGTGAACAATTCGGTCGATCTCTACCAGAGGCTGGTCGACGACGCTGCCCGAGGAAAGTTACAGCTTGCCAACATGGACTTCGATACCGGCGAGCCTACGAAACCCGGTGAGTACCGGCTGTGCGACGAAGCTTACGCTTATATGGTCCACCAACTGGCCCAGCACAAGTTCCAGGGACTTACCCCGGAACTTCGCGTCGAGATCCTGCGGTTCTACGCCAATGCCGACACGAATCCGAAGCTCGCAACGAAACGGAAAAAGAAGGACTGGGAGACGCTGCAGAAGGAACTGGCGGAGTTGAAGGGCATGTCGGTCGCCAACCAAACAGCCGCTGATCAGAGGTAGGTCGTAGGTAGTAGGTCGTAGGTGAAAAGAACTTTTCGCACTCTGCCGACCTACGACCTACAACAGCCGACCTACGTTCCCGTAGTCGGCAATGGTTGCGGCGCGGCTAAGGCCGTGCCCTGATACAAGTTGCGTCTCAGGTCGCATCGCCAAACCCGTCTTCGCGGTCGTGCTTACGCTGGAGGCGCATCTGGGCGAGCACGCGTTCGGCCGCGACCGACACCGGACCATCGAGCGAGCATCCGCTGGCGCAACGGTGTCCACCTCCGCCGAAGTAGGCGGCGATCTCGGAGACGTCGATCAGGCCCTTGCTGCGCAAGCTCACGCGCCAGCGGCTGTCGGCGAGTTCGCGGAAGAAGATCGCGACCTCCACGCCGTCGATGCCGAGAGCGTAGTTCACGAGCCCCTCGCAATCCTCGTCGATCGCGCCGCAACGCTCCATCTGCTGCCGGTTGACGGCCATCCATGAAAGGTCTCCATCCTTATGCAATCCGCTGAGCGCCGCGCCCAGGAGACGCATCTTCGCCACCGGCGCGGAAAAGTACACAGCTTGTGCGATCCGCGCGGGGTCGGCCCCGGCAACCACCAATTCTTTCGCCAGGGAGAAGGTGTGGGCATCGGTGCCGACGTAGTTGAATGAGCCGGTGTCGGTGAGGACGGCGGTATAGAGGCAGGTGGCGATCTCGGGGGTTATCTCGACCTTAGCAGCGCGGGCGAATTTGTACACAAGCTCCGCGGTAGCGCATGCCTCGGGGTCGATCCAGTTCACATGCGCAAACGGACGGCCGCTGAGGTGATGATCGATGTTGATGAGGAATTTTTCTTCGAGTCCCGAAAGCGAGGTGCGTTGCAAGCTGTCGCACTCAAGGAGAATCGCAGCTTCGTAGTTTCCGTTGACCGATTGCGCGCTGATGACGCGGTCGGCGAAGGGAAGCGGCCGGTAGATGTGGGGCACGCCGCCGTTCATCACGACGTCGGCTTCCTTGCCCATCTGTTTGAGGATCTCGCAACACGCAAGGACGGAACCCACGGCATCGCCGTCGGGCCGCGCGTGCGAGGTCAGGACGAACCGTTCGCGGCGCTCGATCTCACTGAGGATCTGTTGTAGTGCGTCCTCCACGGCCGGGACCGTCCAGATTCTGCCTGTCGAACCGGATTGTCTACTTGCTTCTCTTCTTAACGCGTTCGAGCAAGCTGTCAATTCTAGTCTCGTACAGCTGAGACCTGTCCAGTCGAAAATGCAATTCCGGCGAGTGCCGAATCCTTAAACGGTCCATTAGCTCGTGCTTGATGTAACCCTTGGCGGCTTCCAGTCCGGCGAGTGTGTTCTTCTCGTCCTTTTCATCTCCGGTCACATTGATCATCACGAATGCCTGTTTGCCGTCGCTGACAAGGTCGACCTTGGTGACTGTCGCGAGACCAATGCGTGGATCGGTGAGCTCGCCCTCGACAATGGCGGAGATCTCCTCGCGCATGGCGTCGGCCAGACGTTCGCGGTGATGTTGTGCGGCTCGGTTCTGTTCCATGTCGTTCTATTTCCCACCCTTCCAAAACCAGTCAGCGTGGGGCACCCACTATATATATTCGATGAAAGAATCAGTGACTTCGGCTCCGGCGTTGTTGGCGATTTTCATCGCCGAACGCTCGACCTTTTCCATCAGGCCCATCAGGTAGTCCTTGGAATGAGAAACGCTGACGACGCCGACCGTTGCCCGGTTCCACAATTCAGCGCCATCCAGTTCCGCGACGGAGACGTTAAAGCTGGTGCGGAGTTTGTCCTTGAGGCTGCGCACAACCTGGCGGCGGTCCTTGAGGGACTGCGCGTGCTCGATGCGGAGCTCGAGAGTGAGGTGAGCTATTGGCATTCGCCTGTCGGGAAGTTGCTCGCCCCCGGATTAACTTGGTCACGAATATATGAGAGGGCGGCGACGATGTCGTCTTTCGTGAGATACGGAAAATCGTCGACCATTTCCTCGTACGTCATCCCCGATGCGAGATAGTCCAGCACATCAAATGGCGTGATGCGCATCCCACGAATGCATGGCTTCCCGGCCATTTTGTCCGGCTCAAATGTGATGTAGTTGCGCCAATCCACGGCAGGATTGTACTGCGTTTGCAGATGTGCGTCGCGCCGCTGGCGGGCGCTCAAGGATTGTCTATGGCACGGCACCGAATTCGTCGGGATGCTTCGCGACAAATGAGTACAACAGGTCGGTGAGGTTATGCGGGTATCCCACGAATTGCTGATCCAGAGGCTCCAGCGATCTATACGTCTCATCGGAGAAGTTGTTTGCCGCTGCGGAAATCGCCTCAGAACTCGATGGCAGTCCTTCCGGAAACGCGACTTCAATCGCGCGCCTGCAGATATCACCAGTGCGAGGTGCACCAATCATTTGTAAGGCATCCACGAGAAAAGGCGCTGTTTCACCGCTATCGTTTTGAAAATATTGCGAGAACCCACCGTTGTTTACTTCAGACTCCACAGCCCAGATCGTCGAAAACACCTTCTGCGGAGTCGACTGCGACGAGAAATCCTGCTTCCCAAAGCTCGTACGTTCCGACTCGGACAATTCGATCAGCACCTGGTTCTTGTTCATCGAAGTTCTGAGCCGCTGAGAAAACAATGGCCAGAGCGAACTCTGGCCATTCTACCTCAGCGGCTAAAGCCGCTTTCATCTCGATACCCGAGCTGCGCGGCTGAAGCCGCGCCCTTCCGAAAGCGTTACGCCGTCAGCTCCGCGGCGATGCGCTCGGTCACGTAGGCTTCGATCACGTCGCCGACTTTCACGTCTCCGTAGTTCTGGATGGCGATTCCGCACTCCATGCCATTGCGGACTTCGCTGACGTCTTCCTTGAAGCGCCGCAGCGACGCGACCTTGCCCTTGAAGACCTGGATGTTGTCGCGCAGCAGCCGCACTTCGGAATCGCGCTTGATGGTCCCATCCTGCACGTAGCAACCGGCGATCATGCCGACCTTCGGGATGCGGAAGGTGTCCCGGACCTCGGCTCGCCCAAGGTACGTCTCCCGGATGATCGGCTCGAGCAATCCGGTGACGGCTTTGCGGATCTCGTCCTGCAACTCGTAGATGATCGAGTGCATGCGGATCTGGACTTTTTCCTGCTCCGCGATTTCGGCGGCCTTGCGTTCCGGGCGGACGTTGAAGCCGATGATGATGGCATTCGACGCCGTCGCCAGCAGCACGTCGCTCTCGGTGATCGCGCCGACGCCCGTGCGCAGCACCTTCACCTTGACCTTCTCGGTGGATTGCTTCGTGAGCAGATCGCTGAGCACTTCGACCGAGCCCTGTACGTCCGCCTTCAGAATGAGGTTCAGTTCTTTGACGCCAGCGGTCTGGAGCTGTTCGGCGAGGCCTTCCAACGATACGCGCGAACTCTTGGCCAGCGTGGCTTCGCGCGCTTTTCCTTCACGGTAATCGGAAATGTTGCGCGCTTTCTCGCGGTCCGCGACAACAACGAGCTGATCGCCCGCTTCAGGCAGGCCGTCGAGTCCGAGGATCTCTGCCGGCGTGCTCGGCGGCGCTTCGTCCATCGCCTGGCCGTGCTCGTCGAACATGGCGCGGACGCGTCCGAAGCTGTTGCCGACGACGAAATAATCGCCATTGCGAAGCGTGCCGTTCTGTACCAGCACGGTCGCGACGCTGCCGCGGCCGCGGTCCAGTTTCGCCTCGAGGACGGTACCGGTCGCGGTGCGCTCCGGGTTCGCCTTCAGGTTCTGGAGGTCGGCCGTGAGGCAGATCATTTCCAGCAGCAGGTTCAGGTTCGTTTGCTGCTTGGCGGAAACGTCGACAAAAACGGTGTCGCCGCCCCACGCTTCTGGGACCAGGTTCCGGTCCGCCAACTGCTTCTTCACGCGATCGGGAAGCGCATCGGGCTTATCGATCTTGTTGACGGCCACGATCAGCGGCACCTTCGCCGCCTTGGCGTGATCGATGGCCTCGAGCGTCTGCGGCATAACGCCGTCATCCGCTCCGACCACGAGCACGACGATGTCGGTGACCTTGGCGCCGCGGGCGCGCATGCGGGTGAACGCTTCGTGACCCGGGGTGTCGATGAACACGATCTCGCGTCCGTACGCGGGCGAGTTCTTGTCGGAGATCTTCACCTTGTACGCGCCGATGTGCTGCGTGATGCCGCCGGCTTCGCCCCCGGCCACGTTGGCATGGCGGATGGAGTCGAGCAGCGTCGTCTTGCCGTGATCGACGTGGCCCATGATGGTGACGACGGGCGGACGCGTGACTTCGGCAGAGAGGGCTTCGAACTTCGCTTCGTCCTGCGTGGCGCTCTCGACCATGTCGCGCGCCGTCTGTTCTTCAAAGCTGATGACTTCCGTGGACGCGCCGAAGTGCCGCGCCATGTCGTTCGCCAAGGCAGCGTCGAGCGTCTGGTTGACGGTCGCCAGCACGCCGCGAGCGAGCAGGCGCGTGATGAGATCCTTGGCGCGAATACCCAGCTTCTCCGCCAGGTCCTTCACGCTGATGCCCTCGGTGATGACGATATTCCGAGTGATGGGCATCGGCTCGTTCGACGCCGACAAGCGCGGCGGCGGAACGAAGCCCTTCATCGGGCCTTCCTTCACGCCACGCGGAACGTAGCGCTGTCCCGGACGGCGCGACGGCGCACCTGGACGTCCTGCCGGACGGCTACCCGGTGCTCCCGGAGGAGCGAGACCCGGCGCGCCGCCCATTCCCGGACGTGGCGGCATACCGCTCGGCGACGAGCGGGTCGGATGCATCGGGCGACGCTCTCCCGGACGCAGCGGCGGACGTGCACCCGGCGCTCCCGGACGCGGTCTCTGGAAGATGGGCTGGCCCGGAATCGGACGGCCCGGCGCGGGACGCGGCGTGCTTGCTGCCTGGGGACGCGGCGGCGGCGCCTGGTACACAGGGCGCGGACCGGTCTGCGGCATAACCATACGCCGCTGCGGCACGATCGGCTGGCCCGGCTTCGGCGCCCCTGGACGCGGCGGCGCTGCTGCTGCTGGTGGCTGTGCGCTTGCAGCAGGCTGCTGCGTGGTAGTTGCGGGCATCACGGGGATCGGAGCTTCTACAGGCAGAGCGGGCTCGGCTTTCTCGACCGCGGGAGGCGGCGCTACGACGGGCACTTCGGGTTCGACGACCGCTTCGGGCGCGGAGGCGCGGATCTCGGCCACCTGTTCGACGACCGGCGGCTCAGGGGCGCGCGGCGGCTCGGGTACCTTGTACACCGGACGCGCGGGCGCCTCAGCGGGCGGCTTGATCAAACGTGGCGCGGGAACTTCGGGCGCGGTTGGCGCGGGCGCGGCTGGTTTCGCGACCATCGGCGGAGGCGGCGGAGTCGCGGCCTTCGGAACCGGCTTAGCAGAGGATGCCGGGACGGCGATCGGCTTCGGCTCGGGCTTCGCAGGCGCGGTGGCAGCCTGTTGCTTCTGCTGGAGCGCGCGCAGAACGTCGCCTGGACGCGTGATATGTGAGAGGTCGATCTTCGTCTTGATCTCATCACCGTGCGGGCGCGACGAAGTCCGCGCGCTTCCGGACGACGAACCGCCGCCCTTGATGTGCGCCCGAACCTTCTCCGCCTCTTCAACGGTGATGGAACTGGAGTGCGTCTTCTTCTCGGTTACGCCGACCACGGTCAGGACATCCAGGATCGCCTTGCTTTTGACTTCCAGTTCCCTGGCGAGGTCGTTGATTCGAATCTTAGTGGTGTCTACCATCCGCCCTTTTGTTTCCTCCGAATTTCCGCTAAGTCTTCATCTCAACCTCACGGTGTTTCGGTTAATTGCCGGCCCTGCCGCCGGCTTTGGTCCTTGTTGTTGGTTCCTGGTCATTAGTTGTTGGTATTCACGAATAAGCAACAACCATGCACCAATAACTATTCTTTTCCCGTTTGATCTTCGGTGCCTTCGGGCCCGCGCTCATGCGCATTCACTTCCGCTTCGTCGGCCGGCGGCGCGTTCTCGACGCCACTGACGATCTCGGCTTCCATGTCCTGGCCTTCTTCGGCCAGCTCCGAGACGCTCTCGTTCACGGCATCGGCGACTTGCGAAAGGCCCTCGGTATCGCTCGACTGCCCGCCTGAATCCGGCCCGACATCGTCGGTGGGAGCGGGATCTTGCGCCTGCGCGACCGCCGGTTCTTCCGTGGATTCGAACGCTGCCGGCTCGCCACCCTCGCCCGCTTCCAGGCTGGCAAAGTAATTATTGACTGCAAGGCTGATTTTTTCCACAGTCTTGGGCCCAATCCCCTCGATGGCTTCCAACTGTTCCGGGGTCATGTCGGCAAGCTGTTCGACGGTGTTTACGCCCGCCGCCTGCAGCCTCTCGATGACGCTTTCGCCCATGTCGGGGACTTTGTCCAGTGGCGTCGCCTGGCCGCCGACCAGCGCGGACATCTGCTGCTCGACTTCCTGACGCTTCTCTTCCTCGCTCTTGATGTCGATCTTCCAACCCAGGAGCTTCGCCGCCAGCCGGACGTTCTGTCCCTTCTTTCCGATGGCAAGCGAGAGCTGGGTATCGTCGACGATCACTTCGAGCTGCTTCTCTCCCGCATCCAGAACGGTCACGCGGCTCACCTTCGCGGGTTGAAGGGCTTTTTCGGCAAAGGTGACCGCGTCTTCGTGGTACTCGATGATGTCGATCTTCTCGCCGCGGAGTTCGCGGATGATCGACTGGACGCGCATGCCCTTCATGCCCACGCAGGCGCCCACGGCGTCCACGTCCTTGTCCTTCGACATGACCGCGATCTTGGTGCGCTCGCCAGCTTCGCGGGCGATGGCACGAATGACCACCGTGTTGTCGTAGATCTCGGGAACTTCGGTCTGGAACAGGTGCTGTACCAGTTCCGGCGCGGCGCGTGACACGATGACCTGCGGCCCCTTCGCCGCTTTTTCAACGCGCGTAATGACAACGCGGACGCGCTCGCCGACGGCGAACGATTCCAGCCGCGACTGCTCCTTGCGCGGCGCGCGCGCTTCGGCCTTGCCGATGTCGAAGATGACGTCCGAGCCTTCGATGCGCTTCACGGTCGCGTTGACGATCTCGCCCACGCGCCCGATGTACTCGTTGTAGACCGTGTCACGCTCGGCTTCGCGCACCTTCTGGAAGATCACCTGCTTTGCGAGCTGCGCGGCAATGCGCCCGAGAACGTCCGTGGCCTTCGGGATGCGGATCTCGCCCCCGACTTCCGCGTTCGGATCGAGCTTGCGTGCCTGCTCGAGCGTCAACTGGTTGACGGGATCTTCGACCTGCTCCGGTCCTTCTACTACCTGCTTGACGATGAATGCGCGGATGGCGCCCGTGTCTTTGTCGAGTTCCGCGCGCAGGTTCTCCTGCGTCTTATAGTACTTGCGCGTGGCGACGACGATCGCGTCTTCCACCGCCGTGACCACGACTTGCGGGTCAATCCCTTTTTCGCGGCTCAGCGCATCGATAACGTTGTAAATCTCACTCGCCATAAATATCCGGTCACTCAGTCTTTCGACTACTTAATTACCCAATTCCGCGATTCCTAAATCTCCGGCACCAGGTTCGCCTTCTCCACTTGCTCCAGCGGTATCTCCACCGTGCGCGGCTCGTGTTTCTTGCTGCCGCCGATCTCCAGTGTCAACCGCCCGTCCTGCAACTTCGCGAGGCGTCCTTCGAAATGCTTCTGGTTCTCCACCAGGTCGCGCGTCTGCAGCTTGACCATGCTGCCGGTGAAACGTTCGTAATCGGCGGCGTTCCGCAACCGCCGGTCCAGCCCCGGGGACGAAACCTCCAGCGTGTACGATCCCGGTACCGCATCTTCCACGTCCAGGATCGTCCCGACCTCACGGCTCACATTCGCGCAATCTTCATGCGTGACGCCTTCGGGCTTGTCGATGTAGATCCGCAACAGGCGCGACTTGCCGCCGCCGCGAAACTCCAGATCCCAAAGTTCCAGTCCTTGCCCGGCGGCCACCCGCTGCGCAATCTCACGCACGTGATCGAAATCCAGCGCCATCGCTAACTGTCTTTGTTTACCGTGAGTGGTGCCCCAAAAGCCGTAGTCGGTGCGGTCAAATAAAAAGTGGGCTCGCGCCCACTGGTATCTTCCGCCGAAGTCCCCGGTGCACACACGGGGTGTCACAACACACCAGCTACAGTAACTAGTATACGCCGCGCCTTACCAAAACTCAATCCGGGGGCGGATTACAAAGGCCCTAATACCAATCAGATGCGCGAAGCCGGTTCAGGGATTCACCGGAGATGGGAACTCCGGTCCGATGATCGGTTATCGGGGGCTGTCGCCGCGGACGACAGGTTGTCTGGCTGCGCTCCATTCCGTCCAGGAGCCGTCGTACATGGCGGCGTCGTAACCGAGATATCGCGCGACGAAGTAGGTGTAGGACGCCTGGTGCCCGACTTCGCAGTAAGAGACGATCTTCTTGCCCGGAGTGGCGCCCGCGGCCGCGTACATCTTGCGCAGTTCGCCGGGACTCCTCAGCACCATGGCTTCAGGACTCACCAGGTTCTTTTCCCAGAAGAACGGAACCGCGCCCGGCGGATGTCCGGCGCGGTAACGCCGAATGGGGCGCGAATCGACGAGAACAGCATCGCTGTTCGCACCGTTTGTGAGTTGCAGCACGTATGGCATCTTCGCCACGACATCCGGACGTGGATGGATGGTGAGCGTGCCTTTCGTCACCGCGGGAGTCTCTGTTGAAACCGCGCGCTTCTCCGCCGTCCATTTGTCCATGCCGCCGTCGAGCAGTGCCGCATGGTCGCCGAGCCCGAGATAATCGAGCGTGAAGAACAGGCGGGCGGCGTAAGGGTCCCAGTCCGACGAGTAGATGACGATGCGCGAATCGTTGCTGATGCCGATGGCCTCGAGGTTCGCCTTGAGTTGTTCGTCGGGGAGCAGCTCGACGCGCGGCATCTCCTGCTGGGTCGCGATCTTGTCCTCGGTGATGAGGCGCGCGCCGGGAATGTGCGCCACTCCGTATCCGTCGGCGCTCCCGGCGTGCACGATGACCAGCTTGGGATCGGAAAGGTGACTGGCGAGCCACTGCGTCGACACGAGGAGTTCAGTGCGCGTCTTCGGCTGTTGCGCGAAACACGTTGCGGCAAGGACCAGGACTCCGGCAATGACGAAAAAGCGACGGGACATATGCCTCTCCTCACCCTTCGGCATTGAGGGCTTTGGGCTTTGGGCGCGGGGATTTGGAAGGTGGGGAACTGCGATTGAATGCCGGCGCGAAATCCGTAAACCCCAGAGCCTAAAGCCCAAAACGCGATTCTAGCAGTGTTTTGCAATTCCGCCGCTCTGGTTGCGGCATGGCAGAGTGCGGCACGCATCTTAACTCTGGAGAGCAGAGCTTCGAAAAACATGGCCAGCACCGTAACCCGACCCGCTCCGCTGCCGCGGAAGCGATTGACGATTCGCGAGTTACTGCGCCCCCATACGGGGTCGCTGGTCCTCGGATTCGTCTGCGTACTGGGCGAAGCGGCGGCGAACCTGCTGGAACCCTGGCCGCTCAAGGTCGTTCTCGACCACGTCCTTAGGAATAAGGCCACCAGCATGCTCGGCTGGATCCACAGGCTGGTCGGCACCGACAGGATCGCGATCCTGAAGTTCGCCTGCCTCGCGGTCATCGTCATCGCTGTCGTCGACGCCATCTGCTCCTACGGCGAGAAGTACCTTACGACCAGCATGGGGCAGTGGATCACCTACGACCTGCGGCGGGCGATCTACTCCCACGTGCAGCGGCTCTCGCTGGCGTTCCACGACGAGAAGCGCACCGGCGACCTTATCAGCCGCGTGACCGACGACGTGGATGCCATCCAGAGCTTTATTACGCAAGGCCTGCTCGGTTTGTTCATCAACCTGCTGACGCTGGTCGGGATGATCGGCGTCATGTTCTACCTCAACTGGAAATTCACGCTGGTGGCGTTGTCAGTCGCTCCGGTGCTGTTCTTCATCGTGTTCACCTACACGCGGCGCATCAAGAAGGCGACGCGCGAGGTCCGCAAGAAGGAAGGCGAGATCGTATCGGTCGTCGAAGAGGTGCTTTCGTCGATCCGCGTGGTGAAGGCGTTCGCGCGCGAGGACTACGAGGTCAAACGCCTGGAAGAGCAGGGCCTCGAGCAAGTCGAGATCGCGTTGAAAGCGCGCGCGCTCAAGGCGAAGCTCACGCCGGCGGTGAACATTATCGTCGCCGTCGGGACCTGCCTGGTGCTGTGGTTCGGCGGGCGATTAGCGCTGAGCGGCAGCTTGTCCTCGGGCTCGCTGGTCGTTTTCATCTGGTACCTCGGCAAGATGTACAAGCCGATGCAGGAATTGTCGAAGCTGACCGACACCTATACGAAAGCGGCGATCGGATACGAGCGGGTCCAGGAAGTCTTGACGACCGACCGCGAGGTCCGCGACATGCGCGGCGCCAAGGCCGCGCCGCGGTTCAAGGGAGACATCGAATTCGACAACGTCTCCTTCGCATACAACGAGGAAACGCCGATCCTGAAGGATGTCAGCTTCAAGGTAGAGGCCGGACAAGTCGCGGCACTGGTTGGGCCTACCGGCGCCGGAAAGAGCAGCATCATCAGCCTGATCGCGCGTTTCTACGATCCTGACGCCGGCGACATCAAGATCGACGGCAAAGATATCCGCCGCTACAAGCAGAAATCACTGCGCCACCAGATCAGCTTCGTGCTCCAGGACACGGTGTTGTTCCACGCGCCGTTATGGCAGAACATCGCATACGGCAAGCCGGAAGCGAACCGGCGGGAGATCGTCAAAGCCGCCGAACTGGCCAACGCCATGGAATTCATCGAAAAGCTCCCGGCGGGGCTCGACACAATGGTCGGCGAACGCGGCGTCACGCTATCGGGGGGACAGCGGCAGCGCATTGCCATTGCGCGCGCGATCATCCGCAACACGCCTATCCTCATCCTCGACGAGCCTTCTTCCGGGCTGGACGCCGCCTCCGAGAAGCTGGTCTTCGATGCCCTCGACCAGCTCATGCAAGGGCGAACGACCATCGTCATTGCCCATCGCCTCTCCACGATCCGTTCTGCCGACGCGATCTTTGTCGTCAACGACGGACAGATCGCTGAGCAAGGCACCCACGAAGAACTGATGAAGCGCGGCGGCATCTACGCCCACCTGCACAACCTGCAGTTCGACGCCGAGCAGGAAGGTGCAGAGGGTCCGGCGCGGCTCACAGCTTAGATAATTCGTTGATGCGCGCCTGCAATACCTGGCTGAATTCCTCGACCTGGTCCGGCTGATAGCCGGCGGCGCGGAAGGCGTCGTGGATCTGCTGCGGAGTCAGTTGCGCCAGCAATGACGCGATCCACTTTACGTCCTGGCGCGGGATCTTCCTTCCCAGCCAGCGGGTCCGCATGTCACCAATGAACGAGGGCAGGGCGAAAATGCGGTAGAGCGCCGGATGCGTTGGAAAATTGAAGCTGACGTACTCCGGAGTCACCTTAGACAGGAACTTCGCGTTCCGGTAATGCTCGATGTTGTTCTTTCCCATCTTCTCGGTGTAGCTCTTTCCGGTCGTGCCGAAGCTTGCGCCCAGGTCGGTGACGTAATAGATCTCCTGGCCGGTTGCCTTGTCCTTGTAACGCGCGTTGTTGTCGTCCTTCAGGTCCCAGTTGTGGAGCAGGGCCATCATGACGCGCAGTCCGTTGAACTCGCGCGTGCCGCGCAACGGGTTATTGCGCCAACTCCACGGTTCGTGTTTCTTTGCTGGTTTGCGCTGGAGCCGCGCCTGGAGCACGCCTCCCGGCTTCTCAATCCATGCCATGCCGCGCGAAAGCTGCGCGGGCATTCCGTCGACGTGGATCTCATCCACGAAGTAGTTCGTATTGGTGTAATACCCCACGGCCCACAACAGGCGCGCGGCGGCGGTCTCCGGACGCGCCTCCACCCCGAGCTTGACCCTCCACTTTTCGCCCCGGCCATCACGGACGTCGAACTTGGGGCTGGTGCCCTTCTTGTCCTCGCTCTCGAAGCGATACGGCGGCTGCGGCTGGCCGTCCTTTCCCCCGGGGCCATAGAACAAATCGCGGGAAGGGATGTCGCCGGGGTCGGTCCAGACCACGGCCCTGGACGAGCTGTGTTTCGCCGCATATTCCTGCGGGTGCGCCGGCGCGGGCGACAGAGCGACGCAAGCGGCCATCATCCAGAGCAATACTTCGCGGACCATTCGATCTCCGTATCCCGAACGTTAAATGGTGTACTGGCCGGGCTTGCCTGGCGACACTGTGCCGCCAGGCAAGCCTGGCTAGTACACCTTAATGCGAGCTGCTTCTAAAGGGGATGCGTCACACTCGGCCAGAGTTGTGGGCCAAGCTCTAAATGCGCGAAACCCCACCATTGGCGCGGTTCCGTGACACGGGTTCCGCAGAATGCATCCAACCAGCACGCGTTGTGGAGGACGCGAGACCGAACTTGAAGCTCATCGTGCAACCCGGAGACGACGTCCAGCCGCTGGTCAAGGCCATCGAGAAGGCCAAGAAGAGTGTGGAGATCGTGATCTTCCGCTTCGACCGCCAGGAGATCGAGCGCGCGCTCCAGGACGCGGTGCAGCGCGGCGTGTCCGTCCAGGCCCTCATTGCGTTCACGAATCGTGGCGGCGAGAAGCACCTGCGCGACCTCGAGACGCAGCTCCTCGCCAAGGGCGTCACCGTGGCCCGCACCGCGGGAGACCTGGTCCGCTATCACGGCAAGATGATGATCGTCGATCGCAGGGAACTCTACCTGCTCGCATTCAATTTCACCCATCTTGACATCGAGCACACGCGCAGTTTCGGCATCGTCACGCGCAATCCCAAGCTCGTGCAGGAAGCAGTGAAGTTGTTCGAAGCGGATAGCAAGCGCCAGGACTACACCGCCGGGTATTCCAAGTTCGTCGTCAGCCCAGTGAACGCACGCAAAGAGCTGGCCGGATTCATCAAGGGCGCGAAGCGGGAGCTGCTTATCTACGACCCGAAAATCTCCGACAAGGCCATACTTCGGCTGTTGCAAGACCGCGTGAAAGCCGGCGTCAAGGTACGCATCATCGGCAGCGTGGGGGGCAAGTACCTGGAGTGCCGCAAGCTGGGGCGGCTGCGGCTGCACACGCGCACCATCATTCGCGACCGCAAGCAGGCCTTCGTGGGAAGCCAGAGCCTGCGGCAGCTGGAACTCGATGCCCGGCGCGAGATCGGGATCATCTTTCGCGACGCCTCCGTAGTTTCGTCCATGGTGCGGATCTTCAACGAAGATTGGAAAGCCTCGGAAAAATTCGCGGTGAGGCCGCCGAAGATCCAGGTCGATAAAGCCGCGAAGAGGCTGGTCAAGGTAGTGCAGAAAAACCTGCCGCGTCCGGTGGTCAAGCGGGTCGTGAAAGCCATCAGGAAATCTCCTGCCAAACTGCAGCCGGAACAGGCGGAAAAGGTCGTACGGAAGGCGATCGAGACCTCGGTCAAGGAAGCGGTGAAAGAGGCGGCCACCGAAGTAGTGAAAGAAGCGGTGGACCAACCCGTGCAGGCCTGAGCAGACCGGCATTGCAGGATTGCATCTAAGCCGGGCAGGAGCAGTTCATGAATCACCGGGCCACCATGGCCATCGCCGGAGCGATCCTGACCGTCACCTTGGCGTCAGTCGCGCAAAGCCGGCCAAGCGAGAAGAAGGGCTCCAACGACGCGGCCGTGGTGAGCGACTTCGAGGCCCGCGTCGGTCAATATCTACAACAGCGGAAGCAGCAGGCCGGCAGTTTGCCGGGCCCGACCTCGTCGGCGACGAAGCTCAAGGACAGCAGAGACCAGGTCCGCGCCCGCATCCAGGCGAACCGCTCGGATGCGAAGCAGGGCGACATCTTCACGCCGGACATCGCTGTCTACTTCCGCCGGCAGATCGCAAGTGCTTTCGGCGGCGAGCGCGGCGGGCGCGTGCTCACCAGCCTGCGGCACGCCGAGCCGGGAACACAAGCGCCCGTCCAGATAAACCAGCCTTACCCAGACGGAATACCGTTGCAATCGATGCCGCCAACGTTGCTGTTGAAACTTCCCAAGCTACCGAAGGAATTGCAGTACCGGATCGTCGGACGAAAGCTGGTGCTGCTCGACATTGAGCCAAACCTCGTCGTCGACATCCTTCCCGACGCGGTGCCAGCCGCATGAACACGAGAAAGCACGCACCGGTCACGCTTGTTTTGCTGCTTGCCATCACGGCGCTGGCGCAGAACTCGCCGAAAGTCGATGTCAAGCTGCCACTGCAGGCGAAATCCGTGCGCTTCGCAGTCATCGGCGACAGCGGTACCGGCGAGCGCGAGCAGTACGATATCGCGCGAGAGTTAGAGGCCTACCGGCAGAAAGTGAAATTCGATTTCGTGATCATGCTCGGCGACAACATCTACGGGTCGCACAACCCCGGAGATTTCGCGAGCAAGTTCGAACAGCCATACAAGCCGCTTCTGGATGCGGGGGTGAAGTTTTATGCGTCGCTTGGCAACCACGACGATCCCGACACCGAGCGACGCTACAAGCCGTTCAACATGAATGGCGAGCGTTATTACAAGTTCTCGAAGGGCAACGACGTTGATTTTTTCGTGCTCGACAGCAATTACATGGACCCCACGCAGCTCAAATGGGTGGGCGATCAACTGCAGGCCTCCAAGGCGAAATGGAAGATCGCCTACTTCCATCATCCGCTCTACAATTTCGGCAAGCATCACGGGCCCGACGTCGACCTGCGCGCGCAACTCGCGCCGCTATTCCAGAAGTTCGGCGTGAACGTCGTCTTCTCCGGCCACGAGCATGTGTACGAGCGCATGAAGCCCGTCGACAACATCTATTACTTCGTCATGGGCAGCTCGGGAAAACTGATGAAGCACGACCTGAACGCGAGCGACCAGATGGTGAAGAGCTTCGACACCGAGCAAGGCTTCATGCTGGTGGAGATTGCCGGCGACGAACTCTACTTCCAGACCATCTCTCGTGACGGGCAGACGATCGACTCCGGCAACGTCGCTCGCCAGGCCACGAAAGTGTCGGCCGCCACGGCGACCCAGTAACTTCTACTTAGCGGGTTTCGCCAAATTCGTTTGATCCAGCGCAGCGCGCAGTCCCTTCGCCAGCGTGACCGCGTCGTCGTTCGCCCAGAAGTGCAGGAAGAACAGCCGCGGCGTTTCCTGCAGCATGTGGTTGTGGACGGCGGTGACCTCGATGCGGTTGTCGCGCAACGCCTTGATCACCGGGTTCACCTCGCTCCCAAGCAGTACGAAATCACCGGTGATGGCAGCGTGACCATTGCCGGTCGGCTGGAAGTTGATCGCGGTCGCCGTGCCCATCGCAGGCGGAACGTCTGTGCCGTGCTCGTTGATGGTCTCGGCGCGCGGAACGCTGAACTGAAGGACGCCGCCATTGATTGCGCCCTTCCGTCCGAGAGTGGATTCGATCTGCCCCTGGTCGATATCGAGTTTGGCGGGAGGGGCGGGCTGTGACGGCGCCGGAGTCTTGGTGAGCGCCAGTGCATCGTGCAATGCGGTCGCAAGCTTCACCGGATCTCCATGACCGGAGATGTGCATGTACATCACGCGCGGGGTCTCGTTGAGCAGATGGTTATGCAGCGCGGTCTGCTCGATCCCCGACTGCTGGAGTTTGAGCATGACCGGCTCGATCTCATCTTCGGCCAGGACCAAGTCGCCCATGACGATCGCATCCGCGCCCGCTTTCTTGAACGCGAGCCAGGAGCCGAGGGCGAGCGCCGGCTTGATAGCCACTCCACGCACGATGACGTGCATGTCGGCGCGCGGCAATCCGAATTTGTAGACGTCTCCGGGCTGCGCGCTGCCTTTGCGTCCCAGCGCATCCTCGACGCCCTTCCAGGCAGACGAGTCCGTGGCCTGCGCAATGGCCAAAACACTTGAAAGGAAGAGAAGCGTCGCAACACGACACGTAATTTTCATCAATCACCTCGGCGAAGCATGGTAACCCTGTGGTATGGATGCGGCAAACGGGTGAAAGTTACTGGTGCCGTTGCGTAACGAACGCGCCGAGCCGCGATATCATAGTTGTTTGCATGGTCGGCCTTCTCACTATCGTCGGCATCGGATTTCTGCTTGGGATGCGCCACGCCACCGACCCCGACCACGTGATCGCCGTCAGCACCATCGTGACCCGCGAGCATGACGTCAAGCGGTCGGCGTGGATCGGCGTGGCCTGGGGCATCGGCCACACGCTGACCATCCTCGCCGTCGGCGGCGCGATCATCCTGTTCCGGCTCACGCTGCCGCCGCGCGTCGGACTCTCCATGGAAATGGCTGTCGCCGTAATGCTGATCTTCCTCGGGCTGAGGAATATGAGTGGGATGTTCAGTAACGTCTCGCCAGCCCCTGGCAGCATGATGGCAGGCGAGATGCCCTTCGACAAGCTCAGGGCAGGCTCTGCGTTACACGTGCACCAGCACGCGGTACACGCTCACCAGCACGCCGGCGCCGACGCGCTCGATCGTTGGTTCGCCCGCTTTCGTGCCTACAAGCTCGTTCGCCCGCTGGCGATCGGTATCGTTCACGGGCTGGCGGGCTCGGCGGCGATTGCGCTGCTCGTGCTGAGCACGATCTCGAACCTGCGCTGGGCCGTGGTTTACCTCGCGGTGTTCGGCTTCGGCACCATCCTCGGCATGATGCTGATCACCCTCATGGTCGGCTCGACCTTCGCCTACGGCCAGAAGCGGTTCTCCTCCATGGGCCGTCACGTCGGACTCGCCGCCGGCCTGATCAGCCTTGCGTTTGGCGTGTTCATCGCCTACCAGATCGGCTTCGTCAATGGCCTCTTCTCCGGCAACGTCACCTGGGTCCCGCGCTGACCGTTGACAAATCCCTCACGTCACGTATCCTTGTGACAAGCATGAGCACGCTGACCCATCGCCATCACCATCATCACCACGGCGAAAACGCGTCGGCGGAGGCCTGCTTCTAGAAGAAAGCAATCCTAAGTTCGAAGCCCGCTGACACGAGAGTCGGCGGGCTTTGTGTTTTTTTGCGAGGAGCTATGAACATCGACTTCGACAAAATGCAGGGGCTGGCGCCGGCGATCGTGCAGGACGACGCGACCGGCGAAGTCCTGATGCTCGGCTTCATGAACCCCGACGCGCTCCAACTCACCCTGCGCTCCGGCTACGTGACCTTCTTTAGCCGGACCCGCAACAAGCTCTGGACGAAGGGCGAAACCTCCGGCAACCGGTTGCAGGTCGTTTCGCTTTCCACCGATTGCGACCGGGACACGATCCTGGCACGCGTCCGCGTCGAAGGCGAAGGCGTCGTTTGCCACGAGGGCACGCGCAGTTGCTTCACGCGTGCGCTGGACTTTCAGGCTGTCGCGGACGAATCCGTCACCGGAGGCGCGCGATGAAGCTGCGGCTCGGGATTCCGAAGGGCAGCCTGCAGGACGCGACCATTCAACTGTTCGCGCGCGCGGGCTTCAACATTTATCCCAACGGCCGCTCGTATTCGGCAACCACCGACGATCCCGAGATCGATTGCATGTTGATCCGGGCGCAGGAGATGGCCCGCTACGTCGAACACGGCGTCCTTGACGCGGGACTCACCGGTTATGACTGGGTCGTTGAAAGCGGATTGCAAGTCATCAACGTCGCCGACCTCGTGTACGCCAAGCAGAGCCTCGGACGCAAAGTGCGCTGGGTGCTCGCCGTCCCGGAAGACTCGCCGTACCGGAAAGCCGAGGACCTCGCGAATTGCATCATCGCCACCGAATTGGTGAGCGTCACGCGCACTTATTTTGAGAAGCTCGGCATCCCGGTGCAGGTCGAATTTTCCTGGGGCGCGACCGAGGTGAAGCCGCCCACGCTCGCCGACGCGATCGTCGAAGTCACCGAGACCGGAAGCTCACTCCGCGCGAACCGGCTTCGCATCATCGAGACCGTCCTCGAATCCAACACCCAACTCATTGCCAACGCGAAAGCCTGGGAAGACGCCGACAAGCGGCAGAAGGTGCAGAACATCGCGCTCATGCTGTGCGGCGCCATCGCGGCCCAGGGGCGCGTCGGCCTGATGCTGAACGTCGAGAAGAAAGATTTGGCGAACGTGTTGGCCGTCCTGCCCGCGCTCAAGCGTCCGACCATCTCCGCACTCTCAGACGACGACTGGGTGGCCGTGAACACCATCCTCGAAGAAAACGTCGTCCGCGACGTCATCCCGCGGTTGAAGGCAGCGAATGCGCAGGGAATCGTCGAATATCCGCTCAATAAGGTGGTGGTGTAATGCGCATCGTTCGCGGAAGGAATGCGATTGCCGAAGTGGCACGGATCGCCACGCGCAGCGCCGCCGTCAACGCCGATGCCGAGAAGACAGCGCGCAACATTATCGCCAGCGTCCGTCGCGGCGGCGATAAAGCGCTGCTCCAGTTCGCGCGCAAGTACGACGCGCTGGGATCCCAGCCATTGCGTGTCACGGTCGATGAACTGGATCGAGCGCTATCCTCGGTGTCAGCGGACTTCAGGCGCGCGCTCGAGACCGCGTCCTGCAATATCCGGCAATTCTGCGAATGGCAGAAGCCCGCGGAATTTCGCCGCGAGATCCAGCCCGGAATCTGCGTCGGGCAGGTCGTGCGCCCTCTCGCTTCGGTCGGTTGCTATGTCCCAGGCGGACGCTATCCACTTCCTTCTTCGTTGCTGATGACCGTGCTGCCGGCGCAGGTTGCGGGCGTGCCGAGGATCGTTGTCGCATCACCGCGTCCGGCGCCGGAGACCCTGGCTGCGGCCGCGCTCTGCGGCGTGACAGAGTTCTACCGCATCGGAGGCGCGCAGGCCATCGCCGCGTTTGCCTATGGAACCACGAGCGTCCCGCGCGTCGACAAGATTGTCGGGCCGGGAAATAAATTCGTCACTGCGGCCAAGAAGCAGGTCGCGTTCGACTGCGGCATCGATTTCCTGGCCGGTCCGACCGAGGTTCTGATCGTCAGCGACGGTGGCGACCCGCAATTCATCGCCGCCGACCTCGTTGCGCAGGCGGAGCACGATCCCGACGCGTCGGCGATGTTCATTACATCGTCGCTCGATCGCGCGGACGATGTGAAGCAGGCCGTCGCGCGCATGTCGTTCGACAACGCGACCGCGCGCCAGTCGCTGAAGGCGAACGGCGCGATCCTGGTTGCGTCCTCCCGCGAGCAGGCGATCGAGTGGGCGAACGCGATCGGCCCGGAGCACATCACGGTTGACGCCGCCGACGTTGCGGCGATCAGTTCAGCCGGTTCGATCTTCGTGGGGCAGTATTCGCCGCAAGCGCTCGGCGACTACGCCTCGGGCCCCAACCATGTCCTGCCGACCGCGAATGTCGCGCGTTTTCGCGGCGGGTTGAGCGTGTCGGACTTCCTCAAGGTCATCACTGTGCAGGAAGTCTCGCGGGAAGGGCTGCAGCGGATCGGGCCCGTGGTCGAGACCCTGGCCGAGGCCGAAGGCTTGAAGGCGCACGCGGAATCGGTCCGCGCGAGGTGCGCCCATGCTTAAGCCGGCGGCAGCGGTCCGAAATCTGAAGCAGTATCATCCGCCGCTCGGCGGACGCGAGGGACTGCGCCTCGATTTCAACGAGAATACCGCGGGCTGCTCGCCGCTGGTGTTATATCGTCTGCGGCAGCTATCAGCCGACGATCTGACGCGTTATCCCGAACGCGAGCCGGTGGAAGCAGCGGTCGCGGAGTGGCTTGGCGTTCCAGCGTCGGAGGTCCTGCTGACGAACGGCGTCGACGAAGGCATTCACCTCCTGTCCGAAACTTTCCTTGAACCGGGCACGGAAGCGCTGGTCATCGTGCCGACTTTTTCGATGTACGAAATCTATGCGGCCGCGACCGGCGCGCGCGTGGTGAGCGTACAGGCGGAGCAGGATTTTTCATTTCCGTTCCAGCGCGTGCTCGACAGCATCACACCGATGACGCGGCTCATTGCCATCGCGAATCCGAATAATCCGACCGGCACTGTCGCGCCGCGTGCATCGCTTGTTGCCATCGCCGAAGCCGCGCCGCAAGCCGCCGTGCTGGTCGACGAAGCCTATTACGATTTTTACGGCGAGTCCCTGATCGGCGACATCGAACGCCTGCCGAATCTATTCATCGCCCGGACGTTCTCGAAAGCATACGGACTCGCTGGATTGCGCGTCGGCGTGCTGATAGGGAACGCCGCGCATATTGCCTCGATCAAGCGTGTGGCTTCGCCGTACAGCGTGAACGCCATCGCGCTCGCCTGTCTGCCGGAGGCGATCCGCGACACGGAATATGTGACCAGCTATGTCGCCGCCATCCGGCGCAGTCGCGCGCGTCTCGAGGCAGAGTTGAAAGAGCTTGGCCTGACGTTCTGGAAGAGCCACGCGAACTTTGTCCTTGTGCGATTCGGCGCTGCACGCGAGGCGTTCGTTGCACGGATGCGCGCCTGCGGCATTCTAGTGCGCGACCGCGATAAGGATCCGGGCTGCGCCGGATGCGTGCGCATCACCGTCGGCACCGACGAGCAGACCGACGTCCTGATCAGCGCGCTCCGCTTCGTCATCGGCGAGCTTCGCGCCGAGGAGGTGTCGGCGTGAGGCGCGCTGCATTGCACCGCAAGACCAATGAAACGGACATCCGGCTCGCGCTGACCCTCGACGGCAGCGGCAAATACGAGGTCGCGACCGGCATCCGCTTCCTCGACCACATGCTCGAGCTGTTTGCGCGTCATGGCGGCTTCGATTTGAAGTTGGCCGCCAATGGCGATCTCGATGTCGACCAGCACCACACGGTCGAAGACGTCGGAATCGCTCTCGGCGAGTCGTTC
Organism: uncultured Terriglobales bacterium; assembly: GCA_964559835.1. Lineage (GTDB taxonomy): Bacteria > Acidobacteriota > Terriglobia > Terriglobales > Acidobacteriaceae > DAISJI01. The sequence continues at coordinate 44,431 of CAZLJE010000020.1, forward strand.
GATCGCGCTCTCGGCGACAAGAAGGGCATTCTTCGCGCCGGGTATTTCCTCATGCCGATGGATGAAACACTCGGCCTCGCCGCCGTCGACTTCGGCGGACGCGCCCAGGCGGTGGTGGACACCAAGGTGCGGATCCGCTTGGTCGGCGACCTGCAATCGGAACTCGTGTACGACTTCTTCGAAGGCTTCGCTCGCGGCGCACGGGCCAACATTCACGTTAAGGTCATGTACGGCCGCTCCAACCACCACAAGATCGAGGCGCTATTCAAGGCATTCGCGCGTGCGTTGCGCTTCGCCTGCTCGCGTGACCGCCGCCTGGCGAAGATGTTGCCGAGCACCAAGGGGCTCCTGTGATCGTCATCATCGACTACAAGGCCGGGAATCTCGCGTCGGTGGCGAAGGCCTTCGCACATCTCGGGCAGGACGTCCGCGTCACCGACAATGCCAATGTCGTTGCCGAGTCGTCGAAAATCGTTCTTCCCGGTGTAGGCCATTTCTCCGCGACGAGCGCGTTGGACGGCGACATGCGCAACGCGATCTTGCAGGCCATCGCCCGCGGCGTTCCATTCCTCGGCATCTGCGTAGGCATGCAGTGGCTCTACGAAGCGAGCGAAGAAGCGCCCGCGACCAAAGGCCTCGGAATCGTTAAGGGTTGCTGCGCGCGTTTCTCGAGCGAAGTAAAGTCGCCACACGTCGGGTGGAACGCGCTGCAGCCCCGCGCAAACTCTCGACTGCTGCGAGGCATCGGCGACGACGCGTTCGTTTATTTCACGCACTCCTATCGTGCACCGGTTACAGATGACACTTGCGCCATCACCAGCTATGGCGGCGATTTTGCGGCGGCGGTCGAGCGCGACAACGTCTTTGGTGTTCAATTCCATCCCGAAAAATCCGGCGCTGCCGGACTCGCGCTGCTGCGCAATTTCGTGGAGTTGGCATGCTGACCAAGCGCATCATCGCTTGCCTGGACGTGGATGCCGGACGCGTGGTCAAGGGCACGCGCTTCGTGCAATTGCGTGACGCGGGCGATCCGGCGGAACTTGCGGCGGCTCACGCGGAAGGCGGCGCCGACGAGATCGTCCTGCTCGACATCACTGCCACCCACGAGAAGCGCACGACGCTGCTCGATACGGTCCGCCGCACCGCACGGCAGCTGTTCATCCCGTTCACTGTCGGCGGAGGCATCGGTTCGCTCGACGAAGCATGCGCTGTATTCGACGCCGGCGCCGACAAGCTCGCCATCAATTCCGCCGCACTTCGCACGCCCGAACTGATCGGCGCCATCGCGCAGCGCTTCGGCTCGCAGGCGGTGGTCGTTTCGGTGGACGCAAAGTCGGACGGCAACGGAGGCCACGAGGTGTACGTCCATGGAGGCCGCAAGCCGACCGGCCGCGCGGTGCTCGACTGGGTGCGCGAGGCCGAACAACGTGGCGCCGGCGAAATCCTGCTGACGTCGATGGACCGCGACGGCACGCGCAGCGGCTTCGATTGCCCGCTAACGGCTGCGGTAGAGCAGGTGGTGTCGATCCCGGTGATCGCCTCCGGCGGCGCCGGATCGGTTCAGCACTTTGTCGACGTCTTCCGCGACGGCCGCGCCGATGCTGCCTTGGCGGCCAGCATCTTCCATTTTGGCGTGCACGACATCGGCGGCCTCAAGCAGCAACTTGCCGCCGCGTCGATCCCGGTGAGGTGGCCATGCTGATCCCTTCCATCGACCTGATGGGCGGGCGCATCGTGCAGCTCGTCCAGGGCGAACGCAAGGCGCTGGAGTTCTCGGATTTCGAATATTGGATCGAGCGCTTCGCCTCGTTTCCGCTGGTGCAGTTGATCGACCTCGATGCAGCCATGAACCAGGGCGACAACCGCGCGCTCCTGGGCCGGTTCACCAGCCGGCTGCCATGCCAGGTCGGCGGCGGGATCCGCAGCGCCGACATCGCGCAACAGATACTTGAGATCGGCGCGCGACGGGTGATCGTCGGTTCCGCCCTGCTGAAAGCCGGACAGGTGAACACCGAATTCGCGCGCGCGCTCGTGGATGCCATCGGCCGCGAACGCATCATCGCCGCGGTCGACTCCAGGCACGGACGCGTCGCGGTGCAAGGCTGGAAGGAAATATCGCCTCTCGCGCCTGCCGACGCCATGCGCGCGCTCGAGCCGTACTGCGGCGGCTTCCTCTACACGCACGTCGACACCGAAGGGCTCATGCAGGGGATTCCGATGGATGTGGTTCGCCGACTGCGCGGGTCAACCAGGCTTCCGCTCACCGTCGCAGGCGGTATTACGACGCAACAGGAGATTGACGAACTCAACGGCATCGGCGTCGACGCGGTGGTCGGGATGGCGATCTACACCGGAAGGTTACAGCTCGGTGACGCTGATTCTCCTCGGCAGGTGCGTGATTCGATTTGAACGTCGTTCCGCTTCGATCGAATCCAAACAGGGAAACGACAAAAACCTGTTCCGCACCTGCTGTAGAGCGTTAGATGCGAACGCGTCGCATTAGTTTTGCAGGGCGGGTTCCAGGGGCGCCCCTGGCAACGGGGTGGAGTGCTTCGGATCGAGAATCCGGTGCAGTCTCTGCCGGCCGAGATACTTCACCAGTACGGCGGGGTCTGCTTGCCGCACGTCGACGATCACCAGGCCGTCCAGCACATTGGAAAACCGTTCGTCTTGGCTAAAACAGAGCAGCCTTCCGCCCAGGCCTGTGTACTGTCGGATGAGCACCGGAATGCCCTTGCGATCGGGCTCCATATGGGCGACTTCCCGCGAGAGCGAATCCACGTCAGGCACATGGGCAAGGAACATAGCTTCCCAAGGGAGTAGCTTGCGGCGATGTTGAACGCAGCGCGGCCTGACCAGCCCGCGAAGCGGATCGGAGTGATGCTGGATGTCGAAGTATCGCGTGATCAACTCGCGCGACTTGTCGGTGTAACCGCGGCTGATGCTGACTGCCCCCAGCAATACCGTCGCTCCGCCCTGGCGAGCGAGATACTCGCCAATGCCACGCCAGAGCAGGAAAAGAGGCGAGTATTGTTTCTGGTACTGGGGAGCGACAAATGACCTCCCCAGTTCGACCGCCGGCCCAACCGCGCGAAAGAACTCGGGTTTGTATTGAAACAAAGTGGAGGTGTAGAGCCCCTTCACGCCGAATCGCCCGAGCACCTCGTTGGTGCAGGTCAATCGATACGCGCCGGCGATGGTGCGGTCCGTCTTGTGCCAGAGCACGAGGTGGTCGTAGTACTGATCGAATTCGTCGAGGTCAAGCGCCTTACCCGTGCCCTCGTTGACGGCACGAAACGACGCTTCGCGGCTTCGTCCTATGTCGTGTAAGAGCGCTGGAAATCTGCTTCCTCGCGTCAGGAACAGTTCGAAGTCTCCGCTTTCCTCGATCAGTCCGCCCGCGACCCTGAGCGCCTGGAGCTCACCTTCAATCCGGTACCTGGGCACCTCGTCGGCGACAGCATGCCGAACTGCCTTGAGATTTTTCGGCTTGTGCGACTCGACACGATTAGCGACCGAATAGGTGCGCCATCGAGCTGTCTGCGTGACGGCACCCTCATCGCCGAGCCGCTGTATATCCTTCCGGGTAACGGCCTGGCCCACGCCGAAACGAACCGTGTTCCCCCTCTTCTTCAATAGTTCTCGCGGAAGTTGCAAGGTGCGCAACAGGGGGTGAACAAGTCCGAGCAAGTGAAACGGAAGCGTGTTCCGGCCCTCGAAATACAAGGGGACGATGTCGCATTCGGCGCGGCGGGCAATGCGGGCAGCGGTCAGGCTCCATTCCGGATCGGTCACGCTACCGTTCTGAACGTTGAGATGAGATACCTCTCCGGCCGGAAATGTCGCCAGCAGTCCGCCTTGCTGCACCCACCGCAATGCCGAGCGCAAGGCCGTGGCGTTCGAGAAAGGACTCGCCGTGTCGAACGGATCGACAAAGAAGCAATGCTCTTCCAGGCCGGGAATGCAGCGGAGGATCCGGTTCGCCAGGAGGCGTACATCGGGCCTGATACGTACCAGGACGCTCAACAGCACCGCCCCGTCGAGAAATCCGAAAGGATGATTCGCCACCACGATAGCGGGGCCGCTGTGGGGGATCCCCGGGCCCAAGGTGACCTGTTCGGTCGTGATTTCCAGCGCGTCGAGCAGCGCTACGGCAAACATTTGCGAGCGTCGCGCGCGGACGCCGGCATAGAGGTCACGAAGTTCCCGAATCGGGACGGTGGGAATGTCGGCTTTAACATCGCCCTCGATGATCGCCCGCCGAAGAGTCTCCTCGAACGCGGTGGGGCTGAACGCAGCGCCTAACATGGGGCGCAGCTTACCCGGCGCTAGTTAACCCAACATCACAGGCATATTGATATCAGGTAAATCTGTGTTGCCTTCTGTGGATCGTACGGGGCAGGTGTGCCGACGCGGAACGGGGGTGAAAACCCCTAACGTGCTGTGTGGAATAAGTTCTTTGGTAGAGGCGCTTCATCCGCCACAAGTAAGAGGCTACTGAACGCGAGCACCCCTTGGTGATGGACGCCAGCCGCTATTGGGTGCGCATCTAATCCTGTCGGTTGCACTGCTGCCACGACATGAGTTTGTGACGTGAAACTTGGAGGCCGAAATGTCAACCCGTGTAGACGTGTTCGACACAACGATTCAAAAAACGATCAACCTGCTGAACGATATATGCGGTGAGTTTGGCTGGCCTGAAGAGCGTCGGTTCCAGGCATACAAAGCATTACGATCGGTGTTGCATGAAATCAGAGACCGGCTTCCGGTGACTGAATCCGCAAATTTCGCAGCACAACTGCCGATGCTGGTGCGTGGATTTTATTATGAGGGATGGAAGCCCGAGAGCGTCCCCAAGAAAGTTCATCGTCAGGAGTTCTTAGATGAGATCCAGGCGACGTTCCAGTTAGCCGTCGATGGAGGTCCGGAGAGGTTGGTGAACGGGGTTCTCCTGGCGTTGAGCAGGCACATTGAACCGGGCATCATCGACGACATCAAGGAGGAATTTCCTGCTGATCTCCGCTCTCTATTAAGTCCGGCTGCCTGAAGAGCGATGTTTGGTGTAACAGCCAGGCTTGCCTGGCGATACGGTGCCGCCAGGCAAGCCTGGCTGTTACACCAAACATCGCGGGCACAATGATGGCAAGAAGAGAAGAATGGTCGGGACGACTGGATTTGAACCAGCGACCCCCTGCACCCCAAGCAGGTGCGCTACCAGGCTGCGCTACGTCCCGACGAGAAGATGGGGCAAGGTCATTTTAGCAGACCAAGTGGTTGCGAAATCGAGTGATTTAGTAATTGGAAGAGCCAATTACCCGATTCCGCAATGAGCTTCAAGCTGGCGGCAGGTCGGCCTCTTCGATGCCAAGCTTCTGCCGGCCTTCGGGACTGATGCGATGCGGTGTCCAGGGCGGGTCCCAGACGACATTGACGCGGGCGGTGTTGACGCCCGGCGTGCTGAGCAGCGTGGTCTTGATGTCGCGGCTGATCTCGGTGTGCGACGGGCACCCCTGGGCGGTGAGTGTCATCTCCACGACGACGTCGCCCTCGTTCTCGATCTCGACCTTATAGATCAACCCAAGGTCGACGACGTTGAGCGGGATCTCCGGGTCGTAACAATTGCGCAGCTTTTCCCAGATCGTGTCGGTGGTGACCATGCGCTCGTTATTGTAAATGAAACCAGGTTTCAAAAAGCGTGGGTCGTCGGTGATCGGTAATCGGTCGTTTGCACCTTTAAAGCGCGGGGCTGTGTCCTCCTCCGTGTGAAACCTTCCTTTCCCGAGCCTCCGTCCTCAGCCTTGGAGCATTACCGGTCACGTGCTATGGGCCCTTGCTCCCGATTACCGATTCCCGAGCACCTGTTTCCCCGCATCCCCGAAGTCAACCTTTTCCCGCCGCTTCCCGCGCATAATCCACGCAGGAGTCCGTGTGTCCTCGAGTCCGGCGAAGGCGGTGGTGTCGTTCGGCGTGTCCGGCGCGGTATTGCTGGCGGCGGCGGCACTGGTGCGCTGGGGCGGGCTTTCGACTCCGGTGGTCGCGGAGTACTACTCGTGGACGTCGGTGGTAGCCGGCATCGGTTTGGCGTGGCGCTTCCGTTCGAGCCGTGTGCTGTTTGCCGTGACCGTGTTGTGGCTCGCGGAGCGCGCGCTGCTGCTCGCCGGCAATGTCGATCCGACAGCCACGGCGACGTTCCAGTTGGTCGCGCTGCTGGTGCCCTTGAACCTGGTGTTCTTCGAACTGATCGGAGAGTCCGGGTTAGGAGCGACGGCGCTCGGTTCCGGATTCGGCATCCTGACGATCGAGGCCGCGTTCGTCGGCGTGCTCAGCCGCATGGAGAACGCCGAATTCACCACTTGGGCGGCGCGCGCGTGGTTCCCGGTCGATTGGTTCGTCTGGACACGCATCCCGCAACCGGCGCTGCTGGCGATGGCGCTGGCCTTCGCGGTGCTCGCGACACGCGTCGTGCAGGCGCGCAAGCCGGTGGAGAGCGCGACCTGGTGGGCGCTGGTAGCCGCCATCATCGGGTTCCATAACAGCGGCCGCGTCACGGGCGTGTATCTGAGCACCGGCGTGGTGATCATGGCCGTGGCGATGGTCGAGACCGGATATCGGCTCGCGTATCACGACGAACTCACCGGACTCCCGGGTCGTCGCGCATTCAACCAGGCGCTGATGTCGCTGAACACGCGCTTCGCGATCGCAATGGTGGATGTCGACCACTTCAAGAATTTCAACGACACCTACGGACACGACACCGGCGACCAGGTCTTGCGCATGGTGGCGGCGCGGCTGGCGAAGGTCGGCGGTGGCGGGAAGGCGTACCGCTACGGTGGCGAGGAGTTCGCGATCGTTTTCCCGAACAGCGACGCGTTCGACGCCGAGGACCACCTGGACACGTTGCGCCAGACGATCGAGCGTACGGCGTTTAACGTCCGCGGGCCGGACCGCAGCGACCGCCGGCGTCCGGAGCGGCGGTATGCGCAGCCCGGGCGCAAACCCGTGGGCAAGCGTTCGGACGTGGCGTCGGTGACGGTGAGCATGGGACTGGCGCAGTCGAGCGCGCGCCTGTGGTCGCCGGAGATGGTGGTCGAGGCTGCCGACCGCGTACTCTATGCTGCGAAGAATAACGGACGTAATCGCGTGGAGGTTGCGGGCAGGACATCGGCAAAGAAACCAGCAGCTATCTTTGCTGGCGACTGATCGTTTTTACCACGGAGGCACAGAGGCACGGAGTTGCTGGCGTGGAGTGTGGCCGTCGCAACTTCTACGTTCCGTCACGGGCTACAACTTCCTGATGGCTTCATCCGGCGGCCGTGGATCACTGATACGTGAGCGCTCGTAGAAGAGGCCTTCGACTGCCTGCTGCACTTGCTCCGTCAGCCTCTCCGCGTCGTGCAGCGTGAGGCCGGCGGTGGGAATCGGCTCGCCGGCGACCAGCTCGATCTTTCCCGGCCGAATGTGGAAGTGGTTCATCGGCAGCGCTTCATAGGTGCCGACAATCGCCATCGGGACGATGTCGACTTGGGCCTTGATGGCGATGTAGGCGGCGCCGCTCATGAACGGCTGAATGCGGCCGTCGGCGGAGCGGCCGCCCTCTGGGAAAACCACCAGCGGCATTCCCGCCTGCAATCCCGGCACTGCACGCAGCAGGCTGCGCATGGAGGCCAGCTTGGCGCCGGGTGCGATCGGTACCTGTCCCGAGCGCCGCAGGTGCCAGCCCATGAACGGATACTTAAATAATTCCTCCTTCGCGACAATTCGGAACTGGCGCGGAATGCTGGTGTAGAGCACCGGGATGTCGAGCGCACTACTGTGATTGGCAACAAAGACATGCGGGCGCGAGAGGTCGATCTTGCCCATGCCGCTCACCTGAGCGGGTGAGCCGATCGTATGCAGGATCAGCCACGACCATACGCGCGCAAACCCGTGCTGCATGCGGCCATCGCGGTCCCACAACGACCAGGTGAGCGACATCGTCCCCAACACGACGGTGTAGACGTAGATCAGCGGGTCGAAGAAGAACATCGACCGCACCCAGCTCAGCGCGTTGCGGAGTGTAGGTGACACGGGAACGTAGATTGTAAATGGAGGTCCGCGAGCGGTGGCTGGAGGCTAGGGTTCGATGTGCATCAGCCGCATGACTTCGCCGACGAGATAGATCGATCCGGTGACCACCACGACGCCATCCATACCCGCGAGCGCCTTTGCTTGCTCGAATGCGGCAGGGACTTCAGCCAGCATCACCATGTCGGCGCCAGTTCGTAACCCGGCCTCTGCAATCTCGGCGGGAGTGGCGGCGCGCGGATTTTCCGGACGCGTAGCAACGACGTGCTCTGCGGCGGGGAAGAGGATGCTGGCGATCTCGGCGACTGCCTTATCGCGCATCGCTCCGAACAGGAGCACGAGCCTGCGGCCCTCATACAGATGCGAGAGCGCCGCCCGCAGCGCCCATGCGCCGTCAGGATTGTGGGCCACGTCGAATACGATTTCGGGATTGCCGGCGATGCGCTGCAAGCGTCCCGGCCAACGCGTCTGTTTTACGCCGTGCTCGACAGCCGCCGGGGAAATGTGGACGCCGAGCGCATGCAGTTCCACGGCCGCAGCGATTGCGAGGGCTGTGTTGCGCAGCTGGTGGCGGCCCTTCAGCGCCGGTTCGATGCGTAGCTCCTGGCCAAACGCGTTGATTGTGTAGGGAGCTTCTCCCGACGCCGCATTCTGGTCAGCATCGGGTGTGACCGGCGGCATGTAGGCGGTCGCGCTCACCGCGCGCGCATCTCTTTCCATGATGGCGCGCCCGAGCACGTCGTTTGCCTGCGGATGCTGCGGCAGAAGGACGACTACTCCCTTATCGCGCACGATCCCGGCCTTCTCACCAGCAATCTCGGCAATGGTGTTGCCGAGAAATTTCTGGTGGTCGAGTGAGATGTCGGTGATCACCGAAACAAGCGGTTCGGCGATGTTGGTCGCATCCAGGCGTCCGCCCATGCCGACTTCCAGCACCGCGATTTCCACCTCTGCGCTCGCGAAGTGGTCGAAGGCAATCGCCGTCACCATCTCGAAAAAGCTGGGATGCCATGGGAGCTTACCGCCAGCGACTAGGCGCACGGCTGCTTCCTCGACTGTTTCATAGGCAACTGTGAAATCCGCGTCGGGGATGGGCTCGCCGTTCACGCGAATGCGCTCGTTGATCCTGACCAGGTGCGGCGACGTGTACAGACCGGTGCGGTGTCCGGCCGCTTGCAATATCGACGCGAGCGTAGCCGCGGTCGAGCCCTTGCCGTTCGTGCCCGCGATGAGCACGGACTTGAATCGCTTCTGGGGGTCGCCGAGCGCGGCCGCGAGCACGCGCATGTGCGCCAGGTCGAACTTGCCGGAAACAGTACCGTGTAATTCGTGGCCGAGGGCATACAGGTGCGCCACTGCTTCAGAGTAGGTCATCGGGATAACAGAGGAGTTTAGCGCCAATCAGTTTAGTCGGCGGCCGGCGACTGGCTACCGTTTGCCGGCGTCATGAAATCGAGCGCTCGCGAGATGTAGTTCTTCAGTTCTTTGCGATGTACGACCGCGTCCAGCATGCCGTGTTCGAGCAGGAACTCGCTGCGTTGAAAGCCCTCGGGTAGTTTCTGCCGGATGGTCTGTTCGATGACGCGTGGCCCGGCAAAGCCGATCAGAGCTCCCGGCTCTGCGATGTTCAGGTCGCCCAGCATGGCGAAAGAAGCGGTGGTCCCACCGGTCGTCGGGTCCGTCAGCACGGAGATATACGGCACGCCGGCGTCGTCCATTGCGGCCAGCGCGGCCGCGATACGCGCCAACTGCATCAGGCTGACGACGCCCTCCATCATGCGCGCGCCCCCCGATGCGGAAACAATGATCAGCGGCATCCGCTCCTTGGTTGCGCGTTCGATGTTCCTGGTGATCAATTCGCCGACCACCGCGCCCATGCTGCCGCCGATGAAGGAATATTCCATCGCGCTGACGTACACGCCGCGACCGTTCAGTTGCCCGCGGGCGTTGATCATGGCGTCCTTAAGCTCGGTATCCTTTTGCGCTTTCTTGAGGCGGCCGGCGTAAGGCTTCAGGTCGGTGAACTTCAGGGGGTCGGTGGACCGCAGGTCCATGTCGAAGGTGGTGTACTCGCCGTCCAGCAACTGCCCCAGGCGCATGCGCGCGTCCACCCGGAAGTGCTTGTCGCACTTGGGGCAGACATTCAAGTTGTCTTCGAGGTCTTTCTTCCAGACGATCTGGCGGCAGCCTTCACACTTCACCCACAAGCCTTCGGTGCGGATCTTCTTCTCGCCCGAAGTGTCCAGCTCGCTGGATTCTCTTTTGAACCAAGCCATAAGATTGATTGGTGATTGAGTGATTTGCGATTTAGCGATTGTGCTGGGAAATTCAGGTCGCATGCAACTCCGAACGCAATCACCCGATCACAAATCACTCAACCACAAATGTCAGTACTCGATCCCTCTCTGCGCCATGACGCCCTTCTCGTACGCGTGTTTCACCTGGCGCATCTCCGTAACCGTGTCGGCCAAGTCAACGATTGTCGGATGCGCGTTGCGGCCCGTCAAGATGACATGCACCATTTCCGGTTTCGTGCGCAGAACGTCCGCAACCTTTTCGGGACTCAACATTCCGTAGCTGATGGCGTAATTGATCTCGTCGAGCACGACGAGGTCCCATAATCCGGAGCGGATCGCCTGCTCGGCTTCGGCCCACGCGTCTTCCACCATGCGCACGTCTTCGGGATCGGTCTCCGCGCCGCCGACCTTCACGAACCCGCGCCCCATCTGCTTCATGACGAAACGGTCGCCGAATGCTTTCACCGCGTCCAGCTCGCCGTAATGCCACGAACCCTTGAGGAACTGGAGCATCAGGACCTTCATGCCATTGCCGACGGCGCGGAGCGCGGTGCCCATGGCGGCAGTAGTCTTGCCCTTGCCGGGACCGGTATTCACGATGATCAACCCGCGTCGAACGTCGGCCATAGGTGAATCTTTGATTGTAAACGGTTCACCCGAAAGACACGAACCGGCTTCGCCAGACGCAACGTGTCAAACCGCAGTGAAGGCGATGGTCTCTACACACCAACTTGCCGACGGCGAAAAAACGGCGCAAACTTACGCGAAGACCTGCTCACACTCGTTGGCGCAAGATGAAAAAGATCGATGTTGTCGTTGGCTGTCTGCTGATCGCGTTCGGTGCCGTTCACTTATCGTTAACGCGTAAGTTTGACCCCACCATCGGGATGAATGCTCTTTGGTTCGCGAGTGGCGGACTACTGATCATCACCGTCGGTGCCTTGAACTTACTCCGGGTGGCATATACGACTGTCGCAAAAGGCGTCTACATCGTTTCCGTCATCGCGAACGTCGTACTCGTGCTGCTGATCCTTTTTATGGCGACTCGCGTTCCCATGCGGAGCAATCCACAGGTTTTGGTCGGTTTGATTCTTGCCGGACTCCTCACTGCGTTATCAGTGCTTCGCCGCGGTGGCCAAACTCAAGCTGGTTCGGTGCGCATTGGCAAATAGAGGTTGAGCGCTATCGGCGCCAGTTACGCATCCTCATCAAACATAATGAGCGTGAAATCCGCCAATCGCACGCTTGCGCTCTTATTCGCCATCTTGATACCGCTTTGACGCTTCTCTGCTGCTTGTCCTACCATTCCTAGGCCCGGTCTACGACATGCGCAAACTCTTCTTGCTTTTTGCCCTCGTCTCCATCGCTTCCGCCCAGAACATCCAACTCCACGTCGACGCCCGCGAGGCGCCGCGCCGTGTCTTCCACGCGCACCTCACGATTCCGGCCGCGCCCGGCGCGCTCACGCTCTATTACCCGCAGTGGCTTCCCGGCAATCATCGCCAGACCGGACCGATCAACAACGTCGTCGACCTGCATTTTCAGTCCGGCGGCAAGCCGATCACGTGGCGCCGTGACGACGTGAATATGTACGCGTTCCACGTCGATGTGCCCGCGGGCGCGAACAGCGTCGACGCCCTTTTCGATTACGTCACGCCCAGCCGCGGCCCGGGACGCTTCGATCCCGCGTCGACGGACCAGTTGATGATCTTCAACTGGAACCTGGTGACGCTCTATCCCGCCGGCAAGCCCGCCGCCGACTACACGTTCCAGGCCGCGCTCGACCTGCCCGCGAATTGGAAGTTCGGAACGCCTCTGAAGGTCGCGCGTGAGAATGGCGCTACGGTGGAATTCGCGCCCGTTCCTCTAACGACGCTCATCGATTCACCCGTCGTTGCCGGTGCCCATTACCGGATGATCCCGCTACCGTCGCCGGGCGCGCCGCCGCAGGAATTGGACATTGCCGCCGATACCGACTCTGCGCTCGAGTGGTCGCAGGAGACGATTGATAAGCACAAGCGCCTGATGAACGAAGCGACAGCCCTGTTCGGCGCGCACCACTACAACAGCTACCATTTCCTGCTCACGCTGACGGACATCCCGAACGGTGGCGGCGGGCTCGAGCATCATGAATCCAGCGATGATCGCACGAGCCTGCGGGCGTATGTCGACAAGGACATGCTGAAGCTGGTGGCGGGCCTGCTTCCTCATGAATTCGTGCATTCGTGGAACGGCAAGTATCGTCGGCCCGCTGGGCTCGCAACGCCGAATTACCAGGAGCCGATGAAGGGCGAGTTGCTCTGGGTGTATGAGGGCCTGACGACCTACCTCGGCGACGTGCTGACCGCCCGCAGCGGATTGTGGACGCCTGAGCAGTTCCGCGAATCGCTGGCCGATACGGCGGCGAATCTTGATCACGAGGCGGGACGCCGGTGGCGGCCGTTGGTGGATACGGCCGTGTCGGTGCAGTCGATCAGCGAAGCGCCGCGCGAGTGGGTGAACCTTCGCCGGTCGCTTGATTATTATCCCGAGAGTGTCCTGATCTGGCTCGAGGCGGACACGATCATCCGGCGCGAAAGCAATGGCCGCCGCTCGCTCGACGATTTCTGCCGCGAATTCTTCGGCCCTCCGAGCGGACCGCCCGCGCTGAAGACTTACACGCTCGATGATGTGTTAGCGGCGCTCAACCACGTGCAACCGCACGATTGGGCGGGGTTCTTCAAGGCGCGTGTGTACGAGGTGAATCCCCGGGCGCCGCTGGGCGGGATCGAACAGGGCGGTTGGAAGCTGGAATACAACGACACACCCAATGAACTCCGGCGCGCCGTTGAACAACGCGGCAGCGGGCTGAACTACACCGACACGCTGGGAATGTCGGTCTCGCGTGCGGACGGCAACGTCAGCGAGGTGGTGGCGGGAATGCCTGCGGCCCAGGCCGGCATCTCGCCCGGCATGAAACTGGTCGGCGTCAACATGCGCGCGTGGAATCCCGACCTGATGATGGACGCCCTAAAAGCGCACCAACCTTTCGAACTGCTGGTCAATAACGACGGCGTCCTGAATATCGTGAAGATCGACTATCGCGATGGCCTGCGTTCGCCACACCTGGTGCGGAATGCGTCGGTGACGGACTTGCTGAGCGAGATCATTAAGGGGAAGACGCAGGGCGAATCCGCGCCTAAATGAGGAATTTTCTTACCGCATCGCGGACGCGATATGCGGCCCCAATTGCGTCGCGGGCGTTGGCTCATCGGCGAAAGCGATAGCGTACCGTTCTGCAACCGCATACGGTGTGAGCAGCGCGCATTCGGTCGTGAACTGACGCAAGCTGCCCTCACGCGCAATAGCTAATTCCAGCAGTTTGCTGAGATTGTGCGTCTTTGGAGGCGGAGTTGAATTCGCGATAAGAAAAGGTTTGAGGTACTTTTCGACGCCCTGCTGCGCGTGAAAGCAGATGTGATTCCAGCGTTTCACGCCGACCGAGAGCGCTGCCTCTAGCATTTCAAAATCACCGTCAGCATTGGTGATCCACGGCTCTGCCTGATCACGCGGCGTCATAGAGCACGGTGCCTTCGCGTTCTGCAATCTTCGCTACAGAAAAAACCTTCGTTCGTTCTTCCGCCATCTCTTTGGGCGTGAAGACGAGAACGTCCATGGAAAATTGTCGCAATCCGAAAGCAAGATAGATGTTGGTCATGCGCTGGTGAAACGGCAGGTCCGTCTCCATCTCCACCAGCACGTCGTAGTCGCTGTCGGGCTGTGCTTCCCCACGCGCACGGCTGCCAAAGAGGATAATCCTGCGCGGGTGAAAGTTCCGAACGATGGTTTCGGTAATCTGCTTTAGCACTTCGTCGCTGATCGTTGTCGTCGCCATTCAGTGCCCCAGATGATAAGGGTGCCCTTTCAGGATTGTATATCCGCGATACAACTGCTCCAGCAGCACTACTCGCGCGAGTTCGTGCGGCAGGGTCATGCGTCCGAGTGAGAGCTTTACCGTCGCCCGCTTCAGCATTTCCTCCGACCATCCATCCGCCGGGCCGATGGCGAACAGCAGCGCCTGCGTGCCGCGGTTCTGGTGATCTCCGAGGAACTGCGCCAGCTCTTCCGACGACATCTGTTTGCCCGTGGAATCGAGCGTGACCAGCAACTGCCCGGGACGGTCCAGTTGCTTCTCCAGCGCGTTCTCGCTCGCCAGTTCGAGCGAATCGGTCGGCGTGTAGCGCGACAGGCGCTTCAGGTACTCGAGCGTGAGCGACTGGATCGCCCGCTCCTTGGTTTTACCGATCCACGCTACGCGCAGCTTCACGAGCCATTTGTAATTGGTAATCGGTGATTTGTAATCGGGAAAAACGTCCTTCGTGTTCCTTTGTGTCCTTTGTGGTGGATTATTTTGTTGCACCCGCCAGCACGATGTCCGCCGTCAGATTCACCTTCTCGCCGTCCCAGTATCTGTCTAACGTGGTCAGCACTTCGCGCTCGATCTCGGGCGTCACTTTCTCCAGCACCGGGCGGAAGGGCACAGTGACGGCCTGAAAATATGCCCACAGCTCCGGTACGCTTTCGTTCCAGACCCAGGGGACGGTGCGCAGTTCATCGCTCGCGCCGGCGAATCCCGCTTCCGTCATGGCTTTCGCCAATGTGCCCCGAGTCGCGAACTTGAACATCGCGGCAGCGCCCGCCGGAATGTTCATCCCCGTATTGCGCATCATGACCTGTACTGTCGCCTGAAAGTACGGCTGGTCGAAGCTTCCCCAGGTGGCGAACGCGATTCGCCCGCCTGGCTTCAGCACCCGCCGGATCTCGCGCAGCGCCTTTGGCAGGTCGACGAAGAACATCGCGCCGAAGCGGCAGGTGACCAGGTCGAACTCGGCGCCGGCATACGGCAGCGCGTGAACGTCCGCGCGCTCGAAGCGTATGTTTGCTAGGGCACGTTCGTTCGCCCGTTCCGCGGCAATCTTCAGCGGCTCCTCGGAAACATCGGTCGCGACCACGCTGCCAGTCGGCCCTACTCTCCGCGCCACCTTCAGCGACGGCGCTCCCGTTCCGCACGCGACGTCCAACACCCGCTCGCCCGGTTGTGGGTCCGCGTACTCAACGAGCGCGTCGGTGACGGCCTTGCCCATCTCGGCCGAGGGACGTTCCCACCGTTGCGACGCCTGCATGCGCGCATGGTCTGCCCAGTTTGCTTGTGTCATGGAGTGAAGCTACCAGAAAGAGAAAAGCGCTGCCGTGACCTAAGTCTCGGCAGCGCTGCCTGGGGGAAGGCATTTCAGTCCAATCCGTAACGTTTACGTTTTTCCAGCAGCGTTTTGCGGCTGATGCCGAGGATCTGCGCAGCCATCGTCTTCTTCCCGCGTGTGAAGTCCAGCACCTCGGCGATGTAGCCGCGTTCGAGGTCCTCCAGCGACATCTTCTTGCCGGACGGCGCGGAGTCGCGCACGTGCGCCGGCAGATCCTGCGGCAGGATCTCCGGGCCGGCCCCGGTCACCACCGCGCGCTCGATGACGTTCCGCAACTCGCGCGCGTTTCCGGGATACGAGTATCCCTGCAGGGCGTCCAGCGCGCTTTGCGAGAACGTCATGCGCGGCTTGCGGTGCATGGCTACCAACACGGTGAGGAAGTGCTCCGCCAGCGGGCGGATGTCGCCGCGGCGTTCGCGCAACGACGGCACCACAATCGGAATCACATTCAGCCGGTAATAGAGGTCTTCGCGGAACGTCCGCCGCGTCACGGCGCGCTCGAGATCGACATTGGTGAGCGCGATCAGACGCGCATTCACGCTGATGCTCTTCACTCCGCCCAAGCGCTCGAACTTCTTTTCGTCGATGACACGCAGGAGCTTCGCCTGCATGGGCATGGTCAGTGCCGCAATCTCGTCGAGCACGATCGTGCCTTCGCCCGCAATCTCCAGCCGTCCGACCTTGGTGTGCGTGGCGCCGGTGAACGCGCCCTTTTCGTAGCCGAACAGTTCGCTCTCCAGTAGTTCGGCGGGCAGGCTGGCGCAGTCGATCTTGACGAGCGATTCGTCGTGCTGCGGGCCAAGGTAGTGGATCAGCGATGCCAGCAGGTCCTTGCCGGTACCGCTTTCGCCGCGGATCAACACGGTGGACGTGGAAGCCGCGATGCCGCGCACTTCCTGCAGCAGCCGTACGCTCACCGGGTCGGATGCCACCCACGATTCCAGTACGGCGGTTGCGTGCGTGCGTTTTGGACGCGGCATGCTCGAAGACAAGTCAGTGGCCGCCATTTCCGGCTGCAAGACAGGCGCTGAGGCGGTTACGCCTTGTGTTTGCGGCTGCGGGTAGCCGCCGGCGCTCTCCGCGTAGTAGTTTTCGCGCGCGTGCGCTTCTTCCCCGGCGGGCGCAACTCCGAGGCCTCGAGGTGTTTTGCCGATTTCCAAAGCCGCTCCAGGTTGTAGAAGGTCCTCGCTTTCTGCGAGAACACATGGACCACGAAGTCGACGTAATCGAGCAGCACCCACTCGGCTTGCCGGTACCCCTCGACGTGCGTCGGACGTAATCCGGCCTTTCCGAGTCTCTGCTCTACCTCGTCAGAGATGGCTTGAATCTGTCTCGGGTTGCCGCCGGTGCAAATAACAAAATAATCGGTAAACCCGCCCGAAGCCTTGTCGAGTTCCAGTACCTTCAGTTCGTCCGCCTTTTTCTCTTCGCAGGCGGAGATCGCCACCTCGACTTGCTTCTTCACTTCCGCTTTCTTGGTCGGCAATGTTCACGCTCCCGTACGCGACTTGCGCCTTGAGCCTTCGTATAGATGCTCTTTCCTGATGTACTCGACGACCGCCTCGTCCAACAACCCCCGAATGGCGCGCCCTGACGCGAGTGCCTTTCGGACGCCGCTGCTCGCCACGTCCTCGGCCACGTCATCGATCCAGTGTATCCGGGCCCCCTCTGTGTTCCTCTGTGTCCGTTGCCTGCCCTGAGCGAAGTCGAAGGGTGGTGAGGTTTTGTATCCCGGCCTGCTCACCACGATGAACTCCACCTCCCGGGCCAGTTCCTTCGGCTTGTGCCAGGTTTCGATGGTCTCGAACATATCGACGCCGACGATGAAGAACAGCCGGTCGTTCTTGCCCAATCTCTTCTTGAACCGCCGGACGGTGTCGATGGAATAGTTAGGTGCCCCACCCTGACTGCTTTTGGAAGGGTGGCTAGGTGCCTCCATCAATGATGGCACGAATTTCGGCTCCCCCCGCAACGCGATCGCCAGCATCGCATACCGGTGCTCGAACGCGGTGATGGGTTGGCGCTGCTTGTGCGGTGGAACATGGGCGGGAACAAAATAGATGCGGGACAGCTTGCATGCCCGCTGCGCCGCGTGTGCTACCGCCAGGTGTCCGCGATGCACGGGATCGAATGTCCCACCGAAGATGGCTACGTTCATGAAGGCAGTTGTTCGTTGCTGGTTGTCAGTTTCCGCTCCCCAGTGTATCGCTGCAAGTGCCGACCCGGTGGCGGGCCCGCGACGACCCCGCGGCTGATAACATTAACTGGAATGCGTTGTTTGTTCCTTCTTCTCTTCGCGCTGTCCTCGGCTGCGTTGGCCCAGAACCCGGTCGGACAGCTTTTTTCGTCCGACGCCAAGGTCAAGGGTTCGGTCGAACTTGCGGCCGGCGGCGCACGCGTCATGAGCGGCTCCTTCCTGACCGCCGGAAGCGGCACGGCTGTGCTGAAACTGGACCGGGGCGGCGAGATCCGCGTCTGTGCAGGGACTACGCTGTCAGTCGCGACCTCGCAGAGCGGACGCGATCTGATCCTGGGCCTTAGCCTCGGCTGCCTTGAGACGCACTACACGGTTTCCTCGACCGCCGACTCCATAGTCACGCCGGATTTTCGCCTGCTGCTCGCGGGGCCGGGGCGCTTCGATTTCGCCATCGAGGCCGGTAAGAATGGCGACACCTGCGTTCGCGCCTTGCCCGGGAATTCGTCGTCGCTGATTGTGTCGGAATTGATGGGCGACGCGACGTACCAGGTCAAGCCTGCCGAACGGCTCGTTTTTCATAACGGCCACTTGCAGGACGCGGACCATGACAATGCGAATTGCGGATGTGCCAGCGCACCGCCGGTGCTGACTGCCGGAGCAAATCCGCCGGCTCCAGCCTCACAACCAACCGCTCAGCCGGTGACGCCGAAACCCGAGAGCCCATCCTCGACGCCCGGTGCGCACGTGGAAGTGGACGCGCCGTTCGTCTTTCACGGTGACGACGCCCCTCCGTCGCCTTTGGAGCAGGCAGTCACTCTGCATATCAACAACAAGCCGCTGCCGCTGATTGTTTTTCCGCCGGCGCCGGCTGAAGTTGCGGCTGCGCAGGTGAACGTCCCGCCGCCTCCTGCAAAAGTCATCAACAAACCCAGGCAAGGTGGTTTTTTCGGGCGTCTCAAGGGCTTCTTCGCATCCGTTTTTCGCTAGACTCCACTTTCCGGGAATGGCACTGGCGCCTGTCGAAAAGTGTAGAAACGGGGCAACTTTTCTGAAACCTTTCCCAGCGAATTAGGTCTATACTCAAGCGAGAAGATCATGGCCGGAATTGCCGTAAAGCCAGCCGTCGCGCCGGGGAAATCCGCCGAGCACGACTTCATGCCAGCCCTCTTCGGGCTCGAATACTCGACGTATGGCGTGAAGCGCGAGACCTTCATGGTCTCGTTCCTGCTGCACACGGCGCTGGCTGCGGGAATCCTGGTTTCCAGCTCTTTCCTCTACGCGCACCGCAACGAGATCAAGACCACGATCACTGGAGCGGTGACCGATATCAGCCCCTACATTATGCCTCCCGCGCCTGACCAGGCCGGTGGCGGCGGTGGCGGCGGCGATCGCGACAAGTTACAAGCCTCGAAAGGCAATCTTCCCAAGCTCTCGGATAAGCAGTTCACGCCTCCAATGGTCGTGATCCGCAACGAGAACCCCAAGCTCCCGATGGAACCCACAGTTGTCGTCCCGCCGCAGATTCCTCTGCCGACGGGCGGACAGCTGGGTGATCCTCTGGCCGGAATCGTCGGCCCGCCGTCGAACGGCACCGGTAGCGGTGGCGGTATCGGCAGCGGTAGCGGCGGCGGCGTGGGCAGCGGACGCGGTCCCGGCGTCGGTCCTGGATGGGGCGGCGGCATCGGCGGCGGCGCCTATCGTGTCGGTGGCGGCGTCAGCGCTCCACGCGCGACCTTCTCTCCTGATCCCGAATACTCGGAAGAAGCTCGGAAGGCGAAATATCAGGGCACGGTAGTGCTGTGGGTCGTGGTCGGGCCCGATGGCCGTCCGCACGACATCCGCGTTCAGCGCACGTTGGGCATGGGCCTCGACGAGAAGGCGATTGAAGCTGTCCGCCAGTGGAAGTTCGATCCCGCAAAGAAAGATGGAAACCCCGTCGCGGTGCAGATCAACGTAGAAGTAAACTTCCGCCTGTACTAAGAATTTCGCAGTTAGAGAGCGCGGCTTTGGCCGCGCTTTTCGTTTTTGTGGGGGCACCCTTTCCGAACCTAAGTTCCGGTTGCCCCACCCTTCCGCCCGGTTTTGGCGCAGGGTGGGATTCACCGCTCGTCCTGACACTTTTCGTGCCTGCCTACTCCGAAATTTCCTACTTTGGGACAAGTGAGTTCCCCGCCGGCACGATTGTGGCGGCTTTACGAAAATTTATATTGCAAGCCGCGTCCGCTAATGCGTTCTGGTCAAAGAAGTTGCTGGTAGCGTAAGGATTTCGCCGCCAGAAAGACAGTTTGGTTACCAAAGTGCTTGCAACAAAGTGGGTCGGTCAGGAGTCTATATCCGTAGCGGTTGGTGAGGAGAAACAAGGGACACAGGGGTCGGAGGTGAGTCATGGTCGAGAAATTCTCCACGACGGAATTAGCGGCCCTGCGAAACGAGCTGTTGCAGAACAGCTTCGATAACTGGGACGCCGCAAGATTGGTACAGATTTTCCTGATGGGGCGTGGCTACGGCGTATCGCCCGAGGCAGCCTTGGATGCCGCCAGCAGAATGGAAGGCTCCGGCTGCGCCATGGATGTGATCCAGCAGGAACTGAGCCGCGTCGCAATGGTCATGTAAGCCGAGCGGCGGGAAGGTGACGCCCGCCACGCGGACAACAAGATCCGCCCGAACCAAGGGCGTGGATAGCAGAAAAGAAGATCGCCGGGCGAACCTGCCCGGCCTTTTCTTTTCATACCCAGTACTGAGTACCGAGTACTTGGAAACCAAAACCACCTGACTGAACTCACAAACCAACGGCGCCCCGCGACACCGCACCGCTTCCACAACTTTCTTTCCTTAGAAAAGCAACCGAAGTAGCTGGGCAGAGATTCTGAGCGGAGAACCTGCGGGAGCGCGACCCGTCGAAAGTCGCAATAGGCGCGAACTCCCAGGTAACCGGCGGATGAAACTTCGGTGGATTGACCGCCCAGTCGATCCGGAGTAGCATTCCGCAAATTCAGCTCGGCCCTCGAGCTGCGGAGTGGGTGAGGAAGCACTGGACCAATTCGCAGTTCACACCCAACAAATCCTTCCGCAGCAACACCGGGCTCCTTCTGGAGGAGTGCAGTGAGCATTCGGAAAATCCTCTCTCTACATTCGGCGCTGCTGGTGACAGTAGCGCTGGGCGCGTTCACATTCGCGAGTGCGCAGGCAGGCCAAAACAGAGGCGATTCGCGGCCCAACAGCGCGCCACAGGCGATGAACTACGAGGGCAATCCCGGAGGGGTGCGATACCTCGAAGAGGGCCAGCGCCCAGTGATCATCCATGCCACCGTGGAGGCGATGGAGCACGCCAGGGCTACGGGCTTTGCCGGGAGCTCTACTAACCTCTACTACCATGGCGGCACCAGCGACGGTTCCTCCGGATTGATCGGTGTCGAGACCGCGCCCAAGGTGTACATCGTGTTCTGGGGCTCGCAGTGGAACAACAACGACCCGTATAGCGAGGCGAGCAACGAAATCAATTTCCTCAGTGGCGTCGGCGGCAGCTCCTGGTTCAATTCCGTGACGCAGTACTGCCAGGGCGTGCCGTCAGGTACGTACTTCTGCAATGGCGCTGGACAGGCCGCCGGCAATCCGAACGGCATCCTCGCCGGATACTGGTATGACAACACCAGTGCAGCGCCCAACAAACCGCGGCAATCGCAGTTGGCCAACGAGGCCATCCGCGCCGCCGCGCATTTTGGCAACACGGGCGCGGCCAGCAATGCGAGCGTACAGTACGTGATCGCCACCGCCAGTGGGTACAATGCCAGCGGTTTCGGCAGCCAATACTGTGCCTGGCACAGCTCGACGAGCTCCTCGTACGGTGAAATCGCCTACACGAACCTGCCGTACATCACCGACGCGGGCGCGAGCTGCGGCGCCAACTTCAACGGCCTAGGCTACACTGCCGGGCAAACCATTGTCGAAGGCCACGAGCTCGCCGAGACGGCTACCGACCAATATCCGAACGGCGGCTGGCTTGATTCCGGCGGATCGGAGAACGGTGACAAGTGCGCCTGGAGTTCCGCTACAACGAACGTCAGCTTCAGCACCGGACCTTTTCCCGTACAGCCGTTGTGGAGCAATGCCGGTAGCGGTGGCGCGGGCGCGTGTGTGCTCTCGTATCCGTAATCTCCGCGGGATGAATTATGAGTTCTTTGGGGCGGCCGATTCGGCCGCCCCTTTTCATCCATGCCGCTGATTTCTAGGCACGGGTTAAGTCCAAGCGTGAAAACTGTCAGGGCCACGATGCCTGAGACCCGCACTTTACATTTACTTAGGAGTAAATTTCCGTTGGAACTAAGGCCTCTTAGTTACTGCGTGTTACGGCCTTGCGCCTTAATACTGCCCCAACCCCGGAGAACCGGAATTGGAGGCAGAACATGCGCCGTGCCCTCGCGACGCTCACGCTGGCCCTTTGCGCCCTGGCGGCGTCAGCCCAGAACCTCACCATCACACCCACAACCACCTACGCAGCGGAAACCGGTGTCAACACCAGCCAGCCGGCGGGGTTTACGACCCAGAGCGATGGCAACATCGGCGGCGCGAATATCAGCAAGGTGGACACGCACACGCTGCTTTATCCCGGCTTTAACGGGAAGATCTATGCGCATGTGGTGGGATGGTTCGGCGGCAGCAACCATAACAATATCGGCTACAACTCTAGCGATCCGGCGGTAGTAAAGGCGCAGATCAACGACATGGTCAGCCGCGGAATCGACGGCATCATCCACGTCTGGTATGGCGCGGGCACGAATATCTCCAACCTGGAAGCGCAAGCGGTGATGAACGAGGCGCCAAACCATCCGGGGTTCACGTTCGCCATCATGATCGACCACGGCGCCATCCAGTGGGACTCGTGCTACCCGGGCTGCACGGCGACGCAGGCGGTCATCGGCCTGACACAGTACATCGCATCGACCTATTTTTCCTCGCCCTCATACATGCGCATCAACGGACGGCCGGTGCTGACGAACTTCGATATCGATGCCAATTACTCTGTTGACTGGAACCAGGTCGCGGCCAACACTCCGGGGAACCCGATCTTCCTTTTCCAGAACAACAGCGGATTCACCCACGTGCAGAGCGGCGGCTCGTTCTCGTGGGTTATGCCCACCGATTCGAATTACGGGCTCGATTACCTGGGCAGCTTCTACAGCACCGGAATGAACTATCCGACCGAGTGGACGGCTGGCGCGACCTATAAGGGCTTCAACGACACGCTGGCGAGCTGGTCGGCGAACCGCATCATGGACCAGCAGTGCGGCCAGACATGGTTGCAGACCTTCCAGAAGCTGAACTCGATGTACAACTCGACCATACAGATCCCGGCGGTACAGTTGGTGACCTGGGACGACTACGAAGAGGGAACCGAGATCGAGACCGGCATCGACAACTGCCTGACGGTGAGTGCGTCGGCCAGTGGCACTACGCTGAACTGGGCGCTCAGCGGTAGCGGCAGCGAGAGTACGATCGACCACTACACTGTCTTCATTTCCAGCGACGGCGTAAACCTCATGCCGCTCGGTGACTTCGCCGCCGGCACGCACTCGCTGGATCTGTCGAGCTACTCGCTCGCGGGCGGCAGCTACAAGTTCTACGTCAAGGCGGTGGGCAAGCCGTCGATCACGAACAACATGTCGAATGGGACGACGCTGACGATATCGTCGTCGAGCACGGGTTCGGGCCTGAGCGTGACGCCGACATCCGGCAACGCGCCCCTTGCCGTGACTGCGGCCGTGACGTCGACCACCAGCAGTACGACCTCCGGATCGACGACAAGCATCAACTTCGGCGACGGTACGACCGTCAGCGGAACCACGGCGACGCACACCTACTTGACTCCAGGCACATACACCGTCTCGGCCACGGGCGTTACCAGCATGACCGTGACAGCGAAGGCGCTGCCTCCGGTGGCGGCATTGAGCTTGTCGGCGACCACGGCTACCGCGCCGGCCACGATCTCAGCTTCGACCTCGGCCTCCACCGACCCCAACCAGGGCGGCAGTATCACCGGTTCGATCATCGATTGGGGTGACGGCACGACCTCCGCGGGTCCGAGCGCGTCGCACAACTACACCGCGAGCGGAACCTACACCGTCACGTCGACCGTGACCGACAACTACGGGGCCAGCAGCAAGCAGACGCAGAGCTTGAGCATCACGGCTGCAGCACCCACGAGCGTGACTATCAGCTCGCCGGTGAACGGATCGACCGTTAATGGTCCGCAGGTGAGCGTTGCTGCCAGCGCTTCATCGCCGAACGGCGTCGCGTCGATGGTGCTGTACGTCGACTACAACCAGGTCGGGCCGGTGCTCTACGCGGCCAACCTGAACACTTCCGTTTCGCTGACACCCGGGTCGCACCTGATCGCGGTGAACTCGTGGGACAACCTGGGTAACCTGATCCAGTCGACCACAAGCAGCATCACGGTCGCGGCAGTCGCGCCGGCGACGGCGCTTGCGCTCTCAGCGACGAACGTCACCGCTCCGGCCATGATCGGGGCGACCGTCACGGCCAGCGATTCCAACGTCGGGGGCAGCATCAGCAGCACGACCATCAACTGGGGCGATGGCACGTCGGGCGCTTCCGCCTCGCACACGTACTCGAACGCCGGCACATTCGTTGTGACGGCCACGGCAACCGACAATTACGGGAAGTCATCGAGCGCCAGTCAGACGGTCACCGTGCAAGCTCCGACCGTGGTCGCGCCCACCGCGTCGATGAATGTCACCATGAACGGCGCCACGGCGACGGTGACCTCTACTTCGCTCGCCGGCAGCGGAACCATCAGCACCACAGTCATCAACTGGGGCGACGGCGCCAGCACGACGGGCACGTCGGCCAGCCACACCTACGCGAAGGGCGGTTATTACACCATCACGCTCACGGTGACCAATAGCTACGGCAAGAGCGCATCCACGTCGCAGCAGGTGACGGCCGCCGGCGTGGTGATCTGGCTGCCGCAGCCAGGCACGACTGCCGCCCAGCCGGTGCACATCGCGGCGACGGCATACGACTCGAAGCCGATCGCGTCGATGATCGTGTACCTCGACGGCAACCAGGTGTACCTCGGGTACGTGAACGACTTCGACGTGTGGATCCAGATGGGCACGGGACCGCACACGATCGTCGTCAAGGCTTGGGAAGACGGAACCGGCAAGGTGTACCAGTCGAGCGTGAAGTTCAAAGCGCAGTAAGACAGTCGCCAGTGCGAGTAACGACACTCCTGTCGATGGAACTTGCCAAATCGGTTGGGGCACTTGATCAGAGTGCCCCGTTTTCTTTCATGAGCCTTCATAAAATGTCATAAAATGCAAGTATGCCCATGACCTCATTAAACATATCGCTTCCCGAGCCGCTTAAGTCGTATGTGGAAGGCCAGGTCGCTTCAGGAGATTGGGGAACTCCGAGCGAATATATCCGTGAACTTATCCGGCAGGATAAAGAGCGACGGCTCGCCAACCTGGAACACGATCTGCTAGCTGCGGTTCGAGGACCCAAGATCGAAGTGTCAGTCAGCGACATTCGGAAAAAAGGGCTCGTCACAGCCTTACGTGAGCACACGCGGCGACGCAAGTGACTGCGACGAACGTCGTACTCAGCGAGCTTGCTGCAGACGATATTATCGAGCAGGCAGATTGGTACGAAACACAGTCTGGCCCTGCGTTGGCAGAGCGGTGGGAAAAGAGCGTCACCACGACGTTGCTGCGCATCGTCGCTCGCCCTGCGAGTGGGGCAACCTGTACGTTCGAAGCAGAAGAGCTACGTGGAATTCGACGAATGCCAGTGCGCGGGTTCCCGACGCATCTCATCTTCTACCAGCGCCAGAACACGCGGATTGTTGTCCTTCGTGTGGTGCACGGAGCTCGCGACCTCGAGAGCCTCTTTATAAAGTAAGTTCTCACGCCCACGGCGACCAGCCGCCATAGTTGAAGCTTCCGGAGCGGGCAGCCGTCCAGCGCGAGAAGCGCCGGAAGCGTCCGGCGTGCACGGCCGAGGTGCGCTTCTGCACATCGAACGCGCGCAGGTAGTCGCGGATGATCTGCGGCATGGTCATGCGCATCGCAGCCGAGAAGTTCTGCTCCGCCATCGCGCGCTCCTTCTCCTTGTCGGTGAGAACGCCCACGATCTTGTCGGCCAGGTCAACTTCGTCACCGCGGCGGAAGAACTCGACCGCCATGCCCTCGTCGGCAGCCATGTCGAGAAATGCCGGCAAGTCCGACGAAACGATCGGTACGCCGAACTGGCAGGCTTGGTGCGCCGGACCGCTCGAGCCGGTCGACGAATCATAGGGCAGCACGACAATGCTGCTGCCGGCGAACAGGTCGGGGATGTCGTTCTCGGCCACGTAGCCGAGAAATTCGATGCGGTCGTTGCCGCGGAATTTTTCGGCGAACGACTCCCAGTAGCCCGGCTTGGTGTGATGGTTGGCGCCGCCGACGACGAGCTTCGCGTTAGGGACCCGGCGGACGATCTCGGGGAAGGCGTCCATCAAAGTCTCGAGCCGCTTGTACGTGCCCCAGTGGCCGATGGCGAGGATGCGCTGGTCGGGATTGCCGCGCCGGGAGAAGTCCGGCGGATTGGGCCGCGCCCCGAGGATGCCATGCGAGCGGAAGTGCACGTTGGCGGCGCGGTATTTGTCCATCAAAGTGCGCCGGTACGTCGGCAGGAGCACCGAGATGGAATTGGCGCACAGCAACATGCGCGTGGCGACGGTACTGGCAAAACGGAAGACGCGCTCCGCCTTGATATTCGCCGCACTCATATCGACGTGCTCCATCAGGTGGTGCAGCGTGACGTGCGTGTAGAAGCCGGCAGCGCGCGTAAGCGCCGGAATCGTAAGTCCGGCGAACGCCGCGACCGGGTACTGCTGCGTTGCGAACGTGGAGAAGACAAGGTTGAACCAGACAACGTCGGGCTTCAACGTGCGCAGTGTCTTCAGCAGCCGGTAAGGGTTGGTAATGCTGTTGAATCGCCAACTGCGCACGACGTCGAAGTCGGGCAGTTCATCGTGCGCTTCGATCTTTTGTCCGTGCGCGTCGGTCGCGAAGTCGCAGTTGCCGAGTTCGTCCCCCACGATGGTGAGGCTCAGCAACGGGTTATTTTGCAGTTCACAGGCCAGGTGCAGCCCGTACTCGTTCAATTGCCGCCCACTCGGCGGAAAAGCTGAAACCAGTGCGATCTTCATCGGGGCCCAGAGTTTATAGATTGAGTGATCTGGTGATTGGGTGAGTGGGGTGATTGAAAATCACCCACTCAGCAACTCAGCAGATCAGAAAATGGTTAATCGGATCACCGGGCGCATGATGTTCTTGTTGCCAGTCCCGGTGAAGTTATAGAAATCGTCCTGCTCGATGCCGGCGGAGAAGCGGATCGGATAATCGACGGGCACGCGCCCGACACCGTCCTCCACATCGCGCCGCCAACGGTGTGTGTAGCTCACCAGAATTCCGGTGCGCATATTGTCGTAATCGTGCATTCCCATGCCGCGCGAGTAATAGAACTTCCCGTCGACTTGCCAGTTGGTCGACGGTTTGTAACTGAACTCCGCGCCCGGTCGCGCCGCCTGTGCGATCACGAACCCCAGCTCCTGCACGCGCCAGCCGCGCGTGTAGGCGCCGATCGCGCGCAGCCGGAGGGTCTTGCCGAACCGGTGTTCGACCCCGACGTAAGCGTTCGTCGTGAACCATTCGCGCACCAGCGGACGGAACATGAGGTCGTCAAGCAAGTACACGGTCAGCAGCTTGGTCCGCCCCCAGGGGCGCCCGACTTCGAAATCCAGGCGAGCGACGAATTCGCGCGAGTGCAGGTTGCGCAGCGTGAATGGGCCGCTCTCGTGGATGCCCTCACCACGAATTGTCAGCCAGTTCCCGATCGGGCTGGTCGTCATGTAGACAAACTGCCGGAACAGGTTCTGGTTCAGATCGATCGGCGAGGACGAGTCGCGGCGGATCGTGAACTGGAGCCCGGTATTGAACGTGATACTGGCGTGTCCCAGGTGCAGCACCGGATTCAACGCGCCATTAGCAAGGTAATCATTCGTGTTGCGTTTCTGCACGATGCCCAAAGCCGGGATGAGCGTTGTGCCGCTGACATTGCGATACCCGGCAAAGCCGCTGATCGTCGGCAGATTGCCCTCGTGCACTTTGAACCCGTTCAGCCACTGCGTCTGGATCGAGTACCACGGCGGAGGCAGCGCGGCGCCACCATTCGCGCCCGAAAGCCGCGCCTCCAGCTGGTAGATGGTCGAGTCCTCGAAAATGGGCTCAATGTCGAATTGGGAGGATACGCTGAGCTTATCCGTTATAGGCAGGCCTTGATCGCCGGCGGTATCGAGCAGTTCGCGTTCGGCGACATCATCCTGGCCGGCGACCACGTTGGCGCGCGCGAACGCGCCCAACGCCATGCGGTCGCGGTGCTGCTGGCGATAGAGATTCGCCTGCGCCAGCATGTAGTCGTAGTTTTCTGACATGTCGACCGCGTTGCCGAGGCTGGCCAGTTGGACTTGCGCATTCGCCGTGTCGCCCTGCTCGAGATACGTATTCGCCTCGCCGATGGCGACGACCTGGTCGGCAGCGCCCGCCGCACGCGCGCGTTCGAACAGGTGGATGGCTCCGTCGAAGTCGTGCATGCGCAGGAACATGTCGGCCGCCTGTATCAGGTGGTCGGCGGTGATGGGCGAAGCCTCGCCGATACGCGACTCGGCGAAGGCCAGTCCGACCTGCGAACGGGCATCGTCCCAGTGGCCCCTCTCCAGCATGACCTTCGCGATCGCCAGGCGGGCTTGGACGCGGTCGGAATCGGGCGCGTCGAGCGCGCGCGCGAAGCGGCCCATGGCGCCGTTCTCGTCGCCGAGCACCAGCAGCGCATCGCCGGTGGCGAGCAGGACCTCGGATTCGTCGCTGCCCATCTTTTCCGCCATCTGGATGTACCGCACGGTATCGTCGCGGCGCTTGAGCTGCGCGTACGCGTGCGCCATCTGCGCGTACACGAACGGATCGTCGGGCGTGAGGTCCAGCGCCTTCGTCAACGACGCGATCGCCTGCGTGTACTTGCGCTGGTGGTACTGCGTGTCAGCCACTGCGAGCTGCAGCTTGGCGTCATCGGGCGAGTACTTCAGCGCCGCCATGTACTCGCGCTCCGCATTGGCAAGCAGCCCCTGCTGCTGGTAGCCGGTGGCAAGCGCGTCATGAATAGCGGCGGATTCACCCAGGATCTTCTGCGCCGTTAGGGAATGGTCGAGCGCGTTCTTCGGATGGTGCAGCTCAAGCTGTGCGAAGGCCAGTCCGAGATGGGCCGAGCCGTTCTTTGGTTCGAGCTTCAGCGCCTGCTCGAAATCCGAAGTCGCGGCCTCCGCGTTCTGCATGTCGTTGTAGACGTACCCGCGGTTGACGTATGCGGTCGTGACCTTCGGGCCGCGTACGATGGCGCGCGAGAAGTCGTCGGCGGCTTCATCCAGCAGGCCCACGCTTTTGTGGACATAGCCCGCGAGCAGCGGCAGGTCGGCATCCTGCGGCAGGATCTTTTCGTATTTCGACGTCAGCTTCAGCAGGTCGTCGTAACGTCCGAGGTAGAGCAGGTCGTAACCGAGGTACACCGCGACGTCGCGGTCCTTTGGCAGCTTCTGCATTGCTTCCTGCGCGACTTGCGCCGACTGCTCGTATTGGCCGACCCACGTCAGGTAGCGCTCGCGCTCGCGCAGCACGAAAGCGTTGTGCTTCATCTCGTTCGTGGTGGCGCGGTCGAGCCATTTCTTGGACAAGTCGAACTTGTGCGACTCGATCCCGACGTTGGCGCCGCCGGCGACCAGCAGCGGGTTCGTCGGTGCGAGCTTCCAGCCACGCTCATACGCGTCATTCGCGTCGGGGAAGCGGCGCAGTGCGGTGTACATATCGCCGAGCGCGAGATACGCGACGTAGTTATTCGGGTGCGCCTGCGCGAGCATGTTGAAGTACTTCTCGGCGCCCTTGATGTCGTCCATATCGCGCGCGAGATAGCCTAGCGCCGTCAGCGCCCACTCATTCTTCGCGTCCAGCTTCAGGACGTTCTCGTACTGCTGCTGCGCTTCTTTCTTTTTTCCGATCTTCCACAGCACGCTGCCGTATTGCAGCAGGATGTCGGGCTTCGTCGGATCGAGCGACGCCGCTTCCTTCAGATCCGCTTCGGCGCCGTTCGAATCGTCGAGGTTCGCCTTTGTGGCGCCGCGCAATCGCAGGAACTCCGGCCGGATCGGGCCTTCGATGTTCATCTGCTGCAGCGCGGCAATCATCGTCTTGTACTGATTCAGAGCGCCGGCCTGATCGCCAACCGTTTTGTATTCGTCGGCCAGCGACATGCGCAGCTCGAGCGGATATAGCGGGCCTTCGTTCGTGCCCTCGGGCAAGGTCTGCAATGCGAGGTTGTATTCCTTGATGGCTTCGTCCGACTTGCCGTCGAGTCGCGCGACTTCCGCGCGGATAGCGTGCACGCGGTAATAGTTCGGATCCTGCGCAGCGGCGCGGTCGAGGAACGTGCGCGCCCGCTTCGTGTCGCCGATGGATAGGTTCGACGATGCGGCCGACAGCTGGTAATTCATCACTTTCGGCGCGGCGTTCGCAGCGGCGGAATATGCGTCCGCGGCTTCCTTGCGCTTACCCCACATCTCGAACGTGTAGCCCATCTCGGCGACCACATCCGGAGCGTGGCCGGGAATCGACTTCAACGTTGCCACCGCCTGCTCGAAATCGCGGGATTCACGGAAGTAGCCGGCCATGGCGCGCAGCACTTCCGGATTGCGGGGAGCGCGGGCGCGGGCGCGCTCGAGGTAGATCTTCGCCTGGTCGGGCTTCTTCAGCTTCTGGTATGCGAGGGCGGTCAGCAGATCGGCGCGCGGCGACGGTTCGATGGAATTCGCGTGCTGCAGCATCTGGATGGCGCCGTTGTAATCGCCCGTCTGTATGAATAATTCGCCTGCAACCATCAGGTCGTTGCCGCGCTTCGGATTGAGTGCGATGACTTTGTTGAGCAGCGCTTTCGCCTGGTCGTTTTTCCCCATCCGCACGTAAGTCTGTGCCAGGCCGGACAGTCCTTCGACGGAATTGGGATTGAGTTGCAGGGCATGCTGATAGGCCTCGACCGCGGTGCCAAGCTTTCCCGCCCCGCGAGCGGCGTAGCCGTACATCAGCCACATGTTGATGTCCTGAGGCGCGGCGTGCGCGGCGCGCTCCGCATAGACGAGGGCGCCGGAGTAATCGTTGCGACGGAGAGCCATGTCGGCGGCGCGCGCAGTGCGAGTCACTTCAATGTTCGAGCCCCACGATAGCGACCCTTGCGGTCCGGCAGAAGGCGCGGCCTGGCTCTTCTTGCCGGGCTGGCCTTTCTGCTGCTGCGGCGCAGGCGTAGCCTGCGCTCCGCCACTCGGATTTACCTCGAACGTCTGCGCGGCCGCAGGGACGGCCATAGATACCAGGGAACAGAACAGAACTAGAACGCTTTTCTTCACAGGACCACCCGAAAGACAGTTCCGCTATCCAGAACACCCGCAAGCGCACTTCCAACTGCTCCGGTCGTATCCAGTGGCAAATCAGGTTGTTGAAGAGGAAGGAGGCGCGGCTACTACTCACATGTGGTACGCGGATTCTCTCAGTAAACCAGTGAGTACACACCCGTTTCCTATCGTGACGGCGCCGCATCCAGCGGCAGCATACCGTGCTCAAGAAGGAAACCCGCAGGGCACGGTTCGGAATCGAAACTGCTGCTGATGGAAGCAGCGGAGGACAAACTTGACTGCAACGTCTTCGACTCATCCCCTGCGAAGGCCGATTCCCCTGCTGGCAATCATCCTCGCAGCGGTGGCTGTACATGGGCCCCTGCTGCTGATGCAACTGCCGCTTGGGTCTTATGACGCGCACTTCCATATCTTCTTTGCGTCGCACTACGCGCACCACTGGTTCAATCCGTGGAACCCCAAGTGGTTCGGCGGGTTTTCGCAAACTACGTACCCGCCCCTGCCGCAGCAGTGGCTGGCGCTGATCAGTTTCCTGACCGGCTACAAGCTCGCCTACATGATCGTGCAGATGATCGCGATCATCCTGCTGCCGATCGGTGTGTACCGGTATGCCAAGCTTTGGGTGAGCGAGCGCGCCGCCTCGTACGCCGCGCTGGCCAGCATTTTCCTGGGTTCGTTGTCGTTCCTGGTCTACGAAGCGGGCCAGTTGGGCACGACGTCGGCGCTACCGCTATACCTGAATGCGCTTCCGTACCTGTATGAGTGGAGCCGCCGGGGCAAGGGCAAGTCGCTGATCAAGGGATTGGCGCTGACCTTCGCCGCCGCGACCGCGCACCACGTCACGCTGATCTTCGGCGCCGTGCTGTTTGCCACGCCGCTGGTGATCCTGGCGATCATGGACCGCAATGTCGATGGAGAAGAGCGTTCGACCGCCGCCGTGATCTCTCGCGCCGCTGTGTTCGCTGCGATTGCGGCCGTCGGATGCCTGATCGTGTTGCTGCCGTACTTCATCGCCTTCCGGCATAACCCGATCGAGCAAGTCCCAATCCCACATGCCAGCCGCAGCAACTACATCCTGAATCCGGAATGGGGCGCGAACTACTTCCTTATTCCCTATGGCGCGATGCTTCTCGCGTTACCGTACATTTTCCTGAAGGGATGGGAAGTGAAGCGGCTGCGCCCGCTATTCCTTGGGTTCTGGGTCACGTTCCTCATTGGCCTGGGCGGGACCACACCGGTTCCGCGCATGTTCCTGGGCCGCGCTTATGACATTCTGACCTACGAGCGCTTCAGTTTTTGGGCGACGGCGATGGCGTTACCGTTTGTCGGCCTGCTCGCCTGTGAATTGATCGACCGTTATCGCACCAAGGCGATCGTGGGCCTGGCGGTAGCTTCTGTTTTCACCTGCGCCCTGGCCGTCTCGTGGACAACGTTCCATCCCATCAACGCCGACACTGGACTGAACGTCCGCTCCGTCGCTGACTTCCTCAACCGCGATGGCCACGACAAATATCGCTACCTGACACTCGGCTTCGGTAACAAGCTCTCCGAGTTATCGACCCTCACCGACGCGAACACGGTCGACGGCGACTACAACTCGGCGCGCATGTTGCCCGAATTGACCGCTCACGGCGCCGCGCAGCTTACGAACTCAAAGTATTACGGCACGGCCGGCATGGAAGCCTTGCGCGAGATGCTGAAACACTCGGCGAAATATGGGCTCAAGTTCGTGTTCGTCCGCGATCCGTTCTACGAACCGCTGATGGCGTTCGCGGGTTGGCGCAAGGTCGATGCGCTCGACCACAACACCATCTCGGTCTGGACGAAGGAAGATATTCCACCCGCTCAGCCGGTCGAAGCCAATTATGTTCCGAGCCAACTCGAGGGTCTGCTCTGGGGCATCCTTCCGGTCGGGAGCAGCCTGCTCGCACTTTTCACGGTGCTGTTACTGCCCGAGCGGCGCCGCTTGGCGGAACCGATCGCCTTCCCCTCGCCGCAGCCTGAAACCGTGATGGGAGGTGTGAAGTGAGCCGGCTCATCGCTCTCGCATTCGGCGTGTTGACCATCGTGCTGGTCGCCGCCGGGACGCTGTTCCCGGCAAAGACGGATGTGTCAGTCATGTACATCTCCGGCGAAGGCACGGGCGCGACTCAGTCCGACAAAACGCCCGAAGCCACGGTGCTCAGCGTGTATGACAACGTCCGCCAGCGCCAGTACCACGAGGCGTACCAATACGTCGGCAACACCAGCCAGGTGGACGAGAAAGAGTTCACCGACGATGTTCGCGGTACGTACGGCAGCCTGCGCACGTACTCGAACCTCGAGACCACGGACGTGAAGGTGCTGCACGCCGGCGACAACGAAGCGACCGTGCGCGCCACGACGAAGTGGGCGACGGCCGTCGGTCCGTACTATGAAACCCGCGACCTGCAAGTGGTGAACAAGGGCGGACTGTGGAAGGTGAACTGGCCCGAGAACACAGAGTCGAAAGTGCCGCCGCAAGTCATCCCGGTGAACTACCTGCGCTGGGACGTGGTCTGGCGCGGCGCTGGCGACGACTGGGGTTCGCAGAATGTCGAGGCGCCGCACGTGCGGCTCATCTCGATGAAAGCGTTGCAGCACGGCACCGCGACCGTCGTCGTCGGCGAGATACTGAACGAAGATACCGTCCCGGCGCACGTCTCGGTGAACGCGACGCTCGTCGGCAAAGACGGCAATCCCATCGGGCAGGAGAGCAGCTTCGACAAGATCAATCACGTTCTGCTGCCGAAGGAAGTCTCACCGTTCCGTATCGATTTCGCGAACGTCCGCCTCGACCAGGTGAAGAGCGTGCGCATGCAGCCCGATTCTTCGCTGGTACCGGCCTCTGCCGATCCGGTGATCGGCGTGCTGCACCAGCGCGCGATCGTGGACGGCCGCGGGCGTCACGTACTCGAGGGTGAGTTGCAGAACCAGAGCGGAATGGTGGTCAACATCCCGCACGTGCTCGTCACTTGCTACAACAACATCGGGCAGGTGATCTGGGTCTCCGACGGCTACGTCGACCGCGCGCTGCTGCCGCAGACGCCGGAAGCGTTCTCCGTCGATATCCCCGACGACATCGCCGGCCAGACGCAGAGCTATCGCGTCGTCGTGAACCAGTACAGCAACAACAGGACATAGGCCATGAAAACAGTGTTCATTGCCGCGCTCGTGGTGCTCGCCTGCTGGTTCGCGGCCGAGGCGGCGCATGGCGCGACCGTCAACGTTCCCGACCATGTGGCCGCGGGCGAGGGCGTAACCATCCATACGCAAGGAAGTGGCGACGCGACGCTGTACCTGTTCGGCCCGAACAGCGCGTTGAAGAAGGCGGTAAAGCTGGGTAGCGACGTCAACCTCAAGCCCGAAGAGGTGCTCGACGCCGGCCAGTACACCGTCATCGTGAACGGCGACAGCTCGACGTTCTGGGTCACGCCGAACAAGACAGCGCGGCTTAGCTTCCTCGCGCGGCCCTCACGCCTGCCGGTCGCGGTGACGAACGGGATCGGGGGCGTTGTGTACACGTTCGATAAGTTCCACAACCTCGTGACGCAGCCTCAGCCCGTCAAGTTCGAGCTCACCGTGAAAGACGGCGGCGCGCTCACCCGCACGGAACAGACGAAAGCCGGCATGGCGTTCGTTGGCATGGACTCGAGCCGCAAGGAAGGGCCGGCGCAGTTCGTCGCTGCGGTCGGTGACGTGGCGGAGAAGCGCATCGTGCAACAGGTGGCCTCCGATCCCTGCAACCTGCGCATGAAAGCCGAGCGTACGAGGACCGGCTTCGAGGTTTCGACCGATCCCATCCGCGATTGCACTGGGAACCCGGTACCGGACGGAACCATCGTGACCTTCACCGCGACGTCCAAGGATGGTCGCAGCAGCGTGGACGCGCGCATCAAGCGCGGCGTCGCCAAGGCGGAATTGCCGGCCATGAAGGATGCGACCATCTCCGTCGCGTCGGGCGTGGTCATGGGCAACGAGATCCACATCGGAGGTGGCGAATGATCACCCGCGTTCGTAATTTCGCCATCCCGATGTTAGTCCTGCTCGCCATCTGCTGTGCCGCGCAGGACCTGCCGTCTGTTCAGCTCAACGCCGATAACGGCGCCGGTAAGCCGCTCGAAGACCTTACGCGCAAAGCGGTCACCCGCGATTACGCGAAAGCCTGGAGCACGCTGGCCAAAGCGATGGACACGAACAACGCGGACTTGATCGAGGGCGATTTCGTCGGCGTCGCAGCCGACAAGCTCACGGCCGGCATCGAGCAGCAGTCGAAGTCCGGCCTGCATCGCCGCTACGTCGATCGTGGCCATAAGCTCGATGTCCTGTTCTATTCGCCGGACGGCACTTCCATGCAGCTACGCGACACCGCGCGGCTCGAGGTCCAGTTGCTGGACGGGGACAAGGTCCTCCACAGCGACAACGTGACACGGCAGTACATCTCGCTGATGACGCCGACCGAGGTGCGCTGGAAGGTGCGCGTCTTGCAGGAAGTCGAGAAATAGTTTCTGTGTCAGATTCTGTTCTGAAACAGAAACTCCCGTGCAGCACGGCGCCGCGTACGTGCGTCTCAGAAGGTGGCTTCGGCAGTACGCTGATTTGCCTAAGCCTAACGCTAACACCCAGGGCCTGTATCTATGATCTCGGTTGCGATCCCGGTTTACAACGAAGAAGAACTGGTACATCTGCTCCACAGCCGCGTCTCGGCGGTAATGAACAGCATCGACGAAGATTGGGAAGTGGTCTACGTCAACGACGGCAGCCGCGACCGCACTCTGCCCCTGTTGCTGGAGATCCAGGCACGCGATCCACACGTAGTCGTCGTCGACCTTTCACGCAATTTCGGCCATATGGGCGCGCTCTCCGCCGGCATGCAGACGGCGCGCGGCGACGCCGTTGTCCTTATGGACGGCGATCTCCAGGACCCGCCCGAGGTCATTCCCGACATGGTCGCCGAATGGCGTAAGGGCGCGAAAGTGGTGACGACAGTCCGCCGCAGCCGCGAGGAATCGCGCAAGTGGCTGGTGCCGTTCTTCAACGGCTTCTATCGGGTGCTCGGCGCACTTTCTGATTTCCCGATCCCGCTGAACTCCGGCATCTTCGGCCTGCTCGACCGCCAGGCGCTGGACTCGTTCAACGCGCTGAAGGAATACAACCGCTATCTGCCGGGCCTGCGCGCCTGGATCGGTTATCCGACGGCGATCGTTTACTACGACCGCAAGGACCGCGCCGCCGGCGACGGCAAGCTCAGCTTCGTCAGCCGCATCAAGTACGCGCTCGACGCCATCACCAGCTTCAGCTACAAGCCTCTGCGCGTAAGCTTCGCGCTTGGCATTCCGGCCATAGCCCTCTCGCTTCTTGCCGCGCTCGTTCTTCTGATCGCCGGCGATTTCGCCGGGACCGCCGCGATCGTGACCTGCCTGTTCTTCCTTGGTGGGACGCAGCTGTTCTGTCTCGGCATTGTCGGCGAATACCTGGGCCGCATTTACGACGAAGTGCGTGCCCGCCCGCTTTCGCTGATCAACCAGGTACATCGCGCTGGAGTGGTGCCGAGTACGGCTCGTACTCCGTCGGAGGAATTCCCCGTCGCCGCGTAAGTCCGGTGTGCGGAAAAAACAGAACAGGTGCGGCGGGCGCCGCACCTGTTCTCGTTCGGGGAGGAGAGTTCGCTTCGTACTCATTCGCTTCGTACTCAGTAGTAGCTGAAGCTGAAGTTATCCAGCCAGACGTTGTACTGCTGCTGCGCGTAGTTGCCGTCCATCTGGAAGTTGACCGTGACACCGTTCCAGCTCGACCCTGACGGCGGATACCATGCATCGATGTACGTCTTGTCCCCGTCCATCGTGATCGAGATGTAGTGCAGCCAATCGCCTCCGTCCGTGGCGCGTTCCACCTCGACTGTGACGTGGTGCCAGGTATAGGCGGACGGATAGCCGCATGGCTTGCCCGTGTGCACCCAGCGGTTGTTCTGGTTGTCCCAGATGTCCCACAGGAAGGTGCTGCCGAGATCGCATTGCGTGCCGAATATCAGCGAATGCCCGTTCACGTACTGATTGATGTCGAACTCCAGTGCCTCTGCGGCGCGCGGATTGTCGATATAAAAGTAGGTGTCGTAGATAAAGTGGTGCGGCTGCGACGTGTCGCCGATGTTGCTGCTGAGCGACTTCCACCACAGCACGTCCGAGTACGGGGTGCTGCCCCAGATCGAGAACTCCGACGCGTTTCCCGAGAGCGACGGCGAGCCCTGGTTCTGCTGCATGTAGTACCCCGCCGCCGGACCATTGCCCCACGCACCGGCGCAGGTCGTGCAGCTGTCCCACCCGCCCATCGACTGGATGTCGTAAATCGTCGAACCCGCGGTTACCGCAGTGCTGCCGGTGCTCGCGGACGAAGTGGTCGTGGTGCCGCCACCCCCGCTGACGTTGATCGTTTCCGTCGCGGCGTACATCTGGCCGTTGTTGTCCCACGAATGGATCGTCAGAGTGTGACTGCCGCCGCCGACGCTGACGCTCGTGTTCAGGTTCGCACTGTACGTGAGGTACTGCTGGTTGCCGTCGACGTAGAGGATCATCGACGCGATGGGAGCGCTGCCGCTTGGGGTCGCGCCGGCCGCAACATTGAACGGGCTACCTACCGTCGCACCATTCGAGGGAGAACTGAAGGTCACGCCGGCCCCGCCCCCGCCGGAGGATGTAGTCGAAGTCGATCCGCCCGATCCAACGTTGATCGTTTCCTGCGCCGACTGGTACAGCTGACCGTTGTTGTCCCAGGCATTGATGTTGATGACGTGCGTGCCGCCACCAGCCGAGACGGTCGTGTTCATGCTTCCGTTGTAGGTCCGGTACGCCTCGTTGCCATCGAGGTAGAGGATCATGGCCGAGATCGGGGAGCCGCCGCTCGGAGTCGCGTTGGCCGTGACATTGAACGAACCGCCGACCGTAGCGCCGTTCGAAGGCGAACTGAAGAAAACGCCCGCGCCGCCTCCGCTGGAGCTGGATGTGGAAGTGTTTACCGAACCGACCGTGAAGTTGACCGTCTGCGAATACACGCCTCCCCAGTTGTCCCAGGCCCGTACCACCGCCGTATGACCGCCGGCGCCAAGGTTGATCGTGGTGTCCAGGCTGTTGCTGTACACCAGGTAATCCTGGTTGCCGTCCACATAGACGATCATGGACGCGATTGTCGTGGAACCGGTGGCCGATGCGACAAAATGGGTTGGGCTACCGACGGTGGCGCCGTTTCCGGGCGCGCTCACCGTCACATCGGCAAAGCAGGCCGTCGCGGCAACGGCGACAACTAGAGCCAGCATCGAAATCAGTCTGCGCACTTTTCAGCACTCCTTAAGTGTTTCTCGCGTTCAGCAGGCGCGAGTGAACCTGGGGTGTTGTCTCTCTCGCACGAGGAACATTAAGGGTGGATCTACTCTGCTTATATTCGGGGAAATCCCTAGGTCCGGAGTTTTTCGATTTGCGGGTTAGTTGCGGGTTAGAGAACACTTAACCCAGCGCGGGCATGCTGGTGTGGAACATGCCTCGTTTACAGATCTTGCGCGGCATGTGCAACTTCATGCGCCCGGAACTGACGTGAGTACACTACTTGCATGGCTACTCGGGGGTAAGTGGATCCTAAGTGTGTGGGGCATGCCGCCGGCCGAGACCGGAACAGTTTGCTCTGCCGATTTGCGCCACCGCTTGCGTAATACGAATGGGTCACTTCCAGCCGCGATTTTTCTCGTTCAGCAGCCGTTTTTCTCGCTATACACCTAGAAGATCACCTTAGGGTTCCTGGGGAGAACACCTTAGAGTATGGTCCTGGACGCGTCACTTCCAACCCCGGTGCAGCTCTGCTCATCCAATTGAAGCTGCAACTATTTATGCGCTCTTACAGTGATTTTTCTCGTGCTCGCCTTGTTGCCCTTCTCTTGATTGCGCTCGTTACCGCTGCGGCGGCCGGGATGGGGTGTCACCACGCAGATCTGCATCAGGCGCTCCGGCACACCGTGCGTCCCGCCGAGGGCTCGCCGGTCGTGCTTGCCGTATACGAACCATGGTTCGGAGACAGCGAGCACATGAACGTTGGATACTCCGCGCATGATCGCGTCGTCCTCACCAGGCAAGTCGAACAAGCGCAGAACCTCGGCATCTCGGCGTTTGTCGTCGACTGGTATGGCAAGCGCAAATCGTTCCTCGACGCCTCCTTCTTCCTTCTCCAGCAGACTGCCGCCGAGAAAGGCTTTAAAGTCGCGCTGATGTACGACGAGCCGGAGAGCGCCGAAGACGCGACCACCGCCGCCGTCAATTCGCTCGACTACGCCTACGACCAGTACATCGGCCCCAAGGCGCCGAACCGCTCCGCCTATCTGACCTACGACGGCAAGCCGGTCGTCTTTGTCTGGCCCCGCAGCAAGGACACCGACTGGAAAGCTGTCCGCCAGCACTTGCAAGGCTGGGAAACTCCGCCCGTCCTCTTCATGGAAGACGGTGGCGGGCGCTGGGCCGAGGTCTTCGACGGCTTCTACGCCTGGGTCAAGCCCGGCGACAAGGGCTGGAGTTCGGACGGCAGTAACTGGGGC
Organism: uncultured Terriglobales bacterium; assembly: GCA_964559835.1. GTDB lineage: Bacteria > Acidobacteriota > Terriglobia > Terriglobales > Acidobacteriaceae > DAISJI01. The sequence continues at coordinate 84,329 of CAZLJE010000020.1, forward strand.
CGCGATTATCTCGAGGGCTTCTACAAGAAGATGAAGACGCAGTACCCCAACAAACTTGCCGTCGGCGCTGCCTGGCCCGGCTTCGACGACCGCAAGGCCTCCTGGAGCGAGAACCGCTTCATGGACTCGCGCTGCGGCAAAACCTTCGAAGAGTCGCTTCGCCTGTGGCGGAAGTTTTACACTAGCTCCGACCCGTTACCGTTCCTGCTGGTCATAACCTGGAACGACTACGAAGAAGGCACGGCCATCGAGCGCGGTACCGGCAGTTGTGCGGCGCGCCAGCAGAACCAGGCCGAGGCATCACCGCAGTCGCGTCCCGGAGGTTCGACCAGCCAATAAGGAAGACAATGCGCGTTTTAGTGACCGGCGGAGCAGGCTACATCGGCAGTCACGCGGCACGGACCCTCGCCCGTCGCGGCCACGACGTTCTCATTTACGACGATCTATCCACCGGACATCGTGAACTCGCGCGCGGCTTCCAACTCGTGGAAGGAGCGGTCGGTGATTCGGCGAGATTAAGCAAGGCACTCACCGGCGTGGATGCGGTGATGCACTTCGCCGCCAAGTCGCTGGTTCCGGAGTCCATGCGCGACCCGCGCAAGTACTTCGAGAACAATGTCCGCGACGGCCTCGTCCTCCTGAATACCTGCGTCGAGCGCGGGGTGAAGAAGTTTATCTTCTCCTCGACTGCCGCTGTTTACGGCAATCCCGAGAAGACGCCCATCACCGAAGACGCTCCCAAACAGCCGGTCAATCCTTATGGCTTCTCGAAGCTGGCGTTCGAGGGCGCGCTCCAGTCCTACGATTCCGCCTACGGCCTGCGCTTCATGAGCCTGCGCTATTTCAATGCGGCGGGCGCCGATGCATCCGGCGAGATCGGCGAGCTGCACGACCCCGAGACCCATCTCATCCCGAACGCTCTGAAGGCCGCCGTCGGCCAGGGAGAGCTGGCGATCTTCGGAACGGACTACCCGACCCCCGACGGCACCTGCATCCGCGACTATATCCACGTCACCGACCTTGCCGACGCGCATGCCCTCGCACTCGAGCATCTGCACGGCGGCGGAGGCTCGGCCATCCTGAACCTTGGCACCGGAAAGGGAAGCACCGTCCGAGAGGTGGTGGAGACGGTCGAGCTGGTGGTGGGGCGCGAGCTGCCCAAGCGCATCGCGGGCCGGCGCGAGGGCGATCCTCCCAGCTTGTTGGCCGATCCGTCTCGTGCGGAAAAGCTGCTCGGCTGGAAGGCGAAGCTCTCTCTCCGCGACATGGTCGCCAGCAGTTGGAACTTCTTCCGGAAGCACGCCGCCGAAACCGCGTAGCATTATCCAAAACACCGGCCACGCATCGGACGAGTCTCCGATATCATTCTCAGAAGCGCTGCTGGCGGAGCAGTCAGTACTCAGCAGTCAGCACTCGGAACTTCGAACTTAGAACTTACAACTTAGAACTGCTTTATGTGCGGAATTCTCACCATACTCAACGTGCAGCCCGGGCAGTCGAACGCGGCCGAGCTGCGTAAGCTCGCGCTCGCGATGGCGAAGAAGTTGCGCCATCGTGGCCCCGATTGGAGCGGCATCTACACGGATAAGCACGCCATCCTCGCTCACGAGCGGCTGTCGATCGTGGACGTCGAACACGGTGCCCAGCCACTCGTCGACGTACTCACCGGGAACGTGCTTGCCGTGAACGGCGAGATCTATAACCACAAGGACCTCCGCACCGCTCTTCGCAACCGGCACGATTTCCAGACCGCCTCCGATTGCGAGGTCATTCTTTATCTATATGACGAGCAGGAGCCCCGCGATTTCCTCAACCGCATGAACGGTATCTTCGCGTTCGTGCTGTATGACCCGCGGCGCAACAGTTACCTCGTCGCGCGCGATCCCATCGGCGTTGTCCCGCTTTATGTCGGCTGGGATCGCCAGGACCATATGTACGTCGCCTCCGAGATGAAGGCCCTCGTTGGGCACTGCGAACGGATCCGCGAATTCCCGCCCGGACATTTCTATCTCGGGCACGAAGCAGATAAAGGCTTTCAGCGCTACTACGAGCCCAAGTGGATGGAGGAAGGCTTTGTCCCGCAGCAGGATTACGATCCGCGCGCGCTCCGCGAAGCGCTCGAAGGCGCCGTCCGTCGCCAGTTGATGTGCGACGTGCCTTACGGCGTGCTGATCTCCGGCGGAGTGGACTCGTCGATCATCTCCTCGGTTGCGGCGAAGTTCCGCGAAGGGCGTGTCGAAGAAGAAGGGAAATCACCCGCATGGTGGCCGCGTATCCACTCGTTCTCCATCGGGCTGAAGGACGCGCCCGACCTCGGCCCCGCGCGTAAAGTCGCCGATCACATCGGCGCCGTGCATCACGAGATCCACTTCACCGTCCAGGAAGGACTAGACGCCCTGTCGGACGTTATCTATCACCTGGAAACCTTCGATCTCACCACCGTGCGCGCTTCGACGCCGATGTACCTGATGATGCGCAAAATCCGCACCATGGGGATCAAGATGGTCCTGTCCGGCGAAGGCGCCGACGAGATTTTCGGCGGCTACCTGTACTTTCACAAGGCGCCGAGCGGCGAGGAGCTGCACAAAGAAGCCGTGCGCAAGCTTCAGAAGCTGCACCTTTACGACTGCCTGCGCGCAAATAAGTCGAGCGCGGCCTGGGGCGTCGAAGCGCGTGTGCCCTTCCTGGACCGTGAGTTCCTCGACGTGGCCATGAACATCCGCCCCGAATGCAAGCTGCCCTATAAAGCGCCGAGGCCGGGGCCAATGGAGAAATTCATCCTCCGCAACGCCTTCGACGGGTACGTCCCCGACGAAGTCCTCTGGCGGCAGAAGGAGCAGTTCTCCGACGGCGTCGGGTATGGCTGGATCCAGTCGTTGAAAGATCATGCCGAGCACGAGATCACGGACAGCATGATGCGTGGAGCGGCCGAGCGCTTTCCGGTCAAGACACCCGAGACGAAGGAAGCCTATCTGTATCGGCAACTCTTCGAGCATCATTTTCCGAGCGCAACCGCGGTCAATTGCGTGCCCTTCGAACGCAGCGTCGCGTGCAGCACAGCCATCGCTCTGGAATGGGACGAAGCGTTCAAGAAAATGGCCGACCCATCAGGCAGATCTGTCCTTGGAGTGCATCATGATTCCGGCGCAGCTCACGAAAAAAATGCGAAGAGTTCCACGTAACTAGCAACTTACAACTCGCAACTGTTTTCCGGAGAATGGAATGCGAAGAGTAGACCAGGCAGGAATGTAGCGCGAGCGCGCGAGACTGGGATCAGGAGCCGTGGAAGTCAGCGAGACTTCACTTTACGACGAGAACGGCGGCCACTCCGGCCATGATCAGCCCTGCGATCGTTGCAATGGTGAACATCCAGATGTAGCCCAAGTCGGACAGAGGCTTTTTCATGCCTTTGGTGGACTGCTCCGTCATGAACCACCCCACAAACTTCGCGAATTATAGCCCCGAAATGCCCGTTCCCTCCTACAATATTTGCAGTCACACGCGAATGTGATAACATCGCGAGCCGCTGCTTAATGTCGTGCTTGGAAGTGGGGAACAGGCGCGACTTTCGGAGGCTCTGCCCATGGGTCTCGCTCTACTGGCGGTCATCTGGCTGATCGCCTTTCTCAGTACCTATTTCTTCGTCGCCAAGACGTGGTGGCTGCCTGCGGGCATGTCCGCCGCGGCTGTCGGCATCGATCACCAGTTCACGCGGACGTTCATCGCCATGGGCATCGTCTTCATCCTTGCCCAGTGCAGCCTCGGCTATTTCTGCTGGCGCTACCGCAATCGCAAGGACGCCGACAAAGTGGGTTATTCCCACGGCAATACCAAGCTGGAGATCATCTGGACCACGTTGACCGCAGTCCTGTTTATTGGCCTGAACCTGCAGGGCAGCGCCATATGGGCCGCCGAGCGCTTTGAGCCCGCCCGTCCTGATGCCGTGAAAGTCGAGGTCACCGGCATGCAGTTCGCCTGGTACTTCCGCTACCCCGGCGCCGACGGCAAGTTCGGCAAGACCGACCCGCAGCTCATTGATCCGTCCGCCGGCAATGAATCTGCCATCGGCCTCGACACGCGCGATCCGGCCGCCAAGGACGACATCGTTAGCGGCACCATGTATATCCCAGTGAACCGGCAGGTCGACCTCACCCTGCGCGCCATCGACGTCATTCACAGCTTCTTTGTTCCTTCCATGCGGTTCAAGCAAGACGCGGTGCCCGGGCTCGCCATTCACATGCACTTCACTCCTACGGCGGTCGGCGACTACGAGATCGCTTGCGCGGAGTTGTGCGGCCTTGGTCACTACAAGATGCACGGGATGTTGAAGGTCGTCAGCCAGGAGGATTACGACAAATGGCTGGCATCTCGAGAGGCGGAGAAACAATAAATGGCGACCACGGCTGCCCCGCACGTTCATGCAGCGCCTACGGGCTTTGTTCGGAAATACATCTTCAGCCTCGACCATAAGGTCATCGGCATCCAGTACTACTTCCTGGCGCTGACCGCCGTTTTCGTCGGGATGTTCCTGTCGCTGCTGATGCGCATCCACCTGGTATGGCCGCAGGCGAACCTGCCGATCTTCGGTGAGATCAAGCCCGAGACATACCTTGCGCTGCTCACGATGCACGGCACCATCATGGTGTTCTTCGTGCTCACCACGGCGCCCCAGGGCGGCTTCGGCAACTACTTCCTGCCCATCCAGATCGGCGCGCCCGACATGGCCTTCCCCGTCCTGAACATGCTTTCGTTCTGGACGACCTTCATCGCATTCATTGTGATGATCTCCGCGTTCTTCGTCGCCGGCGGCGCGCCGATCGCCGGCTGGACGAACTACGCCCCGCTGAGCGCGTTGTCCACGGCGGGTCCGGGCCTGCAACTTGGCGAAGACCTGTGGGTGACCAGCATCGCGCTCTTCTGCGTCGCCTCGCTGATGGGCGCGCTGAACTTCATCACTACCACGCTCGACCTTCGCGCCAAAGGCATGTCGCTCTTCCGCATGCCGCTGACAGTCTGGTCCTGGCTGATAACCGCCATCCTCGGCCTGCTCGCGTTCGGCGTTCTGCTCTCGGCGGGAATCCTGCTGCTTCTGGACCGTAACCTCGGCACCAGCTTCTATGTCCCGCTCGTCGTCGTGAACGGCCAGGTCATGGGACACAAGGGCGGCTCGCCGCTGCTCTGGCAGCACCTGTTCTGGTTCTTCGGACATCCCGAGGTGTACATCGCCATCCTACCGGGCATGGGCGTCGCGTCGCAGGTGCTCTCGACCTTTGCGCGCAAGCCCATCTTTGGCTACAAGGCGATGGTATACGCCATCATGGCGATCGGCATGCTCGGTTTCGTGGTCTGGGGACACCACATGTTCATGAGCGGCATGAGCCCGTATACGGCGTTCGCCTTCTCGCTCATGACGATGGCCATCGGCGTTCCCTCAGCGATCAAGACGTTTAACTGGCTGGGCACGCTCTACCATGCTCGCATCCGGTTCTACAGCCCGATGCTGTTCGCCATCGGCTTCGTTTCGCTCTTTGTCTCCGGCGGACTGAGCGGACCGTTCCTGGCGCAGCCGGTGCTCGACATCCCGCTGCACGACACCTATTTCGTGCCCGCGCACTTCCACCTGATCATGGGCGTGGCCGCGATCTTCGGCATCTTCGCCGCGACCTACTACTGGTTCCCGAAGATGTTCGGCCGCATGATGAACGAGCCCATGGCGCAGATCCACTTCTGGTTCTCGCTGATCGGGACCTACGCCATCTTCATGCCGATGCATTATCTCGGCCTCGCCGGACATCCGCGCCGTTACTCGCAGCTGACCGAGCTGGCCTATTTACATCCGCTGATGCCTCTGCAGAAGTTCATCACCTACGCGGCTTTCGTAACCATCGCGGCGCAGTTCGTGTTCGTGATCAACCTCTTCTGGAGCATGTTCAAGGGGCCGAAGGCATCCGACAATCCGTGGGAAGCCACGACCCTCGAATGGTCTACCGCGACCCCGCCGCCGCATGACAACTTCGGCGGTAAGACGCCGGTGGTCTATCACGGACCGTACGAGTACAGCGTGCCCGGCGCGGAGAAGGACTACATCATGCAAACCGACCCGACTCCATCTCCGGCGTCAGCTCACTAGGAACTGCGATGGCGACCCTGAATCCAACCATCCCGGCAAACGGCGGCTACGACGGTGGCGGCAACGTCCTCACTGACTACGCGGGACGCCTGCGCCGCGCGCGCCTCGCGCTGGCGGTCCTGCTGGTCCCGATCGTCATGCTGTTCGTGTCGTTCACCAGCGCGTATGTCGTCCGCCAGGGCCTGCCGACGCTGGATGAGAAGTCCGGGCAGTACGTCCGCGACTGGATCTCGATCAGCCTTCCGGTGCCGCTGCTGCTTGTGAATACGCTGCTGCTCATCGTCAGCACCTTCACCATGGAGATGGCCCGCCGCCAGATGGCCCGCCGCACCGTGCTTTCGCCGGTGCAGACGATCCCCGGCGTCACCATTGGGCAGGAGAGACGTTTTCCCTGGCTCGCCGTCACCGCGGTTCTGGGTTTCGGTTTTCTCGCCGGACAATGGGTCGCATGGCGCGTGCTCGCTTCCGGCGGCGTCTACCTTGCCACGTCGCCTAGCAGTTCGTTCATTTACCTGCTGACCGTCGCGCACGCGGTCCATCTCTTCGGCGGGATCGTCGCGCTGACGACGGCGCTGTTGCTGTCGTGGCAGCGGCAGCAGCCCGAGCGGCAATACATCATCGTCGATACGGCGAGTTGGTACTGGCATTTTATGGCCCTGTTGTGGGTGTACATCTTTGCCCTGTTGCAGTTCGCGAAATAGCAGGGTGGAAGAGAAATAGATGTGGGTGGCCCACCCTAGCTGGTGTTGCTAGGGTGGGACAGAGATGAGGAGATCTTAGGCATGAGCGAAATGGCGGTGCATCAACCCGTGACGGCAGACGTTTACGAACCGTCGCTGTTCGGCACCTATTCCAAGAAGATCGGGATGTGGCTGTTCCTGCTCTCCGATTCTCTGACCTTCGGCGCCCTGCTCTGGGCCTACACCTACGGCCGCGTCTCGACGCCAAACTGGCCCACGCCGTTTCACTCCGCCAGCATCATCAACGCGACCATCATGACCGCGTGTCTGCTGACCAGTTCGCTGACGATGGTGCTCGCCGTGCGCGCAGCCGTCGAAGGCGATCTCAAGATGCAGCGGATTTTCCTCCTCGCGACCATGATCTGCGGCGTGGCCTTCGTCATCCTCCACGGACGCGAGTGGCACAACCTCATCCGCGAAGGCCTCACGCTGCCCGTGTTCCCTGCAGTCCCTGGAAGCGAGGTCAATCCGGAATTCGCAGATGTCGCCAAGAATGTTCCGCAATTCCCAGCGACCTTCTTCGGCCTGACCGGAATGCACATGCTGCACGTAACGCTTGGCGTGGTGTATCTCGGCATCATCGCATTCCGCCGCACTTTCATCCCTGTGCTGTTCGCGCTCGCCGCCGTGGTCTGGTTCGCGTTGCCGGCGTGGAGCCCGTTCCGCTACGGCGCGATCGTCCTGCTGGCCGCGGCGATCATCTGCGGCATTGTCGTCTGGCTGAAGCCGAAAAAATATGACGCGGCCGACGTCGAAGTCGCCGGCCTGTATTGGCACTTCGTAGACCTGGTGTGGATGTTCATCTTCCCCCTGGTCTACCTGATGTCAACGAAGATCACGTAGACGAAGACGAACGTGTACTAGCCAGGCTTGCCTGGCAACAGAGTTCATAGCCCGGGACGTAAGTCCCGGGGACAAGACCGGACAAAAACCTCCGAGTCCCGTCAGGGACGGCACGGGAGCGAAGATGGAAGACATCCAGGTAGCGATTCAACAGCGCGTGGCCGAACAGCACCGCCACCACAACAAATCGACCTTCTTCTACGTCTGGGGCGCGCTGCTGGTCATGACCGCCATCGAGGTCTATCTCGGCTACCAGAACATGGAGCCGCTCCGCATGCTGACCTTCCTGATGGGGCTGTCGCTCTTGAAGGCCGCGCTCATCATCGCCTACTTCATGCACATGAAGTTCGAGATCTCGCGCATGAAGTGGGCCACCATGGCGTCCCTGGTCATCTGCCTCACGCTGATGATCATCTTCATCCCCGACGCTCTCCGCCTGCTGCACCTGGGGGTCAGCTCGCGATGAGACGTGAACAGACGTGTACCAGCCAGGCTTGCCTGGCCACAGAGTTCATAGCCCGGGACGTAAGTCCCGCGAACACTGGCTGTTTTATGAAACGCATTATCCAACTCGCGATTGTCCTCGCCGTCCTGTCGGTGTCCGCAGCGCCAGCGTTCGCCCAAGGCTGCGCCATGTGCTATAGCAACGCCGCCGGATCGAGCAAGGACGGCCAGCGTGCCATCAGCAAGGGCGTCCTTGTTCTGCTCGTGCCGCCGCTTGGCTTCATGACGGTCGGCATGGGTATGGCCTTCCGCTACGGACGCAAACGCGACGAACAAACGGATGCCGCGCTGGACATCACCAACGAAAACGGGGAAGAATAAACAACATGTCCACGCAGCCGACGAACAAAGCAGCGGGAATGGTCCCCGACGAGCAGAAATTTGAGCCCCGCTCCAAGGGCCTGACCACGCCGCGCAAGAAGAAGCCGAAAGAGCTCGCGGTCATAACCGAGTGCTGCACCGGTTGCGCCGGCTCGCCCGCCTGCGTGGAATACTGCCCCGTCGAAGACTGCATGTTCTGGGTGCCCGACGAAGACCATCCGCCCTTCGGACGCATCCAGATCGATCCCATCCTCTGCATCGGGTGCAAGAAGTGCACCAGCAAGGGCCCCGACGGCAGCTTCCTCGACGGCTGCCCCTGGGACGCCATCGTCATGATCGACACCGTCGAAGTGGAAAAAGAAGTCGGCGTCATGCCGATCTAGTGGTAGCACCGGCGTCTCGCCGGTCACCGTATATCAAACCAGTGTCATTCCGAGCGACGATGCCGCATTAGGCGCGCCTCTTTTGCGCGCATGCGGCATCGGAGTCGAGGAACCTGCATTTTCTATCGTCGGGCAGGCATTTCAAATGCTCTGGCCCAAAGAGTCACCCCGCGGCCACCCTCAAATTTCTTAACATTTCTACACCTTAACCTCCGCGACACCGGCAGAGCAGGCGTGTTCACTCCTCAAGACGAGGGACACCACCATGACCTACACCTCATTGTCGAAATCTGCCTCTCGGGTGATCACCGGCAGCCGGCTCATTGCCCTTGCAATGATTGTCACTTTCGCGGCTGTCGCGGTGCAGCCGGCCCGCGCTCAGACCTCCGACACGTGGAAGAGCGTCGCCATCATCGGCGGATCCACCGCCGCAGGAGCCTACATCGGTCACAAGATCGCCGGACCGACCGGGACGTGGATCGGGGCCGGAGTCGGCGCATCCGCCGGTTACGCCATCGACCGCCGCCGGCGCCAGAATGAGTCCTACAATCAGGCTGGCTACGGCTACCCCGGCCCGTACGATCCTAATGCCGGGTACTACCCGAATGACGGCGGCAACTACGGCGGCCCTTACAGTGGCGCGCCGTATCCAGGTGGCTTGCAATACCAGAACACCAAATACTCCGGAAGTACGTATCAGCGGAATTTTTCGCAACGCCGGCGTTAGCTGTAGCACCGGCGTCCCGCCGGTCACTGTAAACTTCCTCTTGTTATCGCGCACGGGTCCAGCATGACTGCGAGGTGGTTTGCGTGAGGTGGGGGCATTCGATATTACGCGGGAGTAAACCCGCCCCCCTCCCCCCTCAACCCAGCGAGCTCTGGCGAAAAAGACTGAATACGAATCAGTTAAGGGCATTTCTGTACCCATTGGGTAACCCATGGGATACCCAAGTAACCTCAGGTTACCTGGAGCATGTTTAGCTCCTCACTTAAGTTTACTTATCCGTTAACGTCAGCCAGTATTTCAAAGATCTGAGGAGTGGAATAGACACAACTCCTTCCGCTGCTGGCGGTATGTCCATACTTGCGCCCGAGTGGAAGAGAGTCAAGCGATCTGGTCACACATGTGTGTGACGGCAGGCCAAAATGGGAATACGCGTGTGTTTGCTGCCCGCCCTCAATGCGATGTCATGGGAGCCAGCGAACCATCTATGCGTTTCGCGTGCGTGCAAATGCATGGGTCCTTCGTCGGACTTACGTCCTCCTGAGGATGACTTATTTATTCCCCCTCTGCTGGATGGCCGCGGCTGTTTCGGTGGCCTGCTGGCGGACGTGGTCGGGAATCGAAGGCGACCGGTGCGTGTACCGATTCACCGCCGGAAGATCTTCGAGCGTCCCGACCAGGTAGAGTGCGCGCAACGCTTCCCAGACCTGCTCCTCGCCGGGCTCGACGGTGGCGATCTGCGCGCCCTCATTCACCGTCTGTCCGGTTTGCGCGAACAGCGAGTGCAGGCGTCCGGTGATCGGCGAGCGTATTTCGGTCGTCTGATCGCCGGATTGCAGTTTCACGATCAGTCCGCCCTCGCGAATGGCCGTGCCGATCGCCGCAGCGTCAACCACTTTGCCGGACTTCGGCGCCGTCACAACCGCAGGCTGCAG
>CAZLJE010000021.1:0-36700 GCA_964559835.1 uncultured Terriglobales bacterium
CTCGCAGCGTAGGCGAGATGCTCGGTGGCCCGGGAGCTGCGCCGATGTTTCTCCTGATTAAAAGGCTAAACATAGAAGTCAAGAGTTGTCTGTGATGTGGAGAGAAATATTTTCGGGGTGGTTCCAAAATGGGATTTGGTCACTGGTAGCCAGAAACACATTCACCACGGAGGCACAGAGACACGGAGGAAGAACAAGTCAGCCGCACATGAATTCGGATCGGCGCGGATCACAAGAACGCGCACCGCAGAGGAAGAGGAAGATCGCAGGGAGCCCACATCTGCCAAAAGCGGGCAGATGTGGGGCACCGCCGCGGTCAGATGGGGGGCCACCAGCCAAAAGATTAGCGCAGAGGACGCAGAGAAAACCTGGAAGAATGGGTACCGGGTACGACTGGTCAAACAGATTGGTTAATGCCGTCCGCCAAGGTAGAATGCCGCTGCCGCTAATCCGCAATGCGGCAGGGACCCAGGAAAGGGACTGACTTTCGATGGGAACTCCACAACCTCCAACACCCCCAGCGCCATCGCCCCCGCCGCAGCAAGCTACCTCGCAGCAGGCTGTGCAAATCGACTTCAAACAACTACTCGGGCAGATTGGAATGGGTGATCCCAGGGCGCTAATTACTGGAATTGAAAATGCGAGAAAATCTCGGCTGATATCGCTTGTTTACAACGAACAGCAGCCGGCACCCACCATGATAACGCCAGCGGTGATCCAACCGCTCACCGATCTCCTCGCCAAGCTTGGTCGGGTACCACGGATCGACTTGTTCTTGCGGAGTACTGGTGGAATTACAGAGGTTCCATGGCGCATAGTGTCGCTGTTGCGAGAGTTCGCGGACGAGATTGGAGTGATAGTCCCGAGTATTTGTTACAGCGCTTCGACGCATATAGCGATCGGCGCGGACGAATTGGTGCTTACTCCATTTTCGACGCTCGGTTCCGTAGATCCCACTCGAACGCATCCGTTGCTTCCCAGAGACGCGCAGAATAATCCAATACCAACGTCTGTGCAGGATTTGAAACACTGTATCCAATTTATCCGAGAGCAATTTGGCGAGTCGTACACAGATCAAGATCTCGCTCACGTTATGTCCGAACTCTTCAAGTACATCAACCCGCTCGCCATAGGTGCATTAGAGCAGTCGTATTCGCTGTCTCGGATGATTACCGCGAAGGTGCTAGGAACTCGTAAGAAGAAGTTGGCTGACGACCACGTCCGCAAAGTGCAAGATCAACTCGCAGGGTTGTACTTTTCGCATTCGTTTCCAATCTGTCGCTCGGACGTCGAGACCGATCTTGGACTGCCAGTAACTCGGCCAGACAGTGCCCTTACGGGGTTGATTGATAGCTTGGAAAAGCACTATACTGGGTTGTTCAGCAGGGCGGTCAGCGTAATGCAGCCCGGTTCTCAGTTAACCTTCCGGGTGGGCGGAGTCATCCAAATCTCAGAAGAGGGGTGGGCGATTTCACAGCTGATTGCGCCTGCCCAAGTGGTGGCAGATCCATGGACTCACTTCAAACACTGAGAGTCGACAGCGCGGTTCAGAACGGATCAGGGAACCTGAACGTGACTGAACAGCAGAATGTGTCGGTTGTTTCCGCACGGACGCTGAAGAACGCTGTCCCGACAGCCCAGACAACAGAGGCTCCGGTTAATACAGTCCCTGCAATGTATTACTGACGGTCAGTTGACCCTCGTAATTTTCGTCGAGGGTCACTCTGGCGGGCTGCGTCACGGTATTCGATCGGTGAATAGCCGATACTCGCATCCCTACCCACCCCGCGCGACTTCCGCTGCGCGCATCACTGCTTTCGCCTTGTTGACGCTCTCTTCATACTCGCTTTCGGGGACGGAGTCGGCGACTATGCCGGCGCCGGCCTGCACATAGGCTTTGCGGTCTTTTACGAGCATCGACCGGATGCCGATGCAGGAGTCGAGATTGCCCGCGAAGTCCGCATATAAGACGGACCCGCCGTAGAAGCCGCGGCGTGTCGGTTCCAGTTCCTCGATGATCTGCATGGCGCGGACTTTCGGCGCGCCCGTGAGCGTGCCCGCCGGGAAGCAGGCGGCGAAGGCGTCGAGCGCGTCCAGGTCCGGCCTCAGCTTTCCCTCGATGGCCGACACCAGGTGCATGACGTGCGAGTAGCGCTCGACGTACATCAGGTCTTTCACTCTTACGCTGGCGTACTCGCTGACGCGTCCGATGTCGTTGCGTCCCAGGTCGACGAGCATCACGTGCTCGGCGCGCTCTTTGTCGTCGGTGCGCATGGAGTCTTCGATCTGGCGATCTTCTTCCTCGGTTTGTCCGCGCGGCTTGGTGCCCGCGATCGGCCGGTACTCCAAGCGTCCTTCGTTGACGCGAACGAGCATCTCCGGCGACGAGCCCAGCACCGTCAGCTTGCCCATGCGCAGGAAGTACATGTACGGCGAGGGGTTCACGGTGCGCAAGGCGCGATAGATGGCGAACGGGTCGGCGCCGGCGTCGAACTCCAGCCGCTGCGAGAGCACGACCTGGAAGATATCTCCCGCCGCGATATATTCCTTCGCCCGGTTGACGGCGGCGATGAACCTGTCACGAGTGGTATTAGCACGAGGTTTCAGGACACTGCGGAGCGCGGGGCGCGGATCGCGGGGCCCGGAACCCGTTCTCGCGTAGGAAAATGGCGCCAACGCGAGCTTTCGTCTGAGTCCCGCAGCGAGCTTGCGCTCGAGGGTGTTGATGTCGCGCTGCGCCCGCTCGTAGGCCTTGCGCGGCGGCTCGGCGCCGACGTCGGCGACGGCGATGATATGGATCTGGTGGCGCACGTGGTCGAAGGCGAGCAGGCGGTCGAAGAACATCAGGAGGCAGTCGGGGATGGCGAGGTCGTCCTTGGTCTGCTGCGGGATGTTCTCGAGGCGGCGGACGAAGTCGTAGGCGAAGTAGCCGACGGCGCCGCCGGTGAAGGGCGGCAGTCCCGGGACCTGCGCCGGCGTGTACTGCCGCAGTTCCTGGCGTATGGCCTGGATGGGATCGTCACCCGCATGCTGGCGGCTGCGCCCGCGCTCGCGCCAGACGCCGTCGCGTGCGCCGACGAGCCGCATGTAGGGGCGCGTCCCGAGGAATGTGTAACGCCCTATCTTTTCTCCACCTTCCACCGATTCCAGCAGGAAGGCGAAGGGTTCCTGCTCGGCCACGGCGAGGAAGGCGGAGACGGGCGTCAGGAGGTCGGCGCTGACCGACTTCGCCACCGGGACGAGGGTGGCCGTCGAGGCGAGATGGAGGAATTCGTTGAGCTCGGGTCGGAACATTGTAAAGGGTTTGATTATACGGGGCGCGGGTGGCGGGGGGCGGGGGGCGCGGGTCACGGGGCGCGGGGCGCGGGATCCGGGGTGCGGGGCACGGGGCACGGGGCACGGGGCGCCCGCCATTTACCAGTCAGTAAACTATCCTGGGTAACGTTCTGTCGTTGACGCAAATTGGCAAAACTGGCATATACTTGCGCAACTCACAGCCGTTTTCTCCGGCTTTGCGCGGTGGCCTATCGGGCCGCTGACCCCCCGCACCGCCGGCCCGTGGACCTGACTGCGAGTTGCGCATCGTTAGCAGGACGGGTGACAGGTGGGCCGCTTTGCCTATTGGCATGCGGAACAGGAGGCGCATGCAGATCAAGTTCTGGGGTGTGCGGGGCTCGACGCCCACGCCTCAAATGGAAAACATGCGGTACGGTGGCAACACCAGCTGCGTCGAAGTGAGCCTCAACGGTCACACTTACATCTTCGACTGCGGCACCGGTTTCCGCAATTGCGGCAAGGCGCTCGCGGCGCAGGCGAACGGCAAGCCCATCCACGCGCACATTTTTATCTCGCACTTTCATTGGGACCACATCCAGGGCATCCCGTTCTTCGGCCCGCTGTACGAAAGCAAAGATAATTACTTCTTCTTCCATTCTTCGAGCCGCAGCCGAGGATTGCAGCGCGCGATCGAAGAGCAGATGGCCGATCCGTATTTCCCGGTCGATATGACGGAGATGGCGGCCCATCGCAATTTCTACGACATCGAGGAAGACCGGATCTCGTTCGACGAATGCGTGATCCAGTCGATGTGGCTCAACCATCCGCAAGGCTGCCTCGGGTTCCGCATGGAGACCAACGAAGGCACGGTCGTCTACGCCACCGACAACGAACCCGGACACCCGGTGTTCGATAAGAATGTCCGCAAGCTCGCGCAGGGGGCGGACGTGCTCATCTACGACTCGCAATATCTTCCCGAGGAGTACGAGGCCCGCAAGCGCGGCTGGGGACACAGCCACTGGCGCGAGGCGGTGAACATCATCATGGAGAGCGGCGCCAAGGAGCTGGTGCTGTTCCATCACGACCCCGACCACAACGACGAATGCATCGACAGCATCGTCAAGACCGCCAGCGAATATTACCCGAAGGTGCGCGCCGCCGCCGAAGGGCTGGAGATCACGGTCAACGCCAACACGGGCAGCAAGAAGGTCGGCGCGCGCTAGGTTCCTCCCTGTGTCCCTGTTCTTGCTTTCCGTCTACCCGCCTCCATATACTCGTGAGTTTGCCCCTCATTTGTGTTGTCACACATGCAGGTGACAAGCAGCGGAGCCATAATGACGACCACCAGCACTCTCTCCCTTGCCGACGAGACGAATCCGTGGGAAGCGCAACGCGCCCGGTTCAACCTCGCGGCGCAGAAGCTCAATCTCGATGAAGGCCTGTGGAAGGTCCTCAGCCATCCGAATCGCGAGATCACGGTCTACATCCCGGTCCAGATGGACGATGGCCACCTGGAGGTCTTCACCGGCTACCGCGTGCAGCATTCCATCGCGCGCGGCCCCGGCAAGGGCGGCATCCGCTACGACATGCACGTCAGCATCGAGGAAGTCCGCGCCCTCGCCGCATGGATGACCTGGAAGTGCGCGGTCGTCAACATTCCGTTCGGGGGCGCAAAGGGCGGGATCATCTGCGACCCGAAAAAGATGTCGATGGGCGAACTGGAACGCATGACCCGCCGCTACACCGCCGAGCTGATCGAATTCATCGGTCCTGAAAAAGACGTGCCCGCCCCCGATGTCAACACCAACGAACAAGTCATGGCCTGGATCATGGACACATACAGCATGCATACGAGGCAGACAGTCACGGCGGTGGTGACGGGAAAGCCGCTGAATATGGGCGGATCGAGGGGGAGGAGAGAAGCGACGGGACGGGGCGTGATGATCGTATGCGATGAGGCGCTGAAGAAGCTGGCGCTGAACCGCGACGAGTGCCGGGTGATCGTGCAGGGGTTCGGGAACGTAGGGTCGAATGCCGCGCGCCTGATGCACGAGGCGGGGTACAAGATCATCGGGATCGTGGAGTTCGACGGTGGCTTGTATAACCCGAACGGGCTGGACATCGATGCGCTGTGGGAGTTCCGGTACCGGAACGGGACGATCCATGGGTTCCCCGGCGGCGAGGCGATGGACAAGGATGAACTGTTCCACACCGAGTGCGAGATCCTGATCCCGGCGGCGACGGAGAATGTCATTACCAGCCAGAACGTGGAGCGGCTGAAGTGCAAGATCCTGTGCGAAGGCGCGAACGGGCCGACGACGGCGGTCGCGGATGATGTCCTGCAATCGAAGGGCGTGTTCGTGATCCCCGACATACTGGCGAATGCGGGCGGCGTGACGACCAGCTACTTCGAGTGGGTCCAGGACCGGCAGGGATACTTCTGGAAGGAAGCGGTGGTGAACGAACAGTTACAGAGCATCATGGAGGCGTCGTTCGAGGACGTGGTGCGGTATGCGGAGACGCACAACGTGCACAACCGGATCGCGGCGTACATGCTGGCTATCGACCGGGTGGCGTACACGATCAAACAGAGGGGAATCTACGCGTAAGAGCCGTTGTACGTTGTAAGTTGTAAGTTGCACGTTAAGGTCGCGGCCAAACCAGCCGCGACCTTTTGCTTCTGTGTCGCCAGGCAAGCCTTGCTCGTACACCTCTACTTCTGTGTCGCCAGGCAAGCCTGGCTCGTACACCTCTGCTTCTGTGTCGCCAGGCAAGCCTTGCTCGTACAGGAGTTGCATTGCTTCCGTGTGTCGGCTGGGCCATAATGAGGAGTTCCCCTGCGCGCCCCAGGAAAACAGCCAGTACGAAGTCGTGAACCTGCCGAATTACATCACGCTCAGCCGGATATGCGCGGTGCCGCTGTTCATCTGGATCCTTTCCAGCCACCTGTTCGGGGGGAAGGGCGAGCGCGAGATCCTGGCATCCACCATCTTCATTCTCGCTTCCATCACAGACGGACTAGACGGCTACCTGGCGCGTAAGCGCGGGCAGATCACGACGATGGGCATGCTGCTGGACCCGCTCGCGGACAAGCTGCTCATCACGGCAGCGTTCATCGGCTTGGTGCAGTTCAACCCGCGGATCGTGCCGGCGTGGATCGCGGTGGTGATCATCGGGCGCGAATTCCTGGTGAGCGGGTTGAGATCGATCGCTGCACAGCAGGGATTCACGATCGACGCCAGCGATTTGGGAAAAGTGAAGATGGTGGTGCAGATCGTGGTGGTGGTGATCTGCATCCTGGAGCGGGGCTGGCGGGAGTGGGATTTGCGGCTGTTCATCTTCCCGCTGACGGTTTTGGCCAAGGTGGGCATCTGGTTCATGGTGACGCTGTCACTGGTGTCGGCGGTGGATTACTTCGCGGCGTTCTGGAAGAAGATCGACCGTAGCGTGGTGAAGCGGCGCCGGCGCGCATTCGTGCTGAGCCGCCGGAAGAAAGTGCAGAGCGATGTCGCTGCGACATAGGGGCGTACGGCATAGGGCGTAGGGCTTACGGCGTAGGCGCAATCATCAACCCGCTGTCATCCTGATGGACGTGCAGGAATACTCTCCCAAAGAACGGAATCTCCTTCTACAACTGGCACACGCTGCGATCGCTGCGCGTTTGGCGGGCGAGAAGCCGGACGTGACGCCCCCCAACGAGCACCTGGCTGAACGACGTGGAGCGTTCACCACGTTACACCTCGACGGACAGCTTCGAGGATGCATCGGGTACGTGCTCCCGGTGGCGACGCTGTACCAAACGGTGGCAGAGACGGCGGCAGCGGCGGCGTTCGAGGACCCGAGATTCTATCCGGTCAATCAGGACGAGGCACTGGAGCTGAAGATCGAGATCAGCGTGTTGTCGCCACTGAAGACGATCGAGGCAGAACAGGTAGAGGTCGGCAGGCACGGGTTGGTGGTCACCTACATGGCGAGGCGGGGATTGTTATTACCGCAGGTGCCGGTGGAATGGAGATGGGACCGCGAGATGTTCCTGGAGCAGACGTGCATCAAGGCGGGGGTGTCGCCGGACGCGTGGAAGAAGGGGGCGAAGCTGGAGGCGTTCACGGCGGAAGTGTTTTCGGAATAGAAACAAACCCATTGCCGATTGATGAGTGCCGATTGCAAGAACTCACCACAAAGGACACAAAGGAACACGAAGGAAAGAACAAACCCAAAAACATTGAGGATTGCCGATTGCCGGAACTCACCATCCTTCGACTTCGCTCAGGGCAGGCTACGGACACGAAGGTGCACGAAGGACACACAAGGTCCTTCGAACAGACCGACCGCGGTTGTGATTTGGCGTAACAGGCTGACGCCTGTGTTACTGGGCGTAGCCGGAATTCGTGGTCGGAGGCGCGCCCTTCTGCGAGCGCATAGCGCCACTCTCATCGGTATACCAATACTGCCCCTGATCGCGATCGAGGATCGGAGCAGCCCATATCTGCCACTGGTCGTCGCTCTTCCTGGTCATGGTGAAGATGTAAGACTGGCGGATCATGGTGGAAGTGGCTCTTCCGCCCGCGGCCGGATCAGCGGCAGAGTCGGTGATGACGACGGAATTATCGCCGGCGGAGAGGCCCGAGGAGCCTGAGGAGTTCGCCGATGAAGTAAGGGCAGCGGTGCCGGGAAGCTGGCTGAAGGAAGTCGCGTAAGTCCCGTGCGTGGTCTTGTACGCGATCTGCTCCGTCTGGACCGTATGCAGGAAACCGGCGGCGCTGGCTTCATAAGCGCTCTGGCGCGCGCGCAGCAGGTTGGGGATGGAGATCGCCGCAAGGATCATAATGATGGTGATGACGATCACCAGTTCGACGAGTGAGATGCCGTGCTGTGACCGGTGTTTCATGCCTTCATCTGCAGCTTCTTGAGCTCCGAGTCAATGTCGCGCAGGAGCACAGCGATGGATTCCTGGAGATCGGCGTCGGTCAGGCGATGGGTATCAGAGCGCTGTAATATGCCTTCGAGATTCCGGCGAAGCAGGCGGAGCATCTCGAGATTGACGCGGGTGGTGTGTTCAACCCGAGCAACGACGGCGTTAAAAGGGGCTTCGAGTTCACGGAATTCGTCACCAGGCTCGAGCGCCAGCGGTTCCGGGTCGCCGAGCGAAAGCTTCGCAAGATGGCCACGCAGGTCTGCAACCGGCGCAGCCATCCGGCGTGCCCGCAACAGAGCGTAGATGGCGGCGACCCCTCCGGCAATGAAGAGGAAGGCCGCTAGCCACAACTCCAGGCGAAACAACTGCGCGGCCAGGAGCGCCCTGAAGACAGGACTGGGATCGGCCGCGAGCTGGCGGTGCATCGGCAGCCATACGAAAAAGATAGTCAGCGCGAGCAGCAACGCGCCATAGAGCATGACAGGAAACAATGCCCTGAGCTGAAAGCCCAGAGTAAGTGTCGTCCGCGGACGAGGAGTGCGGACGCGAGGAACGACTTTCGCTTCCGCCCTAACAGGAGAATTCATGGCCCTCCCAAGAGTTCGGGAAACGAGACTTTAGCACAGGAAGTTTGAGTCAGAGTCCAAGGAAGTTTGCCAATAACTGTTTACCAGAATGGGTAAGCACGCTTTCGGGATGGAACTGAACGCCCTCGACGCGATACTTGCGGTGGCGCAGGCCCATGATCGTCTTCGATCCGTCGGCTTCGGTAGTCGTGGCTGAGATCTCCAACTCGTCGGGTAAACCTTTTTCTTCGACAACCAGCGAATGATAACGAGTCGCCTGCATGGGTTCGGGCAGGCCTTGGAAGACGGTCCGGTTGTCATGGACGACCTGGCTCGTCTTACCGTGCATCAGTTGGGGCGCGCGCACGACATTGCCGCCGAAAGCGGCGCCGATGGCCTGGTGTCCGAGACAGACCCCGAGCACAGGGACCTTGCCGGCAAAGCGGCGGACCAGCTCGATGCTGATGCCGGCGTCGTGGGGCGTGCAGGGGCCGGGAGAGACAACGATGCGCGAGGGATGGAGCGATTCGACATCGGAGACACTCACCTGGTCGTTACGGCGGACGACGACCTCTTCGCCGAGCTCGCCGAAATACTGAACGAGGTTGTAGGTGAAGGAGTCGTAGTTGTCGAGGACGAAAAGCATGGCGTAGGGCGCAGGGCTTAGGGCGTAGGGAACCCGGCGACGGTTTGATTATCGCAGAAAAGCTTTCAGCACAAAGGACACGAAGGAACACCAAGGAAGAACAATGCAGGTTCCTCGCTCGGAATGACAGCAAAAAGATTCAGGTAAAGGTGAGATTAGCTGGCTTCACGGGTGGAGCGGGGGAGGTCGGAGTAGAGGATGACGGAATTACGGCCGGAGCCTTTGGCGACGTAGAGAGCGGCATCGGCCGCCTCGATGAGTTCGCGCTTGAACTGGGCGTCCGTGTCGAAAACGCCGATGCCGATGCTGATGGTGAGGTGCTCGGGGGCGGTGGGCGAACCGGCGAAGAATCGGGCCTGCTCGACGGCGCGGCGCAGGCGCTCCGCAACGAGCATGGCGCCGGCCTCTCCGGTCTCGGGCAGGATAAGGACGAATTCCTCGCCGCCATAACGAGCGACGGTGTCGACCTCGCGCATGTCCTTCATGAGCAGGGCGGCGACGTCGCGCAGGACCTGGTCGCCGGCGTGGTGTCCGTAGCGGTCGTTGAGCTGCTTGAAGTGGTCGATGTCGGCCATGAGCAGCGCGAACTGCGTTTTCTTACGCTCGCTGCGCTTGATCTCCAGCTCGAGTTGTTGCTCGAAGTAGCCGCGGGTCTTCAGACCGGTAAGGAAGTCGGTGAAGGCGAAGGTGATGAGGCCCTCATTGGCGTATTCGCGCGTGAGAAGGTTCTCCGCGATCAGCGAAGTGATCCAGAGGATCTGGGCGTCGTCGCGAGAGAAGGCGGTGGCCCTGGAGCCGAAGAGTTGGATGGAACCGAGCGAACGATTGCTTACCATCAACGGAATAATGAGGGCGGACGCGGCGCCTACAGTTTGCAGGACGGCGTCGGCCTGGATGTTGCGTCCGCGAGTGACCAGCAGCGGGCGGGCAAACTTCGCGGCCCAGAAATTCAGGATATTGCCGCGAGCGAACATCTCGCGCGGGGATTCTTCGAAACCACGCGCGACGCGGGCGCGGACCTGCTCCTCGGATTCTTCCCAGAAATAAACGAGGCACTTTTCAAACGGTGCGATGTCGGCGGCGAAATCGCAGAGGAGGTTGAGGGTGGCGTCGAACTGCATGGGGAGGCCGGAGAGCATGGCAAGACGGAGCAGCACGTTGACCTCACGCCAGCGCTGCTGGATGATGCTCTGCTTGAGTTCGGAAAAAACCTCGACAACGAATTTCTCCGGAGAATCGGAGGACTCAAAGCCGAAGCCCATAGCTGATCCGAGCACGGCCGGACACCCTTTCCCTGGCCCCAAGAAGTCGGCGCAGAAGCCCCACGCACACCGTCGCAACGGGGGGATGCACGCATCCTGCCAGAATTCTAAGCTACTGCCCTTACTGAGGTTAGCTCCTGCCGAACAGGCGCAGCGCGGGACATAGCGGCGCGCTTGAGTACATGAGATGCGGGGTCGGCGGACAAGGTACGTAGAGCAGGACATTTTGTTGGAACGGAAGTGCTAACACCAGGGACGCGGGACGCGGGGCGCGGGGCACAGGAGAAGGTCGAGCGTTTGGAAGGAGAGTTGCTGGGGTGCGACTTCTTACGAAATATTTCTGGCACATTGCGAGAAGTCTTTGCTTTTAGGCGCAAGATGGCGCTAGGATAGAAGGTGGGCGTAACGCCTGCGCCCAACGCAAGATAATTTGTACCTAGCCGTAGTTTCTCGAAAGAGTCACGGTATCGCACCTCACCGCGCGATGTAGTGACTACGTTCGTGGGCCCTGTAGCTCCCACATCCGCGTGCAACCAGCGCGGTCCACCATGGAGAGAGTCGGCATGGCATGGTACGCCTACTGCATTACCGAGCAGCACGCCTTTTTTAACGGCAATCGCGCACGACGTCCGTTCCCGATCCAGGGACTCGCAGGAGTTGAGGGGGCGCAAGTGTACGCGTACCCGAGCGGAGAGTTTGCCGTCATCGTTAGCCCGTACGACCGTCCGGGACAACTTGGCCAACAAGCAGTGCTGGAGCACGCGCGAGTCGTGAGCGAATGCTTCCGCAATACGACCGTGCTTCCCTTCCGCTTCGGCACGGTATTCGATAACCACGACGCGGTAAGGCGTGCTGTCCGCGCCAATCGCAAGAGCTTCACGGAGAGCGTCAGCCGGCTGAAGGGGAAATCGGAGATGCACGTGAAGGTGGTGGTGAGGGGAAATCAATCGCTTCGCGATGTATTGCCGGAAGCGACGCTGCCCCACACGGTCGGGAGCGAATACCTGACGGCGCTGCGGGACATGGCGGCGAAAGACCGCGAACGGCAGAGCAAGGCGCGCGCGGTGTCGGTGCAGGTGCACAAGCTGTTCTCGCCGCTGGAATCGGAAGTGAGCTGCAAGAAAGCGGTCTCGGGCGGGCTGCTGATCGACATCGCGCACCTGATCGACTCGAAGACGGTGGAGAAGTACCAGAATCGTTCGAGCGCGGCGGTGCGGCAGTTGAAGGACTGCGAGATATCGGTGAGCGGGCCATGGCCGCCGTATCACTTCACGCCGAACAAGCTGAAGTTGAGGACGGTTTCGTAAAGCAGTTGTAAGTTGCAAGTTCCGGGGGCGCTAGAAGCGCCCCTTTTTCATTTTTGATTTTCGAATTTCGATTTTTGAATACGGCAGGCATGGTGGATAGTGACCGGCGGGACGCCGATGTTCCGTTGCAGGCGAGACGCCCGCGTTACGTGATTGGCCGACGCAGATGCTACGTTGCAGGTGAGCGCCCGCGTTACCGGGGCCAAGCCTGGCTCCTACACGTACACGTTCTTAGTACTTTTCTGCCCAGAATCCAGCCTCTGGAGCCAACTTTTGCATCCTAGTATCCAGAACAGCAGCAGCTACCGAACGTTGATAGCGGCCGGCCCAGCCTCCTATGGTCCTGAACCGTTCCAAGATCCTCGTGGTGGACGACGAGAAGAACGTTCTCGTTACAGTCGTCGCCATACTTCAGCAGGAAGGGTACGACGTGGACGCGGCGCCCGACGGGCAGACCGCGATCGAACTGATCCGCTCCCGTACCTACGACCTGGTCATGACCGACCTGAAGATGCCGGGGACCGACGGTCTGGCGGTGCTGGAAGAAGTGCGGCAAGTATCACCCAGCACGGTAACGCTGATGATGACGGGCTATGGGTCGGTGGACACGGCGCTGGAGGCGTTACAGCGAGGCGCGTACGAATACCTGCTGAAGCCGACGGAAGTCGCCGATCTGAAGGCGGCGGTGCGGCGGTCGCTGGAACGGAAGCGGCTATCGGAGATCGACACGCTCTACCGCGTGAGCCGGACGGTGACGACCTCGCTGGACCCGGCGCAGATCGCGAACGAGGTGACCGAGGCGGCACGCGAGGTGCTGGCGGTCACGGATGCGCGGCTGCTGAGCTTCGCGGGTGAAGATCCGTCGCAGCCTGAAGCGGAAGAGTTGGCGGAGCTGGTGCGACGGCCGCAGGTGTGGCCGCGACTGGCCGCGGGCGAAGCAATCACGTCGGGAAGTTCGCATTTATGGCTGCGCGAGTGGGCGGAGCAGCACGGAATGGGCTCGGTGGCGCTGGTGCCGGGGATCGCGAAGAACGTGCTAACGTGCGTGTTATGCGTGTGGAACACCGGCGCGTTCGACTTTCATGCGAGCACGCAACGGTTCCTGCGCGGGTTGGCGGGGCAATCGGCGCTGGCGCTGTCGCACGCGGCAATGTTCGCGAAGCTGCAACAGAACAACCAGGAACTGGCGGCGGCGAACGAAAAATTGCGGGAGCTCGACAAGTTGAAATCGCAGTTCCTGAGCGTCGCAACCCACGAGCTGCGCACGCCGTTAAGCGTGATCCTGGGCTACAACTCGATGCTGTCGGAGATGCTGCACGACCGGCTCGACGAACAGGAGCAGCAGACGCTGCGGGAATCGGTCGCGGCATGCAAGCGCCTGATCCGGCTGGTGAACTCGATGCTCGACATCACGCAGATCGAGTCGGGCAAGATGCGGATGCAGTTCGAGCCGGCCGACCTGCGGAAGCTGGTGCAAAGCGTGGGGACGCTGTTCCAGCATGACGCGCAGACGAAAAACGTGCACATCGCGGTCGAGGTCCCGGCAAGGCTGCCGAGGCTGGTCATGGACTGCGAACGCATCGAGCAGGTACTGGTCAACCTGGTCGGGAACGCTTTGAAGTTTACCGGGAGCGGCGGGTTTATCACGATCGCGGTCCGACAGACGGCTTCGGGAGTGCAGGTATCGGTGAGCGATACCGGGATCGGAATTGCAGCCGAGGACCTGGACAAGATCTTCGATGAATTCGCGCAGGTGCAGCGACAGGCGGCGAAGCGCCAGCGTGAGGGGAGCGGCCTGGGCTTGGCGATCGCCAAGCGCATCGTGGAGGCCCACCACGGGTCGATGGAAGTCCGAAGCGAAGTCGGCCGGGGGGCCACGTTCTCGTTCACGCTGCCCGAAGATGCCGCCGGCCGGAAGCTCGGAACCGCCGTCTGCGCATAATTGTGGACATCCCGCTACCACTGTTTGGAATCAGAAGTACAATACCGCCATCCAGGCAGGCTGCCGGAGCGGTCCATTCGGGTGGGGGAGTGACGCAAAGTTCTCAACTGGGGATTCACAGAACGCTATTTACCTAGTGGTAATAACAGAGTTTCCGCCGAATCAGGTCACGACCGTGCCGACAAGTGGTTTCGAACTACTGTTTGGTATCGGAGTTGCCGCTGGAATAGACGTTGGGCTTCAGGTTTTAGGCGTTAAGCAAAACGGGCTCGGAGGCCAAATACGATGTTGACGCAAAAAACCAGGGTGCTGATCGTGGACGACGACGCCAGCATGGCGCGCTACCTCAGCTCGTACCTGGCGCGGCACAATTTTGACGTCAATATCGTGGGCAGCGGTGAGGAAGCGATCCGCATGTTCCGGGTGTACGACCCGGCGCTGGTGCTGATGGATGTCGCCATGGCCGGCATGAACGGGCTGGACACGCTGGAGCGCATCAAGCAGATCAAGCCGGATGTGTCGGTGATCATGATCTCCGGACAGACGAACCCGGAACTGATCTTCCGCGCGTCGAAGCTGGGCGCCGACGATTACATCAGCAAGCCGTTCGAGCCGAAGGAACTGGATGTCCGGATCGCGAAGGTGATCGACAAGCAGCGACTGGTGAGCGAAGTCACGCAGCTTCGGGAACAGGTGCGCCGGCACAGCGACTTCAGCGGACTCTTCGGGACAAGCCCGAAGATGGAAGAAGTGAAGATGACGATCGAGCAGGTGGCGGACACGAACGCCACCGTGCTGATCCGCGGCGAGAGCGGAACGGGTAAAGAAGTGGTTGCGCGCATGGTGTACGGCCAGTCGATGCGGCGCGAGAAGCCGTTCGTGAAGGTGAACTGCGCGGCCATCCCGCACGAACTGCTGGAGAGCGAACTGTTCGGTTACGAACCGGGAGCGTTCACGGGCGCGAACCGGCAAAAGCTGGGCAAGTTCGACCAGGCCAACTACGGGACGATCTTTCTCGATGAAATCAGCGAAATGCATCCGGCGCTGCAGGCGAAGCTGCTGCACGTCCTGCAGGATGGCGAGTTTGCGCGACTGGGCGGCAAGCGGGACATAGCCGTCGACGTGCGCGTGCTGGCGGCGACGAACAAGCCGCTGGAGCGCGCGGTGGAAGAAGGCCTGTTCCGCGAAGACCTGTTCTACCGGCTGAACGTCGTCACGATCCATATCCCGCCGCTACGCGAGCGTCGCGAGGAGATCCCGATCTTCCTCGATTTCTTCCTGCGCAAGTACAGCGAGTTTTACGGCAAGACGCCTGCGCCGTTTAGCGATTACGCGGTGAGCCGGATGATGGAATACAACTGGCCGGGAAACATCCGCGAGCTGGAGAACCTGGTCAAGCGGTACACGATCGTAGGCAACGAGCCGCAGATCATCCGCGAGTTGTCGACGCACAAACCGATCGTGCGGTCGGAAGGATCGACGAATTCGCCCATCTGGGGCATCAAGCAGGACAGCGTTCAGCTTGGCGTGAACGCACCGCCCTCGATGGGCATGCCCTCGGTTGAAGCGGCAGCGCCTCCGCCGGCTCCAGGGGGCGGAAACGGTAGCGGGTCCCCTGCGGCCGAGATGGAGATGCCGTCTTTGCTGGAGATTGGACGGCGGGCGGCCATGCAGGCTGAGCGCGTGGCGATCGAGCGGGTGCTGGCGCAGACGCGCTGGAACCGCCGGCAGGCGGCGAAGATCCTGAAAATCAGCTACAAAGCTCTGCTCAATAAGCTGAAAGCGATGGAGGAGCAGAAGCAAGTCCAAGCTAAGCAGCCAAGTGCCTAGAGTTGGCATCAGGATGCCGACTACGGCACGCCGCTTTCAGGGTAGAGCGCTGCGAATCCTGTGGAAATCATTTCCATTCTGAACCGCAAATCCATTCTGATTCAACCAGTTGGAAATATCCTCAAGATGTTGCACACGGGGGCAGGAAGTTTGGGGTTTGATGTGCTGCTTCGAAAACCAACAAAAGAGGCCGTTACAACATGTTTAGAACCCTCTTCCTTGATTGTCGACTTGTCCAATTTTGCCGGACCGGGAACCCGGACGGCACCTTGCATCGCCTTCCCTGACTTTCCCTCCCTCTCTGAAGCCTCTTTATAAGCGGCGCGAAAGCGCCGCTTTTTAATCTCCGAGTGGTCAGTGATCGGTGGTCAGTGATCAGTAAATCGGCTCATCGGTAATCGGTGGTCGGTATCGGGATGGACGCCTGTTTTCCCGATCGGTAGTCGGCGATTGGTAATTGGTAACCGGGAGACAGTCAGCGGATTCTGTCGCCAGCTGAAGCGGGCTCGGGGGTTTGTTGGCCCTTTCACCCACAGCTGACGCTGTGGGCTAGGATTATGGCGCGCTTCGCGCTCAAGCTGTATCTACCTTTCGGGTTAACCCAGCGAACGAGAGTTGAGGGATTCGATGTGAAACGCAAACACCCATATTCCGCATTTGAAGAAACTAAGGGAACATCATTAACGACGCAACCGGCATTGGATACGAAGCCGGCATGAGACCCTCAGTTGACTCCCTGTTTTCCCGGCGACTATGATTACCGTTTGCACTAAGGTACCCGGAGTTGTCTGTAAGACCGGGGAAAACAATGGACAAGAAGAAGCTAGAGACGTTCAGGAAGCGGCTGGAAGAGCGGCAGCAGGAGCTGCGGAAAAAGGTATCGGCGCAGCAGCAGGACGGGCGGGCCGCCGATCCGGGCGACATGGCGCAGGACATCGCCGACCGGGCTGCCAGTTCGTATACCAAGGAGTTTCTGTTCCACCAGAGCACGAATGACCGGGCGCTGCTGGGGATGGTGGAGGGCGCGCTGAGCCGGATCCGCGAAGGCAATTTCGGGCAGTGCATCTCGTGCGGGAAAGAGATCAACCCGAAGCGTCTGGAGGCCGTGCCGTGGACGCGTCATTGCATCGAATGCCAGGAGAAGGCAGAGCAGGGGCATTTGGCGAGCCAGGACTAAAAGCGGTTGTACGTTATACGTTGTAAGTTGCAAGTTAAAGCCGCCCGTCGGGGCGGCGTTTGTATTTGCCTCGGACTGACGGCCTCGCGAAAAGAGAGTCCCATGGCTTACGCCATGGGCTAGGAATTCGTACCGGGCTCGCTGCGCTCGCGCTGTAGCAGGCCGGAGTCAGATTTCCGGTGGACGCGTAGTGCACGCTGACCGGCGGGACGCCGATGTTCCCAACACGAAGCCGCCCCGACGGGCGGCTTTAACTTGCAACTTACAACGTATAACTTACAACCGTTTTATTGTTTGGGCGGTTCGGGTGGCGGTTGTTGCTGTTTCTTTTTGTTCTGCTGGCCTTGGATTACCTGGTTCAGGATGTTGCCCAAGGGGTTCTGCTGCTGGGGCTGAGCCTGGTCGGGATTGGCGACGGGTTGGTTCGGCTGATTGCTCTGGTGCTGTTGCTGCTGTTGCTGCTGTTGCCGCTGCTGGCCGCCGAGGGCGCCGAGGATCCCGCCGAGTCCTCCCTGCTGTTGCTGCTGGCCCTGCTGGTTCTTTCCGCCGAGCACCGCGCCCAGAATCCCAGACGCCGCACCGGCCGGATTGGCGGCAGTCGGGAGCAGGTTCTGAAGCTTCATCTGCGCGATCTTCTGGACGTCGGGCGCGAAGCGCGGATTGCTGAGCGTTCCCGTCACGAGCACCGGAATCACGAGTTCGCCCTGCTGGTTGGCGAGCGCCGTGTTCATGAAGCCGCCAACCTGCGTGCCACCCACCTGGGAAGAGAGCGCCTTGTCGAGGATCGCCGTGACATGCATGTTCAGGCCTTCGTCGACGAGGTTCACCGCGCCATCGGCTGCGAGCGACCCGCCGGGGATCAGCGCTTTGAGATTGTTCGTTTGCGCGAGGCCGTTGACGACGTTGAAGGTGCCGGTGAGGCGAAGCAGATCGGTGAAGGCCTGGCCTGCCGACGACGAAGCAGGAGCGTTGGAGACGAACTTCGCCACCTGCGAGAGCTGGTTGAGGAGGTCGACGTGCGCGAGGCGGCCCTTGGTGAGGTCGACGTTCAGGTTGCCGTTGAGAGTGCGCGCTATATCCTGCGCGGACGCGGCGCGGAAGCTGGTGTTCGCGTTGGCCGACAGCAGGCCGTAGAGCGTCTCTTTGACCGAACTGACGGACGAAAGCAGCTTGTTGGCGTCCACCTGTTCGAGCTTCATGTTCATGCTGACTGCCATGGGCTTCTGACGCAGATCGAGGACGATGGAGCCGTTCTCTTGCCCGTTGTACACCGCGGCGGTCACGGGCGACATGCGGATGACGCCGTGGTCGAGGGCGACGGTGGCCTTCAGGTTGGAGAGGACAAGCTGGTCGTATTCGACCGTGCCGACGGAGACGTTGCCGCCGCCGGTCATCTTGTCGATGATGCTGGGTTGCGCGGGAGACTGGGCGTAGGCGGAGGGGATCAGCCCCACCCTAGCAAAAGAGGCTAGGGTGGGCCACCCATGTCCTTTATTTCCTGAATCGTTGGAGGCGCGCTTGGCTGGCGGTTGCGAGGCAACGAGATTCTGCAGTTCGGCGACGTTCACTTTGTCGGCAGTGAGCGTGAACTGCACGTGGGGCGCGCTGAAATTCTGCAAGGTCACGCTGCCGCCGGCATTGGTGTGGCCGACGGATGCGGCGAGGTTCTGCATCGTCATCGAGTTGCTGGTGAAGCCGAGGTCCGCATTCTTGACGTTCAGCGGCTGGGTGAGTTCCGGCGTTCTCAGCGTGGCGTTGATGATCTTGCCTGAGCCGGAGAAGGTCATGGCCGACGAATTCTTGAGCGGGCCGCTGGCGTGGACGTCGAGATTCATGCTGCCAGTACCATCCATGTCTTTCACTGCATCGACGCCGTAGGCGCGGGCGATGGAGAGCAGCTCGTGCAGGTTCGCGTTCGCTGTCTTGACCGTTGCGTCAATGGCGGGCGAGGGCGAAGTGTAGTTGGCAAGCGTGAACTGCACGGCGACCTGAGTATTGCCGCTCTTGGCGGTGAACGGGGCGGAGCGGATCTGCTGCGGAGTCAGGTCGAGCGACATGGCGCCGACATCCACCGGCTCCTTCAGATCGCCGCCGCTGATGCGAACGTCCTTGCCAACGATGGTGCCATTCATTGCCGGCGCGCTGACCGCACCGGTGGCGTGAACGTCGGCGGTGACGTTGCCGCTCACCTTCATCGAGGGATTGAAGGCAACGCCAAAGGCAGAGGCCAGGCGTGCCGCTTCCTCGATCGAAGTCTGTTGCAAGGTGACGTGGACGTTGACCTGCGCCGGCGTGGGACCGGCGTTGATGTCGCCGGCGATATTGATCGGCGTCTGGCCGAGATGCAGCTTGGCGCTGTCGATGTGGATCTGGTCCGACTGGAGCTTATCGCTGGCCTTGTATTCGAGCGTGATGGGGTAATCGATGCGGGCGCGCTTGATGAGGGCGTCGGTGAGCTTGAGCGAACCTTCCGAACTGAGCACGCCCTTGTCGTTCTTGGCGCTCAGGTCGCCGGTCAGGATGCCATCCATGCCTTCGAGAGCGGGGACGTTGGCGAGCTTCTGAAGGCCGGCGATGGAAATCTCGTTGAACCGGAGCTTGCCATCGAAAGGCGTGGCGAGCATGTTGTCGGCCATGGGTCCGGCGGTGCCTTGGAGTTCGAGCGTCTCCTTGCCCTGGCCGGCAATGTGGAGCGCGGCGTCGAGGCTGAACGCTTTATGCGGCGCGAAGTCGGTGAGCGTAAGGTCGATGTTGTTGTAGACGGCGCGCGAGTTCTTGGCCTGGTCGATCATCGTGACCTGGCCGTTGTTGATGCCGAGCTTGGCCAGGACGAATTCCCCTTGGCTGCTCTTCTGCTGCGGGGGAGGCGCGTTCCCCTGCGGCGCGGGTTGAGCCGGCGCGGCGCCGGGTTGAGCGGGCGCTTCGCTCTTCTTACCAAGGGTGGAGAAATTCCAGAGGCCGGCGCGATTTTTGATGAGTTCCACCTGGGGCTGGTCGAGGGTCAGAGAGCGGATGTCGACATTTTTACGGAGAAGCGGCAGGAGCTTCACCGAGGCGTCGATGTAGTGGGCCTGGGCGAAGGCGCCGCCGCCGAACTGTGGGTCCTCGCCGATCACGAGGTTGTCCATGCGTACCCCCGGCGGGGTCATGGAAAGGTGCATGGCGCCGAAGGTGACGGGACGTCCGAGGGCCTTCTCGAGTTGCGATTGCACCAGGCCGTGGTAACGGTTGACGTCAACCACCAGCGGAATCGCAACGATGGCGATAATGACCAGAACGATAATGACGATGAGCGCGATGCCGAGCTTCCGCATAAAAAGCTCCTTCCGACGGGGCGCAGGAACGTCGTGTTCCTAAGCTACTCTCGCTTTTGACAAATGTCCTGTATGGTTCGACGGCGAATGAGCGCTGCACGGTTGTAAAGCGGAGTGCGGGGTCCGGGATCCGGGGTCCTGAAAGCCGCAAATCGGAAGCCGTATCCGGGGGTCCGGAGTGCGGACACCGGACTCCGGATACCGGGATAGCGCATAAAGTTGCGGCGCGGCAGTGACTTAGGGCGGTGTCCGTTTGACGGTCGTGAATGGCGGCTGCTAGACTGACGTTTTGCCTGTCCGCAGCGGCGGCATTCCGTGCAGCCAGCGCGTTCGGAACGGCGTAATCCCTCCCGACGTAAGGACCTCATTCAGTGCGCAGCCAAACAAGACATCGGTTGAAACAGGACCAGTTCGCAGCCGGCGCCAGCGAAGCGTTGGACTGGACGGTAGAACATCGCGAGAAGTTGATCTACGGCGCTACCGCTCTCATCGTCATTCTGCTGATCGGCTTCGGCGGCTGGTGGTACATGCAGCGGCAGGATGAAGCGGCCGGCCAGGCGCTCGGCCACGCCATCGGCATCTACAGCACACCATTGAGCGCTGCTGGGCAGCCTCCGGCGCCCGGAACCACGGCGTTTGCCACGTCGCAGGAGCGCGCCAAGGCGGCGAAGGACGAGTTCAAGAGCGTCGCCGACAAGTACGGCCGCACGAATTCCGGTGAACTGGCCAAGTACTTTGTAGGGCTGACGGACATCGACCTGAATAACACGGCGGAAGCGGAGCGCGAATTGAAGGAAGTAGCGTCAACGCGCAATGCGGATACGTCGGCGCTGGCGAAGATGGCGCTGGCGTCGCTCTACCGGCGCGAGGGCAAGGACCAGGACGCGATCGCGCTGTACAAGCAAGTGGCGGACAAACCGACGAACACGGTGTCGAAAGGGGCGGCGCAACTGGAGATGGCCGCGACCTACGAAAGCAAAGACCCGCAGAACGCGAGAATCGTGTACCAGCAGATCCAGAAGGAAGACGCGAAGAGCGCGGCGGCGGACATCGCGACACAGAGGCTGGCGAGCCTGAAATAGGGTCGCGGGTCGCGGGTTGCGGGTCGCGGGAAAAGGTAAACAAAAGCTGCGGATGATCCGCGGCTTTTTTGTTTCCGGGAAGAAGACCGTCTCACACGAAGTACACGAAGGTCACACGAAGGACACACGAAGGACACGAACGTACACACGATGGGTGAAAGTCAGGTTCTGCGGACGACTAAGCAGGTGATGTCGTCGTGCTGGCGGGCCTGGCCGACGAAGCGGTCGAGGGTGAAGGTCAGGTTCTGGATGAAGTCGTTGGCGGCCAGGCCTCCGCAGCGTTGCACGACATCCATGAGGCGCGACTCCTCGAATTCCTGTTCGCGCTCGTTGACGGCTTCGACGGTAAAGATGACGATCTCGTCGCCGGGGCTGATGGTGGTGGCGGCGCAATCATAGTGCGCGTCGGGGAGGATGCCGAGCGGAACGCCGCCGGCGTCAAGGCGCTCCACGGAACCGTTGGTCCGGCGAAGCATGGGCGCGTTGTGGCCGGCGTTGACTGAGACCATTTCGCCGGAGCGCATGTCGAGAATGGCGAGGAAGGCGGTGGTGAAGCGCTGTCCGCCGCTGCTGTGCTTACAGGCGTAGCGGTTGACACCTGCGACGAGCGGCACGAGGGTGTCGCAACTGCCGGTCAGGGTGTGCAGGCTGGCCTGGAAGGTCGCCATGAGCAGCGCGGCGGGCATGCTCTTGCCGGCGACGTCGGCAACGACGCACAGGACGCGCGCGTCCTCGGGTTTGCCGATGGGAATGACATCGTAATAGTCACCGGCAACGGTGTTGGCGGGGCGGGTGATGAACGCGATATCGAGACCGGGGATGATGGGAGGCTTCTCGGGGACGAGCCAGCGCTGGATCTCGCGGGCGATCTCGAGATCGCGCTTCATGATGATGCGGTCGGAGATCTCGAGGATGAGGACGAAGAGGATCAGGAATGCACCCAGCCCCTCGATCTGAAGACCGTGGCTCGCGTCTCCGGCGTTGCCTTGCAGGCCGCCGACCAGGAGCAGCACCAGGCCGGCAAGCAGCAGGATACGACGCGTGGGCGAGAGCTTGCTCATCACCGCCCAAAAGAAGTCGCGGGCAATGTACAGGGCCTGTCTGCCCGGCGGCAGATGAGAGTAGTCCTTGGGGCTGATGTCCTTGGAGTACAGGCGGTAGCCGCTGCGGGTCTCGACCTTGAACTGGGCCCAGAGCTGGTTGAGTTCCATGCCCTCGCTGATGTGCTGCCAAAAGTCGTCGAGGCGGTCGAAGGCTGGGCGGCGGGGCGGGGCGGCTGTGGGCATGGCGAAGCAATTATAGGGGGTAGGGCTTGGGGCACAGGGCGTAGGGCTCAGGGCTCAGGGGGATATGGCTCTCGGCTCGTCGGTGAAAAACAAAACACAAGGTCCCTCGACTCGGACTGACGTCCTCGCTCGGGATGACAAACCGAAGATGCGGGAAAGTAATTCTGGACAGGCGGACCGGCCGTTGATATAACTAACCGGTTATTTAATTATGAATCCGCGACCCAAGATGCTGGGCACGCGCAACCAGCCGGAGCAGACGAAAGCGGCGATCCTGGAAGCCGCGCTGGCGGAGTTCGCGAATATGGGATTGTCGGGCGGGCGCACGGACGCGATCGCCAAGACTGCTGGCGTCAACAAGGCGCTGCTCTATTACTACTTCAAGGACAAAGAGACGCTGTACGGAGCGACGCTGGAATCGGTATTTGCGTCGACGGCGGCGAAGCTGTCCGCGGTACTGGACCAGGCGCTGCCGCCGCGCGAGAAGCTGCTGGCGGTTGCGGCGACGTATTTCGACGCGGTGGCGTCGAACCCGCTGTTCCCCCGGCTGGTGCAGCAGGAGATGATGCGGGCCGGGACGGGCATGTCGCCGCACCTGCTCCGCATCGCAGAAAAGTATCAGCGGCCGGTGTTTGCGAAACTGATGCGGCTGTTCGAGGCAGGCATACGGGCAGGCGAGTTCCGCAAGATCGACGTGTTCCAGTTCATGCCGTCGATGGTCGCGATCATCGTGCATTACTTCTCCAGCACGCCGATGATGAGGGCTTTCATGCCGGGCGATCCGTTGTCGCCGGAGCGCATTGCGGCGCGGCGGGTGGCGGTGCTGGATTTCATATCGGCGGCGGTGTTTACGAAAGACCCCGGTAAGCCAAGACCGGGCTTACCCGGGGCACCTGTGTTCACGAAAGCACCCCAGAAAATAATGAAGGAGGGACGCCGATGAACCGCAAGAAATTCGGCATCCTGCTGCTGGTGATCCTGCTGGTCGCAACCGCGTACTACTTTCTGAGCACGCAACGGGATCGCGGGCTGGTGCTGGTCGGGACGGTGGACGCGAACCAGGTCATCGTCAGCGCGAAGATCGAGGGTCGCATTGAGAAATTGACCGTGGATGAAGGCACTCCGGTCAAGCAAGGCGACGTGGTCGCGGAACTCGACACCGAAGAACTGGAAGCGCTGAAGAACGCGGCGCGAGCGACGCTGGCGAGCATGAAGTCGCAGGTGAGCGGGACGCAGGCGACGGAGCAGGCGACGCGAGGGACGGTGTCGAGCGACGTACTGACGGCGCAAGCGCAGGTGCAGTCGACGCGCGCGCAACTCGTCGAAGCGCAGGCGAACCTCAGGCAACAGGAGCTGGATACGAAACGCACTGTGGCGTTGGCCGAACAGGGAGTGGCGTCGCAACAGGACCGCGATCGCGCAGTGGCGGCGCTGGATGCGGCGAAGGCGCGGGTACAGTCGTTGCAAGATCAAGTGCGGGCCGCGCAATCGAATCTAGCTGCGGCGCAGGCGCGGACGCACCAGGCCCACACAGCACAGAGCACGGTTGCGGCGATGTCGGCGCAGATGCAAGCAGCGCAGGCGCAACTGGCGCAGGCAGACACCAGGCTTCAGTACACGAAAGTCACGGCGCCGGTGAGTGGAGTGGTGAGCGTGAGGGCGGCTCGGCAGGGCGAGGTTGTCAATCCGGGAACACCGATCGTCACCATCATGGATTTGAACGATACATGGGTGCGCGCGGCGATCCCGGAGACGTACGCGGACAAAGTGCAGTTGGGCGACACGCTCGACGTCCGCATGCCGGATGGATCGACTGTCCCGGGCAAGCTCATCTTCAAGAACACCGAAGGCGATTTCGCGACGCAGCGCGACGTCAGCCGGCAGAAGCGCGACATCAAGACCGTCGCGCTGAAGCTGAAGATCGACAATGCCGGCATGAAGTATGCGACGGGCATGACGGCCGAGGTTCTGGTGCCGTGGAGCAAGCTGAACGGCACAACGACAACGGCCGAGAAGAAATAAACGGGCTCCAGGGTCCGGGCTCCAGGCTCCGGGCTCCGGCAGCCGGACGCCGTCAGCGCCTACACATGAACGTTAGCGCACAATCCGGGGTTCCCGCGGTGATGGTGGACCATATCTCGAAGAAGTACGGCGACTTCACCGCGGTGGACGACGTGTCATTCTCGGTGGGCGAGGGCGAGATCTTCGGGCTGCTGGGGCCGAACGGCGCGGGCAAGAGCACGCTCATCCGCATGATGACGACGCTGCTGCCGATCACGGCGGGAAGAGCGCTCATTGCGGGTCACGATGTTTCCAAAGAGCCGGATGCGGCGCGGCGGATGATGGGCGTCATTCCGCAGGCGATGACCAGCGACCCGGACCTTACGCTGGAAGAGAACCTGAACATCTACGCGAAGCTGTACGGTGTGGCGGCGGCGGAGCGCAAGCGCGCCATCGACGAGATGCTGGAGACGGTGGAGTTGACGAAGTGGCGCCACGCGCAGACGAAGACGTTGTCTGGCGGCATGCGGCGTCGCCTGGAGATCGCGCGCGGCCTGGTGCACTCGCCGAAGATCTTCTTCCTCGACGAGCCGACGACGGGATTGGACCCGGTGTCGCGCGTCGCGGTCTGGGAGATGCTGGGGAAGATCAAGGAAAAGCGCGGGCTCACCGTCCTGATCACGACCCACTACATGGATGAAGCGGACCGGCTGTGCGACCGCATCGCCATCGTGGACCACGGGAAGCTGGTGGCGCTGGACACGCCGATGGCGTTGAAGTCGAGCGTGCCGGGATCGAACGTCATTGAAGTGCAGTTCGTAAATCCGCCGGCGGACTGGGAGAAGAGCCTGCACGCGCTGCCGTATGTGGAATCGGTGCAGCACGAGGGTGGCGGGATGTACCGGATATTGTCAAACGCGTCGAGCACGGTGACGGCGCTGGTGGAAGCGGCACTGACGGCGAACGTGGACATCAAGACACTGACGGTGCAGAGCACGACGCTGGACGACGTGTTCGTGCACTACACGGGACGGCAGTTAAGGGACGAGCAGGTGAAGGCGTTGGGCTTCGTCATGCCGACGAGGCCGGGATACTGAACTATTTGTGATTTAGTGATTTGTGATTGGAGATTTGGTCGAGTGCAGCGGCCTGATCGACCCAATTCCCGACGCAATCATACAATCACAAATCACTCAATCACCAATGAATCGAATGATGGCCATCGTCGAACGGGAGTTGCGGAAGTTCTTGCGGTCCCCTGCCCTGATGATGGTGGCGACGATCTTCCCGCTGGTGCAACTCATCGTGCTGGGGAACGCGTTCGGCGGGAAGATCCGCGATGCGCGGGTGGCGATCGTGGACCAGGACCACGGGCCGCAGGCGCTGCGCATACGCGAAGCGTTCGACTCCGTCCGTGCGAACATCCGCACGTTCGTTCCTTCCTATTACGAAAACGATAAGGATGCCGTCACCGATTTGCGGAACGGCAAGCTCGAGGGCGTGGTGGTGATCCCGCCGCAGTTCTCGCGCCGCGTATATGCGGGAGAGGACCCGAAGCTCGGGCTGGTAGTGGACAACAGCGACCAGTTCATGAGTTCGGCGATCGAGAGCAAGCTGATCGAACTCACGCAGGCGCTGAATACGCCGGTGATCGAGCCGCGGGTGGTGCAACAGATCGCGCTGCAGATCGTGGAGCTGTACCCGTATATCGAATACATGAAGTACCTGCTGCCGGGATCGATCGCGCTGGCGATGTTCGTGAGCGTGATGATCGGCGGCGGCATGCTGTACATCGACGACAAGGCGCGAGGGATCCACGAAGGCTACCTGGTCACGCCGATCACGAAATCGGAATTGGTGGGCGGGCTGATCACGGCGGGCGCGATCAAGGCGGTCGTGTCGGGGATCGTCATTACCATTATTGGTTCGCTGCTGGCGGGGTTGGGGACGTCATTCCGACCGGCGACGCTGTTCTGGCTGCTGATGATGATCGTGTGCACGTCGATGGCGTTCAACACGATGATGTTCCTGCTGATGGTGCGCGTCGAAGACCCGCTGGTGCCGCGCGCCATCTTCGGCGTGCTGAATACGCTGCTGTTCTTCCCCAGCGGCTCGATCTATCCCATCCAGGCGTTCCCGAAGTGGCTGCAAGGAATCGCCTTCGTGGACCCATTCAGCTACGCCGTACACGGATTCAAGGCGCTGCTGCTGAAGGGAGCGGGGTTCACCGCGGTGTGGCAGGACCTGGTGTACCTGACTGTGTTCGCGGTGATCTGCTTCGCGGTGGCGACGCCGCTGTTCAAAAGAAATCTGTAAAACAAGTGATCGGTGGTCAGTGATCAGGATGACTCACGAGAATTCTTCGTGAGAGCGCCTGATCACTGAGCACTGATTACTGATCACTGCGGCGGCCAAAGACGGGAGCAAACTGCGCTTGCGCAGTGTCTAGCGTTATTATGGAAGCGAAGACGATGCCAGACACTCTCTTCACCGCACCGGAATACGACGCGAAACGCGAGCGAAAGAAGAAGATCCTGTTCGTCGCGGTGGTTTGCGCGATCATCGTCGTCGCCGGCGCGCTTTGGTGGTTCCGCTACTGGCCGCAGGAGCGGATCGTCAATAAATTCTTCGACGCGCTGCAAACGAAGGATTACAAGACCGCGTACGCCGTCTGGCAGCACGATCCGCAATGGGAGCAGCACCCGCAGAAGTACACGCGATATCCGTACAACGATTTTTATCGCGACTGGGGACCCGGCGGCGACTGGGGCCTGATCAAGGAACACAAGATCGATTGCGCGGCACGTCCGCCGGGCGGCAATGGCGTGGTGGTGGTGGTCTCCGTAAATGGCCGCGTGGATAGGGCGCAGGTGTGGGTGCTGAAGCAGGACAATACGCTGAGCTTCGCGGATATGTTTACGGTTAAATGCAGATAAAACCGGCTCATGGCCTATGGCTCATGGTCTATGGATTCGGGCAGATCCCAAGCCTGGCTACTCATTGTGCGACAGCCAGATCCAACTCACCTTCCCCTTTCGTATGCCAAACTCGGCTGTCCTGAGATCTTTCGTCACGTCACTGTTATAGGAAATATTCACCTCCCCAATGTCCCCCACCGCTTCGCTAGAGCGCAAACCGCGGACCATATGGCTTTCGATATAGCGATGATTTTTCAGGTCAACTTTGTCTTCGGAGGAGGGCCGCCCATATGCATTCAGAACGTCGGCTTTGGGACTTCCCAATCCAATTCCTTCTGGCGTTTTCCAAGAGTAGAGATCAATCGGAGTTGTTCGCGTAGCTCTGTGTAAGCAGTTCTGGAAATCGCTCAAAAACACGTCAGCCGCCATCTTCGGTTCAGACTCAAATGTGTCCATATAGAGGAACGCTCGTCCATCCTGCGCCTTATAACAGTACGGCCCCACTTTCGATACTGGTGAACCGAGCTCCCGGAACAAGGTGCCTGTTTTCGTATCACGATCAATTCGAAAACCCGCAAGGCAATTTGGCCCGGCGTAGTCCGTCTGGCTCTTTGGACCTGCCACTAACATCACGGTTACGCTTAGAACCACTATGAATGGTTTCATTGTCAATCCCTGCAGTACGTAATTCGACACATAACCACTCGCCATGCGCCATCGGCCATGAGCCATGCGCCGCAGTTATTTCGTTGCGACTTCTTTCATGTATTCATCGAGGGTGACGAAGCGGTAGCCGCGCTGCTTGAGTTCGGGGATAAGGCTCTTCAGCGTGGTGGTCGTGGTCGAAAGCTCGTGCATAGCGAGAATGTGCGTGTAGGTTCCCTTCTTCTCGCGCTGCGAGATCTCCTGCAAAACGAAATCCTGTAACGAAGGCTTGGGGCACTGCTTCGGGTGCTCGCCGGCGCAGAGGTAGTCGGCGGTGTTGACGTCGCGTAAGGGGAGCGGGAGCGTAGACCAGATGCCGAGCACGTGGTAGCCGCGGGCGGCCAGCTTGCGGTTGATGTCGTCGGTGGTGATCCAGTCGGGCGGGCGGATAAAGGTGGCGCGGCGGCCGGTGAGGCCTTTAATCAGATCGGAACAGCGGTCGACGTCGGCGATGACGCCGTCTTCGCCGTGCTGCTTCTCGAAGAGCTTGAATTGAACGTGGCTGAAGGAGTGGTCCTCGATCTGGTAGCCGCGCTTGAAGACGTCGCGGGCCGCGTCCAAAGTGGTCATGCTGGTGCGGAATTCGTGCGGATCGCCGAAGGTCTTCGGTGTCAGTCGCCAGCCCATATAGAAAAAAGTCGCGGGCGCCTGGTTCTTTTGCAGGACGTCGAGGAGTCCCCCCCTGGCGGTCGCGGGACCTTGACCGTAAAGGACGTAGGGACGCGGGCCGTCGTCGAAGGTGAGGGCGATGAGCTTTTTGTCAGTGGCGAAGAGCGTGGTGGAGACGAGTATGCAGAGAACGGCAGCGAGGCGTTTCATTCGGGACCCGATTCCAGAGTAGATGCTGGAATGCTAAACCCGAACACAGTAATAAGTAATAAGTAATAAGTATTAGAACCAAGGATTAAACCGGTTCTGGTGAGGCCTTGAGCTGCTTTTCGGTCGCGGCGATCAGGCCATTGATCATCCTGTTGATCTCATCTGCAGCGCGCCAAATTCGCCGAACCTGCTCACGGGACAAGTACCCACGTCTGCCGGCGATGACTGCTTGAGTCTGCCCTCCGCAATCGACCCGCGCGCGATTCGCAAAAAACGAATAAAGTCCTTGTGGCTATGGTGTGCTTGGCCTTCTGCGATATTGCTCCCGATCGACACAGCCGCTCGACGCATTTGCGAGCACAAGCCGTATTGCTCGTGTTTGGGGAAGTCTTCAGTTTCGGTGTAGACGACGTCGGCGAAATCAATGCTCTTGCGCCACACGGTGAGTTGCTTGAAATGGCCAGCCATGCTCCCGAGTTTATTAGGAGAGCTTCGGAACGAAGCCGTTAATCGCGTCAATCAGAGTTATCCCTGTTCCCACAATGGAAATGCGTCCGGCGCGGCTCTCATTAACTTATTACTTATTACTTATTACTCGTTCGTACGTGAGAGCAGCCCGTTCTGGGTTTTCTGAAGCGAGGATTCGTCTTCGACGTTGAGGCAGGTTCGGGAGCGGTCGATCTGGCGCATGAGGCCGCAGAGGACCTTGCCGGGGCCGACTTCGACGAAGGTCTGGATGCCGTGGTCGATCAGCGCCTGCATGGAGCCTACCCATTGGACAGCGCCGGTCACCTGGCGAATGAGCGCGTCGCGGGCCTGATCGGGATTTTGAATGATGGCGGCGTCGACGTTGGTGACCAGCGGATGGTCCATGGTGTGGAAGGTGAGGGCCTTGAGGTCGGCGGCGAGACAGTCCTGCGCGGGCTGCATGAGCGCGCAATGGAAGGGGGCGCTGACCGGGAGCATCACGGCGCGTTTTGCGCCGCGGGACTTGGCGAGTTCGGCGGCGCGTTCGACCGCAGCCTTGCTACCGGAAATGACGATCTGCTCGGGAGAGTTGATGTTGGCGGGCTGGACGACACTCCCCGGTGCAGATGGGCCCAACTCGCCGATGGAGGACAGCAAGCGAGCCATTTCTTCCTCCGAGCCCGTCATCGCATCGCCCGCCGTGCGCGCCGCGTAGTCGCAAATCGGCTGTAACTCGTCGATCTTCATGCCGAGGATGGCGGCCATCGCGCCTTCGCCAACCGGTACGGCTGCCTGCATATAGTGGCCGCGGTTACGGACGGCGCGGACGGCGTCGGCAAAATCGAGCGTGCCGGCGGCAACGTGCGCGGAGTATTCGCCGAGGCTGTGTCCGGCGACGATCGAGGGCGTGATTCCCTTCTCTTCGAGTACGCGCCAGGCCGCGACGGAGACCGTCAGGATCGCGGGTTGCGTGATCTCGGTGAGGCGAAGACGGTCTTCGGGGCCTTCGAAGCAGACCTGGGAGAGCTTGAAGCCAAGAGCTTCGTCGGCTTCGTCGAAGGTGAGCTGCGCGACGGGATACATGGCAGCGAGTTCGCGGCCCATGCCAACGGATTGGGAGCCCTGTCCGGGGAATAAGAACGCTAGCGGTTGCATAGTCGAGCGTCAGTTTAGCAGCAGAAAATCTTCAGCGCAGAGGAACGCGGGGAAAAGCGTTCACCACAAAGGACACGAAGAAAAGCATAGATCCTTCGGACTGACGTCCTCCTCAGGATGACAACCGTGTTTAATTAGGATTCGGCGGCGCCGTTGGCGCGATTGAGTCCTTCGGCGATTTTTGCGTTCACCCGTGAGTTGGCGAATTCGGCGGCGACGCGGACGGCGTTCTTAATGGCGTTGGAATTGGAAGAGCCATGACCTACGATGCACACGCCCTTGACACCGAGCAGCGGCGCGCCGCCGTACTCGGAGTAATCGAGGCGCTTTTTAAAATCGTCGAATGCCTTGCGTGAAAGAAGAAAGCCGACCTGCCGGGTGACGGTGGTGCTGAGCGATTCCTTCAACATGGTGCGGACGACGGTCACCAGCCCTTCACTGACTTTCAGCGCGACGTTCCCGACGAAGCCGTCGCAGACAATGACATCGACGTTGCCGTTATAGAGGTCGCGTCCTTCGACGTTGCCGATGAAATTGAGCGGAAGCTGCTTGAGGAGCTGATAGACGCTGCGCGTCAGCTCGTTGCCCTTGCTCTCTTCTTCGCCGACGGAAAGCACCCCGACCCTCGGTTGGGCCACATTGAAGATGGAGCGAAAGTAGACGTCGCCCATGATGGCCCACTGCTCAAGGTTGTGGGGCTTGCAGTCGACGTTGGCACCGACGTCGAGCATCAGGCTGGCGGTGCCGGCAGCGGTCGGAAAGACGGCCGCGAGTCCGGGACGGTCCACGCCGGGCAACGCGCCGAGGATCATCTTGGCGGCGGCCATGGCGGCGCCGGTATTGCCGGCGGTAAAGAAACCCGCAGCTTTTCCGTCGCGCACCATGCGCAGTCCTACGTGCATGGAAGACTGCTTTTTCGAGCGGACGGCCTGCGCTGCCTTGTCATGCATGCCGATGACTTCAGCGGCGTGCACCACATGCAGATTCGAAAGGAAGCGCACGGACGGATGGGAGCGCAGCTCGGCGCGGACCTGATCTTCCGGCCCTACGAGCAGCACTTCCACGTCATCGAGATGACGAGCGGCGAGGATGGCGCCTTCGATCTCAGGTTTCGGCGCTTTGTCCGAACCCATAGCATCGATGGCGATAGTTGTTGGCATCAGGTTTTCAGGCTTCAGGTGTCAGGCAACAAGACTTCAGGTCTATACCGCCTGAAACCTGAAGCCTGAAGCCTGGGACCTAGCTGGCTTCCTTGACCTCGAGGACTTCGCGGTCCTTGTAGTGCCCGCACTTGGGGCAGGCGCGATGCGGCTGCTTCAGTTCGTGGCAGTTGGGGCACTCGGAGAGTCCGGGGCCGGTGATGCGGTCGTGGGCGCGCCGGGTGGCGGTGCGCCGTTTGGAATGTCGCCGTTTCGGATTTGCCATGACTACAGATTCCTTCTCGTTTAATGACCTAGCTTATCGCGCAGGCCGCGCAGTGCGTCCCAGCGCGGATCTTCAGCCTGCGTAACACAATTGCAAGAACCCTGGTTGCGGTTCTGACCGCACTGGGGACACAGCCCTTTGCAGTCCTCCCGGCATACGACCTTGATCGGGACCTCCAGCAGGAGCTGCTCGCGCAGGATGTCCTCCAGCAAAACGCCGTCGCCGGTGTAATAACCTATTTCCGCCTCGGCCTGCGTGACCGAAATCTCCTCGCGTCCGG
The DNA here is from genome assembly GCA_964559835.1 of uncultured Terriglobales bacterium. Classification (GTDB taxonomy): domain Bacteria; phylum Acidobacteriota; class Terriglobia; order Terriglobales; family Acidobacteriaceae; genus DAISJI01. The sequence goes on from CAZLJE010000021.1 coordinate 32,375, forward strand.
CATCGGCTCCGAGCGGCCGGTACAGCAAGTCGAAATTTCGCGCGATGTCGCGGGCAACGGGGTCGAGACACCGGGCACATGCGACCTCGACCCGGGTGGACATATCGCCCACAACGCGGATGTCCTGGATCACTTCGCGAGCGCCCTGATGTTCTTCGATCAGGGTGGCCCGGCCGCTGGCAAGCAGCGGTGCAACCTGCTTCATGTCGGGGCCGAAGTCGACCTTACCGGGGGCAAAGTCTTCCCGGAAGTCTACCGGTTTACGCTCCAGGTCCTCGAGGCTGATAAACATCGCGCAGGTGCCATAACCACAAGCCGGTCAGTAAATTAGCACGTCGGACATCCCACCCAGGTATTGGGCCGCCCAACTGGTGGGCTACCCAACTGGCTTACCGGACGGGCACACTGCTGGCGTGGCTCTCCTAAGGCAAAGAACAAGAATAGCGGGGCAAAGCCTTCAGTGTCAACGGAATCGGCTACTGGAGCGCCTGCGTGCAGGAAGTGCCGCCATTGGGGTCGTAAAGGAGGCGCGGGACCTGGTCGCCACAGAAACCGCGGCGACCGGTCTGTCCGAGGATTTGCGGTGTGCCGGTGATCTCGTAAGCGGTTGCGGGCGTGCCGGTTGCGTTCACGATGGAGAATTGATAGCCGGCTTTCGGACAAGGCTGAGTGGCGCAGCCGAGGACCCAATCGATGAGGCCGGCATGGTTCTGGTCGACGGCGGCGCCACTGGTCGGGAAGGCAAGCTTGGTCAGGGTGTCGGCGTAGCCGACTTGTGGATAAGCAACCGCATAAGTGGTCTGGGCAGTGGCGATGGTGCGGATGGAGGCGACGGCGGAGGCCTCGTTCGCCGACATCTTGGAGCGCAGCAGGTTGGGAATGGCCATTGCCGCAAGCGCGAGAATGATGGCGATCACGATCAACAATTCAATCAGGGAAAATCCGTCTTGGCGGCGCATGCAAGGCTCCGAACCGCTTCGTAAGTTTTGTGCAAGTAAGATCTGGCGGGCCAACAATATGCAAAAAGACTGGGGAATACAACTCGAAGGCGAGAGAAAAAACAGGCGGGGGCACCAAAAAGGGGCGGCCTTGAAAGGCGGCCCCTTTCGGGAAAGCTCGCGCGTACCAGCTACATGTTGCTGGTGCCGGTGGTGCCGGTACCGGTGCGGCTGGCGCCTTCGGTGCCGGTGGCGGAACGCACCTGGCTGCTGATGGTGCTGACGCCGCGCTGGATCTTGTCGCGACCCTGCTCAATGGTTTCGCGCGCGGAGTTGGCGAGATCGTTCGCCCGCTCCGACAGCGTGTTGCGAGCCTCTTCGCCGCTCATCGGGGCAAACAGAACGCCCAGACCGATGCCCATTCCTAAACCGATCAGAAAAGATTTCATGGATGTCACTCCCTCCTAGGTCCCGGATATCAAAGATGCGGGAGCTGGGCGGAAGTTTGTGTGGAAAGCGGAAAAACGGAGTGGTCAGTGGTCAGTGTTCAGTGCTCAGTGATCAGCAGGCGGAACTTGGAATTCGAGCTGATCACTGAAAACTGATCACTGATCACTTCGAGTACTGGTTGCGCTTCTTCTCGGCGTGGCGATCGAGGCCGAGTTGGATGAGCCGGTCCAGGAGCACGGGATACGGCAATCCCGAAGCTGCCCACAATTTCGGATACATGCTGATCGAGGTGAAGCCCGGCATGGTGTTGATCTCATTGACGAAGAGCTTGCCGGTACGGGATTCGAGAAGGAAATCGACGCGTCCGAGGCCGGAGCAGTCCACGGCGAGAAAGGCGCGGATAGCGAACTGCTGCACCTGCTTCTGCTGCGCCCGGGTGAGCTTCGCCGGGATGACGAGCTTCGAGCCTTCGTCCACGTACTTGGCGTTGTAATCGTAGAACTCAGCCGCCGGGACGATCTCGCCCGCGACGGACGCCTCCGGCTTATCGTTGCCGAGGACCGAACATTCGATTTCGCGGGCGCGGCCCTTTTTCCCGCCCACACCCTGCTCCACGATGAGCTTGCGGTCGAACTTTGCGGCTTCGTTCATCGCCACATCCAGTTCTTTGCGCTCGCGCACCTTGCTGATCCCGACGGAGCTGCCGAGGTTCGCGGGCTTCACGAACAGCGGGTATTTCAACGCGGATTCGATGGCGCGGCGGACGCGCTTGGGGTCGGCCTCCCACTGGTTGCGCAAGACGGTGACGTGCTTAACGATCGGCAGTCCAGCGGCTCGGAACAACTCTTTCATGACCGCTTTGTCCATGCCGGCGGCGGAACCGAGGACGCCGGCGCCGACGTAGGGGATGTCGGCCAATTCGAACAGGCCTTGGATGGTGCCGTCTTCGCCGAAGGTGCCGTGAAGGACGGGAAAGACGATGTCGACGTCGATAGCGCGGTCGGAGGCGCGGCGATGGGGCGCGTCGCTGGCGAAGGCCTGTAGTTCGGCGCCCGGGACCGGTGGCACCATGATCGACTCTCCCCTGGCCAGGACGGCGGCGCCGGGGGTGGCGTCGGGATCGCCGGCCCGGAGATGGCGTTCTTCGTGATGTCCGCGGAGGAGGCGTTCGGCATGGTGGGCGGTCAACCAGCGGCCTTCCTTGGTGATTCCGATGGGAACGACTTCGTACTTGGTCTTATCGAGGGCCTCGACGACCGACGCCGCAGAGAGCAGCGAGACCTCGTGTTCACCGCTGCGCCCGCCGAAGAGCACGCCGACCCGGAGCTTGGACATGAGGGGAACAATAGCAGTTGCCAGTTGCTGGTTGCTAGTTGTCAGTTGTGGGAAAACGGTCGTTGGTTATTGGTTATTGGTACCTGGTACTTGGTACTTGGTACTTGGTAACGGACGGCGAAAAGCCAACCGCGGATCACACGGATGCTCGCGGACCGAGCATATTCAAGAAAATCGGCGAGGATCGGTGAAATCCGTGGTTCGACTTGGTTTTGCCAACGAAGGCAGTTAATCCATGGGGGTTTGTAACGTCATCGGTTCACGCCCGGATTTATACCGTATCGGCGCTTTTTGAGAAACAAACGTGGCCCCTTACCCGTATCCTAGGAGCGTGAGCCTGAAGTCCCGCACCTCGTATTTGAAGGAACCGACGTTTGTGGCGCTGGAAACGCTGCGGACCCACAAGCTGCGGTCCTTTCTGATGCTGCTCGGGATCATCCTCTCGGTATCGACCCTGATCCTGGTGGTGGCGCTGATCGAAGGGACGAACCGGTACATCGCCGACCGGGTGGCGAACCTCGGGGCCAACGTTTTCATCGTCAACCGTTTCCCCATCATCACCAATGCACAGGACTACGTGAAAGCCTCCCGTCGCAACAAAGAGATCCACTGGGAAGATTTCGAATACCTGCGCGACAACATGAAACTGCCGCAGGCGGTCGGGGTGGAGACACAGCGGCGCGGCAAGGTCCGGGCGGAAAATCAAAATATCGATGACGTCAGCATCGGGGGCGTAACGGCGAATATCGCGGACATGGATGTCGTCGAGCCGCAGGTCGGGCGCTACGTGACCGACGTCGACGGCGAACATCGCGCCATGGTCGTATTCATCGGGGCCGACATTGCAAACCGGATATTTCCGGGCGTGGACCCCATCGGGAAGATCCTCGACGTCGATGGCCACGAGTTTGAAGTGATTGGCAGCGCGAAGCCGCTGGGCACAGTGCTGGGGCAGTCGCGGGACAATTTCGTCAAGATCCCGATCCAGACGTTCCTGAAGGTATACGGCGCGAACCGCAGCTTGACGGTGAACGTGCAGTGCGCGGCGGCCGAGACGATGGAGCAGACCAAGGACGAAGCGCGAATGATGATGCGGGCGCTACGGCACCTGAAGCCGATGGAGGAAGACAATTTTGGCATCATCGCGTCGGATTCGATCATGAGCCTGTGGAAAGACCTAACCGGGACGCTGGCCGCGAGCATGGTCGGCATCGTTTCGGTGTTCCTGGTCATCGGCGGCGTGGTGGTGATGAATGTAATGTTGTCGAGCGTGATCGAACGCACGCGCGAGATCGGCATCCGCAAGTCGATCGGCGCGACACGCAGCGATATCCTATTGCAGTTCCTGGTGGAGTCGTCGGTGATGACTGCAGTGGGCGGAGCGATAGGTGTGACCATCGCCTGGGCGGGTTCGCTGATCGTGCGGACGGCGACGTCGGTACCGATGGCGGTGCCGATCTCGGCGGTGATCGTGGCACTGTCGGTATCGACGGCAGTGGGACTGTTCTTTGGAATCTATCCGGCGCGGAAGGCGGCGAAGCTCGACCCCATCGAGGCGCTGCGATTCGAGACGTAGAAGAGGGCTTCGGGCGTAGGGCTTCGG
>CAZLJE010000021.1:36800-94511 GCA_964559835.1 uncultured Terriglobales bacterium
AGGGCTTCGGGCGTAGGGCTTCGGGCGTAGGGCTTCGGGCGTAGGGCTCACGGTTCAGGACAGAGGCGTAGGGCATGAACGGTGAAGGTAGAAAACTCGCATGGCCGCGCTTCGAGATGGGCGAAAACGCGCGCATGGCATTTCGCACCCTGCGCGAGCACAAGATGCGGTCGCTGCTGACCGTCGTTGGTGTGGTGATCGGCGTGACCGCACTCATCGCCGTGGGATCGATCGTCGTCGGTCTCGACAAAGACGTCCGCAGCTTCCTGGATGATTACGGCACGAACACGCTGTTTGTGTTCCGGTGGGACATTGGTTTCAACGCAGGGCGGCGCACAGCGGAAGAACGCATGCGCAAGCCGCTGACGTTGGAAGATGCAATGGCGATCAAGGAAGAGTGCGCGGATGTCCAAAATGTGACGGTCGAAGCAATGCAGCGCTGGGACCAGCAGCGCCTGCCGGTGAGCGCGCGCTACAAGGGCAACGAAGTCTTCCAGGTGGAACACAACGGGACGCTGCCGTCGTGGGAGCAGGTGTACAACGCGCACGTGGCGAAAGGGCGCTTCTTCAACGAAGGCGAAAACTTGCACAGGATGGACGTGGCGGTGATCGGCGCGGATTTGCCGGATGGACTGATGCCGGGAGAGGACCCGCTTGGTAAGCAAGTCCTGGTGGACGGTGTCAGCTACCGGGTTATCGGCGTGCTGGAGAAGCGCAAGGGGCAGTTCTTCCGCGACGACTCGGCGGACAAGGGTATCTACGTTCCATACAACAGCTATCGCAAGCACCACCCGTCGTACGACGAACACTTCATCGGCGTGCAGGCGATGGCGGGACGGAAGTCCGAGGCGGAGGATGAAGTGCGCGGCCTGCTGCGCCGGCGCCGCAATGTTCCGTTCAATAAAAAAGACAATTTTGCGGTGTCGTCGGCGGAGGAGATGGCGGCGCAGTTCCGGCAGATCATGGGCGCGATCGGATTGATCACGGTCGTCGTCAGTTCGATCGGGCTGCTGGTGGGCGGAGTCGGGGTGATGAACATCATGCTGATGTCGGTGACCGAGCGCACGCGCGAGATCGGCGTGCGGAAGGCGATCGGGGCGAAAAAGCGCGACATCATTCGCCAGTTCCTGACCGAAGCCGTCGCGCTGACCGGGGCGGGAGGCGCGCTGGGAGTGCTGTTCGGTGTCGGGATCAGCGTGCTGATCAACCTGACGATGCCGAAGCTGCCGTCGAGCGTGCCGCCGTGGGCGATCGTGCTGGGAGTGGGGACGTCGATGTCGGTGGGGCTGTTCTTTGGGCTGTATCCGGCTTGGAAGGCGGCGAAGCTGGATCCGGTGGATGCGTTGCGGTACGAATAGGGCTCAGGGCTCAGGGCGTAGGGCAAAACAGAGACTGGCACCACCGATGTAACACGTCGATGTGAGTCGCATCACATTCCAAAATGATGCCGGAGCTTAACATGCGCGTCGCAGGAGGAGCGCATGCCTGGCACATACGAGGACTTGGAAGTTTGGCAACTCGGGATGGAACTTGTGTATGACGTGTACGAGGTAACGAGGCGACACCCATTTCCATCGGATGAGCGATTCGGTCTGATCAGCCAGATGCGCAGGGCAGCTGTTTCGATCTCGAGCAACATCGCCGAAGGCAAAGGCCGCTCAACCAATAAAGACTTTGCGCTTTTTCTCACCCATGCCCGCGGATCGCAACAGGAACTCTACACGCAAATATTGATCGCAAGACACCTAGGATTCCTGTCGGCCGCGGACGCTGACCGCCTACTCGAACGAACGGCGCGCATCGGCCGCATGTTGCACGGGCTGATCAATTCGACGCAATCTGCACACCCGTGAAGCCTGCGCCCTACGCCCTGAGCCCTACGCCCTACTTTGGATGGAAGCCTTTTCTTCGCTGGGCGCTGTAGCGGAGGAGGGCATCCTCGATGACGGGGAAGGCTTTGGCGGCGGGCTCGATATCGTTGACCTCGACCTCTTTCCCCTCCAACTGCTTATAGTCCTGAAAAAAACGACGCAGCATGAGTAGCCGGTGCGCCGGCATTTCGGAAGCTTCCTGATACGAATTGAATTCCGGATCGCCGGTAGCAACGGCGACGATCTTGTGGTCATACTTGCCGCTGTCGATCATCGTCATCAGGCCGATGGCGCGCGCTTGAATGATGGTCAGCGGAGCGACGGCCTCCTGGCACAGCACCAGAACGTCGAGCGGGTCATCGTCCTCGGCGAGCGTCTGGGGAATGAAGCCATAGTTGGCGGGGTAATAGACAGCGGAATAGAGGACACGGTCGAGCATGATCATGCCGCTCGTTTTATCGAGTTCGTACTTCACGCTGGAACCGAATGGGATCTCAATGATGCCGCGGAATTCGCGCGGCAGTTGATCGCCGGGGGAAACGTCATGCCAGGGATGGACCATGTCTGAGACTAGATGTTAGCGCAGTAAGATTGGGTTCGGAAATTGGTGATTGAGTGATTTGTGATTGGTGATTTGGGTCCGGTCGAGAAGCAATCACTCAATCAAAAATCAATCAATCGCTAAATGAGGAACGGCCGCCAGCGGGGGGAACGCTGGCGGCCTTGGGAATCCACAGGCGGGGTGTCAGTCGCCTGTGGTGGGACAACCTGGTTTACGCGGCCCGCGCGATACCCTCGCCTCCCCCCACCTCGTCTGATACGCGGCTGCGCAGCAGGACTTGGATGGTCGGGACGAGCAGGCCGGCGCCGCTGGATTTCTGAATGACGGCATCAACCGTCTCCGGGACGGATGGCAGCGGCATGACTGACGAAAGCATGACGATCGGAATCGTCTCGTTGTGATGACGGAAATAGGAAAGCAGGTCGGCAACTTCAATGTCGGGAAGCCGGCGATTGACGATCACGGCGTCGATGTCGCGGGAGGCATACTGCTTGACGGCGTCGTAGCCATTCGCGGTGGGGATCACGCGAAAACCGGCGTTCGACATCTCGCGCAGTTCATCGAACCCGAGACTCCATTCGTGGCTGACGCAAAGAATGTTCGTCATTTCCGTGACCTCGCTAACACCCAGGAACAGTGCACCGGGCGTGCCAATCGCTAAGCGATTGAATCTCCGGCGACTCTGGCGGATACCGGGATTCCGGTACATGTACTTCTGTGCTGCGGCGGGAAAATATTCCCCGGACGTGTTAACCAGGGGTTGCCACGGATCAACACGGAAAATTGTTGATCCGTGGTCATCCGTGCAGATTCGTGGTTGATCTTTCGGTGTCCGGATTCGGACATCGATTTCCCTTGAGCGGATAGCCCTGAGCGCGAAACCACGGTTTCGCAATGAGTTAGCGCGGACGGACAATTGCTGTTGATTCATCTGGAAATCTGCAAATCTTGATCTGCGACAACACTCGACCGATCCCAGATTTCCAGATGAATCAGGGAGAGCTTTCGTGGAGAGTTTCTGGCAGGACATCCGGTACGGACTTCGAATGCTGCTCAAGGCGCCAGGGTTTTCGCTGGTGGCGATCGCCGCGCTGGCGCTGGGTATCGGCGCGAATACGGCGATCTTCAGCGTGGTGAACGCGGTGATCCTGCGGCCGCTGCCGTTCGAGGAATCGAACCGGCTGATGATGGTCTTCCACTCCTACCCGGGAATCGGACTGAGCCGGGCGACGATCTCTCCCGTGACCTGGGACTACTACACCCGGAACATGAAGTCGTTCGAGAGCATGGGCGTGTTCACCAGCTACAAGGTGCCACGCAACCTGACCGGCTCAGGAGATCCGGAGCGCGTGCGGTCGGCGGGCGTGAGCGGAGGATTTTTCCAGACGCTGCGCGCGCGTCCGATGCTGGGCCGCACCATCAGCGAGGGCGATGACCAGCCCGGCCACGAGCGCGTGGTGGTCCTCGGATACGGCATCTGGAAGAACCGCTTCGGCGCCGATCGAGGGATCGTCGGACGGACGATCACGCTGGATGGAAACAATTACGACGTCATCGGCGTGATGCCGGCTGAGTTCCAGTATCCGAGTACGTCCGAGTTGTGGGTGCCGCTGGCGTTCACGCCCGAAGAACGGCAGAAGGTGCAGGTCGAGTACCTGAACATGATCGGGCGCATGAAGCCGGGCGTCACGCGGCAGCAGGTGGATGCCGAAATGGCGGCGATGACGCGGGGCATTCGTGAAACTTACGCGAAAGAGTTCGAGGGCGACACCTCGGGCTGGCACGTGATCGCGGAGCCGATGACAGACGTCATTCGCGGTGACCTCCGGCGACCGCTGCTGGTACTGCTGGCGGCCGTCGGTTGCGTGCTGTTGATCGCGTGCGTCAACGTAGCGAACCTGCTGCTGGCGCGGGCGACGGCGCGGCACAAGGAGATTGCAACACGGCTGGCCATCGGCGCGACGCGGCTTCGTCTCATCCGGCAACTGCTCACCGAGAGCGTGGTGCTCGGGATCGTCGGCGGAGTTTTCGGGCTGATGCTCGGATCGGCAGGCGTGCAGGTGCTGCTGCGGCTGTTGCCGATCGAACTGCCGACCTTCATCAAGATCGACGTGGATCCGATGGTTATGGGCTTCACGCTGGCGGTGTCGATCGGGACGGGGTTGTTGTTCGGGCTGGTGCCGGCGTTCCAGATATCGATGCCGCGATTGGCGGACGAACTCAAAGAGGGCCGCAGCCAGGTCGGAAGCAGCCGCCACCGGCTGCGCGACCTGCTGGTCATTGGCGAGATGGGGCTGGCGGTGCTGCTGCTGATCGGCGGCGGGCTGATGATCCGCAGCTTCGTGCGCATCCAGCAGACGCGCTTCGGATTCGATACGAACAACGTCCTGACTTTCGCTGTGTCCCTGCCGCAACAGAAATACAAAGACCCGTCGCGCACGATCGCATTCGCCGACCAGGCACTGCAACGGATCAACAACCTGCCCGGCGTCGAGAGTGCGGCTACGGGTTCGAGCCTGCCCCTGGAAGGCGGATGGACCAGTTCCTATGAGATCCAGGGGAAGAGCATCCAGCCGGCGCCGCACACGTTCTTCGCGGTGGTCTCGCCGCAGTACTTCAGGACGCTGGGGATCCAACTGCTGCGCGGGCGCACGTTCACCGAGAGCGACCGCGAGAACTCGCAACTGGTGGCGATCCTCGACGAGCGCGCCGCCAAGCAGTACTTCGGCAACGAGAACCCGATCGGGCAGCACATCCTGTACGGACGGATGGGCCAGCAAAAGCCTGAACCGTGGGAGATCGTGGGCGTGGTCGCGCCGGTGAAGCACAGCGACACCATCGCCGATGAGACGAAGGGGCAGACGTACCTGCCGTACACGCAGGAAGTCGTGCCGGGGTATGAATTCGCGATCCGAACAAAAGGAGATCCCGCCGCAATAGGCGCGTCGGCCAGAAGCGCCATTCATGAGATCGACCCGGAGATGCCGCTGTACGACGTCCGGACGATGGAAGAGAGAATGGCCGAGAACCTGGCGCAGCCGCGATTCAATACCGTCCTGCTGGGAGTATTCGGAGGACTGGCGCTGGTGCTGGCGGCGGTGGGGATCTATGGAGTTCTGTCCTACACGGTTACGCAGCGCACGCATGAGATCGGGCTTCGAATGGCGCTGGGCGCACAGCAGGGCGACGTGCTGAAGATGGTCATGAACCACGCGCTGCGATTGGCCGGGACAGGGATTGCGGCGGGAATCGTGGCGGCACTTATAGCGAGCAAAGCGCTGGCGACGCTGCTGTTCCACATCAGCCGCACCGACCCGGTGACGTATATCGGGATCGTGGTGATCCTGGGCGGTGTCGCGCTCCTGGCAAGCTTTGCGCCGGCGCGGCGGGCGACGAGGGTGGACCCGATGGTGGCGCTGAGAAACGAGTAAGTCAGGTGTCAGGTGTCAGGGCCGCATCGCGGAGTAACGAGAATGCTAGTTTCAGGAGTATGATGTCGGGCCGTGACAAACCCACAGGATGAAGCTGGCCGCCTTCGCGAGCTGTACGGCCGCATGAGCGATGCAGAGTTGGAACGGATCTGGGCGTCGGAAGACGAGTTGACCGAAGAAGCGGAAGCAGCGCTTCGCCAGGAGATGTCGCACCGTTCTCTTCGGCCGCAGCCCGCCGCTCCAGGCTATAGCGTCGCGGAGTATTCAGGAACCGTGACGGTACGGACCTACCGCGATCTTTCCGAAGCTTTGCTTGCAAAGGGCAAACTCGACGCGGCCGGTATCGATTGCGAAGTCGCCGACAGCAACATGGCCCGCATGAACTGGTTCTTGTCGAATATGCTGGGCGGAGTGCGGATCCAGGTACATCCTTCGGACGTTGAGAATGCTGTTGCTGTGCTGGATGAACCGATCCCGGAGTCGCTGGAGGTCGATGGCATTGGGACCGTCGAGCAGCCTCGCTGTCCGAAATGCAACTCTCTCGACATCACTTACGAAGCATTGGACAAAGCGGCGTCGGTTGCAACGATGATGTTAAGAATACCGATCCCGGTACCGGCTGACCGTTGGAAGTGCAACTCCTGCGGACAGTACTGGCAGGAAGTGCCCGACGAAAAAGAGCAAGCGACGGAGCCGGAATAGTCCACTCTTCTTTTTTCCAAGCTCATTCCCGGCTGATACACTTTCGCGTTTACGTCTACAAGGAGCGCCATGTCTCAAACGTTAAAGAAGTACTGTGTTTTGGCCCTCATTCTGGTTATTGCCCTTGCCGTCGGGGCGCAGACCACGCCCGCGGATCCCAACATCGATTCGATCGTGCAGGGCGTGCTGCAATCGACGGGTGTGCCGAGCGCGTCGATCGCGGTCGTTAAGGATGGCCGCATCGCATACGTTCATGCGTACGGCAGCGCGAGCCTCGATCCGAAGGTGCCGGCGACGACGGCGATGCGCTACAGCATCGGATCGAACAGCAAACAGTTTACGGCGACCGCCATTCTGCTTTTGCAAGAGGAGGGCAAGCTGTCGCTTGACGATAAGGTGGGCAAGTACATTCCCGGGCTGACGCGGGCGAACGAAATCAGCATCCGGCAAATCCTGTCGATGACATCCGGGTATCAGGACGACTGGCCGCAGGACTACGTCATGCCGGAGATGCTCAAGCCGACCACAGTGCAGCACATCCTCGACAAATGGGCGAAGATCCCGCTCGACTTCGAGCCGGGAACGAAGTGGCAGTACAGCAATACGAATTATGCTATCGCCGGGCAGATCGTACAGAAGGTCAGCGGGATGGGCTATTTCCAACTGCTAACGCAGAAGGTCTTCCAGCCGCTGGGGATGAAGAGTGTGCTCAATGTCGACGAGGGCAAGCTGACGCAAAGCGATCCGACCGGGTACATGCGTTACGCGCTGGGGCCGCTGCATCCGGCGCCGAAAGAGGGTGCGGGATGGCTGTACGCGATGGGCGAATTAGCCATGACGGCAGAGGACATGGCGAAGTGGGACATCTCGATGATCGACCAGAAGGTCCTGAAGCCGCAGTCGTACAGGATGATGCAGACGGACACACTACTGAATAACGGAACCGCGACCGGATACGGATTGGGAGTTTCGGTCAGCGGCCGCGGCGGGCATCGGGCGGTCGCGCATACTGGCGAAGTTTCGGGTTTCGTTTCCGCAAACACGGTATTTCCCGATGACCGTGCCGCAGTCGTGGTCCTGACCAACCAGGACGCGAACGGGGCAGCCAGTACGATCCTGGCGCGAATCGCGGAGACACTGTGGGCAGCGCCGCAGACCGCATCGACAAAAGAGACCGACACGGCGAAGCAGATCCTCGCCGGGCTGCAGCAAGGCAAGATCGACAGGTCGCTATTCACCGACAACGCCAACTTCTACTTCAACGACGTTTGCCTGAACGACAACGCCGACAGCCTGGGTCCGCTGGGCACGATCCAGGAATTCACGCAGACGAACGAAAGCCTGCGCGGCGGCATGACTGCGCGCAATTACCGCGCAAACATGTCGGGTGGAAAAACGCTCGGCATCAGCACTTTCTGGATGCCGGACGGGAAGATCGAGCAGTACATCGTGACGGGGAGAGAGTGAAGCACAATTAAGGATGAAGAAGTCAGAATGAAGAATGGAGCTGTCCGCTCTTCATTCTGACTTCTGAGTATGTTCGGCAATCCACGATAAGAATTTCTCGTCGATTCGCGGATGCTCCGGGTCGTGGCCCGCCGCCTGCATTTGCGCCAGCAGCTTGTCCGCTTCATCCGCGGGCATCTCTGGCAATCGTTTCAGGGCCAGGGCTTCTGAAATGTCCTCGCCGCTGAGTGGCAAGGTCGCGGCTGCGCGGAAGACTTCTGCACGCAGCCCTTCATCTTCTTCGAATTCACGCAGAACGCCGCGTCGTACCAGCGAGTCCAGCAGCATCATTCGCATACCGATCGCGACGAAGCCGCCGCCTTGCAGCGACTCGATACCAACTCCCTCGGCGCGCGCGACCGTCAGGCCGACGGCTTTGTTGTCGGCCCATGCCGGCATGAACTTCCAGAGCTTCTGCATGTCAGCAGGATTTGCTTCGGGTACGGCTTCGCCGTCATTGAGCCGCTTTACCGCGACTTCCATTGCGGCGTGATCCATGTCCTGTTCCACTTGCGTTCTCCTCGGAACATTCGCGTACGTTCCTGCCACTCTACGCCGGGAGAGGCGCAGATGCGCAATCTCTCGCTTAGGCGGTAACCGGGAGTCGCTAGTACAAGATCGACGGCAGCCACGCGCCGTGAGGCTCGTTGTACAGGCCGATGGTCATGAGCGTGTTCAGGTGCAGAGCCCGCAGGCCGTTGTCGAGGCACCAACGGAATAGCTCGTAATTACGGACGGGGACCTGGATGCCCGTAGGGTCAAAGCTGGGCGCGTGCGCGAGCAGGGCGATCAGGTCGCGATTATTTTCGGCGACGGTAAATCCGAAATAGTGAAAGCCGGTGGAGTATGCGACGATACGCCCGCCATGCTCGGCAACCGTGACGTCGTTCCGGGTTAGCGCATCGGCCAGTTCCCCGGCGCGATCGTGTCCGTGAACGCGGAAGCAAAGGGCGTTGCATGCCGCCGCGTCGTCGGCGGTCGCACGGCGGAACGAGTACCCGGGGGTGCTACTGCCGATCGCCGGCCCATTCATTCGAGCTAACGATTCGCGTTCGACGAACCCAAGCTTCGTGTACAGCGATAGAGAACGCATGTGGTAGCCGGCCTGTACCAGGCGGACGCCCGCAAATCCGCGTTCGTTGCAGCGGGCGAGGACGGCTTCCATGAGCGCGCGGCCCGTGCCCGTATTCTGCGCGTCGGGATCGACGGTGATCGGCCCGATACCGGCGACGGAGTTGCGCTCATCCAGGCAATTACTCCCCACGATGCGGCCGTCCTGCTCGGCGACAACGCAGTAAAACTTCGGATTCGAGAACATCATCGAGAGGAGCCAGATGCCAAACTGCGGGTCCGGCGGCATCTCGCGGGGCGAGTTGTGCTGGTCCGCGACGGTGTTAAACGCGTTCCAGCAGATACGTCCGCACTCGGCAGCATCTGCCGGAGTAGCGCGGCGAACTTGCAAACGTGAACTTACGGCTGGCGTTGACATGAGTCCCCCACAATTTTGCGCATTTTGGTTCGGGGTGAACGGAGTTGTCAACGCGGTCGCTTGCTTAATCCCGCCCCGCGTCGTATCGTTCCGCCGCACATTCACACGGGGAGAGAGCAAATGCGTCATGCCGGACGATTGGCTGTTGTTGTTTTTCTGTTCGCAACCTTAGTGCAGGCACAAGCGGCGAAGCCGGCCGACGAGGTCTGGGCGATCCGTGCCGCTACGCTCCTGGACGGCAAGAGCGACCAGCCACAACATGACAAAGCCATCATCATCCGCGGCAACCACGTCGATGCAGTGATCGATGCCGGCGCGCTCGCGTCGCGAAATATCCTGCGCGTCGTCAGTCTGCCGGCGGGCTTGACCGTAATGCCCGGGATGATCGAGTCGCACACGCACATTTTTCTCCAGGGAGAAGACCCGGCCAAGGGCGGATACGACGTGAACATTTTGAAATATCCCTTGGCGTATCGCGCAGCGCGGGCAACGGTGTCCGCGAGGCGACTGCTGGAGCAGGGCTTCACCACGGCACGCGACGTCGAGACCGAAGGCGCAGGCTATGGCGATATCGGCATACGCGACGCCATCAACGACGGCTGGATCCCCGGCCCGCGGCTGTTCGTGGTCACGAAAGCGCTCTCGACGACCGGCGGCTACCCGCTCGAGGGTTACGCGCCCGAACTCGACATGCCCAAAGGCGCGCAACTTGCCGACGGTCCGGTGGAATTCCGCAAGGCCACGCGCGAGCAACTCGGCAACGGCGCCGACTGGATCAAGGTGTACATGACGCATCGGTCGTGGGTGGATAAAGAAGGCCACCTGCAATCGCAGCCGACGCTCACGCTCGACGAGATCAAGGCCGTCGTGGACGAGGCGCACGGCTGGGGCAAGAAGGTCGCATGTCACGCCTATAACGGCATCGGCATGCAGCGCGCGCTCGACGGCGGTTGTGACTCCATCGAGCACGGACTGGAATTGACGGATGCGAACGTCGCGCAGATGGTGCGACAGGGCACGTGGCTATGCCCGACCCTCATGCCGTATTACTACTGGTGGGCCCCGGCCGACACTCCGGAAGGCAAGCGCGACCGCGCACGCGCCGCTGTTCACGGACCGTCGTTCCAAAAGGCGCTGAAGGCGGGCGTAAAGATCGTGTTCGGAACCGACGCGGGCAGCTTCGAATGGACGGACCCGAATTCGCCGATAGCAAAAGAATTCGGACACATGGTCGAGTTCGGCATGACACCGGCGCAGGCGATCAAGTCCGCGACGACCATGCCGGCGATCATGCTCGGCATGGAGGGACAGATCGGCGTGGTCGCGCCGGGAGCTTATGCGGACATCATCGCCGTGCAAGGCGATCCGCTCAAGGACGTAGGCGCGCTGAAGAACGTCAGTTTCGTGGTGAAGGACGGGAAGGTATTCAAGAACGACGTGCGGTGACGGTGTTCGGGAACATCGTCCGCCATTCCAGAAAGATGCTCGGCAAGAAAGCGGCCATGGCGATGGTGGTCCACACGACCATCTCGACGCCGGTAGACCCCAACCGCAGGATGGGCGGGATCGGAATGATGAGGCGAGCTACGGTGAACACCATCGCAAAGGGGTAGCCGCGGACCATCCAGCGACGATGCTGTGCGATGTTGCCGCGCCGCACGCACGCCAGCGCAATCGCAGTACAGACAATCCATCCGAACGATTGCACGGACGATGCCGCGACCAGAGAAAGCGTGCCGATCCGCATCGCAACCGGGATCGCGAAGGGTCCGGCAAGGAAAACGCTGACCACGTAGACATATCCGAGCACGCGATGGACTTGCAGGTAATGCGCCCGTAGGCGGTTCGAAAACTGAAATGCACCCAAGATGAGCGCTAACCCGGCGAACACTGCATGCGCCGCCAAGTACCATTTCGCGGGCGCGAAATGATGTGCGATCTGGGAACCTGGATCGAGGATCTCCCGGTTCTTCATGTACGTCACGAAGATGGTCGCGGCGAAAAACAGCAGGAACGCCACCAACTTGGCCTGCGAACGCGAAGCACGCGCTGGTACTGCAACGGTGGACATGGACTCACCCCGTTGGCGGAACTGTATGGCGGACGAAAGACGCTGTCAACGGGAGCTTACTGTTACCCTAATCCGCGACTACTTCCGGTTCCGAGTGCGGCAGAACCTCGTGCGGCCAACTGCTCAGGATGGCGAGGATCAGGCTGAAGATGGCGCCGGAGGCCAGAAAGGCGGCGCATCCGGGCCACCCCCAGCGTTGCCAGAACCAGTCGGTGATGGTCGCGCCGGCGGCGCCGCCCAGGTAGTAGACGGTGACGTAAAGGCCCGCGGCGGAGGATCGGGCGCGTCCGGCAATCGCGCCCGTCTGCACCGTGGCTGCGGCCTGTGCGATGAACACACCCGACGAGAAGACAGCGAGACCGGCGATCACGACGGGGAGCGAGTGCGCCAGCGTCAGCAGCAGGCCGCAAATCATCATCGCGCAATAAAGAAAGGCGGTCGGACGAAATCCGAAATGGTCGAGAAATCTGCCGGAGAACGGAGTAACTACTACGCCCAGCAAATAGACGAAGAAGATGCTGCCTAACTGCGCCGAGTTCAGATGAAACGGCGGCGCAGCGAGATAGAAATTCGCGTAGGTGAATGCGCCGACCAGCGAGAACAGCACCGCGCCACCGGTGCCGAAATTCGCGAGCAGCCGCCGGTTGCGCAGGTGACGCTTGGCGTCGGCTACGACGTGCGAGAGGTGCTCGGCGCGAACGAAGCGTGTGGACAGTGGCAGCCAGGCGCGGACCATGAGCGCTCCAGTCAGGTTCATCGCGCCCAGTACGACGAACGACCAGCGCCATCCCCAGTGCGCGGCGACTACGCCGGAGATGAAGCGGCCGAGGAATCCGCCGAGCACGGTGCCGGTCACGTACGACGCCATCGCTCGTCCGACACCGCGCCCCTCCCACTCCTCGTTGATGTAGGCGAGGATCACGGCAATGACGCCGGGGACAAACAATCCCTGGGCGAAGCGCCACAGGATGAGCGCGCGCAGGCTGTTCGCGGTGGCGCAGAGTACGGTGGGGACGGTCAGCAGCAGCAGCGACGGCGCGATGACCTTCTTGCGCCCCATGCGTTCGGCCAATGCGCCGACCAAAGGCGCCGCGACGGCAACGGCAAGGATCGTTGCACTGACCGTGAGACTCACCTCCAACTCGGATGCCTGGAAGATGCGGCGCAATTGCGGGAGCAGCGGCTGGGTGCAGTACACGTTGAAGAACGTGCACATGCCCGCCATCATCACCGCGATCATCGTGCGGTCCAGTGGCACAGACATCGCGGCTTGAGATTTTTCAGGAGGCATTCAGAAATGGCGGAGAGGGAGGGATTCGAACCCCCGGTAGCCTTTCGGCCACAGCGGTTTTCAAGACCGCCTGTTTCGACCGCTCACACACCTCTCCGCGTTACGAGAAGCGGCCTGTATTCACCAGTTTACAGCAGTGCCGCCGGTGCTGCTGTGCCCACCGAGGTACCGACCGCCTTTTCGAATCGGATACGGCCTGAGTTACGGGGACCTTAATCCCTAAGAGCGGACGGGCTGCGCGGCACTTTAATTACCTAATGTCCGGCGAGTGCATTCTTAGCCGCTAAATGACGGAAAACATGAGAACTGTTGGTCGGCCAATTCTTAATCCCAGATGAATATGGTCATGGCCTAAGAGTATTACGTGTGCTTTCTACCTACTACTTCCGGGGTAAGCCTAGTTCCGTCTGCATAACGCAATCGCTACTCTCCCCGCACCCTCACAGGAGAGTGGCCCATGTCCCGATTCAACTGCCTGCTGGCCGTGTTTGCCTTGTGTGCCGGCTGCTTCGCCCAAGTCCCGCGTTCTCATCACGTCGTGGTGTTGACGCTCGAGAACCACACCTACGAGCAGGTCATCGGAAATCCCGATATGCCGTTCTATAACCAGCTCGCAAAAACATACGGTCTCGCCACCCAATACTATTCGACGGAGCACAACTCGATCACCGGCCTGATGTGGCTGGTGGCGGGAACGTGGGTGACACACGACGACTCCACTCCCAATACGTTCGATACCGACAACATCGTTCGTGCGATGAAGAACAGCGGCGGCCGCACCTGGAGGGTGTACGCGTCCAACCTGCCGTCCATCGGCTTTACGGGCTACGCGGATAACACTCCTTATCTGAAGCGCCACAATCCGCTGGCGTACTTCACCGATGTGGCCAACGATCCAGCCCAGGCGCAAAACCTTCTGCCGCTCGATCCATATTTTCAGCAGGACATCGCCAACGGCACTCTGCCCGAGTACTCGTACGTCGTACCCGATGCCGATGAAGACGCGCACGACGGAACTCTTGCCCAGGCGGACCAGTGGATGCAGGCGAACGTTCCGCAGCTCCTTGCCAGCCCGCAGTTCCAACGGGACGGAATCCTGTTGATCGTGTGGGATGAAGGAACGTTGGATCCGATCGGCAATTATCAATACAACGATAGCCGCGGCGAGGGGCTGGATCCGGCGGAGCTGGTTTATAACCCGAACGATCCCGACACGATCTGGGCGATTCCCGGCGGCCGCACTGCAACTCTCGTGATCGGGCCGGGGGTGAAGCCGGCATTCCAGTCGCAAAGCTTCTACAACGCACAGAATCTGCTGCGCACCACGTGCGACGCGCTGGCCCTGAGCACGTGCCCGGGAGCGGCCGCGACCGCTGTCCCGATGACCGACTTCTTCGTGGGCCAACCGGATACGCCACCGCGACAGCCGCTGGAGGTGGTGATCTCATCGCCGGCGACGACGACAATCAGTTCACCGAACGGCACGCCTGCCAGCGTTCGAGTAGTCGCCGACGCGGTGGATCGTGTCAGCCGGCGCGTGAATGGCATGCTTGCCTACATGGACGATCAGCAGATCGCAGGCGGCACGGGCGTCAGCCACGTCGACACAACTCTTTCGCTCTCGCCGGGCACGCACCACCTCGTGATCATCGGCTGGAGCGAACTGACAAGTGTCGTCACAGGCCAGCCGGACGTGGAGGTTTCGTACAAGAGTGAACGCATGCTCACGGTCGGAGCAGGTTCCGCGCCCACAGTTGTGAACGGCCGCGTGACCGACATCTCCAGCGGCAGCGGAATCGCAGGCGCGACAGTGACCGTCGACGGGCAGACCGCCACTGCCGATGCGAGCGGCGCATTCACATTCAACAGCATCACGCCCGGAAATTATCAGCTCAGTGCGGCAGCCAATGGGTACTTCAGCGAGTCGGCGGCAGTAGCGGCGGTGTCAGGAACGACGGCGAGCGTGAACGTGCAGTTGCCGACAGGCGGCATTGTGGCCGGCACAGTCACGGCCAATGGCGCCCCGGCGGCGAATGCAACCGTGGCGATTTCCGGAGGGTCCGTAGCGACTACGAAAACTGTCACGACCGACAGCACCGGCGCATTCAGTTCGAACTGGGTGCCGGTTGGAAACTACACCGTGTCAGTGTCCATGACCGGGTATCCGGCTCAGACTTCCACGGTCGTCGCGAAGACTGGTGCAACGGCAAGCGTGAATCTTGCGCTGACCTCCAAGACCACCGTCTCCGGGCAGGTCGTCGACATCAGCAGCGGACGCGGCATTTCCGGCGCGACCGTGACGCTGGGGTCGTTAACGGCAGTTTCGGATTCGAGCGGCGCGTTCAATTTCAGCGTGGTTCCAGGCAGCTACAGTGTGAGCGCAGTTGCGCCCGGTTATTTCCAGGAAGCCAGCACGTTCACGGCGACATTGGGCGCCGCAGCGAACGTGAAGGTGCAATTGCCAACCGGTGGATTGATCTCAGGCACGGCGAGTGCAAACGGTTCCCCGCTGGCGAATGCGACGATCACCATCTCGGGCGGTTCGGTGGCGACCACAAGAGCCGTTCAGACCGGCAGCAGCGGCTCGTTCTACTCGGATTACGTTCCCGTCGGCAGCTACACGGTGTCTTTGAATGCGACCGGGTACCCCGCGCAGTCGCTGAACACGACCGTTAACACGGGCTCGACCGCAACGGCAAACTTCACCCTCAGCTCGACGGCGACCGTAAATGGCCAGGTTACCGACATCAGCACCGGAATGCCGATCGCCGGCGCGACCATCACAATCGGTTCGCAGCAGATGACCGCGGACAGCAACGGCAACTATTCGGCAACACTGCCGTCCGGTTCGGTATCAGCATCGGCTGTCGCAAACGGTTATTTCAAATCCACTCGCACCGTCTCGCTCACTCCGGGACCGCAGACGGCCAACTTTCAACTGGCGACCGGCGGCAAATTGGCGGGAACGATCACGCAGGCTGGAATCGCTGTCGCAAATGCAACCGTGGTGATTTCTGGCGGGGTGATCAATTCGTCGGTCACGACCACAACGAACTCGGCAGGCGCCTACAACTCGGACTGGGTGCCGGTCGGACCGTACACCGTCAGCGTTTCCGGAGGCACATCCTCCAAAAGTGCCGCAGCGACTGTTCTCACCGGCAACACTACAACCCTCAACGTAACTCTGCCGTAAGACGTCAAAGCAATGCGATATCCGGGCCTCGACGACGAGTCTAGGCCCGGATGTCTTACGCTTCAGGCGGCTTCTCGCGCCTTCTCGTCCCCCGACATTTTTTCTTTGGACTTATGGCCTCGAGCTGCGGACACTCGGCGCACCCGGCGCTCGGGGATCTCGAGGACCTCGATCATTTGCTTTTCAAGATGCTGGGATGGAACGACGTCACCGCAAAGAATCTTGGCGATCATGGTGCTACTGACCCCGAGTGCCAGGGCTAGATCCTCCCGCTTGAGGTTCTTGCGTCTCATTGCACCCTTCAGGGTGGCAGCAAGCTCCAAATTACTGTGCATTCATAACTCCACGTTGTATTAGAGACTTCAAGTGGCGTTCTGACGTAGGATGACGCAAATCGACGCTTTGCTGCCTCAAATCCAACCCCGGTCATCTTCTGGTTTGAAAAGGAGGCCGCAGTCGCCGCTGACCCTATCTGCGACCGTTTGTCGATAAGCGGCGTTTCAGCAGGACTTCCTGGGCGTTGACGCGTTCCTCGCCAGGTGCGCTCGCTTTGCGTTCGTAGGTGCCGTCCGGGAGCATCACGCGCGCTTTCACATTGTCGGCCAAATAAAGGTCCAGGACCTTATCGCGGAGGTGACGTATCAAGCGAGCGTTTTCAATGGGAAAAAGCACTTCCACGCGCCGATTGAGGTTGCGGGACATGAGGTCCGCGCTGCCGGCATAAACGGTCTCATCTCCGCCGTTTGCGAAGTAGTAGATGCGGCTGTGCTCCAGGAACCGGCCGACAATACTGGTGACACGAATCTTTTCGCTGGCGCCGGGCACACCGGGTCGCAAACAGCAGATGCCGCGAACGAGTAATTCGACCTGTACTCCAGCCTGCGAAGCTTCGTAGAGCAAGCGGATCATCTTCGCGTCGGTCAGCGAGTTCATCTTCAGGATGATCCGGCCATTGCCTGATTTTTTCTGGTGTTCGATCTCGCGGCGCACCAGCGCTTCAAACCGTTGACGGAGATTGATGGGAGCCACGAAAAGTTTTCGATAATCGGTTTTTGCGGAGTATCCCGTCAGGTAGTTGAATAAGTCCGTCACGTCGGCGGCAATGTCTTCGTCCGCAGTGAATAGCCCTATGTCAGTGTAAAGATGCGCCGTGGTGGGATTGTAATTACCGGTCCCAAGGTGGACATAACGGCGGATCTGGTCGCCTTCCTGGCGAACAACGAGGGCTGCCTTCGCGTGCACTTTGAGCCCCGACAGGCCGTACACGACATGGCCGCCACTTTTTTCCAGCGCTCGCGCCCACTCGATATTGCTCTCTTCATCGAAGCGTGCCTTCAACTCCACCAATGCGGCTACCTGCGTCTCGTCTCCGATGGCCTCGAGGAGTTGCGCAACGATGGGAGAATTCCGGCCGACGCGGTACAAAGTCATTTTGACGGCCAGTGACGAGGGATCATGGGCCGCTTTGTGGAGCAGATCGACTACGGGAGCAAAAGAGTCGAACGGATGGTGCAGCAGGACATCCGTCCGGCGGACGATGGCGAATAGATCTTCCTCTTCGTTTTCGTTATCGAGCGGGGGCGGGACCTGGGAAACGAAGCTGGGCCACTTCAGGTCGCTGCGGTCGATGTCGGCGACGTGGCGCAGGCGCGAGAGCGACAGACGGCCCTTCATCCGGAAAATGCTCTTGCGGTCCACTTCCAGGTTGCTGATCAGGATCTTCAAGATGTGCGACGGCATGCCGACGCCGACTTGCAACCGAACAACGTCGCCAAAGCGGCGCTGGCGCAATCCTTCTTCTGTCGTTTCCAGCAGGTCACCCGCCTCGAGCTCCTGGATCTCGATATCGGCGTCTCGCGTGATATGGAACGGATGCGACTCGAGGATCTCCATGCCGGGAAAGAGGGCCTGCAGGTTGGCCGCGATCAGGTCTTCGATCCAGATGAACGCCTGCGGCGGCTTCGCAGCCTTCTTTCGGGCGACGCGGTCCACGGGGATGATCTGCGGCAAACTGTCCGGGACCTTGACCCGTGCAAAACGCTCGTCACCATTGGTATCGCGGATCAGGACGGCCAGGTTAACGCTCAGATTCGAAATGTGAGGAAACGGCCGTCCGGGATCGAACGCAAGAGGTGTCAGGACCGGAAATATGATGTCTTCGAAATATTTATCTGCCTTGGTTTTCTGCCGTGCGTTGAGTTCCGAGTAATCGAGAAAGTGGATTCCGCTACGCTCCAGTGCCGGCATCAGCTGTTTATGCAGGCAGCGCTGCGCCGCAGTCATGAGGGTACCGACCTCTGTGCGGATGGCGTCGAGCTGCTCGCGCGGCGTCATACCGTCCGCGCCGATCTCCCCCGTACCGGATTCCAACTGCCGAATCAACCCGGCGACGCGGACCATAAAGAACTCGTCCAGGTTCGATCCGACGATGGACAGGAACCGGACCCGCTCGAGGAGAGGGTTTTCGGCATCCACAGCCTCTTCCAGAACGCGCTTCTGAAACGCGAGCAAACTCAGCTCGCGATTCAGGTAAAAAAACGGATTATCCAGGTCGGCGGCAGGAATCGTCGCTGGCTCTGCGGCGGTCGCACGGCCGTTCGCGGTTTTCTGGACCATAACGCTTCTGGAGCTAACGGGCTAACGTACCTGGCCGGGCCCGATCACAGGCACACTGTAGGCGAGCGTTTCTGGACCCGCACTTCCTCGTATAACGACAGTTTATCCTCTACTCCCGCCGTCCTCAAATACCTGCGAAGGTCGAGTGAGGTTGTCGCGAGCACCCAGCCCGTTTAGGCGACGCAACTCTAGTCGGGCATAATTAATCCGAGATTACAATCGCGTAAAGAAACGACGCCGCAAGACAACGTCTCCGGTCGCCCCTCCGCTTATTTCAGAGCACAACTTCGCTGCGTCAGCCTGCGTCTCACGTTTAGAGAGGTAAGAGATGCCAGCAAAGAAAAGCAGTGGACGGAAGTACGGCAAGGCGGCGCAGAAGTCGGTGAAGAGTGCGATGCACCGCCGCAAGAAAGGGACGTTGAAGAAGAGCAAGGGCGGCAAAGGGGGCAAGGTGAAGAGCCGTAAGCAGGCGATCGCCATCGGACTGTCCGAGGCGAGGAAGAAAGGCGCGAAAGTCCCGAAGAAGAAATAGGAGGGGTCGTCATGGCATCTGCCAAACAAAAAGCGGCGGCGCGGCGGAACATAAAGAAGGCAGCGGCGGCAGCGCGCCAAAAGCGCACCATCGCGCATCTGCCAAAGAAGACACGCACGGCGCTCGGGAAGCAGGGCGCGAAAGTCGCGCGCCAGAAGCGCGCCGCCTGACTAGCGCGCGACGACGCGCACACAATTGCGCATGCCGGCGAGCCTGGCTTTCTCCAGCACCCACGGGTTGCTCATCCGCAGCTCGTAGTAGGAGGCCTTGATCGAGCCGTCGTCCCATTTCTGCGCGCGACCGTTGGTCTGAAGCTGCATCTGGAGCTCGGGTGCCGCGCCGGTGTTCAACCAGATCGAATCGACAAAGAAATGGAAGGGCGCCCACGCGCCTTCCTGGTCGTAAAAGGGCACGCCTTGTTCGGCGAGCGTGACCTTCGCACCCGGTGTCGCCGTCCAGGTGAACTGACGGGCTGCGCCGCTCCCCGAGAGCTTGTCTCCGGCAATCGTGATGCTGAGGTCCTTGAACTTGCTGTTCTTGGCCGACTGCGCCAGCGAGAAGCTCAAGCGCGGCTGCGGCGAACCTCCGGGGTAAGCCGTCTCGGCGAACGCCAGCAGGTTGCTGAACCAGCGCTGGAATTCAGGATTCAGGCGAATATTGCCGCCCGGCGGCGCCACGAGTTGCGTGCCCTGTATTTGGAAGAACGGCTGCAATTGCGTCTTGAAGGTCGAGAGCGCCTTGCCGGCGGCGAAGATGTTCGACATCTCGTCGAGCGACGCTTCCTGCTGCGAGTTGGGGTCGAGTGGGAATTTGTTGGTGACGGAAGCAAACACGGAGCAGAAAGCCGCGCCCGCGCCGTTCAAAGCCCCCGCGGGACCGGTGCGCGCAACGTCTTCGGCGCGGCGGATGGGAGCTTCGAGAATCGTTACGGTCAGGCGATTCGTGCCGTTGAGCGCATCGGGTTCGAACTTCTGCGCCACTTCTCGCGGCGCGGCATACGCCCCGGCGACCGCGCTCAGCACTTGGGACGCGGCGCCCTGGTCGTTCGGCGGCGCCAACGACGCGCTCTTCATCGATGTCTGTAGACCCGACAGCGCGGCCTGGTATCCCTGGTTCGTCGGTTGCACCGGGATCGTCACACCGGGCGGGACCACCGAGCGCGCCGGCTGGAACGCCTTCGATATCTCCGGTGAATCGACGTTCGTGTTATCCGCCACGAGTTGCATGAGCGCGAGGTTCGGATATGGCGGGCTGGTCAGGATCTCGAGCTTGCGCGCAGCATCGGCGTAATTGGAATACGCCGCGAAGCCGGTGTTGGCAAGGAAGTCGCGCCAGCGCTTGATGAAGTCGCTGGTGTAGCGGGCACGCAGCTTCGTCTCCAGTTCGGCGATGGGCGTCGTCGAAG
The DNA here is from genome assembly GCA_964559835.1 of uncultured Terriglobales bacterium. GTDB lineage: Bacteria > Acidobacteriota > Terriglobia > Terriglobales > Acidobacteriaceae > DAISJI01. The sequence continues at coordinate 57,470 of CAZLJE010000021.1, forward strand.
TCGCCTTCTCGACGACCCAGTCTTCCGATTGCTGGTCCTTGAGATGGCTGAACGCGGCCTGCACCTTCGCATAGCCGTTCTTGGTGAATGCGGCCGGAATGACGGTGCGGTTGAGGACGACCTCGCGGCCGTCGTTGAACGTGATCGCCTTCTCGCCCGAGGCTGCGCCGAGAACGCTCTGGTACACGCGCTCCTCGTCGCCCATGCTGCGCAGATAAGCGCGAGCGCGGGTCACGCCAGTGGGCTCGGCGCTGGAAGAGAACGGGTTCTGCTCTTTCAATTCGTCGGCGTAGAAGTCGAATTGGCGGAGTGCGAGCTGCGATGTCTCGTCGTCCACCTGGCGGCCGCGGCTCCAGCGGTCCATCAGTACGGGCGAAAGAAAACCGCGCTCGCTGTACTGGTGGTGCGAAGTCGTGATCAGGTACGCCTTGAGCGCGTTGTAGACGATCTCGTACGTGTGGTTCGCATCGGGCGCGGCGGGCACCTGTTGCAATTCGGTGAGGAGCTTGCGTTGCGTCCCTGAAAACAGCAGGGCATCGAAGCGCGAGAAGTACGCCGCACGGGCTTCCGGCAATGTGTCCTTGTCATACAGACCGAACCGCATGTGCCACGGCGCACCGTCTTTGCGATATTGCTCGAGCGTCTGCACGACGGTGCGCATCGACTCCAATTGGCGCAGTTGCGCGACGGACGGCATGTCGGCGATGGTAGCGGATGGGAGCGCGGCGGCGCCGTCCTGGATCGCCACCTGCATGGCGCGATTTTCGAAGAAGGAGATCGAGATCAATACGACGAATGCCAGCAGAACCAACGACGCAGCGGCCAACAGGATGCGACGCATCATGCTGACGTTCGAACTGCTCGCAGTGGCAGCCATGGCGCTGCGGTCCTTGAGAACGACGTCAGCGAGCAGGTGCGTGACGAACGCCCACTGCGGGATCTTGCGCGATTGCGACACCGGCTTGACCGGCGCGGGAGCTGCAGCGGCGAGGTCGCCGACACTGAACATGCGCGTCGCTCCGCGCGGGCCGTCGGACGCCGCGGCCTGCGCGGACTGTGTCACCACTTCCTCGACGATGAGCGGCCGCACTCCGCAGAAATAGAATCCGCGCAGGAACGGATTGGCTGGCAACTGTGTCGGACGGCACACGTCTACCAGGAATTGGACAAAGGTCGCGCGGTGCTTGCGCAATTCGCGCGGGAATTCGTAAATCGCCCCGAGTTTTTCCGGGTTCATCTCGCGCGCGAGGAACTCGGTGCGCTTCTCGGCCAGGGAGCAGAACAGTTCGTCGAAGGCGGCAGTCAGGCGCTTGGTCTCTTCTTCGGCATACACACCGGAGCCGCCGCGCCGCATGCGCAGCGTCGCGCCGAGCACCTGCGTGGCTTCGTCGGCAGTGAGGGGCGTGACGTACTCGGTGAAGCCCGTGATGCGGTCCGCCTTGGTGAAGACCACGTACACCGCGTAGTCGCTGCCCAGCACCTGCGCGACCTCCTGCAACGCGGCATTCAATTTGCGTGCGAGCCCTGAGGCAGCCTGCGCGCCCTGCTGGAAGAAATCGCAGTTGACGCATACCATCGCTACCCGGCCGGGCAACTGTCCGGAGCGCATCGCGCGCGCGAGGTTGTTCGGCTGCAGGCGAACGAGCAGGCGTTTCAGTCCTCCGGCCGCATCGAGCAGCGCGCCGCCGGCGTCCACGAAAACGGCGTGCCGCGTATAGAACAAATTCGCAGAGCGTGTGGGGACGACGGAGCCGTCCTGTTCGACAAGTCCGCTCAGCAGATCGGCGTCAATGCCGGATTTCGTGACCACGCTCGTCTTGCTGGCGCCGGTGGGACCGAGCACGAGCACGATGGTCTGATCTCCGAAGTTCGCGCTGCGCGAGCGGGCAATGGCGCGCAGGCGCTCCAACGCTTCGTGCACGCGCTGGTCGATCTCCGGGCCCATGGCGCCGCCGGCGTCAGGCGAGATGGCGTCGCTGTTCTTGCGATAAAACCAGAGGAAGGCCCCCGCACCGGTCAATCCGATCAGCCACAGCAAAGCACGCAACACCCAAAGCTGGACCCCGTGCAAATGCAGCCACGTGCCGACGAACCAGGTGAGCACGATATACACAATGAGAACGACGGCCGTAATGATATAGGCAGCCATAATGGCTCTCTTCCCCTAGGAATGGCTTTGCGTAGCGATGGCGTGCAAGGCCGAAACGCCTGATACGAGGCGAAATTTCATGACTCCGAACAGCAACATGCCAACGACGAAGATGACTCCGGCGGCGAATGCCAGGCGCGCGATCCACGGATCTTTGCGCAGCGGCGGAGGCGCTTCGGCGGGCAGCTCCCAGTGCGGCGACAAGACCAGTGACTGGCCCCTGATACGGCGCACCTTGTCCCGGATCATGTTGGCGAGTGCCGATACTTCCCCACCGCCGGCGGCGCCGTAACGTCCTCGGTATCCGAGCAGCAGGCAGAGGTAGTAGACCTCGAGCAGGTCGGCGGTCTGAATGCCATCGGGGCGCTGGAGTGCCGCCTGGAGATCCTGGAAGAAGGTTTCGCCGCCGACGTGCCCGCCATAGAACTCTTCCTGGAGCGGCATGCGGTGCCATTCGGAAAATGCGGGATTGCGGCTGTTCAGCACCGATTCGTCGACGTACACGACCACGGCAAAAGCGGCCCTCTGGATGTCTTCCTGGTTATAGCCGTGCGACTGAGCGTCGGAGACGGCAAGCTGCAACGCCTGCTTCAGGTGGTTGCGGAACGCCTCGGCGTTATTGACCGACTGTCCGGCGAAGCGTAAGCGCGCGACCGCCGTGAAAACTTCCTGGAAGGCGAGCGCCAGATTCCAGACGCGCCGTGGAGTGTTATCGACTGCCATGATCTCCTCGCAAGTGTCGTACCGGCTGGTGCGTGACGGTGTCAACGTTATACAACCGCTAACACCCGGCTGTGCAGCAAAAGGCGATTTCCCATTTGGCGAAAACCGGCTTCCCTCCGCGCCAGAAGCACGGTTCAAAGGCTTGTCACCCAGCGCGCCGGAAAATATCACAACCTCCGGTGGAAAGTAACTGGGAAGTGGGATAAGGCGAGAGGCTGCTTTACTGGTACACACTCTCGGTGTAAGCTGCGCAGCACAGAGGCGTGCATTTTCCGCTTCCTTCGCACCTCCAGCGGCCGCACGCGATACGAGAGCTACGCCCCGACTCACTATGATGGAGTTCGCTTCCCGTTACGTATTGGAACGCTCGCTGATCAAGCGGACGGTCGAAACCTTCGCCGCCGGCGACCGCCAGACGCAGGAACGTGTCATGGTGCACGTGTTTTCGGCCTCGGAGCACGGGCTGAACCCGTCCAGCCTGCCGGAAGAAGTGTTGCAGAAGTTCCACGAACTGACGCGCGCCCAGGTGCGGATCCGGGCGGTTGGGGTGGACCCCGGCACGAAGTATGCCTACGTGGTCACGCCCGAGATCGACACCGAATACGTCTCCGTTTGGGGCATGGAGCCGCCCGCGGGGCTGGCTCCGTTCTCGACGGCGATCATCGGCAATCAATTCGGCGACGTGAGCGCACGTACGCCTGAGGAACGAGATACTCCTCCCGCTCAACCAGAGCCGGCTGTGCTCGAGCCGTATGTCCAGGCGCTGGAGACCCCCTCGGTGGGAGAGCCGGGGGCGTTCACCAAGGAGTTCCTGGCGCTGCAATCACGCGCAGCGCAGCCTGCTCCGGCCGCTCCGGCTGCTCAACCTGCCGCCCCTGCTTTGACCAAGCCGTTCGCCGCGCAGCAGGAACGCGGAATTTCGAAGCCGGCGTCACATCCCGACGGCGAGCCCAGCTTGACGGCCGTCCTGCGTGCGGTGGATGCCGCCAGTGGGCATCCGGAACTGTCATCGCCGTTGCCCGCCGACGAGAAGCGCAAGGCAGTGCCCGACATCGCGCCGCCGCCCGCGCTACCGGCCGCACCTGCCAAAGCCGCCGCAAGCGACGGACCGTCGTTTACAGCACTGTTTTCCTCCGCTCCCGCCGCGCCGGCGCAAGCATCTCCAGCCGTGTCTGCGCGGCCCGTGGAAACCGCTGCCAAGCCGCAAGCGGGCGCGTTCACCGCGATGTTTGGCGCCGAAGAAGCCAAATCTCATTTGCAACCGCCCGCACCGCCGATTCCCGTCGCACCGGCTTCGGCTGCTCCCAGACCTGGGGCGTTCACCGCGATGTTTGGCGCGGAAGAGGCAAAGGCGCATCTGGAACGGCCTCGAATCACGCCGCCAGCTCCGCCGCCTCCGGTCGCGCCGGCACCAAAGGCGGGCGCGTTCACCGCTATGTTCGGGTCGGAACAGACGAAGGCGCATTTGGAGCCGAAGCCGGTAGCGGGTGCCTTCACCCGCATCGACGCGCCGGGGTTGCCGCCAAATCGTCCCGCGGTTCCGAGCACGCCCGCGGCGCCGCCGCCCGTGGCTGCCGCGCCGCCTGCTCCTGCATTTCCACCGGTGGCGAGCGCGCCGGCGTCGAACGCACCAGCATCACCGGCCACGCGCTTCTTCAAAGGCGCGGACGCGGTATCCGCCACGCCGGCGGCGCCGGTCATACCAGCCGGTCCCAGCGAATATACGAGGGTGGTGAAGTTCTCGGACGTGGTGAAGCAAGCAGCGCCGGCAGTGCCTCCAGGCGCCGGTGTCCCGCCCGCGGGAGTGCCTGCGAACATCAACGTTTCCGGGCCAAGCTTCAGTCCGCCGGTGATGCCTGGATACCCGCCTGCAGTGCCGCAAGTACCGGGTGTGCAGTACCAGCCGCCACAGATGCCGCAATATGTGCCGCCGCAAATGCCGGCCCAACCCTACGGCGTCCCGGCGATGCAGCCGCCGCAGATGCCCCAATATCAGGCGCCGCAATTCCAAGCACCGCCGGCGCCGGCACAATCGGTTCCTGACGCCGGAAAACCGAAGTCTTGGATGCCGCTCGTGATCTTGTTTCTGGGATTGACGGTGCTGGCGCTGCTGGTGGTGCTGCTGTTCGCGCTGAAGGGGCACTGAGAACCACGCTAGGTCGTAGGTGGTAAGTCGTAGGTCGCCAAGATTGCTAATATCAACACCGACCTACCACCTACGGCCGCCGACCTACGATTCCAGGATCACCAGTAATTCCAACTCGACGTTCGGGAGTTCTCCCGGAACATAAACGCCGACCTGCCGCGTCTGCACTATGTGTTCCCAGCAGCCGCCGGCGCGTGTCACGCTGAAGTACTGGTACTCGACTTTGGCCGAGATCGCCGACGGCGGTACCGGCATATGCATGAGCTGCATGCCGGGCATGGCGCGCTTGACGAGTTCGGGAATGAATTTCGCCGAGCAGAGCTTGACGATGTGCGGAGTCTTGGTGATGACGTCGGCATCGCTGGCGGAACTGCGCACCCCGAGCACCCAACGCGAACGGTTGAGGCAGCGCTGGTCGACGAGGTCGCCCTCGTAGAAATACCGGTCAAGCGCGCGCAACGGGACCGCGATCGTCTGGCTGGGAACGATGATCTCCAGGTGCCGGCGAATGTGATCGTCGAGCGCGTAGAAGCACTTGTCGAGATTCAGGTGATCGTATTTCGGCAGGTCGCGCGGGTGCACTTCGAACCCGAAGGTGCAGAGCGCGCCCGCCAAACGCGACAGTTCGCAGAACAGCTCCTCCGGATGCGCGCGCTTGGAGCGAAGCAGGTGGCGCAGCGTCGAGGCGCTGGAATTGATGGTGTGCAGAAACCAGAAGGACGCGACGTCTGTGGCCGACATGCCCGCCTGGAAGCGTCCGCCGGCTTCCTGGCCGCGCAGCGTCGCGCTTTTTTCGTCGAGGATCTCGATGATGCGGTGGACGAGAAACACCAGCCGCTCGCTGGCGGTCGCGCGCAACGCCGGCGGGATGAATATCTCGTCCAGCATGTAGCGGGCCGCGCCGTCGCGGATCACGCGCGCGATGGGCAGGGTCTCCATGCCCTCGGCGGATTCGGAATCGAACAGGAGGCGGAAATTCTTACGTCCGAGGCAGATCTGTTTTTCGTCGCGCCCTGTGTTCTCGTCCGCCAGCGTCTGCATGGACCCGACGTATCGTGCGCTCGCGTTGGCCTCTTCGGGGGTGGCACAATTCTGGCCGTCGGGAACCAGCGAAGGAATTGCAAGGAACACCGTGATCGAACTCCGCGAAGGCGGGAAGAAGTCGCCGATCTCGCGCACCGGCGGCAGCGGATCGCATTGCGGCATCTCGAAAGGCAGGCCATCGGCGAAGATGCCGCGCGCGTTATTGACGGCGACGGTCCCGTTGCGCAGCGAGTCGGCGTCGATCTGAAGGCCGACGAAACCGTAGGCATCGCTCCACAGGTGCTCGGCGGCGAAGCGGACCGAGTCCTCGAAATAGCGGCCTTGCGCCTGGAAATGGTGCGGCCCCAGGTACATCCCCTCCGACCACACGAGCCTGGTGAGAAACTTCATGCTTAAACCCAGTTGTCAGTTGCCAGTTTCTAGACTTGGATCCAATTGCCAGACGCTCTTAACTGGCAACTAGCAACTGGCAACTCGCCTTTGCGATCCAAACCTGCCCAAGATTTATTTGCAACCTCAAATCACTTCTCCGGCGAGCCGGAGCGCTGCGGAAGCAAGATCAACAATTCAAGCTGTGGGTTGGCGAAGTCGTTCGGCACGTACGCCGCGAGATTGCGCGCGCGCGTCACCGCTTCCCACGCGGCGCCCGTCTGCTCGAGGCTGAAATAGGTGTAGTTCAGCTTGACCGGGATCGCGCTGGGCGGCGACGACAGATGCCGAAGCTGGAGTCCGGGCAACGCCTGGCTGACCAAGCGGTCGATGTGCGACGCGGAACAGACCTTCACCAGCCGCGGCACTTTCTGGATCAGTTCGCCTTCTCCGATCTCGGCGGACACCGCCAGGTACATGCGCGTCTGGTTCAGGTACTTGTCGTCATCGAGCGGAGTCGCGTAGATCGAAGGCCGCGTGAGCGTCAGCGGCAAGGCGACGAAGTTGCTGGGCACGACCGTCTCCAGCAGCAACCGGATCTTTTCGTTCAGGTCGGCGAAGCACTTGCCGAGGTCGTTGTGGTCGTATTCGGGGAAATCGCGCGGCTGTAGCTTCGTCGAGAACGTGGTGAGCGTGCCCGCCAGCGACAGCATCGCCGAGAACAACCGCTCCGGATGCCCACGGCGCGAGACCAGCAGGTGGTTGAACAGAGGCAGGTGCGAATTGATGGCGTACAGCAACCAGAAACTGGCGATGTCGGAGGCGGTGAAATCCGCCAGGCTTTGGTTCTTCTGGCGGCGCAATCCGGATAACTGGGTACTCTTGGCGGCGAGCAGTTCGACGATGCTGCGCAAAATGCTGATCAGAAAATCGCTGGCAAATACATCCAGCAGCGGGGGAACGAATCCGGGCGCGAGGCGATAAGTCCCTGCGCTGGTGCGTTCGACGCGAGCGACGCGCAGGATGGCGGAGCCTTCCAGGTTTTCGCTGTCTACCAGTAGCTTCAGGTTCTTTTGCGCGACCTGGATCGACTTCTCGCTTGTGCCGGTGTTTTCGTCGCGCATGACCCTCACCACGGCACGGAAGCGTGATCCGGCGTCGCGGTCGGCGAGTGAGACGTTCATGCCGTTGTCACGGAAATCGGGCACGGCGAGGTAGACGTCAAGTCGGGTCTGGTCTTTTTCGAAGAAATCGGCGATCGGCTTGGACGAAGGGACCGCGTCGGCGGCCGGAATGTCGAACGCGAGGCTGTCGGGAAACAAGCCCGATGCGCGAGTCAGGTTAAATTGTCCTTCCGCGAGCTTCTCCTGGTCGATGGCTAAGTCTTTGAAACCCCAAGGCCGGCAACTGAGCGCCTCGATGTGGAAACCCAATACCCCTTCAATAAACCTGTCCTGCATCTGCAGGTGTTGCGGGGTCAGAAAAGTCCCCTTCGACCAGATGACCGGCTGGAGCTGTTTCATAAACGACTCGCGCGCGCTTCGGGGTCCCCACCCCGCCCTGCTTTTGGCGCGGTGGGGTGATCGTCACAATATCAATATACGGCAGCGCGGCCAAGTAGAAATTCTCTGCACTAACGCGAACGAAAATGGGAAAAACCACGTCCAAAGCGGTAATACAAGCAGCGGTTACTTTCATTCATTCGTGAAATAGTTCTCTCACCTTATTGACTTTGTGACGGCGCGATTCGATAATTCGCCCCGCTCCTAGTGTGACGTTTTCCTCCCCCCGACCAGCGGCAATTGACTGCACGATTGCTGATTGAGTGATTTGTGATTTGTGATTGAAAACCGACTCGACTCCAATCACCAATCACAAATCGCTAAATCAACAATTGTCCATCGAGTGAGGCGTTAAATGGCCAAAGAAAGCACACAGCAGAAACTCAACCGCGTCCGTCCACCCCGAGTCCACATCACCTACGACGTTGAAGTCGGCGATGCCATTGAACTGAAGGAGCTACCCTTCGTCATGGGCGTGCTCGGCGATTTCACCGGTCAACCCGAGCAACCGCTGGCCAAGCTGAAAGACCGCAAGTTCATCGAGGTCACGCCGGACAATTTCGATACCGTGCTGGCCGGCATGAATCCGCACGTCAGCTACGCGGTCGAGAACAAGCTGAGCGACGACCCGAACGCGGGGCAGATCAAGGTCGATCTGCACTTCCAGTCGCTCGACGACTTCTCTCCGGAGCAGGTCGCGAAGCAGGTGAAGCCGTTGCGCGAATTGCTCGAACTGCGCACCAAACTGGCCGACCTGCGCGGCAGCCTGCAGGGCAACGACAAGCTCGACGAGTTGCTGATGGAAGCCGTCGGCAACACCGACAAGATGGACAAGCTCCGCAAGGAACTCAATCTGCCCGAGGGAGGCTCCCATGAGTGACGCGCAGAAATCCGGCGCCGCCGCCGCACAAGGAGTCGAGCAGGTCAAGGAACAGGCGCTGCTCGACCAGATCATCCAGGAGGGTCGGTTCACGCGCGATGCGGCCGCCCGCCAGCGTGGCGCGGACCTGGTAAAGGAATTCGTCGCCCAGGTACTGGACGGCACGATGACGGTCAGCCGCGACGCGGAAGCGACCATCAACGCGCGCATCGCGCAGATCGACCACCTCATTTCCATCCAGCTGAACGAAGTCATGCACCATCCTTCGTTCCAGGCGTTGGAAGGCAGCTGGCGCGGCTTGAAGTACCTGCTCGACCACAGCGAGACCAGCGACCAGTTGAAGATCAAGGTCCTGAACGTCTCGAAGAAGGACCTGCTGCGCGACCTGCAGCGGGCGCCCGAATTCGACCAGAGCGCGCTGTTCAAGAAGGTTTACGAAGAGGAATTCGGCGTATTCGGCGGCGCACCGTTCGGCGCGCTGATCGGCGACTACGAGTTCAACCGTGGGCCGGAGGACATCGAACTGCTGGAGAAGGTGTCCAACGTCGCCGCTTCGGCGCACGCCCCGTTCCTGACGGCGGCCGCCCCGGAATTGCTGAACCTGGACAGCTTCACCAACCTCGGCGCGCCGCGCGATCTCGGCAAGATCTTCGACTCCACCGAGTACGCGAAGTGGAAATCATTCCGTGCATCCGACGATTCGCGCTACGTCGGCCTGGCCCTTCCGCACATCCTCATGCGCCTGCCCTATGGCAAGGACACCGTCCCGGTGGACGGCTTTGCCTATGAGGAAGGCGTGGATGGCACTGATCACAGCAAGTACCTGTGGGGCAACGCCGCCTACGCGCTGGCTACCCGTCTGACCGCGGCGTTCGCCAAGTTCGGCTGGTGCGCCGCCATCCGCGGTGTGGAAGGTGGCGGCCTCGTGGAAGGGCTGCCCGCTCACACCTTCCGGACGGACGAAGGCGATGTCGCTCTCAAGTGCCCGACCGAGATCGCCATCACCGATCGCCGCGAGAAGGAACTGGCCGACCAGGGATTCATCCCGCTGGTCCACTGCAAGAACACCGATTACGCGGCGTTCTTCAGCGTCCAGTCGGCGCAGAAAGCCAAGGTCTACGACAAGGACGCTGCCAACGCCAACGCCAGGTTGTCGGCGCAACTCCCGTACATCTTCGCCATCTCGCGTTTCGCGCATTACCTGAAGGCGATGATGCGGGACAAGATCGGCAGCTTCATGTCGAAGAGCGAGTGCCAGATGTTCTTGAACAACTGGATCTCGCAGTACATCTGTGCCGACGACAATGCGCAGGCGTCGGTGAAGGCGCAGTTGCCTCTGCGCGAAGCCAACATCGAGGTCATGGAAGTGGCCGGCAAGCCGGGCGCTTACCGCGCGGTCGCGTTCCTGAAGCCTCACTTCCAACTGGACGAACTCACCGTATCGCTGCGCCTGGTGGCCGAGCTTCCCAAGTCGGCGCGCTAGCATGGCGGTGCAATTTTGAAGGCCTGTGGCGCCGGCGGAGCTCATTACCGTCCGCCGGCGAGGATCAACTCGACAAACTCTGAGGAGACGTCAGCATGGCATCAACGTTCGCAACAGGATTAGCAGGTCAGAGACATGGGGCCTCCGTCGACTATTTCCTGAAGATCGACGGGATCGACGGCGAAAGCATGGACTCAAAACACAAAGCCGAGATCGAGATCAAATCCTTCTCGTTCGGTGCGTCCAACGGCGGGACATTCTCGATGGGATCGGGCGGCGGCGCCGGCAAAGTGGCGATGCAGGACATTCACTTCGTCTCGCACGTCAACAAGGCGAGCCCGAAGCTGTTCCTGGCCTGCTGCAACGGCCAGCACATCAAGACGGCAACGCTGACGCTGCGCAAAGCCGGCAAGGATCAGCAGGAGTATCTCAAGATCCTGATGAGTGACGTGCTGGTTTCTTCGTTCCAGTCGGGCGGGTCGGAGGGCAGCGTTGTCCCCACGGACCAGTTCTCGCTCAACTTCGCGAAGATCGAGTTCGACTACAAGGAGCAGAAGGCGGACGGTTCGCTCGGAGGCTCCGTGAAAGTCGCTTGGGACCTCAAACAGAACAAGGCGGTCTAGCCACGGAGAAATGGCATGAATGCCAATGATCTTCTCCGGGCTGGGCGGCTGACCGAAGCCATTCAGGCTGTCACTGAGGAGGTCCGTCAAGCGCCGGGTAACGCGCAGAAACGGACCTTCCTCTTTGAACTCCTGTGCTTCGCCGGAGAGCACGACCGCGCCGAGCGCCAGCTCGACGCGCTTTCCAACGACAACAAGAACGTCCAGATGGGGGCGTTGCTGTACCGCGCCGCGCTGGCCGCGGAACGAGTGCGGCAGAAGTTCTTCCAGGCGGGCGATTACAAGAATCACCCCGCTGCCTCCGACCAGGTCGCGGGCTCGCTGAACTCCGCCGTATTTCAGACCATCACGGATGCCGACCCGCGCATCGGCGCGCGGCTGGAAGTGCTGGCCGGCGGCGATTACCTCTGGATCCCCTTCGAGCAGATCGCTTCCATTACGATGCAAGCGCCAAAACGCCTGCGCGATCTTCTCTGGGCGCCGGTCCTTTTGCAGACCGGTCCGGAATGCAAGCACCGGGACATGGGCGAAGTCCTGGTCCCCGTCCTCTACCCCGGGTCGTCCCGCCACGAAGACGAGAGCGTCCGCCTCGGCCGCGCGACAACGTGGGAAGAGCAGGAGCCGGGGTCCCCATCGCGGGCCGGTTTTGCACGCGATGGGGTGGAGGTCGGTGCGGAGCTTCCTTTCGGCCAGAAACTCTTTCTCGTGGACGGCGAGGAAGTTCCATTCCTCGAAATCAGAGAATTGATCTTCGCGAAGGCGAACGCAGCCGCCTCGTAACGCAGGGCCTGACCTGAGCGAAGTCGAAGGGCGTCTCGCCTGCAACTCGACGTAACGACTGATAACTGCTGACTGACAAATGACATCGGATGACTGATTTTCTCCAACCAATTCCGGGAGCAAAGCGCGGAGGCGAAAACCTCCGCTATGCCGGCCTGTACGACAAGGCCAAAGAAGCGCGCCGCGAAGACGACGACGCCCCCACGGGCGACTGGCAGCGCGAGCGCAAAAAGGCCGACTACAAGCTCGTCGACAAGCTCTGCACCGATGCGCTCGTCAACAAGAGCAAAGATCTGTGGTGCGCCGCATGGCTGACCGAAGCCTGGCTGCGGACCAAAGGGATCCCTGGGCTGCTCGAAGGCCTGCAACTGTGCAGCGGGCTGATCGAGAACTTCTGGGATGACCTCTATCCCGAACTCGAAGACGGCGACGCGGAATTGCGTGCCACTCCGCTGGAGTGGGTCGGGTCGCAGCTCCAGATGGCGATCATGAATTGCCGTTTAACGAGCAAGGGAATCACCTTCCTCCAGCATAAGGAAGCGAAGGCGCTGGGCTACGAAGCCGACGCCACGACCGAAGAGAAAGCGGCCGCCCGGGCGCAGGCCATCGCCGACGGGAAGTTCACCATCGAGCAGTTCGACGAGCAGTTCGGGGCCACGCCGAAGAGTTTCTACGCCAACCTGGAACAGCAGGTGGACACCTGCAACACCGAGATCGAAAAGCTTGACGCATTCGGCAGCAAATTCGGGGACGCCTCGCCGAGTTTCGGCACCTTGCGCAACGCGCTGGAAGAATATCGAAACGCCATCCACGCGCTGCTGATGAAGAAGCGCGAGACCGAACCCGACGAGGAGCCTGCGGCGGAAGGCGAAGAGTCTGCTGTCGAAGAAGAAGCAGCGGTCGAAGCGGAAAGTAGCGGTGGCGGCACGGCCGTCGCGCGCGCAAGAGTCGCAAAGCCGGGGACGCTGGCCGAACCACAGGATGAGGAGTCGGCGCTCAAGCTGATCTTCATGGGCGCGCGTTACCTGCGAAAAGAGAATTCGTCGAATCCCGCGCCGTACCAGATCCTGCGCGCGCTGCGCTTCGGGAAGTTGCGCGAGTCCGGCTCCATCGACAGCTCGCAACTGGAAGCTCCGGCGACCGAGACGCGCAAGAAACTGAAGGCGCTCGCCACGGACTGCGCATGGGAGGACGTCCTGGAGACGGCCGAGTCGGCGCTGGAAACTCCGGCGGGGGCGGCATGGCTGGACCTGCATCGCTACGCAGCTCGCGCCTGCGAAGAACTCGGGCGGACCGCCGCCGCGGGCGCCATCAAGGCGGAAGTCCGGTCCATGCTGACGGACTTTCCGACCCTCCAAGAAGTCTCGATGAACGACGACACGCCGACCGCCGGACCGGACACATTGGCATGGCTGAAGGATGTGTGCTCGACCCAGCCCGCAGCGTCCGCCGACGAAGTACCCGCGATGGACCCGGGACCCGAAGAACTCGGGAATCACGTGGTGGACGCATACGAATTGGCGACGAAGGCAGCGGTCGCCGGTCACCCGCAGGAGGCGATCGAGATCCTCAGCCGGGAAGCCGCGCAGCAACGGTGCGGGCGCGACCGCTTCCATCGTCGCGTGCAGCTGGCGCAAATCTGCATGGGCGCCGAATATTACACGCTGGCGCAGCCGATCCTGCAGGAACTCTACGAGGAGGTGGAGCAGCGCCACCTCACCGATTGGGAAACCCCGGAACTCGTCGGGCACGCGCTTGGACTTCTCTATCGTTGCCTGAGCAAGAACGGTGGCTCCGACGAACAGAAACATATCGTGTACACGAAGCTGTGCCGGTTCGATCCGGTATTGGCATTACAGTTTTCCAAGTAATTTAGCTGTACTAGCCAGGCTTGCCTGGCGGCGGCGTATCGCCAGGCAAGCCTGGCTAGTACACGAGTCGGACGTGGGGAGATCGCATGGCCAGGAACGACCCAGGGGTAAATATCACGCCGTCGGTGCTCGACCGGTTGATCGACGGAGGTCCTTCGGTGGGCACGGATCCTGTGATGACCTGGGCGCAGTCGTTCCGGGAGGTGAAAGCATCCGTCCGGCGCGACCTGGAGTGGCTGCTCAACACCCGGCAGACGCCCGAACCCGCGACCGACGATCTCGGCATGGCAAGCAAGTCCGTATTCAATTTTGGGTTGCCGGACATCACGACACTCACGGTGCAATCGGCCAACGACCGCGGCCGGTTGCTGCGGATGCTGGAAGCGACGATCGCGCGTTATGAACCGCGGATTCAGGATCCCCGAGTGTTCCTCGACAACGTCGCGCCCGGCAGCCGCACTGTCCGATTTCGTATCGACGGCATGCTGCGCGTGGACCCCGCGCCGGAACGCGTCAGCTTTGATACCGTGCTGGAACTCAGCAGCGGCCAGTACGAGGTGAAGTGACCCGATGCGCCCGGAACTGCTGACGTATTACGAAGGTGAACTGCGGTTTCTCCGGCAACTGGGAGCGGAGTTCGCGCAGAAGTATCCGAAGATCGCGGCGCGCCTGCAACTCGAGCCCGACCGCTGCGAAGACCCGCACGTCGAGCGCATGCTCGAGGCGTTCGCGTTCCTCGCCGCCCGCGTCCACCTGAAGATCGACGACGAATTCCCCGAGATCACCTCGGCGTTGCTGGGCACTCTGTATCCGCACTACCTGCGTCCGGTTCCGTCGATGTCTGTGGCGGAACTGATACTCGACCCCGAGCAGGGCAAATTATCGACCGGCTTCCTCGTTCCGCGCGGATCGACTTTGAGTTCCCGCGCCGTACACGGTTCGCCGTGCAAGTTCCGCACCACCTACGACACCACGCTCTGGCCGATGTCGATCACGGAAACGCAGTGGCGCACACCGGACGCGGTCGTGCCCGCAATGAGAGTTCCCGAAGCGGTGGGAGTCGTGCGGGTGGTACTGCAATGCATGCCCGACGTCAGCTTTGCCAAGCTCGAGTTGTCGAAGCTGCGCCTGCACCTCGACGGCGATAGCGACGTTGTCCATACCCTGTACGAATTGCTCGCCGATCGCTGCACGCAGATCGTGGTGCGGACGCCAGGCAAGGGCTCCAAGGATTCGCTGGTCCTGCCCGGATCCGCGCTCAAGCCGGTCGGCTTCGCGGAGGAAGAGTCGCTCCTTCCCTACACGCGCCGCTCGTTCTCCGGATACCGCTTATTACAGGAGTACTTCGCCTTTCCCGAGAAGTTTTTCTTCTTCGATCTGGAAGGGCTCGAGCCGTTACGCTCGGCAGCGTATGGCGATCATGTCGAGGTGCTGTTCTTCATTTCGAAGTTCGAGCGCGCCGAACGCGCCGCGGCCCTGGAACAGGGCGTCGCGAAGGGCACCCTCCGCCTCGGCTGCACTCCCATCGTCAATCTGTATCATCAGACCGCCGAACCCATCCTGCTCGACCAGCGGCGGTACGAATACCCGGTCGTGCCGGATATCCGCCGCGACAGCACCGTCGAGGTCTTCTCGGTAGACGAGGTCGTGGCCACAACCGCCCGCTCGCGCGAGACCGTAAAGCTCGAACCGTTTTACTCGCAGAAACACGGCGATGGGCAAGGCGGGCACGCGTTCTGGTATTCGGTGCGGCGTCCGGCGGACATCCGCGACCCGCAGCGCACGGAAGTTTTTCTTTCCATCGCCGATGTCAGCGGAAAGCTCATCCAGCCGGATGCCGATACTCTGACCGTCCGCTGCACCTGCACCGATTACACGCTGCCTTCGCGCCTGCCCTTTGGCAATGAGAAGGGGGATTTCGACGTTGAGGGAGTCTCGGCCATCGGCAAGGTCACCGCCTTGCGCAAACCGACGCCGCCTTTACGTCCGTCGAATGGCAAAGACGCTTTCTGGCGCCTGATCTCGCACCTTTCCCTGAACTATCTTTCCCTGGTCGATGAGGGACGCGAGGGCTTGCAATCCATTTTGCAGCTCTACAACTTCGCCGATTCACCGCA
Source organism: uncultured Terriglobales bacterium (assembly GCA_964559835.1). Taxonomy (GTDB): domain Bacteria; phylum Acidobacteriota; class Terriglobia; order Terriglobales; family Acidobacteriaceae; genus DAISJI01. Next base: position 73,217 of record CAZLJE010000021.1, read on the forward strand.
CCTGGCGGCGCAGATCTCCGGCATCACGGCCGTGAACAGCCGGCGCCATTTCGCTCCGCTCGTAACCGACATGGGCATCGCCGCCGCGCGCGGCACCCGTGTCGAGGTGCATTTCGACGAAGAGCAGTTCGTCGGCGGCGGCGTGTTCCTGTTTGCCAGTGTGCTGGAGCGCTTCTTCGGTCAATACGTCTCGATGAACAGTTTTACGCAGTTGGTGGCGCGTACTTCGCAAAGAAAAGAGGTCCTGAAGGAGTGGTTGCCCCGAGCCGGTCAGTCCATGTTGACGTAGAACGGCGCGTGTTCCAGGAACTGCTTGCCGACGAACCGTTCCGCACGCACTTCTTCCAGGCCGTGCGCCTGCTCTCGCGCATCGACGCCGTGGGCGGCGGTGTGGGCAACCTCGTCCAGCCCTCGACGGAGGTCGTGCGCTTTGCCGCGCGAGCCACGACGGAATTCCCCGCCAGCGAGATCCACGATCTGAAGTTCGGCGAGTCGGAGCGGCCGGTCATGACGGTGAACTTCATGGGGCTGACGGGACCCACGGGCGTCATGCCCCTGGTTTACACCGAGATGATCATGGACCGCGTGCGCAACAAGGACCACGCGTTGCGCGAGTTCCTCGATCTCTTCAACCACCGGATGATCTCGCTGTTCTACCGCGCGTGGGAGAAACACAAGTTCCCTGTCCCGTATGAACGCGAAGGAGCGGACGCGGTCAGCTCTTTCCTGAAATCGTTCCTCGGCCTGGGCACCGCCGGGCTGGCCGACCGCCAGGACGTGAGCGACCGCTCGCTGATCTACTACGCAGGACTGCTCGCGCATCGCCCCCGGTCCGCGCAGGCCTTGCAACAGTTGCTCGCCGACTATTTCGACCTCCCTGTGGAGGTCCATCAGTTCTGCGGCAGTTGGTACAAGCTCGAGCGCAGCATGCAGACGAAGCTCATCGACACGCCGCTGGAGTCGGCACGCCTGGGCGCGGGCGCGGTGGTCGGAGACGAAGTCTGGGACCTGCACGCGGGCGTGCGGCTGCGCTTCGGCCCGCTGAGCCGGGCGCAGTACGTTGAGTTCCTGCCGGGAAATCCCGGGCACAAGGCGCTGCGCTCGCTGCTGAAGTTCTACGCCAACGAAGAGTACGCCTTCGAACTCCAGCTCGTCTTGAAGCGTGAGGAGACTCCTCCGTGCGAGCTGGGCAGAGAGGGCGCCGACGGGTCAAGGCTGGGTTGGCTCACCTGGGCGAACACCGCCGGCATCGATCGCGACCCGGCAGACACCTTGCTACACATGTGAATGGGAGAGGGCTATGGTCAACCTGAAAGCGCTGATCCAGAAGCTGAACGACACAACCCGCACGGCACTCGAAGGCGCCGCAGGACTTTGTCTTTCGCGCACCCACTACGACGTGGAAGTCGAGCACTACCTGCTCAAGCTGCTGGACAGCCCGGACACCGATCTGCCGCGCATCCTGAAGGCGTTCGGGGTAGATAAATCGAGGCTGACGAACGAACTGATGCGCAGCCTCGACAAATTGAAATCCGGCAACGCGCGCACGCCTGCCTTCAGCCCGACGCTGCTGAAGATGTTCACCGAAGCATGGACCCTTGGGTCGATCAATTTCGGCGCGCACGAGATTCGTTCCGGATTCTGCCTGCTTGCCCTGGTGTCCGATGCCGACCTGGCGCGCCTTATCCGCGAAGTCAGCCGCGAGTTCCACAAGATCGATCCCGAGGCATTGAAGAAAGACTTGTTCGCCATCCTGGCCGGCTCGAAGGAAGAACCGCTGTCGCGCCCCGGCGAAGGCATGGAAGCGGCGGGCGCGCCGGGCGAGCCGCGAACGGTCCCGCGCGCGTCCAAGCAGCCGAACCTCGACCAGTACACAGTCAATCTCACCGAGAAAGCGAAGTCCGGCAAGATCGATCCGGTGCTCGGGCGTGACCACGAGATCCGCCAGGTGGTCGACATCCTCATGCGCCGCCGCCAGAACAATCCCATCCTCACCGGTGAAGCCGGCGTTGGTAAGACGGCCGTGGTCGAAGGCTTCGCGCAACGCGTGGTTTCAGGAGACGTTCCGCCGCCGCTGCGCAACGTCACCGTCCGCACACTCGACCTGGCGTTGCTGCAGGCCGGAGCGGGCGTGAAGGGCGAATTCGAGAACCGCCTGAAGAACCTGATCGAGGAGGCGAAGTCGTCGCCGACCCCCATCATCCTCTTCATCGACGAGGCGCACACGATGATCGGCGCCGGCGGGCAGGCGGGCCAGAACGACGCCGCCAACCTGCTCAAGCCCGCGCTCGCTCGCGGCGAACTGCGCACCATCGCCGCCACCACGTGGTCGGAATACAAGAAATTCTTCGAGAAAGATGCCGCCCTCGCCCGCCGCTTCCAGGTGGTTAAAGTCGAGGAGCCGAGCGAAGAGCAGTGCATGATCATGCTGCGCGGCATCGTGAAGTCACTCGAAGACCACCACAACCTGCGGATCCTGGACGAAGCCGTGAAGGGCGCGGTCAAGCTGTCGCACCGCTATCTCGCGGGACGCCAGCTGCCGGACAAGGCCGTCAGCATCCTCGACACGGCTGCGGCACGGCTGGCGCTGGGCCAGAATTCCACGCCGCCCGCGATCGAAGATGCCGTGCGCCAGCTCGACGACAACGCTGTCCAGCTGCGCATGTTGGAGCGCGAGGTGGCCGTCGGCACTGACCACAGCGAGCGCATCGCGAACATCCAGGCTCAAACGGCGCAGACCCAGGCACGCCTCGATCAGCTGCGCGCGCGCTGGGACAAAGAAAAAGAACTCATCGGCAAGATGCGCGACATTCGTACGACCCTCGAAGGCACGGCCGCGCCGCAGGGAAAATCTGCGGGCGACGGCACTGCCGCCGCTCCCGCCGTAGACGCAGTCGCGCTTCGCGCGGAACTGCGCAAGCTGGAAGACGAACTCGCTGCCATCCAGGGCGAGGAGCCGTTGATGCGCGTCTGCGTGGACGAGCACATCGTCGGCGAAGTCATTTCCGCGTGGACGGGGATTCCCGTCGGCAAGATGGTGAAGGACGAGATTTCGACCGTTCTGACGCTGGACAAACACCTCGAGCACCGGATCATCGGCCAGAACCACGCGCTCGCGGCGGTCGCTCAGCGCATCGTGACGTCGCGCGCGGCGCTCGACGATCCCGGCAAGCCGGTCGGCGTGTTCATGCTGGTCGGGCCGAGCGGCGTGGGCAAGACTGAGACCGCCTTCGCGCTCTCCGACCTTCTCTACGGCGGTGAGCGCAACCTGATCACGATCAACATGTCGGAGTTCCAGGAACCGCACACCGTCTCGACCCTGAAGGGCTCGCCTCCGGGCTATGTAGGGTACGGTGAAGGCGGCGTGTTGACCGAAGCCGTGCGCCGTCGGCCGTACTCGGTCGTGCTGCTCGATGAAGTCGAGAAAGCGCACCCGGACGTGCTTGAACTCTTCTACCAGGTGTTCGACAAAGGGCAGATGGAGGACGGCGAAGGGCGCGAGATCGATTTCAAGAACACGATCATTTTGCTCACGACCAACGCGTGCACCGATACGCTCGCGAAACTGACCGCCGATCCCGACACGATGCCCACGCCGGAAGGCCTGGTGTCGGCCATCAAGCCGGAGTTGAACAAGATCTTCAAGCCGGCGTTCCTCGGGCGCATGCTGATCATCCCGTACTTCCCCATCCGCGACGAGGCGTTGCGCAAGATCATCGTGCTCAAGCTCGGACGGATCATCCGCCGGCTGCGCGAGAACCATCGCGTCGAACTGACGCACGACGAGGCTTTGCTCACCGAAGTCGCCAAGCGCTGCACGGAAGTCGAAAGCGGCGCGCGCAACGTGGACAACGTCCTGACCAACACCCTGCTGCCGGAGATATCGCGGCAATTGCTGGGCAAGATGGCGGCAGGCGAGCGCGTCTCGACCATCCACGTGGGCGTGGGGCCGGACGGGAACTTCGTGTATTCGTAGGTGGATCATGGCTGGGCCGATCGGATACGTTGACAAACCGAAGGTCGATCGCGGCACGAAAGCGATGACGCAGCATCATCCCCGGGGTGCTCGCGGTCGCGAGCATGTCGAGAATGACGCCTGGGGATTTGCCAATAGCCCGGTCGGGCAGTTTGTCTCGCAATTATGGAAGTTGCTCAACGATGTGATGGCGTCGCCGGGCGACTACCGGATCATGTTGCGCGCCTGCATGAAGGGAGGCATCGACCCCTCGACGTGGGTTGCGGAACGCGAGGAACGAAGGGAAACACTGATCGATGCCCAGGACGAGGCCCTGGAGCAGTTTCCGCCTACGCCCGATGGAGAATCGCATTGCAGCGAAGGGGCGCTGTGCGTGGCCGTGCTCACCGATGCGCCTTACATCGGCGTCCTGGGTAAGCAGGCTGCACCCACGGACAGCGCTGCGTTGGCGGATTGGATCCGCGTAGGTAAAGGCGGCAACTTCTATCGCGCCAACGAGCAGGCGGACCGCCTGGCGGTCAGCGACGAGTACGTCAAGGTATCGCCGGTCGGCGGGCAATGGCTGGCGAATGGCGGCGTGCCCGTTTTCGTCGTCCAGAAGCACAAGGGAAAAGGTCACATTGCGAGCATACGTCCGATATCTCGCCACGAGTTTGCGGCCGCTTATGGCGCGGCCGGCCTGCTGTTGGCGAATGTCGGGCCGGAGCACTACGGCAAGAATGACAAGCAGTATTCCGGCCACGGTGTCCTGCGCGAGAGTGCCGTCTTCAAGCTCGACCCGAAAGCGCCGGTGGTACGGGGAGCAGAGGCGCAGATTTTCACGTACGCGCCACTGGAACTGGCAGCCGAGGCGATTCGAGGCGTCGCCTGGGCCATGGAGCACGGCGAGTTCAGCCGCCGTGCCATGAAGTCGACGTGAGTTAATGTTTATTTGCCTGAACACAGTTTAGGAGTATGCCCATGCCGGCCACATCGGCCGTAGTGCAACGCGACCGTCTCCTCCAGCTCAGCACGCCGCTGGAGACGGACGTCTTAGTAGTGGAACGAGTGACGGGGAACGCCGCGATATCGAGCCTGTTCTCGTACCGGCTCGATCTGCTTGCCGACCGGCAGCTAAAGAACGATGCGAAGGTCAAGCCGGAACAACTGGTGGGGGCGTCGTTCACCGCCTCGATGGACCTCGTTGACGGCTACCGCTGTATCAACGGTATCGTCAAGGAATTTATCCAGGCGCACACCGACGACCGGTTCGCGCACTACTCCGTCGAAATCGTCCCCTGGCTCTGGCTGCTGACGCTGCAGTCCGACTGCCGCGTGTTCCAGGACCTCACGACTCCCGAGATCATTGGCAAAGTCCTTGACAAGCTGGAGGACAGCTACCCCGACCTCGTCCATTACGAGACACAGTTCCTGCGTCATTACGAAAAATGGGACTGCTGCATCCAGTATCGCGAGACCGGCTTTAACTTCATCTCCCGGCTGATGGAACACGAGGGCATCTTCTACTTCTTCCGGCACTCGAAATCGGGAAATACCGGCCAGCACACGCTCGTGCTCACCGATTCGGCTTCCGCCTTCGACGACCTCGAACCTGTCGGCGCGTTTCACCTCGAGCAGGAGCAGGGATACGGCGAGCGCGAGGATACCGTCCATTCCGTTTCGCAGCACGTCTGGCTCCAGCCGGGCAAAGTCACCACGCGCGATCACCACTTCGAACTCCCGGGCAAAGGCCTGGAGAACACAAAGAAGGTTGCGCGACCCATCGCCGGCAACACGAAGTTGGAGATTTACGACTATCCAGGTGAGTTCGCGCAGTATTTCAATGAGCCTGAGAAACGACTGGTGAATGTAAACCAGTACGGCGAGACCCTTGCCGGCATCCGCTCCGAGGAAGATGAGTGTGCGGCGCGGTTGTTCTCTGGGACGGCGAGCGTCCGTTCATTCGTCCCCGGGTTTCGGTTCGACCTCGACGCCGGTACCAGCCCGCTCAGCCAGAAATACGTGCTGCTTTCGGTCGAAGAAACCATCCAGCAGACGCCGAGCTACGTCAGCAACCAGGACTCCGGCGGCGGATACCACAACCGCTTTACCTGTATTCCCTTCGGAAATACCTATCGCCCGCGCCGCGTCACTCCCAAGCCGCTCATCTCCGGCCCGCAGACTGCCGTCGTAACCGTAAAGTCCGGTGAGGAAAGCTGGCTGGACAAGTACGGCCGTGTGAGGATCCAGTTCCATTGGGACCGCAAGGGCGAGAAAGACGAGAAGAGCACCTGCTGGGTACGCGTCGCTCAGCCTTGGGCCGGCGCCCGCTGGGGCGCGCACTTCTGGCCGCGTATCGGACAGGAAGTCGTGGTCGAGTTCCTCGAAGGCGATCCCGATAAGCCCCTGGTAACCGGCTCCGTATACAACGCGGCCAACATGCCGCCCTACGAGCTGCCCGGGAACCACAGCCGCAGCGGCATTATCACTCGCAGCACCAAGCAGGGCGGCAGCGCGAACTTCAACGAACTGCGCTTTGAAGACAAGAAGGATGACGAGCAGATCTTCATGAATGCCGAAAAGGACATGGACCTGCGCGTCGAGCACGATTCTCGCGAATACGTCGGCAACGACTCGCACCAGATCGTCAAGGGCGGACGCGTCGAGCAGGTCGAAAAAGACAAGCACGTGCACTTGAAAGCCGATTACTTCGAGAAGATCGACGCAAACGTCAGTCGGTCGGTTGGCTCGGATGAGAAGGAACTCGTAAAAGGCAATCGCTCCTTCAAGCTCGACGGCTCGCTCAAGGAGAAGGTCGGGAAGGACATGTCGTTGACCGTCGGCACGTCGTACGACCACAAGTCGGGTACGAAGCACGCCGTCGAAGCCGGGCAGGAGATCCATCTCAAGGCCGGGATGAAAGTGATCCTGGAAGCCGGGCTGCAACTCACTATCAAGGCTGCGGGCGGATTCGTTGACATCGGCCCCGCCGGTGTCACTATCCAGGGCGTGATGGTCAAGATCAACAGCGGTGGAGCGGCGGGCTCGGGTAGCGGTTGCAGCCCGCAGAGTCCGGACGACCCCAAAGATCCCAAAGACCCCGATGTTGCCGACGACGGCAGCAAGGGCGGAAAGATGAATACGTAGGTCGTGCGTCGTAGATCGTAGGTCGTTTGTTCCGACCTACGACCTACCACCTACGACCTGCTGATTTAGGAGACCAGCAATGCCTCCTGCTGCACGAGTTACCGACATGCACACTTGCCCGATGGTGACGGGCGTAGTCCCTCACGTCGGCGGACCGATCCTGCCGCCCGGTATGCCGACGGTCCTGATCGGCATGCTGCCGGCCGCCCGTATCACCGACATGGCGACCTGCGTCGGGCCGCCGGACGTAATCGTCAAGGGCTCGCCCACCGTGCTGATCGGCAACCTGATGGCGGCGCGTATCGGGGATAACACGGCCCATGGTGGCGTCATTATTATGGGGTTCCCCACGGTCCTGATCGGCGAAGTCGGCATGGGAGGCCCAACGACGTCGTTCGGCATGACGCTGAGCGCGGCCAAGGCAACCGGCAAATGCTTCGGTTGAATGAAGTGAATCGTGGCGCCGTGCGCGCCCTTGACCGACGGGATAACACTACGCCGCCAGCAACTGCAAATACGATGACGCCGCCTGAGGTCCGGCCCAGGAAGCTGCCCAATGGCCTCGAGATCCAGCCCACCACGCTGGACCACCTGCGCCGCTTCGCGGAGGGCGGATACCTGTACGCGATCCTCGACGCATGCGATGCGCCGGCTGTGCCGGAGAAGGCGAAGGAACTGGGCGAAGCATCGGCAGTTTCGCTATTCAAAGGGACCGCGCAAGAGGACTATTGGGCGGTCGCGCCGTACCTGTTCCGTGTGTCGCCGGAAACGCTGGCCTGGATCGTCGCTACCGTTTGGAACGAACCCTGGGGAGTGTTCGTGATGAGCAAGGCGGCGATCGACGACCTACGAGCGCACTGCCGTCGCTTTCTCGTCGTTGCGATGCCGCGCGGCGAACAATCATTTTTTCGCTACTACGATCCGCGAGTCCTGAAGGGGTACCTTCCGACCTGCGTGGAAAGCGAGCTGGGCAGGTTCTTCGGACCTGTCCGCGGATTCTGCATTCCCGACCAGAAGTCCGAAAAAGCGTGGCTGGCGCAATATGCGAAGGCCGGCGCACCCGATGCGGCGGACTCTTCCGCAACCCCGTTGTGGCAGATACGCCAGGAGCAGATCGACGCGCTTCAGGAAGCGTCGGTCCGCGAAGCGCAAGACCGCATCGCCTCCGCACTGCGCGTGCTGTTTCCGGAGCAGACGGCTCGAATCCCGGAGCAGCATCTCGCGGCGTTCTGCCGCCGCTGTATTGAGCGGGCAGCCGCGTACGCCATGACCAAGGAGGGCAGTGTTTACGTGTTCACCGCGGCGTCGCTCATGTATGGCGAAGGGTTCGATGCCGCCGCTGCGGCGACGTGGACGCGCGAGATATTCCCCCAGCCCAACATCACCGAAGAGGTAAAGACCGAGTTGCTGCGGATGCGTCTCAGTTTCGACGGAGTTGAGGTCTAGGCGATGGGATCGGCCCCCAAACCACAACCCGATTCGGATTTTCCGTCGCTGGCGGATATCGAGAATTCGACAGCTGCGCAGCTCGATGCCGCGCGCGAGCAGATTCCCGAGGGTGCGGCGCGTGATTACTACGACGTGCAGGTGGGCGCGGCGAAGGGTGTCTACAACTTCGGCAAAGGGATCGTGGAGGGGACGATCTCGCTGGCGAACGCATTGAAGAAGGTTCTTACCGACGAAGAGACTCAGAAACAGGTTTGGGAAAAGGCAAAGTCGCTGGCAGCCGATTCGGCAAAGCTCCAGTACGGCACTCCCGAGCAGAAGAAGGAAGTGATCGACAAAGCCGCTGCGTACGCGTCGGACGTCGCGGACAAGGCCAAGGCCGAGATGAAGCAGTCCTGGGAAGAAGCCAAGGCCGCCGGCAAAGAGAAAGAACTGGCAGCGAATTGGGCCACGCAGGGATTGTTGAACATTGCGAGCCTCTTCATCGGCGCCGGTGAACTCAAGGCGGCAAGCAAGGCCGGAGAAGTAGCCGAGGCCGCGGAAGCTGCAGGGAAAGCCGCATCGGCTGTCAAGAAGGCCGAAACCGCAAGCAATCTGCTGAACAAGGAGAATAAGGTCGCGGCGGTCAGTTCCTGCGAGCACGCCGCCCAGGCAGCGGAGACCAGCGCAGCGGGCGCGGAGTCCAATGCGGCCAAACTCGCTAAGGCGGTGAGTTCGAAGGCTGCCCTTTCCGAGAAAGCGGTCACGTCGGACCTGTCGAAACTCTCCGAATCAAACGGTGGCAAACTCGCTGGCCTTGAATACAAGTTAAAGACCGAGCAGTCACTCGCACGAAAGATCGCGGAAGACGCGAAGCAGTTAAATCTGACGGAAGACGCGGCCGCCGGAAATATCAACGACGCTTTGCGCTACACAATGACGTATCCGCCGGACAAACTCACGGAATCAGCCACCAAGGTGATGGCGGACCTGGAGGCCGCGGGGTATAAGAAGGTCAAAGTCAAGAATACGTTCGCCAAGGAAGGCCCGTACAAGGGACTGAATACGGTATTCCAATCACCCGACGGACAGAATTTCGAGTTGCAGTTCCATACACCGGAGAGCTTTCACGTCAAGGACGTGGTCACGCACGGCATGTTCGAACGTGCTCGGCTGTCGTCGACGCCATTGGCAGAACAGAAAGCGATCGAGAAAGAGATGACCGAGATTTCGTCCAAGATCACAATGCCAAAGAACATCGATTCCGTGAAGAACTTCCCATGAAGAGGTCGTGATGGAGCCGGCAAAATACTACGTTGTGCACAAGACGGGGACGAAAGCACCGATCGGCTTATTCCGCTTCTTTGAAGACGACCGGGAGCCTGAATACTACAAGATCGGGCAGGGATGGATCGCTGACCGCACCCTGTACTCCCGCCGCATGTCGGGAGAGATCGACGAAAGCGATGTCATCCCCGAAGCTGACGCACAGATGGTCATCAACGAGTGGACCGGCGGGCGATAACGGATTGGGTTGCGTGTTGTAGTCGCTGACCTAAGGTTTACTCTTTTCGCACTGTCCTTTTTCCTCACCCCGGAAACCTTGCTCCGGGTTGCGGTTTTGTGGCATCTATGAACATGCAGGGGCCTATGTCTACCAACGCATCGCAGCCAGCAGCTTCGTATCTCACGCAGGCAGGATCGGTGGACCTGCTCCGTCGTTTCGCCGGCGGCGGATTTCTGTTCGCCATCACCGACGGCGCCTATTCGGCAGCGCTGATCGCGCACATCGAGAAGACCGCGCCCGCGAATCTCATTCCGCTCCTGCACCCGCACCCCTCGATCGACGCAACCGCCATTCCGCAATTGATCCGCGTGAATGAAGCCATCCTGGAGACGATCCTCGCGTCCGCCGACAAAGAGCCCTGGGGAATTTTCGCGATGTCGAAGGCCGATCCCGAGACGCTGCGGGTCCACTTCCGCCGCTTCCTGGTGGTGCAGTTGCCCGACGGCGAACACTGGTACTTCCGCTTCTACGATCCGCGGCTGCTGCCGACGTATGTTGAGAAGTGCAATGAGTGGGAGCTGGAGCAGTTCTTCGGGCCGGTGCGCGGATTCGCTCTCCCCGCCAGCGAAGACTCGGGCATTAATGTGTTGTATTACGAGTCGAAGAGCACCCAGTCGGCGACTGGGGCGGCGACCGATCCTTACTCCTCGCCGATATGGCACATCCGGCCCGAGCAGGAGCAGGCGCTCGAGAAGCTCTAGCCCGGGTACGTTCCGCTTATGTAGCTCTCCAGTTGCTGGATGGCGCGTTCCTGGCCGGTAATGATCCACTTCACCAGGTCGCCGATCGACACTACGCCCACGACTCTCTCGTCTTCCACGACCGGCAGGTGCCGGAAGCGATGGATGGTCATCAGCGTCATGCACTCATCCACCGACTGCTCCGGCGTGACGAACACGACAGGGCTGGTCATGATGTCGCGGACGCGCGTGTCTTTTGACGAACGTCCCCGCAGGATGACTTTGCGCGCGTAATCGCGCTCGGTGATGATCCCGAGCAACTGCTCGTTCTCCAGGATCAGGAGCGCGCCCACGCCCTGCTCCGCCATCTTCTCAATCGCTTCGAACACGGACTGGTCCGGGCCGACCGACAGCACCGTATTGCTGGGCTTGTTCTTCAGCAAAGTCTGGATTCTGTCGCCTAGTTTCATAAAGGAACCCTCTGGGTGGCCCACCCTGGCTGGTGTTGCCAGGGTGGGGCCGTAGGGGCCGAAATACTATCACGCGCAAGTGCCATCCGCAGCGCGAACGAGTGTCTTAGATTCGGGGACGTTGAGACAGGGTTATCCGGTGAACTCAGGCCGTCTTCGGGTGAACTTCCCTTTCCTGTTCCAGGCGGGCGATGGCCGCGCGCAGCCACTCGCGCAGCGCATCCTCGGTGGCGATCTGGTTCCCTGCCAGTTCGTCGACCGTCTCACCCTTCGGCCCGACCGGGATGTGGTGGCACGGCACGGCTTCGCCGCGCGCTTGCGCCGGAACAAAATCCGTGAGCAGGCACTCGTTGCACGGGTGCGGCCGCTCCGCGGGATCGTTGAAGTTGATGCACGACGGCGAATCCTGGAAGATCGACGTCGGCTTCCACGGCGTGCGCACCGACCGCCCGTAGCCCCCCTGCTCCAGGAACTCCAGTTCGAATTTCAAGACTTCGAGAACGTCACGCTTGTCGTCGGACATGGACCACCTCCGCGACATTCATTCTCCCCGGGGCACCTCACTAGGGTCTGTGACCCGTGTCACTTGGCGGAGTGACGCACGAGTGGTGTACCAGCCAGGCTTGCCTGGCGGCAGATTTCGACCCGTAAAAACAAGCGCCTGCGACCTGTCATCCCTCATATGTCGCCAGGCAAGCCTGGCTAGTACACCTTCTCCCTGGAAGCCTCGCCCAACGACATTTGCCTGAATCTCGGGAGCAGTGGCCAGTTTCCACGGGTATGGTGTACAATTCCGCGCGCCTCTGGGGAGAGGGTGGGATGGTCTCGTACCGCACCGCGGTCGTACTGTTTCAACTCGGCGGGCCCGATACACTGGAAGCCATCGAGCCCTTCCTGTTCAATCTGTTCTGCGATCCCGACATCATCGACTTCCCCGGCGCCCGCATCGGGCGCAAACCGCTGGCGAAGCTCATCTCGGCCACGCGCGCGAAGAAAGTCCAGCATCATTACGCGGTCATCGGCGGCGGCTCGCCGATCCGGCGTTTCACCGAGCAGCAGGCGCGCGCCCTCGAGCATGTCTTGCTTGAGTCGGGCGTGGACGCGCGCTGCTTCGTAGCCATGCGTTACTGGCACCCGTTCACGTCGGAAGCGATCGAACAACTGCGCGCGGAGCGTTTCGACCAGATCGTCCTTCTTCCTCTTTATCCGCAATATTCGAATACAACGTCGGGCAGCAGCCTGAATGAGTGGCGGCGGCTGTTCCACGACGACACTCCCCAGCACCTGATCGAGACCTTCTACGAGAACGACCTTTATATACAGGCGCTGGCCGAGAGGATCGAAGAAGCGCTCGCGCGTTTCCCAGACCCGCAACGGCCGGAGTTGATATTCAGCGCCCACAGCGTACCGGTCGCGGTCATCGCCAAAGGCGACCCTTACCAGAGACAGATCGAGCATACGGTGGAGCTCGTGATGCAGCGCGGCGGATGGCGCAATCGTCACCGCCTCTGCTACCAGAGCAAGGTCGGCGCCAGCAAGTGGCTGCAACCGTCGCTGCGGGACACCATCAAGGAACTCGCCGCCGCCAGTGTGCGCGACATGTGTATCGTGCCGGTCTCGTTCGTCACCGATCACGTCGAGACGCTCGGCGAGGTCGACCACGAGATGCGCGAACTGGCGATGGCATCAGGTATCGAGCGCTTTGAAATGACGGCGGGGCTGAATGATTCCCCGACCTTCATTCGTGCGCTCGCGGACAAAGTTTTGGAAGTCATCCCAGGATTTGTACGGATCCCGGTCACGGCGCCGGAGCAAAGTGGGGTCGCCGCGGACTAAGGATCTGGTGGGCCCCGCTCGGGAGAGGAACAAATGGCAGAAGAGACGGGCACGGCAAGACCGCCGGCACCAGCCGGTCAGCCACCAGCGCGCGGCACAGAGGCCAACAAGTTCGTGGGGACGCCCGCAGTCGGAACGTCGAAAGCGGCGCCGGCAGCGGGTTTGAAGACCGTGGGTCCCGCGAACAGCGAGATCAACCAGGCGCGTCGCCGGTTTGTCTGGAGTAGCGTGGCCGCGTTCCTGTCCGTATGGTTCCTGGCGTTCCTGCGCTTCTTCCTGCCGCGCACGCTTTTCGAGCCCGCCACCAGTTTCAAGATCGGCTACCCGTCGGACTACGGCCTCGGCGTCGACACCAAGTGGCAGCAGAAGTACCGCATCTGGGTGGACCGCGGTCCCGATCGCCTCTTCGTGATCTACGCCCGTTGCACTCACCTCGGCTGTACGCCCGACTGGAAGCCCAGCGAAAACAAGTTCAAGTGTCCCTGCCACGGCAGCGGTTACGACAGCGAAGGAATCAACTTCGAAGGTCCTGCGCCTCGCCCGATGGATCGCGCTCACATCGAACTGGCGCCTGACGGCCAGATCCTGGTAGACGTCGCGCGCCTTTATCAGTGGCCCAAAGGACAGGCCGACCACTTCAACGATCCAGGGGCGTTCTTGAACGTCTAAGCGGCGCGTACTAAGCCGGCTGCCCTCAGCCGGCGGGAGATGAGCATGGCGGAAGAGAATGGCGGCAACGGGAAAAAGGCAGGCGTAGTCGATCGCATCAGCACGGCGGTCAAGGACGACATTCAGTCCCTCAAGACCGACCTGCCCGCCAAGGCCAAGGAGCAGGTGGAAGGGCTCAAGGACCCGACCAAGACCCTCGTCTACACATCGATTTTCCGTCACAAGCACGACGACACGCCCCGCAACCGCGCCCTGGGCGTACTCTCCAACGTCTTCCTGCACCTGCACCCGGCGAAGATCAACCGCGACTCTGTCCGCTACAGCTACACGTGGGGCATGGGCGGGATCTCGTTCTATCTGTTTATCGTGCTCACCTTCACCGGCGTGCTGCTGATGTTCTATTACCACCCGACGAAGGTGCAGGCGTTCCGCGACGTTCTCTATCTTGAGCATGACGTGCCGTTCGGCAAGCTCCTGCGCAACATGCACCGCTGGGCCGCGCACCTGATGGTCATCACGGTGTGGCTGCACATGTTCCGCGTCTTCCTCACCGGCTCGTATAAAAAGCCGCGCGAGTTCAACTGGAACGTCGGCGTCATTCTCCTGGTATTCACGCTGCTGCTTTCGTTCACCGGCTACCTGCTGCCGGACGATCAGCTCGGTTTCTGGGCCGTCACCGTCGGGACGAACATGGCGCGCGCCACTCCGCTGCTGGGACACGAAGGTCCCTTCGGCCACCAGCTCGGCATGACGCCGTACAACGACGTCCGCTTCGGATTGCTCGGCGGCTCCATCGTCGATGCGAATGCTCTTTTGCGTGCGTACATCTGGCATTGCATCGGCATTCCCATCGTCATTTCGATTTTCATGATCGTTCACTTCTGGCGTGTACGTAAGGACGGTGGCATTTCCGGACCGGCGCCGGTCGTGCTGCCGGCGGAAGCTGATAAGCCGCGTCGCGGTGCGACCGCGGCGGGAGTCTGAGGAGCGTCTATGGACTGGCGACAACTTTGGGAGATCGCATCGGCGCCCGACAACGTGCCTATCGTGGCGCTGATACCGCTTCTCGCGTTCTATATCTATCTCGCGTGGAAGCAGGCCAAGGCCAACGACGATTTGGTCGAGCAACTAGAGAAGGATCCGGCGCTGGCTAAGACGCACCATCGCAAGACCTGGCCGTGGCAGCCCGGATGGGCGAAGGAAGTCCACGTCTGGCCGTTCCTGCTGCGCATCGAGTTCCTGGCCGCCATCATCGTCACCATCGTGCTGATGGTCTGGTCGATCACGCTGAGCGCGCCGCTGGAAGAGCCCTCGAATCCGAACCTGACCATGAATCCCGCGAAGGCGCCGTGGTACTTCCTCGGCCTGCAGGAGATGCTGGTCTATTTCGATCCGTGGATCGCCGGCGTGGTCATGCCGACGCTCATCATCATCGGGCTGATGGTGATCCCGTACATCGACACCAACCCGATGGGCAGCGGGTATTACACCTGGAAGCAGCGCCGGTTCGCGATCTCCACGTTCTTCTTCGGCTTCATCGTTCTCTGGATCGCGATGATCATTATCGGCACGTTCATCCGCGGTCCGGGTTGGCAGTGGTTCTGGCCGGGACAGACGTGGGACCACAACCGGCTGGTATACGAGGTGAACCGCGATCTGCCGGACATCTTCGGCATCGGTTCGAACCTCGGCAAGATCATTTTTGGCGCCATTGTTGTAGGCGGATATTTCATCGTCGGCGGCGGAGCCCTGCATTCGCTGTTCCGCCGTTACATGAAAAAGGACTACCAGCGCATGAGCCTGCTGCAGTACTCGATCGTGCAGTTCTTCATGCTGACCATGGTCGCCCTGCCGATCAAGATGCTTTTCCGCCTGCTCTGGCACATCAAGTATGTGTGGGTAACACCGTGGTTCAACGTTTGAACCCGTGGGCTAGTCGTTAGGCCAATGAATGCGGAGGTCGTTAGTCGTAGGTCGTAGGTCGCCGGTGAGCTTGGTTCAGTTGTTGTTGCCGACCTTCCGCCTACGACCTACCACCTACGTTCTTCGCGGCGGAGGGAAATACGGTGGCCGAACAGATCCCCCAGGACGATCCGGTAGTCAACAAATCGTACGCGGTGCACTATGCCGTCTGCATGCTCCTGCTCACGGCCACCTTGCTGTGGGCGCTGTGGGACGAAGCCTACGGCCAGCGCCCGTGGAAGAGCTACCAGCGCGAGTGGACGAAGCGCTACAGCGCCTTCCTCAACACCGCGAAATCCAACTCCGCGAGCGCGCAGAAGGCCGTCGAGAGCGACCCCGAATACCAGCGCCTCCAGCAGCAGTATCAAGCCGCCTACGATGCGGTGAAGCCCAAGCGCGACGAGATCCAGAAAAAGCTCGCCGACGTCAACGCCAACCTGCTCGCGGTGCAGAGCGTCTTCACCGACCGTCGCGCCTACGTCAACGCCCTCACCTATGAGATCGAGACCGAGACCAGCGCGTCCGCCAAGAAGAGCAGACAGGACGACGTCGACAAGTACAAAGCAAAGAAAGCGACAGTTGAATTTCCCGACGGACACAAAGAGCAGTACGACTTCAACCAGCTGGAGGAGAAGTACAACTCGATCCGCGACGAACGCACAGCACTGGGCGCGCAACTCGGCGAGATCATCAAGCCCGTCACGGAGGCCAGCAACGCGGTGGGAGAGTACGTCTCCAACCACATGGTCGATCTCACGCCCGAGCAGATCGACGGCTTGCGGAAAAAGACCAACGAGTGGGACCCGCGCATCCAGCAGATCAATGTCGCCGAGGCGAACATCGTCGACCGCTGCGAGTCCTGCCACATGGGTATTCGAGAGCCGGTGAAACTTACGGCCGCCGCGCTTACGCCCAAGGGCCAGAAGCGGCCCGACGAATACGCGCAGGCATTCGTGAGCCATCCCGAGCCGGAGTTGCTGAAGATCCACGACCCCGAGAAGTTCGGCTGCTCGCCGTGCCACCAGGGAAACGGCCGTGCCACCACCAGCGTCGAGAAGGCGCACGGCAATTACGAGCATTGGTTGTGGCCGTTGTTCAAGAAAGCGAACATCGAAGCCGGGTGCCAGACCTGCCACGCGGCCGATCGCGTGCTCGTCACCGGCGACGTCGGCTGGACCATCACCGAAGGCAAGGACCTGTTCCGCCAGCGCGGCTGTAACGGATGCCACCGCTACGAGGGCTACGACCGCGAACCGGAAGAGCTCGCCTCCGTCAGCCAGCGCATCAAGCAGTTCGACCAGCAGAAAGTCGACAACCTCAAGCAGGCTGCTTACCTGATGAAGCAGGCCGACGCCGCCGCGTCGAACGACGAAGCCAACCGGCTCAACGACAAAGCCGTCGGACTGAAGGTCGAGAACAGCAAGATCGATGGCCGCATCCAGCAGTTGGACTTTGAGTCCCACAGCCTGATGCAGGACATGAAGAAGCTCGGCCCGAACCTCAAAGACGCGCGCGTGAAGCTCAACCGCAACTGGATCCCGGTCTGGCTGAAGAAGCCGACCGACTTCCGTCCGACCACCAAGATGCCGAACTTCCGCCTGAATGACCAACAGATCCGCGCGATCTCGGCGTTCATCTGGCAGAGCGGCCTCATCGACCAGGTGCCGAAGCAGAAGCCGGGCAACGCCGACCGCGGCAAAACCTTGTTCGAGTCGCGCGGCTGCCTTGCCTGCCATTCCATCGGCGAAGGCGATCAGATGCAGGGTGGAACCTTTGCGGCGAACCTGACGCGCGTCGGCGAGAAAGCGAATTACGATTACCTCGTACGCTGGGTCCATAACCCCCGCGAGCGCACGCGCCCGTACTGTCCGGAGGAGAAGAAGGACATCGGTCCCGAGGATTACGCCAAGAAGGGACTTCCCTACCAGTTCGACCTCGACCACAGCACCTGCCCGAACGACGGCCACGAGCTGCAGGTGCAGAACATGACGGTCATGCCGAACCTGCGCCTCAGCGTCGAAGACGCGCAGGACATCGCGACGTACCTCATGTCGCAGAAGAAGCAGGACCCGTCTTCTTATCCCGATGCTTCCTACATGGACGACCCGAAGCTGAAGGAAGAGGGCAAGAAGTGGGTGCGTCATTTCGGCTGCGCCGGATGCCATGAGATCTCGGGCTTCGAGGACGAAGGCCGCATCGGCACCGAGTTGACCGCCGAAGGCAGCAAGCCGA
Source organism: uncultured Terriglobales bacterium (assembly GCA_964559835.1). GTDB lineage: Bacteria > Acidobacteriota > Terriglobia > Terriglobales > Acidobacteriaceae > DAISJI01. The sequence goes on from CAZLJE010000021.1 coordinate 91,160, forward strand.
TCGAACGCCTCGACTTCGCGCTCTCCACCGAGCCCTCGCAGCGCGGCGGACACGAGCCCATTAAGGACCAGGAAGACCTGGCGCGTCTACCCGAAGGTCCGGCGAAGGATCCCTGGTACAACCACAAGGGCTTCTTCGAGCACAAGCTCGCCGAGCCGAACGTCTGGGACCAGGGCATGATCAAGGGCGATACCGAAAAGCTGCGCATGCCCAATCCGCACCTGACCAAGGACCAGATCCTGGCGCTCACGACCTTCCTGCTCGGCAGTCAGGACACTTCGCTCCCGCAGCAGTACCAGTACAAACCGGGCGACTCACGCAAGGACATCCAGGAAGGCTGGTGGGTGGTCAAGAAGTACAACTGCATGGGCTGCCACCAGTTCATTCCCGGGCAGAAGACGGTCCTGATGGGCCTGAAGCAGTACCAGGACACGCCCGAGGCGCTGCCGCCGAAGCTGCTGACGGAAGGCGCGCGCGTCGATCCCGAATGGCTGCGCCGCTTCCTGTCGAATCCCGCGCTCAATACCACCGACACGAATCGCAATGGTGTGCGCCCGTACTTGCAGGTGCGCATGCCTACGTTCTCGTTCTCGGACCACGAACTGCGCGTGCTCGTGCGCTTCTTCCAGGCGCTGTCGCAGCAGCCCATGCCATACGTCCCCGAGCAGGTCCCGGTGCTCACCGCGAAGGAGAACGACATGGCGCGCTCGCTGTTCTCGAGCAAAGCCGCGCCCTGCCTGAAGTGCCACGCGACCGGCGATCCCGCTCACGACAAGACCGCCACCGCGCCCAACTTCCTGCTGGCGAAGGAACGTCTGAAACCCGACTGGGTCCAGCGCTGGGTCCTCGACCCGCAGGCTATCAGTCCGGGCACGTCAATGCCCTCGGGCCTCTTTAAGAAGGACGACAAGAACCACTGGGTCTTCGCCGGGCCGGTGCCGGATTCATTCAACGGCTACGACAAGGACCACAACAAGCTCCTGACGAACTACATCTTCCAGCTCACGCCGGAAGAACAGCGCCGCGTGGCCAGTTCCATGGGACGCGCGACATCTTCGATCACCACTCCGGGCAAGAGCAACGCCGGTTCGGCCAAAGTTGGCGCAAGCCCTGCGGCTCGCCAATCCGGTGCGTCCGCCGGCTCGCGCTAGAATGCGTGGTCAGTGAACAGCTTTACGACTTTGAGCGAGGTGCTATTTCCTTATGAACCGCAAGTCATGGCTAGCGATGCTCAGCCTCGTGCTGCTCGGCCTCATGTTGTTGGCCGGTTGCAGTAAGAAAGAAGAACAATCCACCTCTCCTTCGGCCGAAGCGCCGAAGACCGAAGCGCCCGCCGCGGCTGCGGTCGATCCCGCGACGGCCGCGACCGTCAGCGGCACCGTGAAGTTCGATGGCACGGCGCCGAAGCCGCAGAAGATCGACATGAGCCAGGACCCAGCCTGCAAGGGCACCAACACATCGGAGACCATCGTTACTGAGGGCGGCAAACTGGCGAACGTCTTCGTGTATGTCAAGGACGGCCTCAAGGGCAGCTATCCGCCGCCGGCGGAAAAAGCCACCATCCATCAGCAGGACTGCCGCTATCACCCGCACGTCCTCGGCGCGATGGTCGGCCAGACCGTCGAAGTCGTGAACGACGACCCGACCACTCACAACATCCACCCGACGCCCAAGGACAACCGCGAGTGGAACGAATCGCAAGCGCCCAAGGCGCCGCCGATCGACAAGAGCTTCGCGCGGGAAGAGATCCTTCTGCCCGTGAAGTGCAACCAGCACCCGTGGATGAAGATGTTCGTCAACGTCACCAAGAGCCCGTATTTCGCCGTTACCGACAAGGACGGCAAGTACGAGATCAAGAACCTGCCTCCGGGGGACTACACCATCGCTTTCGTCCACGAGAAACTGGGCGAGCAGGACCAGAAGGTCACCGTCGCCGCCAAGGACAACAAGACGGTGGATGCGTCGTTCAAACAGTAGTTCTGACTTCATAGTTCCGAGTTCCGGGTTTAAGCCCTGGGACTCGGGACTATGAACTAGGAACTCGGAACTTCCTCATGATGCTGATTCTTTCATTGGTGCTCGCGCTCATCCCGCTGTTAGGGATCGCTTACACGGCCGTGTACGGCGGGGGATTGACGGTCGATAACCTCTTCCTCGTCCTTATTCTGCTCACTATGTCCGGCGTCTTCGCACTCAGCGCCTTCCTCGAAGCCCGCGCGCGCGGTTTCCTGAAGAAGAAGCAAGAGGCCAAGCCCGCCGCAAAGACAGCGCCTGCCGAAAAACCGGCAACGCAAGCTGTACAGAAGACCACGGGAACCACATAGTGCGCGCACAAGCGAAGCAGCCCCGGAGCGACCACAGTTCATAGCGGACCGCAGGCGCGCAAGTTCATAGCCCGGGACGTAAAGTCCCGGGTCGGGTCCGAACGAGTTCTCCCGAGTCCCGTAGGGACGGCACACTTCTCACAATGTCCATCGTCCGCCTCAAGATCGACGTCTCCGGCACCCACGGCGATGAAGCCTTCCGTAACCTCAAGCAGTTCGACCAGATCGAAAGCGCCAGCTTCGGCCCGCAATTCGGTTATGGCCGCGCGCCAAAGTCCATTTCGCCGAGCGGCGGCACGTGCGACCATCCGGCAACCGGTCCGCATCCACCGGGCGAGTGGATCGGCGCCGAAATCAGGCTCCAGACGCCACTCCTGGCGCAGTATGCTGTGGCACACTATCTCGAGCAGGACAGAGTGCTTGATGCCGACGTCGTGGACTGATTTGTGATTTAGCGATTCGCGATTTGTGATTTTCAAATCACCAATCACAAATCACTCAATCACAAATGGAGCGAATGGAAACCACCACCAAACCTCGTCGCAAGATGTCCACGCGCAACCGCGTGCTGTTCTTCGTCACCGCGTGGCTCATCCTCCTGATGCCGGTCCTGTTCTGGTGGAACACCTGGTTCGGTCGCCCGCTCACCGACAAGCAGATGACCGAATACCTCAACGACGACCTTCATCCGCGCCACATCCAGCACGCGCTGGTGCAGGTTGGAGACCGCATGGGCCGCAACGACCCGAAGGTCCGGCAGTGGTATCCGCGCATCGTGCAACTGGCGTCGTACAAGGTCGACGAGGTCCGCAACACCGACGCGTGGGTCATGGGCCAGACGAACACCGAGCCTTCGTTCCATCAGGCGCTGCTCGGCATGTTGAACGACCCGTCGGTCATGGTCCGCGGCAACGCGGCGTTGTCGCTGGTGCGTTTCGGCGATGCGACTGGACGCCCGCAAATCGTGGCGCTGCTGCAGCCTGCGGTTGTGACGGCGCCGAAGTCCGGCAAAGTGGTTGACGCTGCGG
>CAZLJE010000022.1:0-87149 GCA_964559835.1 uncultured Terriglobales bacterium
AGGAAGTCGACCTTGATCTGCATCGGGTAACCGAGCCAGCCGAAGATGTCGATGTTGTCCCAGCCCTCTTTATTGTCGCCGCGCGGCGGGTAGTAATTGATGCGCACCTTGTGGCAGATATTCCCGTACAGGTCGGGGTACAGCTCCGGTTGCAGGATGTGCTCGAGCACCGAGAGCTTGGACTCTTCCTTCGTCTTGAACGAACCGGGATCGTCGAGCACTTCGCCGTCGCGGTTACCGAGAATGTTCGTCGAAAACCATCCGCTCATACCCAACATGCGCGCCTTGAAGCCGGGCGCGAGGATGGTCTTCATCAGCGTCTGTCCGGTCTTGAAGTCCTTGCCGCAGATCGGCGCTTCGTTGCGGCGCGAGAGTTCATGCATGGCCGGGAAATCGACCGTCAGGTTGGGCGCGCCGTTGGCGAACGGAATGCCCTCGCAAAGCGCGGCGTAGGCATAGATCATCGATGGCGCGATGTGCTCGTCGTTGTTCTGCAGGCCCTTCTCGAAGCCTTTGATCGTGGAGTGGACTTCGCTCGCCTTGACGAACACTTCCGTCGAGCCGCACCACATCATGACCAGGCGGTCGGCGCCGCTGCTCTTCTTGAAGTCGCGGATGTCGTCACGCACTTGCTCGACCAAGTCCATTTTGGTCTTGCCCTTCTTGACGTTGGTGCCGTGCAGCTTCTTGACCCAGTTCTGATCGAAAACGGCGGGGCGCGGTTTGATGCCAGAAAGGAACGGCTTCAACTGCTCGAGGAGGTAGCGATCGAGCACGCCGGCCTTGGTGGCAGCGGAGAACATGTCGTCGGGAATGGGGTCCCAGCCGGTGAAGACCAGGTCATTGAGGCCGGCGAGAGGAACGAAGTCCTTGATCATCGGCGAGCGGCCTTCGGTGCGTTTGCCGAGGCGGATCGTCCCCATCTGGGTGACGGAACCAATCGGCTTGGAGAGCCCTTTGCGCACGGCTTCGACACCCGCCACAAAAGTCGTCGCCACGGCGCCCATGCCCGGGATCATTACGCCTAGTTTTCCTTTAGCCGGCGTCATACCATCGCCGGGAGTGCTCGGAGTTGGTGCAGACTTCTGCTTGGCCATCAAATCAGTCCGTTTCTGGGATGAGATCAAAACGAACTATCTTCTCGTATCGAAAGGGTATTTGCAATAAACAGTGTTCAGTCGTTGCGAGGGTCTGTTGCGCGCAAGGAATCATGCGTCGTGCGCGAGTTCGCCGGCGAGGTCGGCGTGCAGGATGGCGTCGCCTTCGAGCAAGAGCGATTTGCCGGGCGCCTGCGGGCTGTAACGAACTCCGATGCTGGCGCCAAGCATCGCTCTCGCCCAGTCCGCCGCGGCTTCAGCTTTGGAGAACGACCGGCGCTGATATCCGGAATAAAAATGTCCGTCAACAAAATAGTAGTAGGAAATGTCGGCGAGGAAATAGCGATTCGTGCCCGTTCGTGGCTGATGCCAGTCAGCGGAGTGTACCCGGCCTTGCGCGACGGGCCAGGAACGCGCTTTGCGGCGACGTAGCCATTGCCAGCCGCGCTCGGCCATCACGGCCAGAAAAATCACCAGGACGAAGATGCCAGATTGCTGAAGTTGGGGTTCCATGGCGGGAGCCTAGCGAACACGTTCAGGGTATCGGGGGCAGTCACCGGATGCAGTGACTTTAATCACAGGTTCGAGAGTTATTTCTATGCGAGCGCAGGATGCCCCTCGCCACTGGCGGCTGGAAGCCAGCGCTACGAGCGCCACTTTTGTGTATGCTGCGCCAAGAGGACTGACATGCGAGTACTGCCGATCGCAATTTTTTTGTTCCTGCTTTGCAACGCTGCCGTCGCTCAGAAAGCGACAAAGAAACCGGCGCCGCGTCCACACGCCAAGACCGAAGCGCAAAGAGCCACGACCGCCGCTGAGGACCAGCAGGCGATCGAGGAACTGCACAGAGACGAAATCGCCGGCAGCCTCGCCTTCGACGTCGACAAGCTCACGAACACGTGGGACGACGACGTGGTGTCCATGCCACCCGGTTCCCAGCCGATCGTCGGGAAAGCGGCAAATCATGCCTACCTGGAGTCGCTGCAGAAGGCGCTGGCCAACGTGGAGATCCTCGGGTATGAAGAGACGTGGGACGAGGTGCGCATCCTCGGCGACTACGCGTATGAGTACGGCTCGATCCGTTCGCGCATCCGCCAGCAGAACGCGAAAGACGAAACGGCGCTCGAATACAACGTCATGCGCGTGCTGAAGAAGCAGCCGAGCGGGGCGTGGAAGATATTTCGAGCGATATGGAACGATCGGAAACCTGCGCCCGAAGAGAAGCCGACGGTGAAGTAATCTGGAAATCTTGAAATCTGGAAATCTGCGGATCTCAAGATTTCCAGATTGTTATGCCGTTCTTTGGATCCGGTGCTGCCAGCGGCTCCAGATGAACACAATGATGGCAAGCAAGATCATCCCGCCGATAACGGCGTCGAAGCGGTGAAACCATATCTTCAGGCGCGGGTCGCTGTCCCAGCGCTCGCCGAGCTTAAATCCCACCCAAGCCAATGCCAGACACCACGGCCAGGAACCGACGAAGGTGTAGATGTGAAAGCGTGCACGGGGCATGCGAGCCACACCCGCCGGCAGCGCAATGAACGTTCGAATGACGGGCAGCATGCGGCTGATGAGCACAGTCACGCTTCCGTAGCGGGCGAAAAAGCGGTCGGCGATGTCGAGCTCGTTCTTGCTGAGGAAGATGTACGAGCCATATCTTTCAACCAGCGGCCGCCCTCCGAAGGCTCCGATCTCGTAGGCGATCAGCGAGCCCAGGTTACAGCCAAGTGCGCCCGCGGTCGCAACCCACAGTAGGTGAAATGGCAAGCGGCCGTATTGCGCGGCGATGTCAGGCACTGTCAGCGCCCCGGAAAACGGCATGATTACTTCCGACGGCAAAGGAATGCAGGCTGACTCGATCGCCATCAGGATGACGATGCCGAGATATCCGCTGGACGCGATGACGGAGATGATGAAGGCGCTGAGGACAGAGATTATTTTTGCGATCATGAATAGAAGTGCTCAGTGCACAGTGCTCAGTGGTCAGTCTTTCGATTTCAGCATTTGTTGAGCACTGAGCACTGAGAACTGAGCACTAGAAATCCTGGGAATCCTGGGTGAAGGTGTAGCCGGGGAGCGTCGCGCCGTCGTTGGTTTTCTGCACCTTGACGCGGATCGTATCGACATTGGCGGCTTGCGCATCAGCCTGCCGCAACATCGCGTATTGGGTGAAGACTTCGTTGTAAACCTTTGTAACAAGGTAATTTTGCGAGGTCTGGTCATTGCGCCAGACTTGTCCGAGCTGAATCGACTTGACGGCCATAGCGAGACACAGGGTATTCGCCACAGTGGCGGGAGTCAATGTCTGGACATTGGGCATCGGGCGTTGGGCTTTGGGCATCAGGCACTGCAGCGCGGCGCAAAGCTTCCTAAGGCCCAACGCCCAGAGCCCAAAGCCCCGTTATTTCGGCAGCTTCCCCTCCAGCAGATCGCCCAGTTGCGCCATCGGGCAGCGGACGCCCACCACGAAGCTGCCAAACAATGCGTACACGGCGCTAACTTCGTCGAAACGCATTTCGTAGATGAGGCGCTTGAACACGAGCGGATCGTCGGCGAAGAGGTCCACGCCCCACTCCCAATCGTCGAACCCGATGGAGCCGGTGATGATCTGCCGCACCTTCCCGGCCCAGCGGCGGCCGATCTGGCCGTGGAGGTCCATCTGGCGCTGCCGCTCCTCGATGGGGAGCGTGTACCAGTTCTTGTCTTCTCCGCGACGGCGGTCCATGGGATAAAAGCTGACGTAGCGTGCTTTCGGGATCTCGGGATAGAGGCGCGCCTTCATCGCTTCGCGTTGGCGCTCCATCGTCTGTTCGACTTCCTGGTTCCATTCCGGCGAGTTCGGCTCGACCCCGCGCTCGTGGAGCGCGCGGAAGAGTTTCACTGAGGATTCGTACAGTCCAAGCTCGACGACCGACAGGTACGACCGCACGGGCTCGACGAAATCCCAGAGCGGGGTAGCGGCCAGATCGAGTTCCACTTGCTTGAGCGCATCGAAGCTGTCGCGGAAGTGGATGAGCATCAGGTCGCCGGCCTTTTGTCCAAGCATCGAGTAGGCCGCGCTGCCGGCCGCTTCCAAACGTTGCAGGACGGGCGCAGCCTCGCCAAGAATGCGATGGGCGGTGGGGGCGTACTCGCGCCACTCGCGCCAGCGGATACGCAGCATCTGATGGAGAACGCTGGAGCCTTCCAGCGTCAGCGGAACGGGGTAGAGAGCGGACATCCTCAGCCTTTCGTAAACGTGCAATTGTAAATGAGACGGTTCGCACGAGGGACGCAGCGGCTGACGCGAGAGCATCCAATCTCGCTGTGACCGGCGGGACGCCGGTGCTACAGCGTGACCGGCGGGACGCCTGCGCTATATCTGATACCATTTCTCGCCGAGGAGAATCCATGTCAACAGCGCAGTCCGACGAAGCGCGCCGGCAGATCGTAACGTTCACGTTCTTCAAGATCATGCCGGAATGGCGGAGGCTGCCGGCACGCGAACGCGCCGAGATGCGGCGGGAGTTCGCCTTCGCGCTCGGCAAGTGGAGCCACGGCGACGACATGACCATATTGAGCTACTCCTCGGTCGGACTGCGCGCAAAGTGCGACTTCTTCCTTTGGCGCATCTGCTATTCGGCCGAATGCCTGCAATCGATGTATGCCGAGATGGTGCGTACCAACCTGGCCGGATACCTGACCGAAGCCCATTCCATGCTGGGCATGACACGCCGCTCGCAGTACAAGATCGGCCATGCGCACTTCCAACACGCGGAGTCAGGGGTGATCGTGCAGGCCGGCACCAGTCGCTACGTGACCGTGTTTCCATATGTGAAGTCGCGGACGTGGTACCAGCTGCCGTTCGAGGAGCGGCAGCGCATCGTGCGCGAGTTCATCGCTGTCGGCGAAGAGTTCCCGAGCGCACGCATGAACACCGTGTACTCGTTCGGGATCGACGACCAGGATTTCGTGGTCATTCTCGAAAGCGACCACCTAGGCGACTTCGTGGACGCGCAGATGCGCCTGCGTGAAACGCAAAACAGCGCGTACACCGAAAGCGTCACGCCGGTGTTCACCGGTATCCGGTGCACGCCGGAAGAGATGCTGGAGCGGATCGGCTGATGGCGCGCGGACTGGTTCCACGACAACCCTCGAAATCGGGAAAGCAAGCGGGCGCGAATCGCGCGCCGGTGCGCGGAACATCCCCTCTGCAAAAACAATCGGCGGCACAGGAGCGTACACCGAAGCCCCCGCTAAAACCCGCGGGGAAGGTCAAGAAAATCCCCACCGTCCGGCAAAACCAGCCGGAAGGGTTTGGCGACCAGCAGAAGGCTGTTGCGGCGCCGAAAGGCTATAACCCCGTTGCACCGGAGCGCGTGCGCGAGATCCTGAAACGGCTGGACGCTACCTATCCCGATGTCACCTGCGCTCTCACTCACCACAACGCGTGGGAATTGCTGGTCGCGACGATCCTCTCCGCCCAATGCACGGACGAGCGTGTCAACAAGACCACGCCGGAGTTGTTCCGGAAGTACCCGACGCCCGAAGCGATGGCGAAGATGGAACCGGAGCAGATCGAGCCGGATATCAGAAGCACCGGATTCTTCCGCAATAAAGCGAAGTCGATCGTCGGGGCTGCGAGAAGGATTGTCAGCGATTTTGGCGGGCAAGTCCCAGACGAGATGGCGAAGCTATTGACGGTTCCGGGCGCGGCGAGAAAGACGGCGAACGTCGTTCTCGGGACGTGGTTCCATAAGAACGAGGGAGTGGTGGTGGACACGCACGTCCAGCGCATCTCGCGGCGGCTGGAGCTCACGAAGGAAGACGCGCCCGAAAAGATCGAACAGGACCTGATGAAGATCATCCCGCGGGAGCGCTGGACGTCGTTCTCGCACCAGGTGATCTGGCACGGGCGGAAGTTGTGCGTCGCGCGCATGCCCAAATGCGTCGATTGCCCACTGGAAAATATCTGCCACGCCGCCGACAAGACCTGGAGCACGGTCGAGATTCACAAGACCGCCCAGCCCAAATAATTGGGTGAGTTGGTGATTGGGTAATTTCCAGGGTGTACTAGCCAGGCTTGCCTGGCGAAACATCTCTTTCTGTCGCCAGGCAAGCCTGGCTAGTACACCCAATCAGCAACTCACAGATTCTCGGCGAGCGCTTCGGCCAGCGCGGGGATGGTGTACTCGGCAGCCTCGATGTGGGGCTGGAGGCCAACCTCGCGCAGGGTGTTCGACGTCACTGGGCCGATGGACGCGAGCTTCACGTCGGTAAGTAGCGCGAGGTTTTCTTTGCCTAACAGGTCCAGGAAGTTGTGCACGGTGGAAGAACTGGTGAACGTGATGGCGTGCGGCTTTTGTTCGGGGTCGCGAAGAACTACGCGGAGAGCAGCGGCCGATGTCCCAGGCAGGATGGTTTCATAAGCTTCTGCCACATCCACCTTCGCGCCCAGGCTCGTCAGTTCGCGCGGAATGACGTCGCGCGCGACCTTCGCCCGTACCAGCAGGACGCGTTTCCCCTTCACCTCGCCCTCCAGCGCTTCCACGACCGATTCGGCGACGTACTTGTCGGGGACGACGTCGACCGGCAGCCCGTGCTGCTCGATCACCTTTGCTGTGGCTGGCCCGATCGCCGCGATATTGAGGTGGAGCAGGTCCGCTTCCGATTTGCCAAGCTTCGCCAGACGCGCAAACAGCATCTGGACGCCGTTGGCACTGGTCAGAATCAGCCAATCGTAGTCGAGGATGCGCGCGATCGCCTGGTCGAGCGGCGCCCAGGTTTCCGGTGGACGGATTTCGATGAACGGAATCTCGATCACGTCGGCGCCGAGTTCGCGCAGCGTATCGGAGAGGGCGCCAGCCTGATGACGCGCACGGCCAACGAGGATTCTCTTACCTGTTAGTGGCTTTCGATCGTTCAAAGTTCCTCAATTGAGCGGTCGGTCGTAGGTGGTAGGTCGGCGATCGGAACTACCGAGAAGCTCGCCCGACCTACGACCCACCACCTACGGTCGTCACGGCTGCACCGGCGCGGGGACGTTCGCACCATAGACATCATCCAGGATCTCTTTTCCGCCGCGGTCCAACAGCGAGCGGCCCAGAGATTCGCCGAGCGCTTTCGGGTCCGTCCCGGTGCGAACATCGCGCAGAACGGTCGAGCCGTCCGGTCGCGCCACCACTCCCGTCAGTTGAACGATACCATCCCGGACCTCGGCGAAGGCGCCGATGGGTACCTGGCAGCCGCCGCCCAATTCATTCAACAACGCACGTTCCGCCGTCGTCGACGTGCGTGCTGCGGGATCGTCCAGAAACTTCAGGTGCTCGCGAATGGCAGTATCACCCGCACGGATTTCGATGCCGAGAGCGCCCTGCCCTGCTGCCGGGCACATGACCTCCTCGGGCAGAACGGTGCGGATACGCTGCCTCAGCCCAAGCCGGTTCAGGCCGGCCGAGGCGAGAATGATCGCATCGTACTCGCCTTCCTCCAATTTGCGCAGGCGGGTATCGACGTTTCCGCGCAGGGGGAACACTTGCAGATCGGGGCGAATAGCCTTCAACTGCGCCTGGCGGCGGAGGCTGCTGGTACCGACACGCGCCTTCTGCGGCAGGTCGGCGATGGAATCGAAATGACGTGACAGGAAAGCGTCGCGTGGGTTCTCGCGCTTCGTGATGGCTGCGATCTCGAACTCCGGCGCCAGTTCCGTCGGCAGGTCCTTCAGGCTATGCACCGCGAGATCGACACGCCGGTCCAACAGGGCTTCCTCGATCTCCTTGGTGAACATGCCCTTCGTTCCGACCTTGGCCAGGGCGACGTCGGTGATCTTGTCGCCTGTGGTCTTGATGATCTCGATCTCGACTTCATGTCCGCGCTCGCGCAGCACGGCGGAAATGTGGTTCGCCTGCCAGAGCGCCAGTTGTGAGCCGCGAGAACCGATACGAAGCCGCGCCATTATTTCCCCACCCCGGCCGGCTTGTTCTCGTTCGCTTCTTTGGCGACCGGCGCGTGCTCCTTCTGCTGGAGGTTGAAAAGCTTGCGCACCAAGTCGACTACGGTGGTCGCCTCCTGCTCGCGGGCGGCGGATTTCAGGGCCGTAATGGGCGTGTGCATGATCTTGTTGATGATGCCCTTGGTCATGGCATCGACCGCGATCTCTTGCTCCGGACTCAGTTCTCCCAGCCGGCCACGCACGCGATCGATCTCGGCCTGGCGGATGGTCTCGAGGTGCTCCTGGAGCGAGACGATAGTCGGCACGACATCGGCCGTGCGGAGCTGCGCAAGGAAGCGATTGACCTCAACGGCAACGATGTCCTCGGCCTTCTGCGCTTCGCGCTTGCGGTCGGACATGTGGCTGACGACGACCTGCTGGAGATCGTCAATGTCGTAGACGAACACGCCGTCGATCTTGTTGACCTCGGCGTCGACGTCGCGCGGGACCGCGATGTCGATGAAGAACATCGGCCGGTTCTTCCGGCGCGCCATGAAACGTTCAACCTGCTCGCGCTTGAAGATGGCGACGGGTGCGCCCGTGGAGGTAAGGATGATGTCCGCCTTGTCGGTCGTGTCGTTCAGCTCGTCCCAGCGGATGGCCTGGCCGTTGAATTTCGAGGCGAGCTTTTGCGCGCGCTCGTGCGTCCGGTTAGCGACGAAGATGGTTCCCGCGCCATGCGCGATCAGGTGTCGCGCCGCCAGTTCGCACATCTTCCCCGCGCCGACCAGGTAGACGGACTTCCCTTTCAGATCGCCGAATATCTTCTTCGCCAGATCGACGGCGATGGACGCCACCGATACCGCCGAGCTCGCGACCGCCGTGTCAGTGCGGACCTTCTTGGCGACGGCAAACGCCCGCGTCACGAGCGCGTCGAGTTGCGAATTCACGGTGCCCAGCGCGCGGGCGACGGCGTAGGCCTCTTTCATCTGCCCGAGGATCTGCGGCTCGCCAACCACCATCGAGTCCAGGCTGGAAGTCACACGGAACAGATGACGGATCGCGTCGTTGTCCCTGTACTCGTACAGGTGCCTTTCGAACTCTGCGGGGTCGGCGGCGAAAAATTCGCGGATGAAGCCGCGCAGGTCCGAGCCACCGTTCTCGCAGCGTGCCAGTATCTCCACCCGGTTGCAGGTGGAGACGATCATCGCCTCTTCCACGCCGGCGTGCTTTGCCAGTTTCTGCACAGCTTCCGGCAGCCGCTTCTCGGAGATCGCCAACCGCTCGCGCACCTCGAGGGGTGCAGTGCGGTGGTTCACGCCGATGAGCTGGATGGTCATTGCGCGATGAACCTGTGAACTCCGCTGAAGTAGTTCGCTGCCCAGGCGCTGACCGCGGCCAGGAAGGCGAACGTCGCCAGGTAGGCTGCTCTCTTGCCGCGCCAGCCGGAGTTCCAGCGCGTATAGAGCAGCACCATGTAGACCACCCACATCAGGAGCGAAAGCAGGATCTTGGGATCCAGGAAGTACATCGAGCCGAACTTCGTTTGCGCGATGACGGCGCCGAGGATCAGGCCGAAGGTCATGAACGGGAAGCCCAGGAGCAGCGACTTGTAGCCGATCTCGTCGATCACCTCGAGCGCGGGCAGCTTCTGCAGATATCCCGCCAGCCGCTTGGCCTTCAGGCTGCGCTCCTGGAGCAGGTAAAGAATGCTGGCGCCGAAGCTCAGGAACAGCGCCGCGTAGCCGGTGAAGATCAGCGCGACGTGAGCGGCGATCCACCCTCCACGCAGGACAGGGCTATCAAAAGTTATGGGTTGCTGCGCGAGCGACGATGCGAACGTCAGCAGGAAAACCAGCGGGAAGATGAAGATACCCGGCGAGAGCGTCCGGTATCGCCAGTACATCAGCATGAAGACCGTGAGGATCACGAATGCCAGCATCGATTCGGATTCGTGGATGGACATCACCGTCAGGCTGAAGCGGCCATTGAGCATCGCCCGTTCCGTTAGCGAAACGAAGTGAAACACCATCCCTATGCCGCTGATGGGCAGAACGATCTTCGACAGGTAATTACACGGCCGGCTGGCGGCTGCGATGGCGTACAGCAGCCCAAACGCGTAAAACGCGACCGCGACTTTCAGCCAAAGTAGGGGCATATGTAGGGTCCGCCTGCACTGGGCACTACATCCGAGTCTCAGGCGGGAAGCTAAATTATAGCTTCCAAAACAGATATTGCGGGACGGCGTGGCGCCGGCGCTATGGGCGTCGTCACAATGGCTTGTGATGTTTGTCACACATGGAAGTACTCAGCCACAGCAGGTTAGATGTCTCACTCGACGCCCAGCTTGGCGAGGAACTCGTCAAGTTGCGCCGCATCCAGCGACATCTGCCGGCCATGCTGGAACAGGTCCTCGATCTCGTCGAACGCGCGGGTAAGCTGCATGCGGGCGGCAGCGTAGATCTCGGCGTCCGCCAGGTCCCTGCCGTGGGCTGTCCGCCATGCCGAGACCGACTCGTCCGGCACGAACACGCTGACTGAAAATCGTACTTTCCGGTCGGAGCTGACGTCGAAGATAAACTCCGTGGCCGCGCTCTGCAGCGCCTGGCGCTTGCCGACGAAGTAATACTGGTACACATAGCCGGTTTCGGCGGTGTAGGTCTTGAGCCGGACGGGTTTACGCCCTTCAGTCATCGCGGGCCGCTGTTGAAGGGAGAGATCACGCGCCCTATCGGAGTGGCGCGCCCAAGGCGGTCAAACATCGAGTAGGCCGCAGCTGCGATGCGCCCGATGGCGGCATTCGCGGCATTCTCGTCGTGATCGTAAGTCGTCATCACTGAGATTGCGAACGGGCGGTTCTGGGCAAAGACGATCCCCGAGTCGTTGCGAACGCCTTCCAGTTCCCCGGGCTTGTCGGCGGAAACGACAGCATCTGGAACGGCCAGCCGGATCGGGCTGGTCTTTCCTGTGGCAAGCATTTGGAAGAAGGCGACGGTCATCTCACGGTTGAGCAGCTTGCCCTGGTGGATCCGCGCGAGGAGCGTCATCAGTTCGCGGGGTGTTGCGATGTTCTCGCGACCTTGCTTGGCGGCGTTCAGGTCCATCATTTTGCGCTGGAGCTTGGTCTGCTTCAGTCCCTGTGCGGCGAGCATGGCGTTCACGTTTTCCATGCCGACCTTGTCGATCAGGACGTTGGTGGCGCTGTTGTCGCTGACGGCGATCATCATCGTAGCCAGGTCGCGCAAGGTCACTTGCGTGACGCCGTAGGTGAGGCCGTTGAAGATCGCGCTGTCGGGAACGTCGTCTTGTTTGCGGACGGTGTAGAGGTCGGTTAGCTTCAGCTTCCCTTCCTGCGCCTGGCGATAGAGTTCGGCGAGTACGGCGATTTTGATGGAACTGGCGGTCGGGAAAACGTCGTCGGCGTGCCAAAGGAGCGTGTGGCCGTCGGTCAGGTCCGTGATGGCGACGCCGAGAACACCGTCCAGACCATGGTCCTCCTGCTCGATCGTGCGTCTGAGGTTCTCCCAGAGGACGTTCTGCTTGTCCGCAGTCGGCTGTGCCGGGCAGCAATCGGGCGCGGCCGCATTTTGAGCGGCGGCCAAGCAGGGCAACAGGAGAAATAAGAGTATCGGCAGGGATCGGCGAGCTATACGTTGCAATGAAAGTGGCATGGCGCTCCAACTTACAACGTACAACTTACCACCGACAACTGCTATCCGATCTCGGCCGGGGCTTCCCGCAGGCGCGCAGCCGCCGTCTCCGACTTCACCGGCGTGAAGTACACCTCCTTGAAGGTGTAGGACTTCGATTTTCCTTTCAGCACGGGCAGGATCTCGATGTGCCAGTGGTAGTCCTCATCGATCGTCTTCCAATAATTCAGCACCGCCGACTTATGCAGCGAGTTGGGGCCGGTGTGCAGGACCATGTGAAAGTCCTCGGTCACACTGCGGATGCGGATCAGCGTTCGCTTGAGCAACGTCGCCAGATCGCGCATAGCGCCCTGCCGGAGTGCCGACCGTTCGAAGAATGCTTCGTGCGTTCGCGGCAGGATCCAGACTTCGTACGGCACACGCGGCGCATACGGGCACAGCGCGATGTAGTCGCCGCGTGATTCCACCACGCGCACCGCCTGCTCCTCTTCCTGAGCGATGATGTCGCAGAACACGCATCGCTCTTTCCGCTGGAAGTATTCTTTGCCGGCACGCAGCTCGTACAACACGCGACGCGGGACGAAAGTGGTGGCTGTCAGTTGCGAGGTCGGATGCTCGAACTCCTGGCCGGCGGCGGCGCCAAAATCTTTGTAGATAGTCACGTACTTGAAGCGACGGTCGCGCTTCAGATCGGTGATACGCGTCCCGGCGAGAACGAGGAACTGCTCCAACTCGGCGTCCGTGGCCTTCCAGAAATTGGCGTCGTGGCGCGGGTTTTCCACCAGGACTTCGTGCGCCCCGACAGACTTCATCTGGTCGTACAAACCTTCGCCACGGCGCGTGGGATCGCCCTCCACGTGGTAGATCGGGTTCGGATGCACCATGGCGCGGGCCGACCACGGACCTCCGGCGACGGGCGGACGGCTGGCGATGACCTGCGTCGGGTGGGAGCTGTCGGCGCAGAACTGGCACACAGCGCCGTCGGAACTGACGGGGACATCATCCCCGGTGATCACCCACGAGCGCGTGATCGGGTCTTTGCGCAATTCCATTGTGCTAGGAAAGCACCCCACCTTATGCACAGTCAACTTCGCTATAATCGGGCCGCTCTCCGGACATGGACCCGACCTCCACACCTGCGCACGAGACCGGCCCCAGCACGCCGTTGATGCGCCAGTACACGGCCATCAAGAAAGAGCATCCCAACGCACTCCTGTTCTTCCGGCTGGGCGATTTTTACGAGCTTTTCTTCGACGACGCCGTTACCGCCGCGCGCGAACTCCAGATCACTCTGACATCGCGCAACAAGGAGAAAGGCGCAGCGATCCCGATGTGCGGCGTGCCTTATCACGCGGCCGAAGGCTATATCGCGAAGCTGATCCGCAAGGGGTTCAAGGTCGCCATCTGCGATCAGGTGGAAGACCCGCGCCTGGCAAAGAAGTTGGTCCATCGGGAGGTCACGCGCGTCGTCACGCCCGGCACCGCGGCCGACGGATTGCTGCAATCGGAGGAAAACAATTTCCTCGCCGCCGTGGCGCGTGGATCGGCGGGCAAGAATGCCACCGCGGGATTTGCGGCGCTCGATCTGTCCACCGGTGAATTTCGCGCCACGGAATTCATTGGCGAAGATGCGGACCGCAGGATCTTCGAAGAGCTCGAGCAGTTGCGCCCGCGCGAGGTTCTGTACGGCTCGACGCTGCCCCTGTTTGAGATCGGCAGCGATCGCGGAAGTTCGCGCGCCCCCTGGGCCGAAACACCTCTCGACGATTGGGTCTTCTCGCCCGACTACGCGGTCCCGCTGGTCGAAAACCATTTTGGCGTGCTGTCGCTGGAGGGCTTCGGCTTGGCCGGGCGTCCGGCTGCTGCCGCCGCAGCAGGCGCCATCCTGCATTACGTCCGCAGCACGCAGCGCGGCACGCTCGATCACGTAGACCGGATCGGTTTCTACGAGCGCCAGAACTGCCTGGTGCTCGACGCTGTTACGGTCCGCAACCTGGAACTGGTTGAGCCACTATTCACCAGTGGCGGCGACATCACGCTGTTTCGGGCGCTGGACGAAACCCGGACTCCGATGGGAAAGCGGCTACTGCGCGGCTGGATGTTGCGTCCGGCCATCGAGTTGGCGGAAATCGATCTGCGGCTGAATGCGGTCGAAGAGTTCACCCGGGACAGCATCGGTCGCGAGGAGTTGCGACACGCGCTGGAAGGTGTGCTCGATCTGGAACGCCTGCTTAGCCGCGTGACGCTGGAGACAGCGAACCCGCGCGACCTGCTGGCCCTGGCGGTTTCCCTTGGACGCCTGCCGAACGTCCGCACCGCTCTCGCGCGTTTCAAGTCCGAACGTGCAGTCGAGCTACACGGCTCCATCGATGAATTGACCGATGTCCGCGACCAGATCGAGCGCACGATCATTGAGGAGCCGCCGCTTTCGCTTACCGATGGCGGCGTCATTCGCACCGGCGTGGAAGCCGAGCTCGACGAGTTGCGCTCGCTCAGCCGGAATTCCAAGCAGTACGTCGCGCAGATCGAGGAACGCGAGCGCCAGCGAACGGGCATCAACTCGCTGAAGGTGAAATTCAACAACGTTTTCGGCTACTACATCGAGATCAGCAAGGCCAATCTCGCGCACGCTCCCGCTGATTACGAGCGCAAGCAGACGCTGGTCAACGCCGAGCGCTTCACCACCCCCGAGCTGAAGCAGTACGAGGCGAAGATCCTCGATGCGCAAGAAAAGATCGTAGAAATCGAGCGGCGCCTTTTCGCGGAACTCCGAGCCGCGATCGCCGCGCAGGCCAAGCGCATCCGCCAGACGGCGCTCGCCATCGCGCAGGTGGACGTCCTGGCGGACCTGGCGCATCTCGCGGCCGTTAACAACTACTGCCGTCCGCAGTTGACCGACACCGGCGAACTCGAGATCCGCGAAGGGCGGCACCCGGTGGTCGAGCGCCCTGAACTGACCGGCGCGCAGGACCGCTTCGTTCCCAACGACCTCTACCTCAATTCGACCAGCGATGCCATCGTCGTGCTCACCGGCCCGAACATGGGCGGCAAGAGCACGTACCTGCGCCAAGCGGCGCTGATCGTCATCATGGCGCAGATGGGTTCGTTCGTGCCGGCGCGTTCGGCGCGTATCAGCGTCGTCGACCGCATCTTCACGCGCATCGGCGCCAGCGATAACCTGGCGCGCGGACGCTCCACCTTCATGGTCGAGATGACCGAGACGGCGGCCATCCTGAACACGGCCACGCCGCGGTCCCTCATCCTGCTCGACGAGGTCGGGCGCGGCACGGCGACCTATGACGGCCTGGCGATCGCGTGGGCGGCGATCGAGTACCTGCACGCCCGCACGAGGGCAAAGACGCTGTTTGCAACGCATTACCACGAGCTCACCGAACTCGCCGACCTGCTCAGCGGCGTGAAGAACTACCACGTGTCGGTGAAAGAAGCGGGCGGGAGCGTGGTGTTCCTTCGCAAGGTCGAGCCCGGCGCTGCGGATCGCAGCTATGGCATTGAAGTCGCGAAGCTGGCCGGACTTCCGCCGGAGGTGATCGGCCGCGCGCGCGAAGTCTTGCACGAGCACGAGTCGAAAGAGCGCCAGCTCACCGGCACGCTCGCGCACGACGACCAGGAGCCCGCGCCCGGCGTGCAGTTGACGATGTTCACGCCACTGTCGCAGAAGATCGTCGACCAGATCCGTGAGGCCGACCTCGACCGGCTGACGCCGCTCGAAGCGCTTAACTTACTGCATGTACTGAAAAGCCAGATTGGATAGGAGATCGCATGGGTGTCGGGATCTATATCAAGCTTCAGCGGACCATCGAAGGGGCCGACCCGCTGGCAATCGACGGCAAGGCCGTGTCAAGAAATCTCGAACAGCTCGACCGCATTGCTTCCGCACAAGGTTGGCAGCCAATCGGTAAGTTCCTCAGCTTTGATGCTTCGGAATTGGCGGAGTTCGCTGAAGGGGAAGGCCTTTCGGCTTCAGAAATTCATGTCGCTGACGAAAAGTGGTTTTCGGCTGACAGCGCTCTGTCCACAGTGTCCGGCCTGGTCACGGAATTGTCGAGCGAAACATCCCCGATAACTCATCGAGACGATATCTTGCGGGACCTTCAGCAGATGAAGGCGGTACTGCAGCAAGCTGCTGCGGCGAGTGTGCTTTTTCATTTCACAATGGATATGCCCTGAACTCCCGTGATTTGCTGCAGTGCTCTCGCTGCGTTACTCTTTCCCTTCCTCATGCGACGCAATTCTTCTCTCGACCTTCGCGCCCAAGTCGGCCAATTGCTCATCATGGGCTTCGACGGCACCGAATGTTCGCCGAAGCTGCGCTCGACCTTCGCATCGCTCCAGCCCGGCGGCCTCATCCTCTTCAAGCGCAACATCACCGCCGCCGAGCAGACGTGGCAGTTCCTGCGCGACGCGCAATCCTGTCTGAATCATCCCGCATTCCTGTGCGTTGACCTGGAGGGCGGGACAGTCGATCGTCTGAAGGATGTGATCGCTCCCGCGCCCGCCGCTGCCGACGTTTTTGCCACCCACAACCGCAAGCTCTTCCGCAAGCACGGCCGCATCCTCGCCGAGGAGTGCCGCGCGCTCGGCTTCAATGTCGATTTCAATCCGGTGGTGGACATCGGATTCGAGCCGTCACGCTCTGTCCTGACGTCACGCACGGTCTCCGATGATCCGGAAGACGTTGTCACGTTCGCCAAGGAAGTTCTGAAGGGCATGAGCGAGAGCGGCGTCATCGGATGCGGCAAGCATTTTCCCGGCCTCGGCGAAGCCAACCTCGACACGCACAAAGAGCTTCCTGCTATCCAGAAGGCGGCGAAGAAACTCTGGAACGAGGACCTGCTTCCCTACCGCAAGTTGCACCGCCAGATGCCGATCGTCATGGTGGCGCACGCCGCTTACCCCGCAGTCACGGGAGATAACACGCCGGCGTCGCTCTCAAAGAAATGGATGGTCGACATTCTCCGCAAGAAGATCGGCTTCCGCGGCGTTGTCATGGCCGACGATCTGGAGATGGGAGGCGTGCTGGCAGCAGCATCGATCGAGGACGCCGCCATCGAGACGCTGAAGGCCGGCTCCGACCTGTTCCCCATCTGCCACAACGAAGAGAAAGTCTGGAGTTGCTACGAGGCGGTGCTCTCCGCTGCCGAACGTGACCGCCGCTTCGCCGCCCTGATCGGCGAGAAAGCCGCGCGCGTGATGGCGTTGAAAAAGAAGGCGAAGCTGGCAGGCCGCCGCACTCCAAAGCCCTCGCAGAAGACCATCGAGAAGCTGCGCCGGTCTATCTGGGAACTGGCCGAAGAAGTGCGTCTGGAGCAGACCGCGCCGTTATAGTCACTCCTTCACGCACATCACTTCTGTTAAAAAGAAAGCATGATCGTTGCCGGCGTGATGAGCGGGACCTCGGCCGATGGCATCGACGTAGCCATCGTGCGCCTGGTCGGCCGCGGCTTCCGCACGAAACTCGAGTTGCTTTCGCAATACGACGCTGCGTATCCGGCCAACGTCCGGCGGGCAATCTTGTCCGCGATGAACGCGCGCGCGGCGAAGGTCGCCGATCTGGCCCGGCTGAACTTCCTGTTGGGCGAGTTGTACGCCGACGCCGCCAACGCGGCCGCTAAAAGTGCGAATCTCAAGCTCGATCTCATCGGCTGTCACGGCCAGACGCTCTACCACCAGGGCGACTTTCGTCCCTACCTCGGGCGCGAGCTCTCATGCACGTGGCAAACAGGAGAAGGGTCGATCATCGCCGCGCGTACGCGCGTACCGGTGGTGGCTGATTTCCGCCCGGCGGACATGGCGGCGGGCGGCCTCGGTGCGCCGCTAGTCCCCTTTCTCGATTACCTGCTGTATCGCCACGAACGTCGCGGACGGATCGTGCAGAACATCGGCGGCATCGCCAACTTCAGCGCCATACCCGCAGGCGCCGGTCCGGAGCAAGTCATCGCCTTCGACACCGGGCCCGGGAACATGGTCATCGATGCCGTCACGGAGAAGCTCTTTGGTAAGCCATTCGATCGCGATGGCCGCATCGCCGCGCGCGGCAAGCCGGTCGAGGGCGTACTGAATCGGCTGTTGGGCGGCGCGTATTTCCGGCGAAACGCTCCCAAAACCGCCGGGCGCGAAGAATTCGGGCGCGAATACGTCGCCAAGTTGCTGAAGATGTGCCGCGGCGCGAAGAAGGAAGATGTTGTCGCGACGGCGACTGCCCTCACTGCACGTTCGATCGCGGGCGCCGTGCGGATGTTCATGCCGCCGGGCGACAGTGGGATGCCGCAGTTTTTCTCGGAACTGATCGTGTCAGGCGGCGGGTCGAAGAACCGCACGCTGATGAACATGCTTCACGAGCAACTGCCCGAGCTGGCGATCAAGACAACCGACGATTTCGGTCTGCCGTCGGAAAGCAAAGAGGCCGTCGCGTTCGCCGTTCTGGCATACCAGACATGGCAACGCCTGCCCGGAAACCTGCCCGCCGCCACCGGAGCCGAACGCGCGGCGGTGCTGGGGAAAATCTCGTATCCTTGAGAACTTGAATATCGAACGCAAAGGTCGCAAAGGTCCGCAAAGGAATCTTCTTTGCGTTCTTTGCGTACTCTGTGTTTGTCTTTTTCCCGGGTGCTCGCGAAAATCCGACCCCAACGCGCTGGTGATGGTCATCGAGAGCAGCCCGACCAACCTGGATCCGCGGGTCGGGATCGACGCCTACTCCGAGCGCATCGATGAGTTGCTTTTCGACGCCCTCGTCCATCGTGACGAGCATTTCAACCTGAAGCCCTGGCTCGCCGAATCATGGGACACGCCGGACCCGCTCACCTACCGGTTTCACCTGCGCTCCGGCGTCCGCTTTCAAGACGGCCGGGCGCTGACCGCGCGTGACGTGAAGTACACATTCGACTCGATCATGAACGGCTCGGTGCGAACGACGAAGACCGGCACCTATCGGTACGTCGATCACATCGACGCGCCCGACGATGTAACCGTCGTTTTTCATCTCAAGGAGCCGTGGGCGAGCCTGCTGTGGAATGTTTCCAACGGAGCGATCGGGATCGTCCCGGAAGGCAGCGGGGCAGACTTCTTCAAGCATCCCGTCGGCACGGGGCCGTTTCGCCTGGTCAGCAACGAGCAGGACCGGGAATTGGTGATCGAGCGCAACGACCAGTATTGGCGGACAGAACCGAAGCTGGCGCGGGTCAGGTTCAATGTTGTCCCCGACACCACGACGCGCGCGCTGGAATTGCGCAAGGGTTCGGCCGATGTGGCGCTCAACTCGCTCGCACCGGACACGACCGTGGCGCTGCGGCGAGAGACGAACCTTGTCGTAGAGCAAAGTCCGGGAACGCTCTACCAGTATCTGGCATTGAACCTCCGCGACCCCCTGCTGAAGGACGTGCGTGTGCGCGAGGCGCTGGCGTACGCCATCGATGTCCAGCCGCTGATCCATTACGTCTGGCATGATCTGGCGCGGCCCGCGACCAGCGTTCTCCCGACGCAGTCGTGGGCGTACGACTCGGCGTGGCCATACCACCACGATCCTGCGAAAGCGCGGCAATTGCTCGACGCCGCCGGCTATCCCATGAAGGGCAGCGTTCGCTTCCATCTCACGATGAAAATGTCCTCCGCCGAGGAAAGCACGCGCTTGCTGGCGGCGGTACTGCAACAGCAACTTCGGGACGTGGGGATCGCGCTCGACATACGCACGTTCGAGTTCGCGACCTTCTTCTCCGATGTGACCAAAGGCGCGTACCAGCTTTATTCGCTGCGCTGGGTCGGCGGGAACAACGATCCGGACATCTTCGAGTACGCGTTCCACTCCGGCCGGATGCCACCCAAGGGCGCGAACCGGAGTTACTACGCAAATGCCGAGGTCGACCGCCTCATAGACGAAGGCCGCAAAGAGCCCGACCAGGAGAAACGAAAAGCGATTTACGCACAGGTACAGCAGGTGCTCGCCCGCGACCTGCCCTACATCCATCTGTGGTACCTCGACAACGTCATCGTCCACTCGAAGAGGGTGAGTCACATCGAACTCAGCCCACCGGGGAATTACGATTTCCTGACGACGGCCGAACTGCATTAACAATTGCGTGAGTTGGTGAGTGGGTGACTTGGTGAATCAGCAAGTCACCCAATCACCCACTCACCAAATCCCTTCGTGGTAGCATCCAATCTGTTCTTGCCGGTGATGGCGACTGGCGACTTTTTGATGCGCGTTCTCTTCATCGGCGATATCTTCGGACGCCCCGGGCGCACAATGGTGCGCGACCGGCTGCCGGAGTTCGTTCGCAGCCGGAAGGTCGACCTCGTGATCGCAAATGGCGAGAACGCCGCCGGTGGCTTCGGTATCACGCCCCAAATCTCCGAGGAGCTGTTCGACCTGGGTATCTCAGTCCTGACCACCGGGAACCACATCTGGGACAAACGCGAGATCATTGACTACTTCAACGCCGCGAATGGAAATGCCGGTCACCCGGCGCGACGCATTCTCCGTCCGGCAAACTATCCGGCGGGCACACCGGGATTCGGGATGTATGAGGGTAAGCTGGGCAACACGCCCTATGCGGTGATCAATCTCCAGGGGCGCGTCTTTCTGCCCAGCAACGACGATCCGTTCCGCATCGCCGATGAACTTCTGAAGCGGACGGAGGCGAAGATCATCCTGGTCGATGTGCACGCAGAAGCGACCTCGGAGAAATGCGCCTTGGGCTGGTACCTGGACGGCCGGGTCACGGCCGTATTCGGGACGCACACGCACATTCCCACGGCAGACACGCGCATCCTGCCCAAAGGCACGGCTTACCAGACCGACGTCGGCATGACCGGCCCGTACGACAGCGTGATCGGCGTACAGAAGGACCTGGTGATCAATCGGTTCCTGACCAGCATGCCGGCGCGTTGGGAGGCGGCCAGCAGCGACGTGCATTTTTGCGGCGTCTATTTTGAGTGCGACGAGACCACCGGCCGTGCCACGGCGGTGGAGCGCATCATCATTCCCGAGCACATCGGGCAGCAAAGCTGAGCATCCAAGTCACAGATGGAGAGTAGCGTTTCGAAAACAGCCTTACCCGCATGGGCAACCGCCGATGCATACCTATTCGACATCGATGGCACGCTGCTGAACAGTCGTGACGGCGTTCATTACTACGCGTTCCGCAACGCGCTGCGGCAATTCTTCGGAGTGGAGGGAACCATCGACGGCGTGCCGGTACACGGCAACACCGACCTGGGTATCCTGCGCGCCGTATTGCAACGGGAAGGGATTGCGAGCGACAGATTCGAATCACAGCTTCCGGCCTTGATCCGCCACATGTGCGACGAAGTG
Organism: uncultured Terriglobales bacterium; assembly: GCA_964559835.1. Classification (GTDB taxonomy): domain Bacteria; phylum Acidobacteriota; class Terriglobia; order Terriglobales; family Acidobacteriaceae; genus DAISJI01. The sequence goes on from CAZLJE010000022.1 coordinate 20,989, forward strand.
CAGCGCAATGCCGCCGACATACGGATCGAGGTATGCCCTTCTATTCCCGCTCTGCTCTCACGCCTGCGGGGTGCGGGCAAGCTCCTGGGAATCGCTTCCGGAAACCTGGAGACGATCGGATGGGCAAAGCTCGCAGCCGCCGGGTTGAGCCGTTACTTCTCGTTCGGCTCCTTCAGCGACCGGCGAGAACTGCGGGAACACATTTTTCAGTACGGCGTGGATGAGGCGCGGCGCATCCTTGGGGCCGAAGCATCCGTGATGGTGATAGGCGATACGCCGTCCGATATCAGCGCCGCACGGAAGGTCGGAATTCCGATCGTCAGCGTTGCCACGGGCAAATTCGCCATGGACCAACTCAGCGCCCTCAATCCCGATTATTGCGTGTCGTGCTGCACGGAACTGTTGTGACGTTTCCCGCCCGCTCGCGTCCTACACGGCAGGTGCTCCGGTACAATTTCCTTATGCGGTTGCTGACATCCTGGTTGATCGTTTCGGTGTGCGCGTGGGGGCAGCCTGCGCCGACCAAGCCCGCCGATCCGCGAACGTGCTCGCAACGGCGCACGGCCACCGCGTGCGGAGTTTCCAAGGACGACCTCAAGGTCGCCCAGCATGACTTCAGCCGCGCGCTCGAACTGCAAAAACAAGGGAAACACCAGCAGGCGTTCGAGTCGGCCGAGGCTGCGGCCCGGCGCGTTCCGGGCGACCTCGAGTACCTGACCACGCGCGAGGTCCTTCGCCAGCAGCTCGTCATGAATCACCTGAACGCCGGAAACGAGTTGCTGTCGGCCCACAACGTTGACCGCGCGGCCGTGGAATTCCGGCAGGCGCTGGCGTTGGACCCTTCGAATGAATTTGCCCAGCAGCGCCTTCGCGATTCGCTGCCGCCGGTGAGCAGCAGCTTGGCTCACATGGTGTACACAGATTCGCCGGGAGAGTTGCGCCTGAAGCCCGCGCCGGGAGTCCACTCCTATCACTACAAGGGTGACACCAAGGGATTGTTCCAGCAGATCGCGCGGGATTTCGGGGTCACGGCCGAGTTCGACGACAGCGTCGCCAATAAACAGATCCGTTTTGACGTCGATGATGTGAACTTCGAGCGCGCGATGAGCCTCGCCTGCGCCATGACCAAGACGTTCTGGACGCCGGTCTCAGACAAGCGCTTGCTGGTAGTCGCCGACAACACGCAGAACCGGGCGCAATTCGAACGCATGTCGCTGCGGACCTTCTACCTCCCGGATGCGACTACTGCGCAAGAACTCAACGACGTCCTCAACCTGCTGCGCACGATGTTCGATATTCGCCAGATCGCACATCAGCCGGAAACGTCCAGCATCATCGTCCGCGGCCCGCGGCGCATGTTGGACGCCGCCACCGGACTGCTGCGCTCGCTCGACATCTCCCGCCCGCAGGTGATGCTCGATTTCCAGGTCCTGCAAGTGAACACATCGATGATGAAGGACTTGGGACTGGACATGCCGCTGCAATGGCAGGCATTTACCCTGGGCGCCGCGGCGCTGGCCGCACTACAGAACCCGAGTACTCAGGACCTGATCAACCAACTGATCTCATCCGGCGGTATCAACCAGGCGAATAGCTCCAGCATCGCCGCACTGCTTCAGCAGCTCCAGAACCAGAATTCACTATTCAAGACACCGTTCGGGACGTTCGGCGGCGGGAATACCCGTTTCGCCGTTCCGTTCTCGCCCGCCACGCTTCACTTCTCCATGAACTCGTCGCGTGTGACGACGCTGCAGTCGCTCAGCATGCGGGCCGGCCAGGGAGCTGACGCTACGCTCAAGGTCGGGGACCGGTATCCGATCACCAATGCGACCTTCTCGCCTATCTTCAATACGCCGGCGATCTCGCAGGTCTTGAAGAATCAGACCTACCAGACTCCGTTCCCGTCATTCAGCTACGAGGACCTGGGACTGACCGTCAAGGCCAAGCCGCAGATCCATCAGAACGACGTGGTCCTCGATCTCAGCATGGAAATGAAGGCGCTGACCGGACAAGCCTTCAATGGCGTGCCCGTCATCAGCAGCCGAACCTATACCGGTTCCATGTCGGTCGCTGACGGCGAGACGGTAGTCCTCGCCGGCAGCGTGGACCGGACGGAGACGATCAGCCTCTCCGGATTACCGGGCATTGCTCGGCTTCCCGGTCTGAACCGGGCCCTGGCGCACACAACTCCGCAGACGAGCGCGGGCGAACTCCTGGTGCTGATCACGCCGCGGATCGTCCGCAGGCCTCCAAGTGGAGGAGGCACGCTCATTCCGGTCGGAAACGTCGAATGAGATCTATTTCGTCTGCCCGAGGAACTCCACCATCCGCCTGAGCGACTCGTACGGCATGCCGCCGATATTGTTAATACGGCGTCCGTTGACGAACAGAGTCGGAGTGCTCGTGACTTCCATCTTCTTCCCCAGCTCCATCGACCGGTCTATGCGGCTCGATGTCGCTGGCTCTGCGGCGCAAGCGGCGATCTGCTTGCCGTTCATCCCCACCTGTCCCGCCAAGTCGGTCAATTTCTGCTCGGCGTAGGTCAGGTCAGGTTTCTTACTCGGATCCGTCGGCTCGACGTGGCTGGAAATATCTTCCTGCGCGCCGTAGACCGTGTCCATAAACTTCCAGTACGCATCGTTGTTCTGGCGGGCGATGCAATCGCCAAACTGCGCTGCCTTGTATGCCCAGTGGTGTATCTGCACGAGCGGAAACTGTTGGAATACTAAATGGGCGGTGGGGACGTCTTTCGCCAGGCGATCGACGGTCGGCGCCGCCGCTTTACATGCCGGACACTCAAGGTCTCCAAACTCGACAAGCTGGATCGCTGAGGTCGCGGGACCGCGCGAGGGCCCGTTGATCCCCTTCGCAAGCTCGGCTTTCGCGGCGGCGAACGGATTGGCGCCGAACGGGCTCAGGTCACCCACCAACGCATGCTGCCCGTCGGATGTGACCCAGAAGCGCTGAGCGCCGCGCTGACCCTGCGGATTGGCCAATATGACCGTCACTTCGGTGAGATTGTCGACCGCATTCGGCTTTGTATCCGCGATCGTCCAGGTCAGTCCCGGAGCACCCCCGGTCATTTGCTTGACGAAGGCGTCCACCTGCTCTTTTGTGGGTTGCGCTCCGGCCTGGCCTCCGAACGGGAAAATCTGTCCGGCGATGGCGTTCTTGTGGTCCTGGGTGACAAAGATGGAGCTGTCGCCCGGCCCCTTGGGAGTCTCGGCATGGACGTCGATCTCGGCCATCGAAGGTACCGGTGACGGCTTAACGTCCTTCACCGTGATCTTGACCTCAGGCTCCCACCCAAAGACGTAATGCAGAAACGAATCGACCGTGGCGCGCGAGGGCAACCCGGGGGCGGATTTGGCGACCGTCGCGCCCTTCCGAGCGGCTCCGGACTGCGATGACTTCGAGGTGGCGGACTTCGTCGCCTGCGCCAATGCGATGACGGCGAGCAGAAGAACGCCGGCTACGATCGTGATTTTCTTCATCCTGTTTACCTGGGACTGATCCTCTTTGGATTTCGACGTTACACGCAAAACTGTCAAATCTCGGAGCGAGCTGCGATCGGAAAACGCCGGCCGACGCCGAAAGCCTTCTCCGAGATCTTCAACCCCGGCGCTGCCTGCTGACGTTTGTACTCGGCCCTTTCGACCATGCGGACCACTTTGCGCACCAGCGCCAGTTCAAAACCGCGAGCGGACGCGATCTGCTCCGGAGTCTTGTTGTCCTCGATGTAATCCTCAAGTATCGCATCCAGCACTGCATACTCGGGAAGTGTGTCGCTGTCCTTCTGGTCGGGCCGCAACTCGGCGGATGGCGGCTTCTCGATGGTCGCGCGAGGGATCACCGGCTTGTGCGAGTTCACGTACTCGGACAGCCGGTAGACCATCGTCTTCTGCACGTCCGAGATCACGGCCAGGCCGCCCACCATGTCGCCATAGAGCGTGCAGTACCCGACCGCCAGTTCGGACTTGTTACCCGTGCTCAGGACCAACGCGGAGAACTTGTTCGACATAGCCATCAGCAGCGCCCCACGAATGCGCGCCTGGATGTTCTCTTCGGTGACATCCTGTTCCCGCCCAGCGAACACCGGTTTGAGCGCGTTGATGTATGCGTCAAAGATGTCGGTGATTCGGATCAACTCGAAGCGGATGCCGAGGTTGGCAGCCAGGGCGCGCGCGTCGTCGATACTGCCGCGCGACGAGTACGGCCCGGGCATGCCGACGCCGATCACGTTCTGCGGGCCGAGCGCATCGGCAGCGATGGTCGCGGTTAACGCGGAATCAATACCGCCGCTGAGCCCAATAATGGCCCTCTGGAAGCCACACTTGCGCACATAGTCGCGCGTGCCTAAAACCAGAGCGCTGTAAGCATCGGCATCGCTTCCCTGCTCGCAGACGTGCATGTCTCCGGCGAGCGTCGCCGTATCGAACATGACCAGGTCTTCTTCAAAGCACTTGGCTTGCGCCTTAACCGTGCCGTCCGGCGCAATCGCCATGCTGGAGCCGTCAAACACCAGGCTGTCGTTCCCGCCAACCTGGTTCACCATGACGACCGGCACCTTGTACTTCGCCGCAATCGACGCGAGCATCTTCCGCCGCAGTTCCTGCTTGTGAACGTAGAACGGCGAGGCCGAAATGTTGAGTAGCACCTCGCCCCCGGACCGCATGAGTTCCTCGACGGGATCCACCCCGTAGAGTCGCCGGTTCCAGAAGCTCTTGTCATTCCACGCGTCCTCACACACGGTGAGCGCTACCCGCGATCCGCCGATGGCGAACATCTCCTGCTTCTGCGCGGGTGCAAAGTTGCGCGACTCGTCGAAGACGTCATATGTCGGCAGCAGCATCTTCGATTGCATCAGCTGGATCCGGCCGTCGGCGAGTAGCGCCGCGGAGTTCATCACCGACTTGCCGGTTTCCGCATGGGCGGGCGTCACCAGCCCGCAGATGACCGCAATGCCGGCCGTCTCCGCCGCAATCCGCTCGGCTGTCTGCTGGTTCTTGGCGACGAAAGCCGGGTTCTCGACAAGGTCGCGGGGAGGATAGCCACAGATCGACAACTCGGGGAACATGACCAGTTCGGCGCCCGCCGCCTTCGCCCGTTGCGCAAAGGTCACGATCTTTTCTGCGTTGCCGGTGAAATCCCCGATGGTGGTGTTGATCTGGGCGAGCGCGATCTTCACACCCTCAGTGTAAAGGGACGCAGCCGAAGAGGCCAATCGTGAAAAACCGCCGCCGGTAACGGCGGTTCGGTCCTATCACAGCGGCGGAATACTACCGGGCGGGCCAGTCGTTGGCCCCGTTCCAGGAGCCGATGTTCCGGCCGGCGGACCGCCTGGCATCGGCGGAGGATCGCCGGGACGAGGAGCGCCCGGCAATGGCGTGTTGCCCGTATGGGTGTCTTGCGTCGGCGTCGGCGCTTCGCCCGGACGCCTCAGGCTTGGCCGCTTCGTTGTCTGCGCGGAATCCGCAGGCTGTTGAGCATCCGGCTGGCCCGGCATGCCGCCGGGCGCGGGCTGCGACTGCGCTACGGTTGGCTTCAGGTCCACTTCTTTTTCGCTGCGGATCGTCTTCTGCCCATCCACGGTCATGGTTTCGAGCCGGACGACCTCGTCGCCCACGAAGCGGACGAACTGCACCGGGTCCGGCGGAGCACCGTAGATCCATTCTTCGTAATTCTGCTCGCGATATTTTTTTGGCGGCCGCCCGAGGGCATACACCACCATCTCGCGATTCATGCCGACCAGGATCTGCTTCTTCTTGATCGCCTCCTTGACCTTGGGAGGCAAGGTGTCCATGTAGGCTTCCACCGCGGATTTGGCGTTGAAATCGAACACCGGATACAACAGCTTCTTGAGCTCGTCGGGACCGATCTCCGGGACGTACTTGTTGAACTCCAGCGTCACCGAGGAGCCCCGCGCATTCAGGTTCTGGTCGGCGTTGGGATTGGTAGCGCTCGCGTTTCCACTACTGATCTGGATCCGGTCGTACCACTTCTGCTTCTTCTTGGGCCCGCCGTTGATCTCGAAAACGATCTTGTCATCGCCCTTGAACTGAATGGCGGTGATGCGCGCCTGGTCTCCCGGCTTTACTGCCGGACCATAGAGCGCGACCATGCTTTGCACTTCCTGCTCGCTGGGCGTGACCACGCCGTCCTTGATCACGAGTCCCTTGTAGCCCATCGGGAAGGGCCGCCGGATATACACGATCTCCGCATTGAGGGCGCGGATCAGTTGCATGCGGGTGGCTTCATCCATCTTCGGCAAAGACGAGGAAGATTTCTTGTCGTCGCCGAATGCAAGAACACTTACCAGAAGGAGTACCGCCACGAACCACGTACTGCGGAGAGGGGCCATCGGGATACCTGGGCAGGGCTAGCGAAAATTATAGCTCCGTATGCAAGGAGAGGGAAAATCTTCTCGCGGTTACTTGGATGCCGCTGTGGCTCGAGAGGTGTAGCGTCACTCAGTGCAAGCTTGGACCCCAGATGACGCAGGCTCGATCTCCCGCCGCCGGGTAAACCAATACATCGGGACGAAACCCGCCAGAATCCCTAGTGTCCCTGCCAACCCGCCTTCGATCCCATAAGCGCCACCGGTCAGCCAGACTGGACCAGCGGCTTTACCGTGCACTACGACGGAAAACTCGGTCAGGCCACTGACGGGTAGGCCAAATACAACACCGAGCATGACGTTCCAGCCAAAATGGATGCCCCACGGCAACCACAGGTTCCGTACCCGCAAGTAGGCGAGCGAAAGCAGAACTCCTACGAAAATCGTGTTAAAGAGGGACAAGAATGCCACTTCGCGCGCATGCGGGTTCCACCAGTGCGCAACCCCGAAGAAGATCGAGAGCACCACGATCGCCGCGACCGGTCCCGCTCCTTCGAGTATCCGCTGAAAGGGATACCCGCGAAACATCAACTCCTCGGCCATCGCTCCCGTGGCTAGAATGAACAGTTCGACGATGAGCAGCTCGAAGGCATGTCCATTCCAGTGTGTGGTGAACGACAACCGGCCGAAAACGGCAATAGAAGCAACCCCGACACCGATGCAAATGACGCCCGTCAACAACCCGAGCGCTGCATCGGTAGCTGCCCGTTCACGACCGAGCCCGAGCGCGCCGAGGGGGTTGCCGTCGACGCGATCGGCAAACAGGAGCATGGCTGAAAACGACGCGAGTAGCAGAACCAGTAGCGTCGGCCGATAAACGGCTTCGAAACTCCGTTGGCTGTTGGCGGCCGCATTCGCAATGGCGCCAGCGAGATAATTCGCGAAGAGCACCAGCAGGATGCCGAAGATGATCCGCCACGCCAGGCGAAGCTTGCCATCATCGTCGGTCAAAGACGTTGTCAATCAGGCCCCCGCGGCGCGAGTTGGCTTCGTCGCCGTTACGAGCACGCCCTCCGGCGCAACGCGGAACGGCAACAGGTGCGCTCCGGCTTTCCGCAAAGCTGCGGCGACACGTTCTTTCGCGCCCTCCTGCACCATGAATACGACGCAGCCCCCGCCGCCGGCGCCGCAGACCTTGGCCGCGCGCCCGCCGTCTCGTTTCGCCGCTTGCATCAATCGATCGATCAGAGGAGTCGAAATCCCTTTGTAGTTAGCGCGCCGCAGTTTCCATTCTTCGCGCAGTAAACGAGCAACTTCGTCCCATTCGCCGTTCACGATCGCGCAGTGCATGGATTGCGCAATCTGGGAGATCTGCTCGAAGTTGCGGACGACCTTCTTGTCGCCGTCGATATGCGCTTTGAACACTTCCCAGTTATTGATCCCGGATTGGCGCGGCGCACCCGTATACACCAGCAGGAATCGCGCTTCGATGTCTTCGGCCGCCACCGGCAGCGCCTCGCGATGGATGCCGTCTACGTCAAGGTGAACGGCGCTCGCGCCACCGTACAATGCAGGGTAGTAATCCTGGCAGCCGGTAGGGACGTTGATGATCTGCGCCTCGACGTTCTGCGCGATGGCGCGGATACTTTCCTTGTCGAACTTGCGACCCGTAAAACGCGCGAGGGCTGAGGTGGTGGCGATCATCAGCGCGGAAGAACCCGCGATCCCGGCGCCCGCGGGCGATTCCGAAGTCGTTTCCAGTTCGAACCCGCCTTCGGGCGCGAAGTACGCCACCAGTTTGGCGCCGAGTGTGTGCGCATGACGCTGAGCGCGGCACAATTCATCGAGGCTCGCGTAGGTCTCATCGCGTTTCGTATCGACCGACCGCAGACGGATCGACTTGCCCGGTTTCGGCGTGATACGGCACGTCGTCATGATCGAGATGGCGAAGTTCAACGTGACCGCGCCGGGGTGAAAAAGGTACAGAGGCCAGAGATCCAGCGTGGACCCGGCGAGATCGGCGCGACAGGGAGCAGTGACAACCACCGAACGGCGCTCGCCGTCGGCTGAAAGGTTAGCAGGCATGCTGCGTATCTTTGTACCACGGCCGCGCGGTTGAGCAAGTGACGGACGACACCAGACTTACACCTCTTGCGCCGCGGCAAGGACCTCATCCACGACGCAATGCACGTCCGCGTCGGCGGTACGATGATTGACAAAGCATGCCCGCAACGCGAACTGGCCGTGGATCATCGCGTTGGAGATGTAAACCTTGCCCCGCCGAATGACGCGTTTCAATACCCGTTCCTGGAAGGCGTTATCGCCGCCGCGATGCCGGAAGCACACGGCACTGAGTTCGACCGGCGCGAGCAACTCAAGATCGCTCGAGTCGCGGACCAACTGGGCCAGGAGTTCCGCGTGACGAAGATCGGAGTGGATCGCCTGACGAAATGCCTCCAGTCCGTGGTAGCGCAGCGACAACCAGACCTTCAGGGCGCGAAAACGCCGCGACAATTCCATCGATTCTTCAAAGAACGCGAAGCCCTCGATCGGGTCGGAGTAAAGAGATTTTGCATAATCGCCGCTGTGGGCAAAGGCGCGGCGCGCGTAAGCAGGATCGCGGAATAACAGGCATCCGCAGTCGAGCGGCTGGTAGAGCCACTTGTGCGGATCAAGCGAAAGAGAATCCGCGAGCTCCAGGCCGCGGAATTTTTCCGGAATCGCGATTGCGGCCAGTGCGCCGTACGCTCCGTCCACGTGCAGCCAAAGGCCATGCTTGCGCGCAATGGCGGCGATCCTCTCCAGCGGATCGACGGCGCCTGTTGCCGTCGTTCCGGCAGAAGCAACGATGGCAATGGGAGTCTTGCCTTCCGTTCGGTCGAGGTCGATCGCACGCTCGAGTTCGTCCGTGCGCATCCGGAAGTTCTCGTCGACGGGAATCGTTCTCAGGTTGCGGTGCCCCAGGCCAAGCAGCGCCATCGCTTTCCCGATCGACATATGCACTTCCGAAGAGGCGTACACTACGCCGCCTCGTGCGCCCTCTTCATTCGCCGCATGCCGCGACTCGCGGGCCATCATCAGGCCCATCACGTTCGCCGACGATCCGCCGCCGGTCAGCGACCCGCTGAAGTGCCCGCAGCCGATGGCTTCCGCGATCCAGCGCACCACAGTCCGCTCGATCGTGACCGACGCCGGCCCCGATCGCCACGCGGTGACGTTCTGGTTCAGCACGCTCGCGAGCAGGTCCGCGACGCCCGCCACCGGGTCGCCGGAACCGAGGACGTACCCGAAGAACCGCGGGCTGGGCGCACGCGAGAAACGCAGCACATCCTCCAAAGCATCGAGAGCGCTCTCGCCCATTCCCTGCTGCGGCAGCTCCGTGTCGAATATTTTGTTCACCGCAGCGCCGGTTGGGTCGGGAAAGGACTCGCGCAGCGGCAATGATTCCAAATAGTGCGTGGAGAGATTGGCGACGCGATCAGCTAGTTGGCGGAATTGTTCCGGGGAGATTTCCAGCGGGTTCATGAATGAGTCCAGCCCGGCACGGCAGGGCCCACCATTCTACAGGCCGCGTGTAACTGTAATGCAGGCTCTCGCCTGCCACGTTGCTCAGTGACGCTGGCGTTGCAGGCGAGACGGCTGCGTCACATTCCGCTATTTTTCCGCGACTGTTCCCGCTGTCGGCACGCCTTGCGCTGCCGCTTCCTGGGCCTCGCGGTCCATGCTGCGCAGGATCAGCAGCTTCGACCGGCCATCACGCCCGCCGGGGAGGTACAGCATATTCTTCTGTGCATCGAAAGCGACCGTGTGGCCCTTAACGTCGGTGGCCCATTCGCGGTCCACCTCGAGCCGTCCGCGCGTACTCATGACCAGCACGGAACCTCCGGCAGCGGCATAGAGCTTGTTCTGCGCAGGTTCCAGCCAGAGGGTGTCCACGCCGGCGGGGGCGGCAACGCGGTTCAACTCCTGGCCGCTATCGGCATCGAGCGCCACCACGGCGTACCGCACCGAAACGAACAGCCGGCGCGACTTCACGTCAAGCGCCAACCCCGTGGGCTGCGATGCCGCCAGATTGATGCGTTTCACTAACTTTAGCGACGGATCGAGCAGCGCAATAGCGTTCTGGTCTTCCAGCGAAACGAAAATGCGTTTTGAAGTGGGGTCGAACGCGAGTGAATTCGGGCGGCCGTCCAATACGACCGTGTTCGCAACGCCATTGTTCGTGAGGTCGATCTCGGACACCGACAGGTCGCGCCAATTGCTTGCCAGAAGGAGATTCAACTCCGGAACCAGCAGCAACGAACTGGGCGAGGCCTTGAGCGGGATTCGATGCTGCACGCTCCAATCCTTCGTAGAGACGACGGCAATCTCATTCGCATCCGCATTCGCGATGTACGCCTTGCCGCCCTTCTCATCGACGACAATCCCATCCGCGCCCTTCATATCGTTGATCTGAGCGATGACGCGGCGCTTGGCGAGACTGAACACATCCACCGTCGAAGCCGCGGGATGCGTCATGATCAGGTTGCCGTTCACGATGGCAGCGCCGTCAAAACCGGGACGCCCGGGGATCTCGATCATTGCCACGCGGCGCATCAGGACTTTCTGTGGCGGAAGCGGGACCACGGATTTCACGACTGGCTGTGCGGGCGCCACGCGCTGGGTTGCCGACGGCGCCGGATCGGTCATCGACAACGGCTTGATCTCGGGAGTAGGGCTGGGCGAAGCGGGGCTTGCAAGCGCCGACGAACTTGCCTGCGTTTGAGCCCACAGCGAGGTGCACGTGATCAGGACCAGCAAAGCCACGGGTAACTTTGGTATGCGCATCTGGGATCCGATTGCAGCTGAGAACAGCCGTCCAGCGCTGCTGCTGCGTATCGTTTGGTTACGATGCGGGCGGCAGCCGTGCTGCTGCCTGCCTAAGGTGGGATGAGGACTAAAACTAATTCGCAGCGCTGGCCTCTGGCCGACAGTTCCGCCGCGTTCCAGCCGGCGCTCGAGGTGCTACGCGAGGTTCAGCGCGTCCTTGAACGATCCACGCTCTTTCTGAATCTTCTCCTGCAGCAGCGTGATGGCATAGATCAACTGCTCCGGACGCGGAGGACAGCCGGGAACATATACGTCGATAGGAATGACCTGGTTTACGCCTTGGACCAGCGCGTAATTGTTGAATACGCCGCCAGAAGTCGCGCAGGCACCCATGGAGATCACCCACTTCGGCTCCGGCATCTGCTCCCAAAGCGTACGGATCACCGGCGCCATCTTCTGCGATACGCGGCCGGCCACGATCATCAGGTCGGATTGCCGTGGGGACGGACGGAACACTTCGGCGCCGAAGCGCGCGATATCGAACCGCGAGGCGCCCATCGACATCATCTCAATGGCGCAGCAGGCAAGGCCAAAGCTCATGGGCCAGAGCGAGTTTTTGCGGATCCAGTTCACGGCGTTGTCGAGGGTCGTCATGATGATGCCCTCGGGCGTGGTGTCGCCGAGTTCCACTTCGCGCATGACGCCGGGCTTGCCGTGCTGGTGCGCACCCTCGAGGTTCTCAAAACGGACATTGCCGCGGTCAATCATCTCCGGATAGCGCGCCGCCTGCTGCTGGTCTTTCATCTCAGCCATATGAATCCATTCTAATGGGCTGCCTGTTTAGATGCCAACGGCTTGTGCTGGATGCGGGCACCGGGCTTGCGTGCCGCAGGCGCGCCACCTGCACGATACTCGAGCAATTTCAGCGACGTCTCCGCCACCGTGCCGTGGTGCTGATACCACCAGGAAAGAATGCCGACACCGGGTACGAGCGTGACCATCTCCGTATCCGGATTGGTCATGAAGGTGAGCAGGAATTCAGTCGCCTCCGGACTCGCCTTGACGCCGGTCACCTTCAGCGAATGAGTCGTGGTGATCTTCTCGACCGACCAGCAGCCCATCGGTGCCTGCTCTTCCGCCTCGGGAGAGCAGTAACTATCCGAAATCTCCATCGGCACCTGGAACCATATATCGTCGGCGAGACGCTCCTTCAAATCGCCGGTCTTCCCTGCTTTGATGTCCGCCAGGGTCGCGGCCGCGTCGTCATGCAGGAGGTAGTACGTCGAGCCGATGCGCACGACGAGGTGTTCCTGCGGCTTCACGTTCGGGTCATACCACGCGAGGTCCCATGGGCCGCCCTTCAGCAATGCGGCCGCGATATCGTCCTTCTGCACCGCGTCCGCAATAGTTACCGTCCAGCGCAGGGTCTTCGTGCCCCCAACATCCGTGCCACCTTTGCTCCACTTCACGCGTGCGGAATACACCCAGGAAGCACCCTTATTCATCGGGAACACGGGCGGTTCCTGCGCCGCTGCCGGCAGGATCAACAACGCGAACAGCAGGACCACGGGCGTAGTTAGGGAACGCAGGTTCTTCATTCCGACTTCTTCATTCTTAATTCGGTTTCAGCACTATTTTGCCAAACATCTCGCTCTTCTCCATGTGCTCGTGCGCGGCGCGCGCTTCGCTGAGCGGGAACGTCGAATCGACAATTCCTTTCAGGCGTCCAGCGAACACGTGTCCCAGTATTTCGTGCAACTCGCCCATCGTCCCCATGTACGAGCCCAGGAACGAAAGCTGCCGCGCGAAGAGGAAGCGGATGTCAAACTCCGCCTTCGGCCCCGTGGTAGCGCCGCAGGTGACGATCGTGCCGCCCGGCTTGATCGACTTCATGCTCTCGCCCCACGTCGCCTGCCCAACGTGCTCGACAACGATGTCGGCCAGCTCCTTTGCCGTGATTCGCCGCACTTCGTCCGAGATCTTCTGCTGATAGTGGTTGATGACCTCGTCAGCGCCCAGTTCGCGGGCTCGCCGCATCTTCTCATCGTTTCCCGCGGTGGCGATCACGCGCGCGTTGAACAGCTTTGCCAACTGGATCGCCGCCATTCCCACACCTGAGTTCGCGCCCAGCACAACGACGGTCTGTCCCGGCCGTATCCGAGCCCGCGTGACCATCATGTGGAAGGCCGTCACGAACACCAGCGGAACGGCGGCGGCCTCCTCGAAACCCAGGTGATCGGGAATGGGGATGACCTGGTCGCGGCGGACGGCGATCAGTTCGCAATTTCCGCCGTCAACACCGTTTCCGATGACCGTGAATTCCCGGCACTGGTTCTGCACGCCCGCCACGCAGAAACGGCAGTGCCCGCAGTAGTACATCGGCGCAACAATGACGCGCTGCCCTTTCGCGATGCCGCTGATGTATTCACCTGTCTCGACCACCTCGCCCGAGATGTCGCTGCCGTTAATGTGCGGCAGCTTCACTCCGGGCAGCCCTTTCCGTACCCACAAGTCAAGGTGATTCATGGCGCAGGCGCGGACGCGAACGAGCACCTGGTCTTTGCGCAACTGAGGGTCGCGTACGTCTTCGTACTTCAATACCTCCGGCCCGCCGAACTCGTGGAATCGCACAGCTTTCATGGAAGCGCTCCGATGAAACCGAGAACGTTATCAGGCGCGAGGTACGAGGTACAAGGTTCAAGGCACAAGCAAAAGACAAAGGACCGGAATTGCTCCCGGCCCTTGTACATTGCACCTTGAAACTATTGGTCCACGCTCATCATCGTCATGTTGCCCTTTTTCGTGCTGCTCATGACAGTCCTCCCTCCCGGCGAGAGGTCAAGCCACGATTGCGCGAGCGCGATCTGCCCGATGCCCTTCAGGTCAGGGTCCGAGATCTCCTTGAGCAGTTCCGTCGACCATGGCGCCGAGATCCTCGCCGCGACACGCAACAGGCCGCTGTAAGCCTGTGTGGAAGGCCAGTACGCTTTCAGGGCCTTGTTCGGATCGTCGGCGTTCGTGTCCTGCTTGTACGCCTTCTCCGCCATCCCCATCCCCTTCTCAATCACTTTCTTCGCGGCCGCAGTGTCGTCGAGGGTCAGATACATGTCGGCGACGGAAGTCACGGTCAGCACCTGCTGCGTCGGATCCAGGTCCGACACACCGTCCATGACCTTCTCCAGCGCCTGCTTAGCCGCGCTCGCATTCGTTTTGGCGGTGGTCTGCGCAATGCCCATGTAAGCCTGCACGCGCATGTTCTTGTCTTGCACCGAGGCCGCATTCGCCAGCGCGTCATCCGGGTGCTTGGCGGAATCCTGAATGATTTTCATGACCTGCTGCATCGCCATGGGCGACATCCCACCTGGTCCGCCTCGACCGCCGCCTGATGAATCGCCAACGCGGAAGCTCATACCCGAATTACCGGCCGGTGATTGTCCGCGACCAGGACCGCCGTCGGAAGTTGAAGTCGGCGAAGCGATTGAATTCATTCCATCCGGGTACTTGTCGAGCATCCCCTGAACCGCCTGGCTTTCTTTGACCAGCTTTTCGGCCTGTGACGAATCCAGTTGTTTCAATACCGGCAGCAATTGGAACAGCCGGAACTCATACATGGAGTTGAACGCGACTCCCCCGCTGGCGCTGGACATCGAAATTGACATCGGCTGCGGAGCACCGGATGAGTTCTGCGATTGTTGCTTCGTCTGCTCGAGGACGGCGTGTATGGCGTCGAGCACGGTTTCGCGCGGCACCATCTTCCAACTGCCCAGGATCAGTGACGAGAAGTCACTGCCGCCGCCGACGCTGATGCTGCGGCGTTCCGGTTGCGGCGGATGGTTCTTGAAGCTGGTCAGCGCGGTCGAAAACAGTTGCGCACGGTCGCCGGCCTTCTCATCCGGCAGAGAGCGCATGATGCGGAGCACCGCGTCGTAAGGGACTTCCTGCTCCGGCGCTATGCGATAGACCACCTCGATCGCGCGGTCCCAATCGTTGTTGTTCTGGTAATAACTCAACATCGACGTCAGGACGCGCCCGCGAGCCGACGGGTCCACCTGCTCCAGAAGTTCGTCCGCCTTGTCGGGTTTCAATGGGACGATTGCCTGCAGTATTTGTTCCTGCAGCCGGTTGCGGGTGTTGGATGGGTCGTCATCCATTCCCTTGGTCGCCGCGAGCGCGTTGTCGAGCAGTTCGAGCGCTTTCTTTTTGTCCGTTGATGCATAAGCAGTGGCGACCTGCAGCAGCGCGTATGCACGCATGCCGCCCTCCATGGCATTCGCGGAGGCCGCCGCCGTCTGCAACATCTGGCGGCCACGTTGCAATTGTTCGGGCGTGGGTTTGGGCTTGGCTGGACCATTCGCCTGCGTCGTGCGGCTCATCTGTATCTGCTGCTCCGAGACCACTTGCGCGCCGCAGATTTCGCACAGCAAAACGAGCCCTACCAATAGACGTAACCGCATAAGCTGCCTCCAAAACGGCGAGTGTAGGCGAGTTCCCCACCTTGGACGTATCAACTAAAGAATTGTGAGCAGCGCGTGTTCCTCGCCTGATAATCTTTCGCCAATGCCCTTAGACCCAAGTTTCTGTGGCGTGATACTGGCCGCCGGCGCGTCCTCGCGCATGGGACGCGACAAGGCCCTGCTGCCGTGGCGCGGCTCCACGTTCGTGGAGTCTGCTATGCGCGCGCTCGCCGATACCGAACTGACCATTGTCGTTGCCGGCGCAAACGCGGAAATACTCGCTCCACTGGTCGACGCCGCGGGAGCTTACCTTGTTCGAAATCCTCACCCGGAACAGGGCCAGTTCTCGTCCTTACGCGTGGGCTTACGTGAAGTCCTGAACCGGGGACGCGACGCCGCCATCATTACGCTCGTGGACCGGCCCGCGCCGGACCGGAAGACAGTCACCCGGCTTCAGCAGGAGTTTCGCGCGTCTCCGGAAGGCACTTGGGCGATGGTCCCCCAGTTCGAGGGCCGTCATGGTCACCCGTTTTTAGCCGGCCGCGAAATGATCGAGGCATTCCTGCGTGCCCCGGCCGATTCGACCGCTCGCGACGTCGAACATGCCAACCAGTCTCACATTCGTTACCTGGACGTCGACGACCCTCTGGTAGTCTGGAACGTGGATACCCCCGAAGATTACCAGCGGATCATTGGCGCATGATTTCGACCCTTACAGCGACCGCCCAGCAATTTATTGACTCCGTGCTCGCCCTCCAGCCTCGTCTCGCCGTTTTCGATTGCGACGGCACGCTATGGGACGGCGACTCCGGAGAACAGTTCTTCTATTGGGAACTCGAACGCTCGATCCTTCCGTCCGACGTGGAACACTGGGCGCGTGCCCGCTATGCCGAATATAAAGCCGGTCGCGTCGAGGAAGAGCCGATGTGCGGCGAAATGGTCACCATCCACCGCGACATCCCTTGTGAGTTGATTGAACAGGAGGCGGCGGAGTTCTTCGACGCGCGCATCGCCCCTAAGATCTTCCCCGAGATGCAGGAACTGACTCGCCGCCTGGCAGGATCGGGCTGTGAAATGTGGGCGATCTCGTCTACCAACGACTGGGTGGTCCGGGTCGGCGCCGGCCGCTTCGGCATTCCGGCCGAACGCGTCGTCGCCGCATGTGTGCACACCGAGAACGGTTGTGCGACCGACCGCCTGGTCCGCGTGCCCACCGATGAAGGCAAGGCGGCGGCGATCCGCGAGTTAGTCGCGCGCATGCCAGACGCTGTATTCGGCAATTCCATGCACGACTTCCACATGATGGAAATCGCCGAGCACGCCTTCGCTATCAATCCCAATCCCGACCTGGAGAAGGTCGCGCGCGAACGCGGCTGGACGATCTATCAACCGGCGAAGCCGTGATATCGGCTACTGCCGCGGAATCTGGTTCAGCGCCTTTGCGAGGGCGTCGATTGCCAGATGGCTGGCGTGTAACGATGCCGTCGGCAGTCCGCCCAGACCCAACACGAGTTCGATCCGGCGCACCTTGCGAGCGTCGGCGATCGTTTTCCCTGCAAGCATTTCGGTGAGCAGCGACCCGCAGGCGATTGCCGGAACACATCCCTTGGCGCGGTAACGCACTTCCTCAATCTTGCCGTCGGCGATCCGTAGCGCCAGCGTCATCATGTCGCCGCAACCTGGGTTCGCTACTTCGGCGGTTGTCGTCGCGTTTTCCAGTTCGCCAACGTTGCGCGGATGTTCGAAGTGGTCGAGGACCTGAGGAGAGTACATGACGTTATTGTAATCACGCCTTCGTGGCCATCGCCTGGCCCGAGCGAAGTCGAGGTGTGTAAACCGCCTTTTCTTCGACTGCCATATAATCCTCGCGTGGGGTTTTCGTACTTCCATTACGCCAAGGAATTGTTCCGTCCCAAGCAACTGGAATCGCTGTTCCTTTTCGTGACCTCCACATGTAATTCCAAGTGCCGGACCTGCTTTTATTGGGACGAACTCAACCAGGGCCGGGATCTCACCTTCGAGCAGATCCAGCGGCTCAGCGAGACCGCGCCGCAGTTCCACAAGCTCTGGCTATCCGGCGGCGAGCCCTTTATGCGCAAGGAACTCGCTGAGATCGTCGAGCTTTTCTATCGCAACAACGGCGTCCGCCACATCAACCTGCCCACCAACGGACTCCTCCCGGCCAAGGTTGAGTCCGTGATGGACTATTTGCTCGACCGCTGCCCCGAGCTGGTCATCGACCTGAATTTTTCGCTCGACGGACTGGCCAACACCCACGACACCCTACGCGGCGTTCCGAACAACTTCGAGAAGACGCTGGCGACGATGGACATGGCCTCGCGGAAATGGCCCGGCATCAAACGCCTGCGCCGGAACGTGGTCACCTGCGTCACGACCGAGAACTACCGCGAACTGGTTGACCTCGGGCTCCGCATGATGCGCGACATCGACTCCGACGGTCATTACTTTGAGATCATCCGCGGCAATCCGATGGACCCCGAGCTGATGAAGCTTTCGCCGGAGGCGCTGACCGACTTGCACCGCCGGCTGATGTGGTTCCACGAGCGCTATGCCGACAAACTCTTCGCGCATCTCGCGCCCGTTCCCCGCGCGCTGGCCCGCGCTTATTATCTCGGCAACATAAAGTTTCACTTCGACATTCACCAGCAAAACCATTACAACCGCAAGGCTTGGCCGATGGCCTGCACCGCCGGCCAGACCACTATCGTGATCGATCACGACGGCCACTTCCGCTCGTGCGAGCTGCGCTCGAAGCTCGGCCGCGTGCAGGATTTCAACTTCGATCTTGGCGAAGCCCTGCACTCCAAAGCCATGCGTGACGAGGTCGCCGCCATCCCCGGCGCACAGTGCTGGTGCACGCATTCTTGCTGGATCCACTCGTCCTCGAAGTTCTCGCCCAGGACGCTGCTCTTCCACATCCCGTGGGCGTACATGAAGTCGCGGTGGGAGCGCCTGCCGGAGAGTGACGTGGCGGAGTTCGAGAAGTTCTTAGTGACCGATGCGCCTCTACAGGAGGTCCCGGTCGGTGGTAGGTCGTAGGTCGGCGATTCTCGTTCCAACTGACGACCAAACCTACGACCTACCATGACTTACTTTCCCCAACGCGTCGTTTGCCTTCAACCGTCGGCCACCGCGACGCTTGCCGCACTTGGACTCCTTGACCGCATAGTCGCCTGTACAAGGTATTGCGTGGACGTTTGCCCAGAAGTCGCCGGCCGCATCATCGTCCACGATTCCTGGACCGCCCAGTCCGAGCAGATCACTTCAGTAAAGGCAGACTTGGTACTCGCGTCAGTCCCTTATCAGCAGGAAGCCGTCGCGGAAATTCTGAAGGCAGGGGTTCCGGTTCTGCTTCTCGCGCCCCACGCGCTAGCTGACGTCTACAAAGACATCGCGATGATCGCCGGC
This sequence comes from uncultured Terriglobales bacterium, assembly GCA_964559835.1. GTDB lineage: Bacteria > Acidobacteriota > Terriglobia > Terriglobales > Acidobacteriaceae > DAISJI01. Next base: position 40,018 of record CAZLJE010000022.1, read on the forward strand.
GTGATGGGTGTGCCCGATCGTGCGGAGAACGTCATCAATGAAATGCAGGGCGCAATCTTCGAAGTGCAGGCGAAAGCCGCGCACCTCCCGCGGGTGCGCGTGTTCTGCGAGGAATGGGGGAAGCCCATCATCGCCTCGCAGCCCTGGGTCGCTGAGTTGATTGAGGCCGCAGGCGGAATTCCCATCGGTGAACCCGGCAAAACCATCGATTCCGAAACCATTCGCGTTTCCGAACCTGATGTCCTGCTCGCCGCCTGGTGCGGCGCCGGCAACCGCGTTCCCCTGGAGAAGCTCGCGCGTGACCGGCAATGGCTGAACACGCCCGCCGCCCTCAACGCGCGTTTCTACTGCATCAATGACGAACTCCTGAACACTCCCGGTCCAACTCTGATCGGCGGTCTGCGCGCGATCGCCCACGCGCTCCATCCCAGAGTATTCCCTTCTGTTCCGGGTATTCGAGCTATCGGCAGCCCTGTGCTTAAATAAGGGCCGATGCCCGTCACCTCCGAAATTGTGCGCGCTCTGGAAGAAGAGGCACAGAGCCTCTCGCCGGAGGCGCTGATGCAACGCGTCTGCGAAACCCTGTCGCAGCTTCCGAACTTCAACTGGGTCGGCTTCTACATGCTGGCGAAGGAGGCCTGCAAGAAGGTGCTGTACCTCGGGCCGTACGTCGGCGCGCCTACGCCGCACGTCCGCATCCCGCTGCACGAAGGCATCTGCGGCGCCGCGGTTTCCGAAGGCAAGACCATTGTCGTCGACGACGTCAATTCCGATCCCCGCTATCTCGCCTGCTCCATCTATACCAAGTCTGAGATCGTCGTGCCCATCCGCGCTCATGGCGAGATCGTCGGCGAACTCGACATCGACAGCCATACGCACGCGGCCTTCGGCCCCGAAGAGCGCCAACTGGTGGAGCGCTGCGCCGAGCTGGTCGGACGCAGGCTCGAAGCGCAATGAAACGCGTGGTCGCCGGCTTCATCGTCCAGAACGGCAAGATGCTCATCTGCCAGCGCACCAAGTACCAGCCGATGCCGCTGAAGTGGGAGTTCCCCGGGGGCAAGATCGAGGAAGGCGAGCAGCCCCGAGACGCCCTGCGCCGCGAATTACAGGAAGAGCTGGGGATTGACGCTGTCATCGGCGACGAACTGGTCCGTCTCCAACACACTTACCAGAATGGCGGCACGATCGAGCTACGCTTCTTCCTCGTCGACGCTTTCGAGGGCGAGATCGAGAATAAGATATTCAAGGACGTCCGGTGGATCGGCCGCACGGAGCTGCCGAAGTTCGATTTCCTCGAAGCCGATGCCGGCCTGGTAAAGGACATCGCCGCCGGAAAGATCTTTTGAGCGACCCCGCTCCGCTCGCCACAGTTCGCGCTCTCCGTCTAAACTAATGAGTTTCATTGTACGTCGGAGGGATATCTGTGAAAGCTGCCTTGCGTATCTACGCACCCGCCATCGTTCTCCTTGTCGCACTCACGTTCGCGTTTGCTCAAGCGCCCTCATCGCAACCGCCGATCGAACACGGTATCCAGGTCGCGAACATGGACAAGTCGGTCGCACCCGGCAATGACTTCTATGACTACACGAACGGCGCATGGCTCAAACGGACCGAGATCCCTCCGGACCGCGCGTCCTACGGTGTGTTCAGCCGCCTCGACGACCTTGCCACTAAGCGCACCTCCGACCTGATCGCCGAGATCGCAAAGACAAACGCTGCTGCCGGCACGCCGAATCGTAAGATCGCCGATCTCTACAACTCGTTCACGAACGAAGGAGCGATCGAAAAACGGGGACTCGAGCCATTGCGCACGCATCTCGACGCGATCAAGGCGATCAAGGACAAGCGCGACCTGGCACGCGCTCTGGGCGAGACGCTCCGCGCCGATGTCGATCCCCTGAACAACACCAACTACCACACCTCGCACCTGTTCGGAATTTGGGTGGCGCCCGGCTTCCAGGACTCCGACCACTACACGCCCTATCTTCTTCAGGGCGGCCTCGCCCTTCCCGATCGCGAGTTCTATCTGGGCGACTCCGAGCACATGCGCGACGTCCGCACGAAATATCAGGCCTACGTGACCGCAATGATGAAGCTCGCCGGTTTCGACAATCCCGACCAGCGTGCGACCCGGATCATCGAACTGGAGCACGCCATCGCCGAGAAGCATCGCAGCCTGGAAGAAAACGAAGACATCCTGAAATCGAATAATCCGTGGAGCATGGCTGACTTCTCCGCCAAGGCGCCGGGCCTCGATTGGGCGGATTACTTCCGCGCCGCCGGCCTCACCAAGCAGAAGAATTTCATAGTCTGGCAGCCGGATGCGTTCACCGGCGAAGCGGCACTCGTCGCCTCCGTCCCTCTGGACACCTGGAAGGATTGGCTTTCGTTTCATCTGCTCAACGAATACGCCGGTGTTCTCCCCAAGGCGTTTTCCGACGAGCGTTTCAATTTCTTCGGCAAGGTTTTATCGGGAGCGGCTCAGCAGCGTCCGCGCTGGGAACGCGGCGTGTTCCTGGTAAACGATGTCCTCGGTGATGCTGTTGGCGAAATTTACGCCAAGCGCTACTTCTCACCCGAAGCCAAGGCCACGGCGCAGGCAATGGTCAAGAACCTGATCGACGCGTATCGCAAGCGCATTGACGCCCTGACCTGGATGGCCCCGTCCACGAAGGCGGAAGCGAAAGCCAAGCTCGACACGCTCTATGTCGGCATCGGCTATCCCGAGAAGTGGCGCGATTACTCCAAGTACGAAGTCAAAGCCGACGACCTGTTCGGCAATGCATGGCGCGCCGGCACATTTGAATATCAGTACCAGACCGGGCGCCTCGGCACGCCTGTCGACCGCCACGAGTGGTCGATGACCCCGCAGACGGTGAACGCCGTCAACCTGCCGCTGCAGAACGCGCTGAATTTCCCCGCTGCGATCCTGGAGCCGCCGTTCTTCGATGCCAAGGCGCCCGCGGCCACGAACTACGGGGCCATCGGCACGATCATCGGCCACGAGATCAGCCACACCTTCGACACTCAGGGCAGCATGTTCGACTCCAAGGGCCGCCTGCGCAATTGGTGGACTGCGTCCGACCTCGAGCACTTCAAAGCCGCTACCCAGGCGCTCGCTCGGCAGTACGACCAGTACACCCCGTTCCCCGGCGTCCATGTGAACGGCCAGCAGACGCTGGGCGAGAACATCGCGGACGTTGCCGGCCTTTCCGCCGCGCTCGATGGATACCACGCCTCATTGAATGGGCAAACCGCTCCCGTGCAGGACGGGTTCAGCGGCGACCAGCAGTTCTTCATCGCCTTCGGACAGAACTGGGCGAGCAAGGAGCGCGATGCCGCGTTGCGCCAACAGGTCCTCACCGACCCGCACTCGCCCGCGATGTACCGCGCCGATGAAGTACGGAACATCGACGCCTGGTATTCGAATTTCGACGTCAAGCCCGACGCGAAGCTCTACCTCGCGCCGGATGCGCGCGTCCGGATCTGGTGATCACTCCGCAGTCGCGGCGGTGACGGCAAGCTGCGCGTTGGGAGTGGGACTTTTGGCGCGTAGCTTTCGATTGAGCGGCTCGGAGAAGTACCGCGCAATCGCGGCGCCAAGCAGTCCGGCAGCAACGATCATTAGCGCGTACCACAGGGGCGCCAGTCGTCCTGTGCTGCCGAAGCGGTTTGCCAGCGGAAGCAGTGCGAAGATGGCCATCATGTGCGTGAGATACACCTCATAGCTATTGCGTCCGTACCAGCGGAGCAGCGAACTGGCGCGACCTCCCGCCTTCCGCTCTTGCGCGAAGCACAGCAGCATGAGAGCCGTCCCGACCGCGATAAGGCTTACGTCCAAACCCATTTTGTAAATCCCAAGTTTGAGGACCGCGGGCTTCCACATTGTGGTGAATACGACGAGCGCTCCGCCAAGCAACTTCAGCGCGGTGCGCGCGCGATCGCTGAGCACGTATCGTCCGGCAGCGATTGCCGCCAGGCATCCGATCGCGATGGCGTCCATGCACGACAGGTATCCATTGTCGGCCCAATACTCATTGTGCGTGAACACGGTCCGCGCCAGCGGCCCGGTCGCGACGAACAAAGTCAGCACGAAGATCAGCCACGCCCGTCTCCTCGTGGCCATGCACACGAGCGGGAAAAAGACGTAAAACATTTCTTCGTTCGAGAGCGACCAGAGCACGTCCCAATTCGCGGGCAGGTAACCGCGCTGGGCCTCGAGCCAGTTCACGTGGAAGGTTAATGCCGCCACCACTGCACGCGCCAGCGACGCGCGCTGCGGGTTGATGGTGTAAGACGGAACGCGAAGCCAATGCAGCACGCCGAGAACAGCCAGCAAGCCGAGCAAGCAAGGAGCGATACGCGCAAACCGGAAGCGGTAGAAGTCCCGAATTCCAATGGCTGACAGTGACCCCCAGCGCCGGTACGTCATCGAGGTGATCAGAAATCCTGAGATCGCGAAAAAAACAATGACCCCGTTATAGCCGTTCCAACCCAGGTCGCGAATGACCATGTTCGGCAGATGACTGCCCAAGGTGGTCTTTTCGATCCGGATCCTCAAATTGATGTGGTGGACGATGACGGCGAGGATCGAGAGCCCGCGCAGGATGTCGATCTGATCGATTCGGCTGGGAGATGAGACCACTGGCGGAAGAATAGCCCGGAAGTCTGGTGGACGGGAGGTTTCCTGATTCAAGCGGATATCGAAGAGCTAATCGCTAAGACTAAGTGTAAAAATTAAAAGGGCTGCGACATTGGTTATGCTCTAGCCACCAGCTCCTGCGAGAGAGCCAACAGCGTGGAGACATGTACCGTCGCAACCCTTGATGCAGTCAGTACTTTCGTACTTCCGAACCCCGGCAGACCCTTCGCAAGCCTGTCGGTTTTTTCGGGTCCGGCCGCCCGGCAGGTCGCCCTGCCTGGCTTACCACCCAGCGTACTTCGGACTGGCAACGAGTTATTGAAGCCAACCCTTTCCGCCATCGACCGAGAAACCGTAACCTAGGTTATGCTCCAGCCGTGAACTCTTGCGAGAGAGCCCACAACGTGGCTACATGTACCGTTACGACTCCTGATGCAGCCGCTGCTTTCGCAGCTTCGAACCCCGACTTTCCCTCGCAGGTACGTCGGTTTTTTCGGGTCCGCTCGCCGTTCAAGTTGCCCTGCCCGGCGTGCCACTCAGCGTAGTTCCGATTGGCGACTTCTTAGTTCGTCAACCGTTTCCGCCGTCGACGTGATGGATACTATCGCAAAAATGCCTACCGTCAATACCCAAGGTGTGTGCAAACCGCATATTTGTTGGGGTTTTCGCAACCTGTGGAAAAAAAAAGGCGTTCTCAGCTTGCGATTAGAAAACTCCGCGATATCCACAGATATTTCCACCAAGTGACAGCTTCTCGCGTTTTCCACTGTTTGCATCAAAGTAGTGTCTTGACCTTGCTCTGCCGTTTCGCGCATTGTGGAGGTGAGCAGATGCAGGACTTAGTGGCTTACGTCGACGGCAGTTCCCACGGAAATCCGGGGCCGGCCGGCATTGGCGTGGTAATCACTGATTCCAAAGGGCGTAAAGCTACACTGGCGCGCTGGATCGGCCGCCAGGACAACAACGTCGCCGAGTACGTCGCCCTCCTCGAAGCCCTGCAATTCGCGCTCGCCAAGCGCGCCCGCTCCCTTCACGTCTTCACTGATTCGCTCATCGTGGTCAAGCAGATGACGGGCGTTTACACCTGCCGCACCGCGCCTTTGCACTCCCTGAATTGGACATGCCGCAAGTTGGCGCGCTCGCTGACTTTCTCTATCGCTCACGTGCCGCGTCACGAGAATTCCGAGGCCAACAAGCTCGCCAACGACGCCGTCCACAAGCGTCGCCGCATGCAGGGGTTCGTCCCCGTCCCGGCGCTCGTCTAAGTCTTAAGTCTCCCAGCGCCAGGTTCAGCCCGCATCATGACCGGCTGCATCCGCCACCCATAACGCGGAAACGGCCCCAGGAACACGTCGGATCAGTACGAAGGTACTCTGAAATATCGCATCGCGATGGACTTACCTCTGCATTCATTCATTGATCGCACTCCGCCTACATACGTTCGCCTTCGTCATATGAATTATCGAATCCATGCTCCCGCATCCTTCCAAACTCCATACAGAGTTGATCCAAATGTCCAAGTTTCAAGGAGACTATCTGGTCAAGCGCGTGCTGCCCGAGTGGATTGATTCGTGGCTGCGCGGTGTGGCGTTCTCCGATGTTTGGGGTGATTCGAACCCGCCTGCCGCACGGGACCTTAACCCCCGACTCTTCTGGTTCGAACACTTCCGAGTGCGGGCCTTGATCTCCCGTTCGCTGCCCTTTGCGACCAGCTCCTGGACTCCTCGTTTTCTCTAGGCACCCCGAAACCTCAGGAGTCACGTAAAGGAGAAATCATGATCCGACCCAGGCTCCTCTCCCCCCTCTTCTCCTTCACCATGGGCGTGCTCTGCGCGGCATTGCTCATGACCACAATGCCCGCGTGGGGACAAGCGGCCTCGACCGGCACGGTCGTAGGCACAGTTTTCGATCCCAGCGGCGCGCTCGTCCCCGGCGCGACCGTCACCTTGACCGACGTCGGAACTCACGAAAACCGTACCGCCACTACCAATCAGAACGGCCGGTACGTCTTCGTCAACGTTACCCCGAGCACATACGACATTACGGCCACCAAGCAAGGGTTCTCGGCAACCAAGATCACGAGACAGCAGGTCAATGTCGGCGCGCAGACGAATGCCGATTTTAGGTTGTCGCTCGGCGAAGCCAACCAGACGGTCGAAGTTCAGGCCACCGGTACCGAACTGCAGACTCTGAACGCCACAACCGGCTCAACCGTACCGGAGATTGCCTTGTCGTCGCTGCCCAGCCTGGGCCGTGACGTGAGCACTTTTACCGTGCTGCAGGCGGGCGTCTCTCCCGACGGCAGCGTTGCCGGCGCCGTACTGGATCAGAACACGTACCTGCTCGATGGTGGCAACAACACCAACGACATGGACGGCAGCATGAACCAATACACGCCCAGCTTCAGCGGCGATCCCAGCGGCGGAATAACGTACCAGACGGGAAATAGCAATCCCAACTTTGGCGGGTTTACCACCGGCAGGGGCCAGAGCGGCGTGCCTACCGGCGTGATACCCACTCCGGCTGACAGTGTTCAGGAATTCAAAGTCAATACCAGCAACCAAACCGCCGACTTCAACAGCTCGGCCGGTGCCGAAGTGCAGATGGTGACCAAGCGTGGCACCAACTCCTGGCACGGCACGGGCTACGAGTATTACCTGGACAACAACTTAAGCGCGAATACCTGGGACAACAACCACACCGGTGTCCGCCTTCCGTCTTACCACTACAACCGCTTCGGCGGCGCCATTGGTGGTCCGATCATTCCGAAAGAAATTCTGGGCGGCAAGACCTACTTGTTTGCTAATTACCAGGGGTTCCGCTGGCCCAATTCCGAAACCATCGAGCACACCGTCCCTTCCGCCAATATGCGGCAAGGCATTCTCACGTTCGGTGGCGTGTCGTACAACGTCGCCGCCTTCGATCCGCGCGGCATCGGCGTGAATCCGCTGGTGCAGCAACTCTTCAAGTTCGAGCCTACAGGCAACGATCCCGGCTGCGGCGGCGGTGGGCTGGCCCGCTGCGACGGAGTGAACGTGATCGGATTTAAGGCGAACCTCTCCATCCCCCAGAACGACAACTTCGGCGTGGTGCGGCTCGATCACGACTTCGGGTCCAAGTTCCACTGGACGGCCAGCTACCGCTATTACCACCTTAATCGCGCGACCCACGACCAGGTGGACATCGGCGGCTTCTTCCCCGGCGATGTACTTGGCGTACCCAAGTCGCTGACTAATCGCCCGCAGATACCCTGGTTTCTGGTCACTGGTCTCACCACCAACATCACGTCGAACGTCACGAACGACTTCCACTTCAGCTATCTGCGGAACTATTGGTCCTGGCAAAGCTTCCAGGATCCTCCGCAGTTTACCGGGTTAGGGGGAGCCCTCGAGCTGTTCGGCGAGAGCCGCGACAACGTGCTCATCCCCTACAACGTCAACACGCAACAAACCCGCACGCGTTTCTGGGATGGGCACGACTGGATGGTTCGTGACGACGTCAGCATGCTCAAAGGCAGCCACATGGTGCGGTTCGGCGGGACCTATCAGCGCAACTGGGACTTCCACCAGCGCACCGACAACGGCGGGGGGATCAATTACCAGCCTGTCTATCAGCTCGGTACGACGACCGGCGCCGGCATTAGCATGACCGGCTTTATCCCGGCAGCACTGGCTCCGAGCGACGTGCGGAACTGGGGACGCGACTACGCCGCCCTGCTGGGTATCGTCTCCGTTTCGCAGCAGGCGTTCACTCGCACGGGAGCGAACCTGGCGTTGAATCCGCCGAACACGCCGGCTTTCGACAAGAGCACCATCCCCTATTACAACGTTTACGTCGCCGATTCCTGGCGTTTGCGTCCAACCTTGACCGTGACGTATGGAATCGGCTGGACTCTGGAATTGCCGCCGACGGAGGAACAGGGGAAGCAGATCTTGCTGGTCGATGCCAATGGCAGGCCCTTCGCCACCCAGGACTATTTGAACCAGCGCAGGAATGCTGCTTTGCAGGGGCAGGTCTTCAATCCTCCGGTTGGCTTTTCTCTGGTACACAACACGGGGCGTAAGTATCCCTATGACCCCTTCTACCGTGGCGTCAGCCCGCGTGTGGCCATCGCCTGGAATTTCACCCCGAACACTGTCGTCCGCGCCGGATATAGCCGCATCTACGGGCGCCTGAACGGCGTCGACCAGGTGCTGCTGCCGCTGCTGGGCGCGGGTCTGATCCAACCCGTCCAGTGCATTGGAGCGCAGATCGGCGGGACTTGCAGCCTTGCAGCCAATCCCACCAACGCTTTCCGCGTCGGCGTGGACGGGCTGGTGGCGCCGCTGCCCGCAGCCACCGCTACCTTGCCTCAACCACTCTTGCCGGGTATCAACGATGTTTCCACCAGTGCTCCCGCCGTACTGGATCCGAAGTTCCGGCCCAGCACTAGCGACCAGTTCTCGTTTACGGTCCAGCACCAGTTGAGTAACCGCATGACCCTCGAAGTCGGTTATATCGGACGCATAATGCATCACGAGCTGCAACCGATCAACATCAACGCGGTGCCTTACATGATGACCCTGGGCGGACAGTCGTTCCAACAGGCCTATGCCGCCATCGAACAGGCCACCCAGTTCGGCAACAACATGTCGGCGTCGGTCGCACCGCAACCGTTCTTTGAGGCGGCAATGAGACCCGCCTTCTGCGCCGGGTTCTCCAGTTGCACGGCCGCCGTCGTTGCCGCCGAGTCCGCAAACTTTGCCTCACAGAGCGTGTGGAACCTGTGGAGCGACCTCGATAACGGCGGATTCAACTTCCCGCGCAGCATGCTGAACACGCCCATACCGGGCACGACGTTCGGCGTGGGTGGCCAGACCGCCAGCGGCATCGCTGTGGATACAACCCTTGGCAAAGCTAACTACAATGCCGGATTCGCCACCTTGCGCATGAACGGCTGGCGCGGACTCACCATGCAGCACAACTTCACCTGGTCCAGGTCGCTGGGGACGGGCGCGGTCCCGCAGGCCACCAGCCAATGGACCGCAACCGACCCCTTCTACATCAACCGCGACTATGGTTTGCAGGCGTGGGACCGCAAGCTCACCTACACCACCTTCCTCATCTGGCAGCCAGGAATTTACCGCGGACAGACAGGGACGATTGGACGCCTGCTCGGCGGCTGGACCTTTGCCCCGGTATTCTCCGCCGGTAGCGGTCTGCCGCTGCAGATCAACACCCTGAATGGCGACAGCCAGGCGTTCGGCGAAGGCGATTCGCTGAACTTCTTCAGCTTCGAGAACGGTGTCCCTACCGTCAGGGGCCGCCCGGGTAGTTCCGTCCACGGCAATGTCCCCGGCTCTAACGGCGTTGGGACTGGCGGGTTCGGCGTCAACATGTTCTCCAACCCGAACGCCGTCTTCAGCGGCTTCCGCAACCCCATCCTCGGACTCGACAACGGTCACAACGGCGGCGCCGGGAACCTCCGTGGACTGCCGTTCTGGAATCTGGACTTGAGCGTGCGAAAAGCCATCAAGATCACCGAACGCGTTACCACCGAAGCCGACGTGATCTTTACGAATGTGCTGAACCACAATCAATTCGAAGATCCGATCCTGGACCTCGCCAACCCCTCGCTCTGGGGCGCGCTGACCCGCGAGGCCAGCATCCCACGCCAGATGGAGTTCGGCATCCGGATCAGCTTTTGATTCGCCCGGTGCTTTACCTTCCCGGGAGCAGCTTGCTGCTCCCGGTTTTTGCGTCAGGAACAACGGCATACACACGGTTCGTCTCCGGACCCCCACTGGTCTGATTACCGACCCAACGTGCTGGCGCATCGCTGCCATACAACCCAGCTTTCCCGTTTGGATTCACTCCTGACGTGCGTAAGACCATGCAGTTAGCGTCGCTACTCGCCATCAGCGCACCAGTCCTGTTCGTGTTGTGGCTCGTCTTCGTCGGTACCTTCGCCACGCCGGAGATGCTGGTCGGCATAGCTGCTGCAGTCGTCGCCGCCGTCGCGCTCTACGTCGTAGACCGTGCCGATCCAGCGCACTTCCGTCCGCGGCCGCGCGATGTCGCTCAGCTCGCATACGTTCCCTCGCTTCTCGTTCAAGGCGCTTACGAAATCCTGCTCGTCGCGTTCCGCGATCTGCTCGGCGGGCGAAAAGCTGTATCGGCATTTCGCGTTGCTCGGTTCGACGCGGGTGAACCGCAGGACCCACGCGATACCGGTCGTCGCGTACTCGCCATCGCCGGAACGACCATCGCACCCAATTTCATCATTCTGGGCATCAACGCAGGCAAAAAAGAACTCCTGTTTCACCAGATCGAAAAGAGTCCGGTTCCGCAAATGACGAAGAACCTCGGAGCAGACGCATGAGCGTGTGGGTGGTCTCCTCCATCGCGCTGCTCTTTGCACTCGTGCCCTGCGGCTGGGTCGCGCTCACCTCGACCGTGCAAAAGCGCCTCGTCGCAGTCGAGATGGCCGGTATCATCTGCACCCTGGAACTGATGCTCCTCACGATGGCATTCAACCGCATGCCGATGATGGACCTCGCCATTGCGCTCGGTCTGCTGTCGTTCGGCGCCGGCATGGTCTTTGCGCACTTCCTGGCGAGCACGCTATGACGCTAACCATCGAAGTCCTGGTCTACGCCGCGGTAGCAGTGGCGTTGCTTTGCGCGTGGCTGATGCTTCGTATGCGTGACGAATACCAGATGATGCATTTCCTCGCGCCACCCGCCTCAGTATCGGTCATCTTGATCACCGCCGCGATTTTTCTTCAGCAGCGCCTCAAACCTGAATCGTTCAAGGCGCTTTTCATAACCGTTGTCCTGCTGATGATGAATACCATTGTCACCCACGCTACCGCGCGCGCGTTCCGCATCCGGGAGTCGCGCCAGGATTGGCGGCCCGCGCCGGGTGAAGAAGTTCCGGTACTGCCGTCCGACGAACGACTTCCGCCGCCGTCCTCGGAGCAGAAATAAATGCGTGCCTTGGCTTGGATTATTCTCCTCTTGATCGCACTCAGCGCTCCCGGCGTGGTCCTCACCCATGACCCGTTGAAGCAGTGCATCGCCGTCAGCTTTTACGGCCTGCTCTTCGCCGTGCTCTTTTTCATCTTCCAGGCGCCCGATGTTGCGCTGTCGCAGATCACGGTCGGCACCGTCGTACTGCCGGCGTTCATTCTTCTCGCGCTCGTGAAGATGCGCCGCCACTCCGAACTCCGCAAGCGCCATGGACAGGCACGATGAGGGCGCGCCTCCGCAGCGTATTGTTCTTTATCGTTGCGCCCGCGTTCGCTGCTCTCTTCTGGTGGTCATACCGCGATCTTCCGCCGCTCGGAGACTATCGCGGTCCATACGGGTACTACATCGCGGACCTGGCAGTGTACGAGCGCCATGCCACCGACACGGTCAGCGCCATCACCTACGATTACCGCGGCATTGACACCCTGGGAGAAGAGTTCATCCTCTTCGCCTCCGTGGTCGGCGTACTGCTGTTATTTCGCAAACAGCCTGACGCCGATCAGCAGCAGGACAGGTTCGCCGAATACGACGTGCCTGGCACTGACTCCATCCGCGTCACCATGCACGCGATGGTCGCCGCCATGGTGGTGTTTGGGATTTACATCGCCACACATGGGCAACTGACACCCGGCGGCGGCTTCCAGGGCGGCGTGATCCTCGCTACCGCGCCCTTGCTGGTCTATCTCTCCGGACACGTGCATACGTTCAAAAAGACGATTTCCCGTCCTCTGCTTGACGCGGCCGAAGCGCTCGGCGCAGCCGGGTACGCGATCATCGGCGCCACTGCTCTTTTCGTCGGGGCACCCTTTCTGACCAATTGGGTCCCGTTAGGTCAGACGGGCAGTCTTTTTTCGGCGGGAACCATTGAGTGGATCAGCGTCGCGGTAGGACTGGAAGTCTCCGGCACTATCGTGCTTGTCATGTACTCGTATTTGAAAGAAATCATCGAAAGGGAGGGAGTGGATTGATGGCTTACTTCATGTATGGCGTCGCGGCTTGGGTGTTCTTGTGGGGGCTGTACGGCATCATCAGCAGCCGCAACCTCGTCCACCAGTGTATCTGCCTGGCGATCCTGCAAACCTCCACTTACATCCTCCTCCTTGGCATCGGTTACCGCACCGGAGGCACGGCGCCGGTGTTCGCCGACATCCCGGTAGGCACCCCCGTCGTCGATCCTGTCGTGCAATCGCTCATGCTGACCGACGTCGTCGTCGAGGCCACCGTACTCGCTCTACTGCTGGCCATGGTGGTCAAAGCCAATGAGCTCGCCGGAACCGTCGATCCGGAGGAGCTGCGCGTGTTGACCGGATGATTAGAACGCTCGTTCCACTGCCCATCGCCGTGCCCATGATCGCGGCCGCGGTGAGCTCCGCCATTTCGCAGGTTGTGCCGCGCTGGGTCGCATCCGCGCTGTTCACGTTGACGGCTGCCTTCGAAACCTGGTGTACCGCCGAGTTGCTCTGGGGCACGTTGCACCAGCCGCTGGTCTACTGGTTCGGAAACTGGTGGCCTCGCGGGAACGTCGTGCTTGGCGAGTGTTTCGTCGTTGCGCCGCTGCCCGCCATGCTGGCTTTGCTCGTCTCTGTGCTCATGTTCTTTGCCAGTATTGTTTCCTGGCAACTGAAACCCGCCGGCAATCACCTCGAGCCGCTCATGATGCTGTTCATGGCGGCCATGTGTGGCTTCGCTTACTCGGGCGACCTGTTCAACCTTTTCGTCTGGTTCGAACTCATGTCCGCATCGGCGTTCGCGCTGTGCGGCCTTAAGACCGTGGAACCGGCGCCGTTGGAAGGCGCCTTCAATTTCGCCATCACCAATACCGTCGGCGCATTCTTCATACTCACCGGCATCGCGCTGGTCTATGCCCGCACCGGCGCGTTGAATATGGCGCAGATCGGATTTTCCCTGGGCCGCCACGCCGACGCCCTCGTGCTGATGTCGTTTCTGCTGATGAGCGTCGGCTACATGATCAAGGGCGCTCTCGTGCCGTTCCACCTCTGGCTCGCGGACGCGCATGCTGTCGCTCCGACCCCGGTGTGCATGTTGTTCTCCGGCATCATGGTCGAGCTTGGGCTCTACGCCGTCGCGCGCATCTACTGGTCGATTTTTCAGGCGCCGCTGGCCGTCCATACCATGCAATTACGCGGGATCTTTGTGGTCATCGGGACGGTCACTGTATTCATCGGCGGCCTGATGTGCTTTGCCCAGCACCATCTCAAGCGCCTGCTCGCGTACTCCACGATTTGCCATGCCGGACTGATGATGATCGCCGTCGGCCTTTTCGACACTCGAGCCATCGGCGGCTTCCTGCTTTACGTCCTCGGCCACGGACTGTTGAAGGGCGCCCTGTTCGCGTGTGCCGGCATCGTGCTGCACCGGCTGCAATTCATCGGCGAGCCCAGCTTGCATGGCCGCGGCCGCCGAATGGTGTGGACCCCGCTCTTGTTCATCGCCGGCGCGATCGGCCTGACCGCCGCGCCCGGTTTTCTGCTGGTAGCCGGCGAGGCCGCTGTTAACGATGCCGGCAAGAGTCTTCACTTCGGCTGGGCGCAATGGGTTTTCTTGTTCGGAGGCACCGTGACCGGCGCCGCTGTTCTGCGCTTCACCTTTCGCACCTTCTTCGGGTGGGGCGAACGTGCTCCGCAGGACGAAGCGTCGCGCGTCGACGAGAAGCAGGAGACACGCGAAGAAGGACGTACTGTGCCGGCAACCATGTTCTTTCCCGCTGCCTGCCTGATCGCATTGGCGATTGTGTTGACGTTCGTTCCGCATCTGCCGCAAACCGCCAACGCTGCCGCCAGATTTTTCACCGACCAGAGCGCGTATAAATCACTGGTGATCGATGGCAGCGCGGTCATGACTCCGCCGTTCGCTCCACTTCCGCCGGAAACCGACAGCATGGTTCGCGGCGGCGTTGCCGCCGTGCTCGCGGTCTGTATCGCCGTGTTGACCGTCTTCTGGAAAACGGTCCCGCTCGCAGGCGTCCTGGAATATGCGGAACTCGGCATTCCCATCCTTCGCGAATGGCAAAGCGGACATTCTGGCGATTACGTCTTATGGATCACCGTCGGCACGGTCACGCTCGGAGGCTGTTTCGTCGTGCTCCTTCGATAGTTCTCGCCGTAGCTAGCCCGTCGTCACCCGCAAGACGCCAGCGCTACTTGCCGAGCGTGAAGAACCAGACGACGGTAAGCAGGATGATGATCGCGGTCGTCGCCCACGCGATCACGTTGAACGTGCGCGAGTTCGTGTACTTCCCCATCAGCTCTTTTTTGTTGATCAGCAGCAGCATGAAGATCAGCACCGGGGGAAGGGCGATCCCGTTCAGCACCTGCGAGAACAGGATCACCTTGATGAAGGGGAAGTGCGGGATCAGCGTCGCGCCCGCGCCCACCGCGATCAGGATCGTGTACAGCCAATAAAAGAACGGCGCCTCGCTGAACTTTTTACCCACGCCGGACTCGAACCCTAAACCTTCACACACGGAATAAGCCGTCGATATCGGCAGGATGCTCGCGGCAAATAGAGAGGCGTTGAACAGGCCGAGCGCAAAGAGGATATACGCGTACTCGTGCGCCAGCGGACGCAAAGCGACGGCGGCCTGGGCGGCGGAATCGATGTTCCGTTCCCCTGCCGCATACAGCGTCGCCGCGCAGGTGACGATGATGAACCACGCGACGACGTCGGTAAAAATGCAGCCCGCAACCACGTCCAGCCGCGAAGCTTTGTATTGGCGCGCCGTAACGCCCTTCTCCACGACGGACGCCTGCAGGTAAAACTGCATCCATGGGGCGATCGTGGTTCCGATGATGCCGATCGTCATGTACAGATATCCGGACTGTTTCCATTCGGAACTGGCGGGCGGCTTGATCGTCTCGTATAAGGCGTGCACCCACTTCGGACCGGCGAGCACCCCGGCGATGATGTACGCGATATAAAAGAAAGAGGCGAGCAGGAACACTTTTTCGACGCTCTTGTAGCTTCCCTTCACCACGATCAGCCACACGAAAGCGGCGGCGAGCGGCACGGTGATGTACTTCGAGGCGTGGAACAATTCCAGGCTGCTGGCGATCCCGGCGAACTCGCTCAACACGTTGCCGAAATTCACCAGCACGAGCGCCACCATCAGCAGGAACGTAACGCGGAACCCGAACTCCTCGCGGATAAGGTCGCTGAGCCCTTTGCCAGTGACGGCGCCCATGCGGGCGCACATCTCCTGCACCACGATCAGCGCGATGGTCGTCGGAATGATCGTCCAGAGGAGTGAATAGCCGAACTGCGCACCCGCCTGCGAATAGGTGAGGATCCCACCCGCGTCGTTATCGACGTTGGCGGTAATAATGCCGGGGCCGACGACTGCAAAGAACAGCAGCAGACGCAGCTTCCATCGCCTTAGGATGCGCATCATCCATGACCGGTATCTTCAGGATCGAACAGCGGCACCCAGAATAAACGCCGCCTTGAATTTCTGTCAGCACAGAAACACCGTGATCTGCAAATTCATCAACCGTCAACATGTTCAACCGGTCCTCGCGATTTCCGTTTTCTGCATCCAAGCTGCAATCAGGAGAAAGAACGTGAGAAAGATTCTCCCCACTGTTTTCCTTGCTGCAATCCTCACCTCTTCCGCACTGGCACAGAAATTGGACCTGGCTCTCACCATCGGGGCATATCACCCGGTGAACAACGGCTTCAGCAGCGGCAATGCCTTCGTTATCGAGGGCAATGCCGGATTGCGGCTCGCCTCGGTCCCATTTCTCGCCCTCTATTTCGAGGTGCCGGTCGCGGGCACGCTGGACTCGAACGTCCCTGCGTCGGCGCTCACTTCCGCGGGAACATACTCGTCACTGTTCTTGACGCCGGGCGTGCGTTTGAAACTCGCGCCCGGCGCTCCCATCTCGCCGTACATCGCCACCGGCGGCGGACTGGCGCGCTTCAACCGCAGCGCCTCACAGACGCCCACTGGAAGCTCCAGTACCGTGAACAAGGGAGTCTGGGACATCGGCGGAGGACTGGATATGAAGGTCGCACCCTTCCTGAGCGTGCGGGCGGAAGTGCGCGACTTCTATTCGGGAAGCCCGGAACTAAGCCTCAGCCAGGTGACGGGAACCTTTGACCAGAGACAGCACAACATCATCGGCACAGCGGGCGTCGTTCTAAGGTTCTAGCAAGGTACTCTCGCTGTTAAAATGTGACGCAGTGACACTCCCTTTACGCCTGATCGCCATTGACATCGATGGCACCCTGCTGAACAGCCAAGTTCAGGTCCCCGAAGCGAATCTCGTGGCGCTGCGAAAGGCTCATGAAGCGGGTGTCGAAATCATTCTCGTCACCGGCCGCCGGCATACGTTTGCGATGCCGATTGCCGAGGCGCTCGGCTTCCCTCTCTGGCTCATCAGCTCCAACGGCGCGGTCACGAGATCGACCGCGGGCGAACTCTTCTACCGCGATCTGCTGCCCGCCAACACAGCTCGGAAGTTGATCGGCTGGATGGACGAGTATCGCGGCAACGCCGTTGTCACCTTCGACCGGGAGGACCGCGGAGCGCTGATCATCGAACGTGCTGACGAGTTGCACGCCTCTATCAGCCGCTGGATGGAGAAGAACGCAGCGTTCATCTCGCAAGTCGTTCCGCTGGAAGACTGTCTGATCACCGATCCAGTCCAGACGATGTTCTGCGGCTCGATCGGACACATGCAAGCGGCACAGGAGCGGTTGGCCGCCAGCGGAATGGGCGAAGAGATCACCGTTCTGAAAACGGAGTACGAGGCACGCGACCTGACCATTGTTGATGTCCTGAACTGCGGTTGTTCGAAAGGCCATGCCGTTGAGCGCTGGGCGAACCGCCGCGGCATCAAACCAGAGCAGGTGATGGCTATCGGCGACAACTACAATGACGTGGAAATGCTTGAATTTGCAGGTATTCCGGTAATCATGGGAAATGCCTGTCAGGAGCTGCTCGAGGCCGGGTACAATCGTACAGGTTCGAACGACGAGAATGGGGTGGCCCAAGCGATTGAAAACGTCCTTGGCAAGACGGTAGCGACCTTCTAGACATGAGAGCTGTTGGAAAAGTCGGGGCTTTGATTTTTCTAACGGTCGGCGTGTGCCTCGCCACCGATGAAACACCGGCCAAATCCCCGATCGCTTCCGAGAGCCCCACTGCCGGTTTCGTGTACGTCGCTACCCTTCAGAACGGCTTCAGTATCCGTTTCGACCACCGCGCGCGGCGCAGCGACCAGTCGCGGTTATTCCTGACTGCCGACGAGACCAGCTTCCTCGACGTTCCCACGGCGCAGATCGCCGACCTCTCTACGGAGAAGCTGCCCGAGAAATCCGCCGACGGGCCTACGCCGGCTCCGAAGATGGATATTCCCACGGCAATCGCCAGCGCCAGTGACAAACACGGCATCGACGCCGACCTGCTTTATAGCGTCATCCGCGCCGAGAGCGGCTTCAATCCGCGCGCGGTCTCGAACAAAGGCGCGCAAGGGCTCATGCAGTTGATGCCCGGCACCGCCAGCAAACTCGGCGTGCAGGACGCGTTCGACACGCAATCGAACGTCGAAGCCGGCACGCGGTATCTCCGCGAATTGCTCGACCGCTACCACTATGATCTCGCCAAGGCCCTGGCCGCGTACAATGCCGGGCCGCAGCGCGTCGACCAGTATCGCGGCATTCCGCCGTATCGCGAGACCCGCGCCTACATCGCGCGCATCATCCGCGAGTACAACAAAAAGAAACTCGTTGCCATCGCGAAACAAAAGAAGGAGCGGCGTACAAGCACTCCCATTCGCAATGCCGCTGTTGTAACGCCGGGTACATAAAACGAATCCGGTCTCGCATTGACCGCCTCCGTCGCCCTCGTTTAGTGTGACGAGGCTTGCCCTGCCGCCCAAATAACGGATGAAGCGCAAACAGATCATCGTTCTCCTCGTCGTCTTCGTCGTGCTTGGCGCGCTGGTATACCTCCAGATCCACACCTGGCGCCGTTTCGATTGGGAGAAATTCAAGGACGGCAGCGAAGGCATCAATTGGCTGCGCGTGCTCGCCGCCGTCGCCTTGATCTACTTTGCCGACTTCCTCCGCGCTGCGCGCTGGAAGATCTTCCTGCGTCCTAGCGCCCCCAACGTCGATTGGCGCAGCCTCATCGCTCCGCAATATGTCGGTTTTGCGGGTTTGGCGTTGCTCGGCCGGCCGGGCGAGTTCATTCGCCCTTACCTGATCGCCCGCCGCGCGAACCTGACCTTCGGCTCGCAAGTGGCGCTTTGGTTCGTCGAACGCGCTTTCGACACCGGCGCCGTCGCCATCATGCTCGCGGCCGACCTGTTCTTCGTTCCCGGCATGCGGGAGGACTACCCGCGCTGGCAGCCGTTTGGGTATGGCCTGATCGCACTTTTCCTCGCATTCGTCGTTCTGCTCGTTGCGCTGGCGAAGCGTGGCCCCGCGATTTCGTCATGGGTCTGCCGGCAGATCTCGGTTATCGCACCCAGCCTCGGCGCCAAGCTTGAGGTTCGCTTGCGTGCCATGGCCTCTGGGCTCGATGCCATCCACGACTTCCGCTCTTTTACCCAATCTGCTGCCCTTTCCCTGATCATCTGGGTGATCATCGCGATGGCCTACCGGCAGGTGACGCATGCCTATCCGGTCGACACCGGACTTCCCGGCCTGAATCTTCCGGAAGTCATTCTCCTCATGGCCGCCAGCGTCGCCGGCGGCGTGATTCAGTTGCCCGTAGTCGGTGGCGGCTCGCAACTGGCCACCATCGCTGTGCTTAGCCAGACGTTTGGCTACTCCGACAGCCCGGAACTCGCCGTCAGTTGCGGCATTCTGCTGTGGTTGGTGACGTTCATTGCCGTCACCCCGGTTGGATTGCTGCTCGCGCGCTATGAACACGTGTCCCTGCGCAAGCTGACCGAGGAGTCGCAGGAAGCCGAGCACGAGATCGAGGCCCAGATATCGCATCACGAGACTGAACCCAAAGCCAGTCTCGATTGAGTAACTCCCGGCTGCACTCCTCCCCTTCACCAGCGCTGGTAGAATGAGTTATCGGAACCAAGGTTTAGGGTTTGCGCTGCAACCGTCATGAAGTGTCCTTTTTGCGCCTTCGAGAACGATAAGGTGGTGGACTCGCGCGAGAGCAAGGAAGGCGAGTCGATCCGCCGCCGCCGCGAGTGCCTGAAGTGCGGCAAGCGCTTCACCACCTATGAGCGCATCGACGAGATCCCGTACATGGTCATCAAGAAGGACGGCCGCCGGGAAAAATTCGAGCGCCAGAAGGTCCTCAACGGCCTGCTCCGCGCCTGCGAGAAGCGTCCCATTTCGATGGGCAAGCTCGAGCAGATCGTGGACGACGCCGAGAACTACGTCATTGATTCGCCCGACCGCGAGCGTCGCACCAGCGAGATCGGCGAGTTGATCATGAATCGCCTGCGCCGCTTCGACAAAGTCGCTTACGTGCGCTTCGCCAGCGTTTATCTGGATTTCAAAGATGTACAGGAATTCATGAGCGAATTGAAGGACCTGTTGAAGAATCAGGCAAAAGAAGTCTCTGTTGTGGACAAAGCGAAACCGAAACAAGTGACGCAATGAAACCCGTTATTGGTTCTTGGTTGTTGGTTATTGGTTAGTAATTGCCGAGTGGGAACCAATTCAATTTCCACTGCGCCCAGATGTGGGATGGGCGCATCCAATCAGCACTTCAGGGGAAAGGTTTTGCTAGCGACTGACGGCTAGCGACTGATTTTCATGGCATATGACGTCACATTGATTCCCGGCGACGGTATCGGCCCCGAGATCACTTCCGCCGCCGTTCGCATCCTCGAAGCCACGGGCGTGAAGTTCAACTGGGACCGGCAGGAAGCCGGCGCTGAGGCCTACGAGAAGTACCACGAGTACATGCCGCAGTCGCTGATCGATTCGTTCGAGCGCACCAAGGTCGGGCTCAAGGGCCCCATCACTACGCCCATCGGCGGCGGATTCTCCAGCATCAACGTCGCGCTGCGCAAGCGCTTCACCCTGTACGCTAATTTCCGGCCCATCCGGAATCTGCCCCATATCCCGACGCGTTATCCGGAAGTGGACCTGATCATTATCCGCGAGAACACCGAAGGGCTGTATTCCGGCATTGAGCACGAAGTAGTCCCCGGCGTCGTCGAGAGCCTGAAGATTATTACCGAGGTGGCCTCTACCCGTATCGCGCGGTTCGCCTTCGAGTACGCGCGCAAGAACAAGCGCCGCCGCGTCCACTGCATCCACAAGGCCAACATCATGAAGCTGTCCGACGGCCTTTTCCTGCGGTGCACGCGAAACGTCTCCAAGGAGTACCCGGAAATCACGTACGGCGAGCACATCGTGGACAACACCTGCATGCAACTGGTGACGAACCCGTACCAGTACGACGTGCTCGTGCTCGAGAACCTGTACGGCGACATCATCAGCGACCTGTGCGCGGCATTCGTCGGCGGATTGGGCCTCGTTCCAGGCGCGAATTATGGCGATGGCTGCGCCATCTTCGAAGCAGTTCATGGTTCGGCGCCTGACATCGCGGGCCGCAACATCGCCAACCCGACGGCCCTGTTGCGCTCGGGCGTCTTGATGCTGCGGTATTTCGGCGAGACCGACGCGGCCAATCGCATCCGCGCCGCGGTCGAAAAGGTCTATCGCACGCAAGAAAAACGGACGCGCGACGTCGGCGGCACCGCTACCACATCCGAGTACGCCGAAGCCGTGATCGAAGCCATGCAGGAAGAGCCGGTCGAAGAGCCGGCGATCAAGTAAATGCGCCGGAAACCCGGTTCTGTACCGGGTTTTGGTGACGCAACCGGCCATAGCTCTGGTAGAATCAGCCAGTTGCGTGGGGCAAAGATCGTTGAGTACGTGCGTTGACGCCAGTCGCCGACGCCGGAAGCCTGACGCCTGAAACCTGAAATGAAGTCACTTTCCACGCCGTATAACCGGGCGCTGCATCGGTTGGCGACCTTCGCCGCGTTCTGGACTTTCGTCCTCATCGTCGCCGGCGCCCTTGTGACCAGTAATGACGCCGGCCTCTCCGTTCCCGATTGGCCGACCTCGTTCGGTTCCCTCTACAAACTGCCGCCCATGGTTGGTGGGATCAAGTTCGAACACACGCACCGCATGATCGCCGAGTCCGTCGGCCTTCTTACCATCATTCTGGCGGTGTGGCTGTCGCGGACAGACCGCCGTCCCTGGATGCGTAAACTCGGATGGGCAGCATTGGGAACGGTGATCGCGCAAGGAATCCTTGGCGGCATCACCGTCCTTAATTTCCTGCCGCCCAGCATCTCTTCTGCCCACGCGACGTTAGGTCAAACCTTCTTCTGCCTGATCGTCGCCATTTGGCTGTTCACGGGCCGAACCTGGGTCGAGGAGCCGCGCCAGAAGCTACCTACGAAGAAGCCCAGCATCCAGGTCCTGACCGGCCTGGCTGTCACGTCGATCTATGTGCAGTTAATTCTTGGCGCCGCGTTCCGCCATCATGGCATCAAACTCCTGCCGCACATCATCAGTGCAACTGTAGTGACGTTTGTCCTGCTCTGGACCGTGGTGCGCGTGTTGACCGAATATCCGCAAGTGGACCAGCTTCGCAAACCCGCGGTCGCCCTTCTGACGCTGCTGATGGTGCAGCTCGGTTTGGGCTTCGGCTCGTGGGTGACGCGCGTCGAATGGGGCCGTGACGCCGTTCAGCCCGAACGGGCGATGGTGTACACCACTGTTGCTCACGTGGCCATCGGCGCTCTATTGCTGGCCACAGCGGTAGTGCTGGCCATCCAGTCATGGCGGCACGTCGCTATTCCAACCGCCGAGCGCATCCCGCATCGTGAACCGAGGCCCGTCGCCATATGAGCACCGCCACCCCTATCCTTGCCGCCCAGCGCACGTCCTTCGCGGTTGTGGCCCGCGATTATACCGAACTGGTAAAGCTGCGCGTTACCTCGCTGATCGTGATGACAGCGTGGGCCGGCTACTTCATGGGGGCGGCCAGATCCGGCGTCTCCTCCTGGGGCTGGGGACTGCTGCACGCCCTCGTGGGAATCGGACTCGTGTCCGGCGGCACAGCCGCGATGAATGAAGTTTTCGAATGCGACGTCGATGCGCTCATGCGGCGCACGGCGGGACGCCCATTGCCCTCCAAGCGCATGGGTATGACCCAGGGCATGGCCATCGCCAGCTTCATGGTGTTCGGCGGCGGCGCGTATCTGGCAGTAATGACGAACACGCTGACCGTCGTGCTCACCATGCTCACCGCCGTTCTCTACCTAGGGGTTTACACGCCGCTGAAGCGCGTTTCGCCGATCTGCACGTTCATCGGCGCGATACCCGGTGCAATGCCGCCCCTGCTGGGCTGGACCGCCGCCCGCGGCCGCATCGAACCCGAAGCCCTGGTCCTGTTCGCCATTGTCTTCTGCTGGCAATTCCCGCACTTCTACTCCATCGCGTGGATGTATCGGGAGGACTATGCGAATGCCGGCATCCGCATGTTGCCAGTGATCGAGGAGAACGGCTCCTGGACACGGCGCGAGATCATCGGCTACTCGCTGGCGCTGATCCCCGCCACCCTGCTTCCGGCACTGATGCACATGGCCGGACGCGTGTACCTGGTCTCGGCGATCCTGCTTGCCGGCGGCATGCTCTGGTACGGGGTACAGGCGAGTTTCAGCCCGCCGCCGATGTCTTCGCCGCAGGCTCGCGTTCACGCGCGTAACCTCCTGAAAGCCACCGTCATCTATCTCCCGCTGCTCTTCGCGGCGATGATGCTCAACGCGTTATAGAATTGACTGTGGCCTCAAATACCGCAGATCTCCTGGCCAAACCAGCAAAGCAAGCGGACACGCACGCCGTTATCCGCGTGGAAGGGCTGCGCCATCTTTACGGCGACCGCGCGGCGCTGGACGGCGTCAGCTTTGACGTGCGCGGGGCGGAGATCTTCGGTCTCCTGGGCCCGAACGGCAGCGGCAAGACCACGATGTTCCGCATTCTCTCGACGCTCATGCTGCCGAGCGGCGGGCGGGCGATGATCGCCGGCTTCGACGCGGCGCGTGACGCGTCCAACCTGCGCAAGCACATCGGAGTGGTCTTCCAGGCCCAGAGTATCGACATTAAGCTGTCCGCCGAAGAGAATCTGCGCCATGTCGGCCACTTGTACGGGCTCTCCGGCTCCACACTCAAGCAGCGCATCCGCGAGATGCTCGGTCGCGTCGGGCTCTCCGACCGCGCCAACGACCGCGCCGAGACCTTCTCTGGCGGCATGCAGCGTCGCCTCGAATTGGCGAAAGGGCTGCTGCATCATCCATCGGTGCTGCTGCTGGATGAGCCGACGACCGGTCTTGATCCCGGCGCGCGTCGCGATCTCTGGCAGTACCTGCACACGCTGCGCGACGAGGAAGGCGTGACCATCATCGTGACTACGCACCTGATGGAAGAGGCCGAGCGCTGCGACCGGCTCGCAATCCTCAGCGAAGGCAAGCTGGTGGCGCTGGGGACGCCAACGGAACTGAAGTCCGAGATTGGCGGTGACGTCATCCTCCTGGAAGCCAGTGATCCTGAGTCGCTGGCCCGCAAAGTCCGCGAGCGCTACCGCATCGACGCCGCCCTCATTGCCGGGAAGGTGCGCCTGGAGCGCAGTCAGGGCCATCGCTTCGTCACCGATGTGGTGGAAGCGTTTCCGGGAGAGATCGAGAGCGTCTCGGTCAGCAAACCGAACCTGGAAGACGTCTTCATCCACCGCACCGGACACCGCTTCTGGACCGAAAGCGAATCCGGCGAAGAGGAAAAGAAGGCGGAGAAACATTGATGGCTACGCAGGTCGAAACACTCCGCTCGACGGGCGCAACTGACGTTGGGACGCTGGTCCCGACCGTTTCGCTGTGGTGGCGCGAGATCGTGCGCTTCTATCGCCAGCGCAGCCGCGTCGTGGGCGTGATCGCTTCACCGGTATTGTTCTGGGTCGTCATCGGCTCCGGCTTCGGCACCAGCTTCCGCGGCGGACAAGGCCACGGCAACGAGCACTACCTCGACTACTTCTTCCCCGGCGCTCTCATCATGATCGTGCTCTTTACATCGATCTTCACCATGATGAGCGTGATCGAGGACCGCAAGGAAGGCTTCCTGCTGAGCGTTTTGGTGGCGCCAGTACATCGATCGGTGATCGTGCTGGGCAAGGTGCTCGGCGGAACCACGCTGTCTGCGGTCCAAGGATTGGTGTTCCTGGCGTTCGCGCCGCTGCTCGGCGTGCACTTCGGAGTACAGGAATTTGGGCTGATCGTATTGGCTGTTTTTCTGACTTCGTTCGCGCTTACCGCTCTGGGGTTCGCCATTGCCTGGCCGATGGACTCGACTCAGGGCTTTCACGCCGTGATCAATCTGTTCCTTATCCCGCTGTGGCTGCTTTCGGGTGCGCTGTTTCCGCTCACCGGCGCGTCCGGCTGGATCCGGCTGCTCATGCGTATCAACCCGCTAACCTACGGCACCGAAGCGTTGCGCACGCTGCTCTTCCCTGCCAGCGCGGTGTTCTCCATCGGCGAATGCCTCGCTGTACTAGCGGGCTTTTCTGTCGTGATGTTCGCCATTGCCTTCGCCATCGCGAATCGCCGCAGCACAAAACCGGCCGCGTAGTATGTCCGATTACACGATCTTTCCGGTCATCAATGCTTGCCTGAATGGCTCGAGCGCCGTGCTGGTCGCGGCCGCACGCGCCCAGATCCGCCGCGGAAAGATCGCCGTACACAAGGCGCTCATGATCGCCGCCGTCTGCACCTCGTCCCTCTTCCTGATTTCCTATGTCTGGTATCACGCGCACGTGGGCAGCATTCGCTTCCAGGGACAGGGATGGTCTCGGCCGGTATATTTCACGATCCTGATCAGCCACACGTTCCTGGCAGCAGCGATCGTTCCCCTCGTCATCATCACCCTGATGCACGGACTCCGCCGCCGCGATCCCAAGCACCGCGCGATCGCCCGCTGGACGTATCCGCTCTGGATCTATGTCTCGTGCACGGGTGTGGTTATCTACCTGATGCTCTATCATCTGTTCTGAGCATGAAGTCTGTTGTCCAAAATCCAGCCGACCCGCGCCTGGGGCCGAAGCGTACCGCGACGTTGCTCCTCTTCTTCGTTTGCTGGATCGCCGTCGTGGGCGGTTTCTATCTCTGGCGCGGCTTCCACCGCAGCACGGCCGACCTCGGCACGCGTTTGCAGGATACGTCGAACGCCAAGACGGTGCAGGACGCGAGCATCGAGCTGGCTGCGCGAATGAAGCAACACGATCCAGAAGCCCAGCGCTGGTATCCGGCGCTCCTGAAGATGACCCAGAGCCCTTCGCCCGACCAGCGTGGCGTCGCCGCCTGGATCATGGCCAACGACACTACGCGTGACGACTTCCACCAATCGCTGCTACGGCTGACAAACGACCCTTCACCTTCAGTACGCGCGAATGCGGCTGTCACGCTCGACAAATTCAAGGATCCAATCGGTCGCGAAGCGCTACGCGAGATGCTCACGTCGGCAACGGCAACCTCGGACGAACAATGGGAAGCGTTACGGGCGCTGCGCGTGATCGGTCGAAAGGAGGATCTGGCGATCACAACTCGATTCGAGGGGTCGACCGACCCGCGGTTGCGCGACGCAGCAAAGGAAGCAGCTCAAGCCATCAACGACCGCAATTAACGAACTCGTAACTTACAACGTACAACTTACAACTGGTTTTATTTGCTCGCCGAGTGCTCTCCGAGCGCCGCCTCGATGTCGTCGGGGCCGAGCTTTTCGCCGTCGTTCATGCGTTTCAGGACCGCCTCGATGATGTCCTTCGCCTCATCCTTCTTCCAGTTGCGGATGAAGCCGTCGTAAAAGTGCTCGCCGGCCATCGCCTTGTTGATCTCCCACTCTTTGTTGTTCTCGTTCAGCTCGGTGTAATAAACGACGCGGAACTTCCCGGTGTAAGTCCCATCACGATAAATCTCGAACATCACCTTGTCGGAATCCATTGCCATCCGTATAAATCCTGGGCTGCAGAGGTTTGGTTCATTGTAGCGCAGCAGACCTCGAATTTGCCGCTGCCGGGCCATCGTTGTGCCGGTCTTCCCGCCTCCAATCAACGCAGGCCCCATAGTTTGCAGAGCTCGCCGGCAGCCCTGGTTGGGAGATCCCATGCCCCCCGTAGACCCATTCCAAGTACGCGTGATACGCAATAGTGCCGTCGCCTTGAGCGAAAGCACTCGTGATTATGATGGTCTGCTCGACTCCATCGGCGATGCCCGTTTCGTGCTCCTGGGCGAAGCCAGCCACGGTACTCACGAGTTTTACCGCACCCGGGCGCAGATCACGCAGCGCCTGATCGAAGAAAAGGGATTCACCGCCGTCGCGGCGGAAGCGGACTGGCCCGATGCCTACCGCGTCAATCAATATGTACGCGGCGGCAACGAAGATGCCGTGGCCATCGATTCGCTGAACAGCTTCAAACGTTTTCCCGCCTGGATGTGGCGAAATGCCGATGTCCTCGATTTCGTCGGCTGGCTGCGCGAGCACAACAATGGCATCACCGAGCGAGCCGCCAGGGCCGGCTTCTACGGTCTGGATCTCTATAGCCTGCACTCCTCCATGCAAGCCGTCTTGCGTTTCCTGGATAAGGCCGATCCGGAGGCGGCCCAGCGGGCGCGTTACCGCTATTCCTGCTTCGACCATCTCGGCGAAGATCCCCAGTCGTACGGCTATGCCGCCCACTTCGGACTGACAAAGAGTTGCGAGGACGAGGCAGTCCAGCAGCTCGTCGAAATGCAGAAACGCGCCGCCGAACTGGCGCGCCGCGACGGCCATTCCGATCCCGACGCCTTCTTCTACGCCGAACAAAATGCCCGGCTGGTCAAGAACGCCGAGGAATATTACCGCACCATGTTTCACGGGCGCGTGTCATCGTGGAACCTGCGCGACCGGCACATGGCGGAAACACTCGACGCGCTCGCCCGGCATCTCGGCCCGTCTTCAAAGATCGTGGTCTGGGCCCATAATTCTCACGTCGGAGATGCTCGCGCCACCGAAATGGGCGCAGGCGGCGAATGGAATATCGGCCAACTTGTGCGGCAAAAGTACGGCGATCGTACCGTCCTTATCGGTTTCACCACCTGGTCGGGAACCGTCACCGCCGCCTCCGATTGGGGCAGAGCTGCGGAGCGCAAGCACGTCCGACCCGCCCTGGTCGACAGCTACGAACTGCTCTTCCATGAAGCGGCCATCCCTCGATTCCTGTTGCTGCTCCGCCAGGACGCTGCCCTCGCGTCGGTGCTCCGCGCGCCAAAGCTGGAGCGGGCGATCGGCGTCGTGTACATGCCGAACTCTGAGCGGGCCAGCCATTACTTTCATGCCGTGTTGCCGGAACAGTTCGATGCCGTCATCCACTTCGACCAAACGCGCGCCGTCGAACCGCTGGAGGTCACGGCGGAATGGCGGGCCGGTGAACTGCCCGAAACGTATCCCTCGGCCGTGTAGCCGGAAGGAAGGTGCACTGATGCAACGAGAAACCCAATCGCCTGTTAAGACCGTATCCGCTGATGAAGCATGGGATGGGACAGGCCCAGTGGAGATTGAACGTGACAGCTGGCGGAGTTTCCTCGACACCTTCAGCCTGCAACACCAGGGCTGGCGAGTCATCGTCGAAGTCAGCGATGGTGAGGGCAACAAAGTGCTCGCGGAGGAGAGGCCTCTGACGGGCGTCTCCTTCGATAATGCAACTGGTGAGCCGCACGCCTATGTGGAGATCGCGGTGCGGGACGAACACCTTACACACATCATCGAGAATCCGAAGCGGATCCGCTTCGAGCGCACCGAAAGCGGTGCTCACAGCGGTCTGACCATCGAAGCGGCGGACGGCACAACCACGCGGGTGCGATTCCGCGTACCGGTGGCTCCGGAGATGCTGGACGGCCGGGCAGCATGACGTCGGTCCGGTAGAACTACGGTTCTATCCGTTAAAATCGACGCACTCATGCCTGCTTACTTTACCGCTGAACTGTTCGAGTTCCTGGCGAAGCTGAAACGTAACAATCGTCGGCCGTGGTTTGAAAAGCACCGCGACGAATACGAGTCCCTGATCCTGCGGCCGGCCGTGAAGTTCATCGAGGACTTCGGGCCGCATCTCTACCAGATCACTCCGCATCTCGTCGCCGACGCTCGTCCCTACCGCGGATCGCTCTTCCGCATTTACCGCGACACGCGCTTCTCGCACGACAAGCGTCCTTACAAGTGGCATACAGCGATGCAGTTTTCGCATGCGGGCAAGGGCGTTCACTCTCCCGGCTTCTACCTCCATCTCGAACCCGGCTCGTGCTTCGCGGCTTCCGGACTGTGGCACGCCGACCCCCGCACGCTGCTGAAGGCCCGTACAGCGATGGTTTCGCGTCCGGATGAGTGGCGCGAAGTCCGCGGGCTCATCAATTGGGATGACGCGAGTAAGCTGACGCGTCCGCCTCGCGGATTTACGCGAACCCACGAATTCGTCGAAGATCTGAAGCTGCGCGATATCGGCACGTCGGTCGAATTGACGGAGAAGCAGGTCTGCTCCCCGCGCTTCATGCAGACCTTCGTCGCGGCCTGCCGCAAGATGGCGCCGCTGACGCAGTTCTTGAGCCACGCCATCGGGGTGAAGTTCTAAGACTCGTATTCCGTATTTCGTATTCCGTGTAGCAAACTGCAACCCTGGCGCGGAATACGGAATACGTGATACGGAATACGCGTTCGCGACAACACATCATTCGAATTTGTTCCCTACATATTTTTCTGCGTTCGCGTCCGCATCAGGAACCTGCCGGCGCGTTCATTGTCTAAGCAATCAGGAAGCGGGACGGCTCACGCAAACACAGCGGCGTGAGGCGGACCGCACGGAACGGCCGTTCCTCCGATGTCCGGAGCCACTCAACATCCCCTGGTGGCGACGGGCGCAGCTCGCGCGCGCCGGCGAGGCGGATGCGGAACTATTCGCCTCGCCGTGGCTCCGCGAGATATTGCGAAGGAGGAACTATGTTCGAAGACGCCCTGTTCGCCACCAACCGCCGCCGCTCGCCCCAACAACGATGGGCGGCAATCACCTCGATCCTGCTGCAAGCTGGATTCGTAACGTTCATCGTTGCGCTGCCCCTGTTCTTCACCGAAGCACTGCCGCTGAATCTCGGCAGGATCACCGAACTGCCGAGCGTGCCACGTTCGGCTGGACCGCCGCCGACGCAACCAACTCCAACCCATGCTTCACCTCGAACTGCAACCAGCGAACTGGTCAACGAGCGATTGATCTTTGTCCGCGTACCGACCGGACGCGCGAAGTCGATCACCGACAACGCACCGCCCGAGCCGGCCTGTGTCGGACTGTGCGTGCCTGGTTCGACGGGACCTGGTACCGGCGGCGACAATCCGCTGGACCGGATCCTCGGGGAACCCATCAGCCATGCGACTGTCTTACCCAAGCCGCCGGCTCCCAAGATCACAAAGGTGTCTCACATGGATGAGGGTCTGCTCGTCCACAAAGTCACGCCGGTATATCCGCAGTTGGCGGTCACGGCGCGCCAGCAAGGCACGGTGCTGCTGCACGCGATCATCGGGCGCGATGGGACGATCCAGAATTTACAGGCGGTCAGCGGGCCGCCACTGCTGATCAAGGCGGCGATCGACGCAGTGTCTCAGTGGCGATATCGGCCGTATGTCCTCAATGGCGAGCCGGTGGAGGTCGACACGCAGATCACGGTGAACTTTAAGCTGGGTGGATGAACAGGGAACGTGCGGCTTGTGGCGATGGGTTTTTCATCCCATGCGCCATGAGCCATGAGCCCTGCCCTAATTATTCAGCGCGCAGCGCCGTCATCGGGTCGATGCGGGTCGCGCGGGTGGACGGAATGACGATCGCGATCAAGGCCACACCCGCGAGCAGCGCCACGACGCCGACGAACGTCGGGATGTCGGTCGCGCTCGTCGCGTAAAGCAGCTTGCGCAGAACACGGGTCGAGGTCAGCGCTCCGAGCGTCCCGAGCAGCAGCCCGGCCCCGAGCAACGGCAGACCCTGGCCGACCATCATCCAGAGCACGTCGAGACGGCGCGCGCCGAGCGCGACGCGTATGCCGACCTCCTGCTGCCGCTGCGTCACCAGGTAAGCGATCACGCCGTAGACGCCCATCATAGACAGAGAGACGGCGAGCACAGCGAACGCTGCCAGCAACAACGTCACCAGGCGGCGGTCTTCGATGGACTGATGCATCACCTCAGTCATTGGCATGACGTGCGTGATCGGCAGCAACGGATCGAGCGACCACACCTTCTGCTTCACGGCTTCACTGACCGCGTTGGCAGCGCCGGGACGAGGCCGGAGAACGATGGCTGCAAAGCGCTTCCAGACCTGCTGCTTCTGAGTGTAAGGCGTGTAGATGGTCGGTTCCTGCGGGTCTTCCAGCGCGTCAAACCGCATGTCGCGCACGACGCCGACGATGGTCATCCACGGCGGCGTGGGAGTGCCACGGGCCCAGCGTGCGCGTGCGCCGATGGGATCACGCCCCGGCAGATAGCGATCGACGAACGCCTGGTTGACAATGGCCACCAGGGGCGAGGTGGACGTGTCCTGCTCCCCAAAATCGCGCCCTTTGACCAGTTGCGCACCAACGGTCGCGAAGAAGCCAGGGCTGATCTCGTGGGTGTAGATCTCGGGTTCCTTGCCCGGCGCGACCTCCGGCTGGCCCTCGACGATCATGTTGTGCATCATGCGCCAGCCGCTCAACGGTAGTTCGGACACGAGCGCGCCGCGTTCCAGGCCCGGAACATTCTTCAATTCCTCATCGAGCCGCGCGAGGAATCGTTCCTGCGCGGCGATCGGACCATAGCGCGCGGCGGGAAACGTCATGCGCATCGTCAGCAGGCCATCGGGATCCATACCGGCATCGACGTTCTGCAAGTGCCACAGGCTGCGCAAGAGCAGCCCCGCCCCGGTGAGCAGGACCAGCGCGAGGGCCATCTCGCCGATGACGAGTGCGTTCCGCATGGTGGTGCGGCCAGTCACGCGCACGCCGCCGGATTCGACACGGCCGCCGCGCACGACATGGAACGCAGGCAAGGCGCCAAAAATCAGGCCCGTGACGATCGAGATTGCCAAGGTGAACGCCATGGCTGCCGGGTCGATCGACACCTCGTACAGCTTGCGCGCGTCTTCGGGAACGAGCGTCACGAGGCCCCGCAGGCCGGCATAGGCAAAGCCCACACCCGCGACGCCCGAAATCAGCGACAGGACGAGGCTTTCGGTCAGCAACTGGCGCACCAGCCGCAGCGGGCGCGCCCCAAGCGCACTACGCACCTGGATCTCGTCGCGACGGGCGGCGCCGCGGGCAAGCAATAGCGTCGCGAAGTTACTGCACGCGATCAGCAATACCAGACTGACAGCGCCGAACAGCACCAGCAACGGCGTGCGCACATTCCCGGTAAACTTCGCCTGCATTCCGACAGCGTCGAACGTGCGCGCCTCCTCGGGATGCAGCTCGCCGAGCCGCTTGCCGACCGCCGCCAGCTCGGAATTCAAGCGCTCGAGAGTATTGCCATCGCGCAAACGTCCGACAGCAACCATGAAATGCGCTCCGCGGGCGTTCGCCGCCTCCGGGTACCCGACGCGAAACGGTATCCACAGTTGTGAGCTGCTGTTGGGCAGGTGAAATCCACGGGGCATGATGCCGATCACCTCGTAGCTGCTGCCGCTGAGGCGAAGCACATGCCCGACCGCCGACGGATCGCCGCCGAGATGCGATTGCCAGAAATCGTAGCTGGCGACCGCAACGGCCTTGCCGGCCACGTCGTCCGCCTCATCGAAGACGCTGCCCAGGTACGGCTTGACCCCGAAGGTCCGAAACAGTTCGCCGCCGACCAATGCGGCGTCGATCTGCTGAGGAGGGCCGTCGCCCGCGAGATCGAGATACCACGACGCCCACGCTCCGTCTGATGACAGGCCCTGGGTCATGCGTCCGAGGTCGATGACGTCGGGAAACGATTGCGATCCGCTGAGCGCGATCAACCGGTCGGGATGGTCATACGGCAAAGGCCGCAGCAGGACCGCGTGCACGGCCGTAAAGATGGCAGTATTCGCCCCGATACCGAGCGCCAGATTCAGCGCGGCGATCACGGCATATCCGGGATTTCGCACGAGCTGCCGCAGGCCATAGCGAATATCCTGGCCCAGCGATTCCAGCCACTGAAACGTGTCGAACGACCGGGCTTCCTCCTTGATGCAGGCGCGATTGCCAAAGGCCGCGATGGCACGCCGCCTGGCTTCTTCGGCGGGAATGCCGGATGCGACGAGTTCGTCGACGCGCATGTCGATGTGCGAGCGCACTTCGTCATCCAGTTCGCAATCGAGGTCGCAGCGGCCGACAAGGGCGGACATCCGCTTCGTGAACGACATCGAAAGCTCCTAGGCGAAGTCCAGCACCGCCGAGACGCCGCGCACCACGCGTTCCCAGTTCTCATG
Organism: uncultured Terriglobales bacterium; assembly: GCA_964559835.1. Taxonomy (GTDB): domain Bacteria; phylum Acidobacteriota; class Terriglobia; order Terriglobales; family Acidobacteriaceae; genus DAISJI01. Next base: position 73,166 of record CAZLJE010000022.1, read on the forward strand.
CTCCCGGGCAAGCTGGCGACGCCCGGCTGCTGTCAGCGAGTAATACTTGGCCCGGCGGTTGTTCTCCGATGTCCGCCATTCCGACGCGATCCAGCCCTGCTGCTCGATGCGGTGGAGCGCGGGATAGAGTGAACCCTCTTCCACGCGGAGCAAATCGTCGGAGGTGCGCTGGATGTGGTTGACGATGCCGTAGCCGTGCATCGCGCCGTTCTGGGCGAGCGTTTTCAGGACGAGCAGATCGAGCGTGCCGAGGAGAGCTTCGTTCTTGCTCATGCCATCCTCCCTAGACTTCTCGGGATTCTTGCGCACCACTCACCTAGACGTCAAGGGAAAAGAAAGGTTAGCGGATCGGAGGGTGAGATTGTCTAATCCCGCATGAGCGAAACCGTACAGCAGTACATCGCGAGGATCACCGGCTTAGTAGGTTCAACAGACCCGTTCGCCATCATTGAAGCCACGCCGTCGAAGATCGCCGAAGTGGTGAAGGACCTGTCACTAGCAGCGCTCGACTATAAGTCATCGCCGGAGAAGTGGAGCATCCGGCAGCAGGTCGCGCACTTGGCCGACGCGGAGTTACACATGGGGACTCGCTTTCGCTGGTCGGTCGCCGAACCCGGCAAGCAGGTCGTCGCGTTCGACCAGGATCTCTGGGCGGGAAAGTTGCAGTACACCGCCATTCCCATTGACGTCAGCCTCGCTACGTTTACCGCCGCGCGGCGCTGGACCATTGATTTCCTGAAGCGCCACAGCCCGGAGGAACGCGATGGCGCCTTCATCCTGCACTCTGAGCGCGGGAAGGAAACCTTGCAGCGCCTGACGCAGATGATGGCCGGACACGACCTTAATCACTTGAAACAAATTTCGGAACTGCGAGACGCCGGCGGAAAGGCGAATTGCGCGGGTCACGTATAGCAAGTATCCGAGCGCGACTAAGTGATTATTCCGCCGCGATCGGTCGTAAAACCATTTGCTTTCGGCGGTCCGAAAAGCGAGACTCTGCGCAGTCCGAGTCCGGGAGGCAGCGGTGTCCGTCGGCATTTGTCACCAGGTCCGGTCCCGTATCCGTGTCCTTGTCGTTCTCCTTCTCTCGCTGGCCTCGCTTCCGGCGACAGTTACCGCTCAGGCAAATAACCGGGAGCGGATCCTCGCCTTTGACAGCTCTGTGCGCGTCAATCCTGACTCGACGTTGAACGTCCAGGAAACGATCCGGGTCCACGCCAACGGCGGGCAGATACGGCATGGGATTTTGCGGGACTTCCCCACCCATTATCGCGACGCGTCCGGAAATCCATACTCGGTTGGTTTTCATGTTGCGAGCGTGACCCTGAACGGAAGGCCTGAACGGTTCAGCGTTTCCGCCTGGCAGAACGGCGAGCGCGTAAGGATCGGGAGGGGGGACGTAACGCTTCCCGCCGGCGATTACACATACGTGATCACCTACATCACGGACCATCAGCTCGGTTTCTTCACCGATCACGACGAGCTGTATTGGAACGCTACCGGGTTTTGGGGATTCGACATTGAAAAGGCGACGGCGCATGTCGCCATGCCGAGCGAGGTTCCGACGAAACAAGTGCGGGTCACGGCCTACACCGGACCGCAGGGCGCGCGGGGTACGGCCTGGAGTGCAAAGATCGGCAAAACTGGTATCGCGGAGTTCGCGACTACCGCGCCGCTGAGACCCAATGAGGGACTCACCATCGTCATCGGATGGCCCAAAGGGTTTGTGACGAAACCGCCACCGCGGGTTGAGTCTCCAGTCGGTTCGCGGTCTCCCTCTCTGCAGATTCCGTTCAACTTCCAGCCAGGCTGGTGGAGACTCGAAAGGATTCAGGACGCCGGTGGACAAGCGTTGACGTGGGCTGCCGTCATTCTGCTCGGCTTCTACCTGGCTGCGTGGTTTGCGGTGGGACGCGACCCGAAAAGCCGGAGCATCCAGGTGGTCTATGACCCTCCCCAACAACTCTCGCCGGCTGCCGTGCGATACGTGCGCAACTTGGGACACGATCCCAAGGGATTCACGTCGGCGGTTCTCAGCCTTGCGTCCAAGAGCTACCTGACGATTCAGTACGATGGCAGCACCTATACGCTCACGCGCACCGGCAAGGCCGCCTATCCGCCCCTATCCGACGATGAGCAAGCGGTCGCCACTTTTTTGTTCACCAACGATGGAAACCCACTAGCTGCGTTCAAGGCACAGATGTCCACGTTGTCGCAGAGCCATCCATTGATGGCGCAGCTTGCCAGCGGTCTGGTCGCTTTAGCGGGCACACCCGATACCGAGCAGACAACCCGCTTGCGCCCGAATAGTCCGCGGGTGCGAACTTCCTTTACCGCGCAGGGCGCGATCCTGCGGGTACGATATCCGAAAGCGTCATTGCTGCGAAGCCACACCTGGTTTGTCGTGCTGGGCGTGCTCTACACGGCTGCTGTGACGTACGGCGCGCTTCGTTTCTACCCCGAAAAGATCTCGGAGAATAACTGGCTGCTGGCGCCATTCGCGTGCTTCTTTCTTGGGTTCAACATGATCGGGGCGCTGACGCTGGCGGCTCGGATATGCGCTCTGCTTCCGGCGGAATCGTTCGCGCCAAGACGGTCGTTCTGGAATAAGTTGTTGACCGGGCTCGGTGCTGTCGGTGCCATCGCGTTCACGGTCGCCAGCGGTTGGGTAGTGGCCTGGTTGACCTCGGTCGGATGGGCGGCAGCCTATGCCGGCATGTGGCTCGTCGTGGGGATATTCCAGAGGCTTATCAAGGCGCCAACCGACGCAGGACAGAAGCTGTGGGATGCGATCGAAGGCTTCCGCATGTTCCTGGCCGAGGTGGATGAAGATCGCCTGAATCGGCTTAATCCTCCCGCGAGGACCCCAGCGCTGTTCGAACGGATGCTGCCCTACGCTATCGCTCTGGACTGCGAGAATGCCTGGGCGAAACAGTTCCAGACGGTGCTCGCGACGGCTGCAGCGGCGCCAACCCAAAGCGGCGGTTATGCGTACACGCCGTCGTGGTACTCGGGGCCGTCGAGCGGGATGTCGAACCTGTCATCATTTACCAGCTCTTTCAGTTCGTCGTTTGGCAGCGCGATCGCGTCCGCCAGCACCGCCCCCGGCAGCAGCTCCGGCTTTAGCGGTGGCGGCGGCGGTTCGTCCGGCGGCGGTGGTGGAGGTGGTGGGGGCGGCGGCTGGTAAAAAACAGGCTCCAGGCTTCGGACTTGAGGCTTCGGCAAAAAACAAATAGTGAGGTCGAGACGCAGATCACGGTGAACTTCAAAGTGGGTGGATGACGGAAGGATTGGTACGTTGTAGAGCGTAGCTCGAATCAGTCCGCTCCCGGCAACTCCATCCATCTTCCTTCATGAAAGTAATGAACAACGGAAGACTTATCCAGGGTGGGGTCGTCGATTCCGCTGTGATCGATTGGCGGATAGTGCGCGTCGGGCTCACCATAAGCTTGAATATGCTCGGTAATGTAAGCTGGCCCAACTTCGTGAAGGAAGCGCACGTAAGCATATCCGGTGAATACAGTTTTTCCGGCCACGACGTCTTCGCCACTCAGCATGTTAAACATGTCCTCGCCCTCTCCGAATTCTGAAACCTTTGCCGTGGAACCGCCGAAGTAAACGAGGATTGTGGATATCCACACCGTAGCTCGCTTCGGTGCGATCTGGAGGAGAACATTCGCAGGCAAGGAAGAAACGGGCCTATTCCTGGAGCACAGTACAACCCAATCCTGCTGGCCCCCCTGCGCGAATTCGCCGTGCAATACGTTGTTTTTCGAAGCTGATGACTTCGGCTGCCCCGCCTGCGGCACCGTGCATCCTCGTTCTTGCAGATTTTGAGCAACGTTGCGGGGAAGCTCTGAAAAAGCACTTGGTGGGAGCCGAACGATTCGCTCTGCGGCGTTCTCTTGAGCTTCCGCGTCCTGCGCCCAGCCACTCTGCCACAATGCCAACGGCGCGAAGGCCAGAAGGACTGCGACCCGCAGTAATTGGTGAATGCTCATTGAACCGAGGATTTCCGTTTGCCATTAGACGACGGACGAAATGCTACTTTAATTGCGACGAGCTGCGCAAGCCAATGCCATGGATGCAGGGATCCTTCGACCCGCCACGGCACACACGAGGGCGCGTGTGCCACATAATCAATCTCCGGCCATTTACACCACGTCCTGCTGTGACGGCCCGGAGGTGATGGAGATGAGATCGCCGGTGGTGGAGGCGGCGGGGGCGGCGGCTGGTAGGGCCTGCGCCAAATGCAAAAGGCGTTGGTTTTCCCAACGCCCTTTGCCCTAAGCCCTACGCCCAATTCAGTCGCCTGCGAGCTCCACCAGGTCGTTCGCCGGTTGCTGGATGCCCTGGATCGACACCAAGTCCGCCGAAGCGGCTTCTTCGTGCGTGCCACAGCAGCTTCCTTCAGCCGACGAGCTTCCCGCCAGCCGCAGCTCGTGCCGCAGACGATCCTCGAACTGTTTCAACTGCTCCTCGATGGTCATGTGTTTCGCTTTCGCCTTGACCATGTCCTCGCGGTAGCGCTTGAGGAAGTAGCCGATGGTCTCAACGCGGATCTTGATCGAGCCGCTCGGCTTGTTCTCGTCGATGTCCTTGAAGCAGAAGTACGGCGTGCCCGAGTGCTCCACGATCTCTTCGATCACCGTGTAGATGGGCGCGTCGTGACCGCACTTGAAGCTCGACAGCTCCAGGGCTATCAAGTTCGGATGGCGCGCGATGTACTTCGCCGCCCACACCTTGCGCGTCGTGTTCTCGGAGTACGAGTTCTTCCAGGCGTCGGAAACGTCCAGCGGGTGCTCGATGATCCCGGCCTTCACTTCATCACCGAACAGCTTCCAGACGATCTCGTCGTCCAGCGGCAGCGAGTCCTGCGAGAAGATCGGGTAGCCGATCTTCTGGAACTCCTCGAGGATCTCGTGGTTGATGCCGGGGTCGTTGTGGTACGGACGTCCCAGCAGCACGATTCCGAGCTTGTCCTCGTCCTCGAGTTTCTTCAGGACCTTGCGGGCCTCGGCGCGCATGATGTCGTTATCGAACTTCTTCATGGCGTTCAGGCCTTGCTGGACGGCGCGGTAATTCTCTTCCTCACTGAGACCGAGGATGTCCTTCCAGTCGTCGTACATCTGGCGGTGCAGGACCTTGTCGTTGTCCAGGCAGGTGAGCGTGTCTTTCCAGATGACGCCCTTCTCGGCGAAAAGGTCCGATTCCTTGGTGAACGCCGCTTTGACCGACGCCGGAGTGGCTGTGACCGTCGGGCAGGCGCGGCTGCTCTGCGTCTTGTACAGGAACGTCGGCAGCGAATCGATCATCGGGAAGAAAACGATGTCCAGCTTTTTCTTGGGATGGATCGAGTACAGCAGGTTGTGCACGTGCGGAATGCCGACCTTCGACGGGAAGCACGGATCGATCGCGCCCCGCTTGGCGCCTTCCTTGTACAACTGCTCGCTGGTGTACTCGGACCAGAAGATGTTCTCGGCTTTGACGCCCAGCGATTCGAAGTACGTGGTGAAGAACGGCCCGCACGAATACATATTGAGGGCCTTGGGCATGCCGATCTTCAGCTCGGCGCGCTTCTTCATCAGGTCGACGCGTTTCTTCTGTTCCTTGGTGAACGCCAATTTCGGAATGGCGTCAGCGACTACCGGCGGCTCGTAGCTCTTGAAAGCCGCCTTGGCCGCCAGTTCCACGAGATTCGGGTTCTCTTTCTTGATGGCGTCGATGTCGCCCTTGATGACCCTCATCTCCTCGACGTTCTCGACGGTTCCCTTCTCGCAGGTCGCGATAATCAGGCGCTGCGCCCCCGGCAACAGCGGGACTTTCGTCTTCACCGGAGGCTTGTAGTTCGGGTTCGGCGTCATCGTCTTCACGTCGATGAACGTGCGCAGGCACTTGTTCTTGCAGAAGTAGCAGCGCGTCGCTTCTTCGCGTGTCGTGGTGTAGCTGATCGACGCGACCTGGTCGAGGCCGATGAACGTCGTCTGCTTACCGTTCTCCCACAGGCGTACGGCTTCGAATGCGCAGCCGATCGCGCCCGCTTCACCGCAATGCTGGTGAACGATGACGTCCGGCTGCACTTCCTTGCCCTTGAAGCGCGACTCGATGAAGTCCACCTGCGATTTGACCGCTGCCATGTTGTGCTGCGTGCCGCCCTGCAATACGAATTTCTTGCCAATCGCCGACAGGTTCGGTATCTGCGACACGTACAGCCAGATGTTCTTCGGCAGCACGTTGCACAATCCGGCCATGATCTCTTCCGGCTTCCATCCCTGGCGCTGGAAGTCCACGATGTCCGACTGCATGAACACCGCGCAGCCGTAGCCGAACTGCGGGAATCCCTTGGCGTTGAAGGCGATGTCGGCGAAGTCTTCGACCTTGAAGCCGAAGCTCTCGCAGGTACCCTGGAGGAAGTAGCCGTTGCCCGCCGAACACTGCGTGTTCAGCTTGAAGTCCTTAACGCGGCCTTCCTTCAGGATGATGATCTTGATGTCCTGTCCGCCGACGTCGCAGATGACGTCCGCGTCGGGATAGAAATGCAACGCAGACTGCGTGTGCGCGACGGTTTCGACCAGGGCCACGTCCGCGCCGATCGCGTCTTTCAGGATGTCCTTCGCGTAACCGGTCGTGCCGACGCCCATGATCTTCAGCGTCGCGCCACTGTCGGTCACCTGCTTGGCGACCTTCGCCAGAACTTCCTGCGTGTCCTCGATCGGGTTGCCGCGCGAGAGCTGATACGTCTTGCAGAGGACATTGCGGTCTTTGTCGACCAGCACGGCCTTCGTCGAAGTCGAGCCGCCATCTAGACCGAGGAAGCCCTCGACGACCTGTCCCGGCTGGAAGGTCGTCGGAATGAATTTCTTTTTCGTGTACTTCTTCGTGAACGCGTCCAGATCTTCCGGTGACTTGGCGAGCGCTTGCGCCCCGCCCTTCTTCGCCTTTTCCTGCACCCGTCCTTCGGTGATGTACCACTCGAGCTTTTCAAAGCCCTGGTAAACGCCGAGACCCGGATCTTCGTTCTTGCCGTACTCGACCGCGCCGATGCAGGCAAAGTACTGCGCATTGTCCGGCGTCTTGACCAGGTCTTCCGGATTCACGCCTTCGGGCAGCGGGTAATTGCGCTCTTCCCATATCTTCGGGATGTTGACCTTCCAGCAGTCGCGCATGCCCTTGATGTAGCAATTGGGGCCGCCCAGCAGCAGCACTGTCGGACGCAGCGTATTGCCGCGCGTCAGCACCGAAAGGTTCTGCTGAATGATGGATTCGAACAGCGACGCCATCAGCTCGTCTGGAGGCACGCCCTGCTTTTGCAGGCCGTTGATGTCAGTCTCGGCAAATACGCCGCACTTGCCGGCTACAGGGTGCAGCTTCAGGCCCTTGTAGCCCATATTGCAGAGCTCTTCCGACGGAATCCGCAGCTTGGCGTTAATCTTGTCGATCACCGCGCCGGTGCCGCCCGCGCACTTGTCGTTCATCGAGGGCAGCTTCTTCTTTTTACCGGTCTCCGGATCTTCCTTGAAGATGATGATCTTCGCGTCCTGCCCGCCGAGTTCGATGACCGAGCCGCATTCGGGATACAGCTTCTCGACGGCCAGCGAGACGGCGTTCACTTCCTGCACGAATTTCGCGCCGAGGTGCTTGCATAGTCCCGAGCCGCCCGAGCCGGTGATGAACATCCGGAAATTCTCGTATGGCGTGTTCGGAAAGTCGTTCTTGATGGCGTGTAACATCTCCAGCAGCTTCTCCGGCTGCTTGGTCTCGTGCCGCTGGTAATCCGCCCAGAGGATCTCGTCGGTCGCGTTATCGACGACGGTGATCTTCACAGTCGTGGAGCCAACGTCCACGCCCATCCAAAGGTGTTCGTACTTTTTCTGCGAATCCGCTTTATCGGTCAATCCAGGCATTTGGCCTCTCGGGAACTCGTTGGTTCAGCTTCGAGGTTGCGGTTTGTCGCTTCCCAGTTGTCAGTCGCTGCAAAGCAACTGACAACTGGCAACTAGCAACTGCTTTCAGTGCGCATCCTGGTGGTACGGGACAGACGCACCCATTTTCTCAGCCACGTGGATAGCGAAGTTCGGAGCCGTGCCGACCACACCCTTGTACTTCGGCACGTGATACAGGCCGGCTGACATCTCCGGATGCTGGTCGACGTATGCCTTCAGCTCGTCTACCGTCTTGCCCAACTTGCTGAGAACGTCCTTCATCTCCAGCTTCGCCTTGGCCTTGGCTTCGCCGAGCGCCATCTGCACGCGGCTATGAGCGTTGATCTCGCCTTCGCCCGACGTTTCGATCGGCAGGAAGATCATGTCCTTATAGTGCGCCACCACCGCCGATTGCGCGCCGTCGGACTGCGTGGAGGGCATGCACCCGAACGGCTTTAGCGACAGCACCATGTGGCACAGCTCTTTGTTGGAGTAATAAATGTTCTTCGCGACTTCCAGGTGGCCTTCGCCTCCGCCCGCGCGCGAGTTGTAATAAGGATGGCCCAGGCGCTGCAGTTCGTACTGGTTGACCAGCTTGTGCGCCGTCCCGCCCAGAGCTTCGACGATGCGGTGATACTCGCGGGCGAAGATGACCTCCGCCGCCTTCAGCTTCATCAGCTTGTTGCGGTAATTCCACTCGATCTTCGTGCGCTTCGCGACGTTCCACGCCGAAGGCATCACCGCGCCTTCTTCGAGTCCCTTCGTGTCGCGGATCTTCTGCACCACCTGGTGGATCATGTACATGATCCAGGTCCCGATCGGCTCCACGATGACCTGCGCGCCTTCCTTCTCCAGGAAGCGGAACATGTTGAAGTTCCCGTCGCCTTCGGTGGTCTGCGCCCAGAACTCGCCCGTGACCTTCACGATCGGCTTTACCCGGAGGCGGTCCACCTTAATGTTGTTGTAGCGCTGCCGGACGTGGTCCAACCCTTGCGTGTAGTCGTCGCTATAAAGCTGGTTGAGGAACTTGCCGAGGTACTCGACCGTCCCCTTCATCGGGATCTTGTCGGCGATCGCGCCCAGCTTGTCTTCCACCTTCCACGGCGACTTCTTGCGCAGCACTTCGTGCATATAGTCGACCATGGCGTCGAGGACCTCATCGGTCTCGCCGGCGTTCTGTTCGAAGGGACGCACCTGGTACGCGACCTCATTGATGATGTCGCCCATGTTCAGGCCGTTGAGCAGGTTGAGGAAGAAGTCGAGGTTCATGTCCAGCCCGGCTTCGGCCTCCGACTGGTCCAGACCGCCCGACTGCTGGAACAGCATCACGCGGAAGCCGTCGAACCCGGCATTACGCAGGGCCAGGCGATACTCAGCTTCATACATGCCGAAGCGGCACGGGCCGCAGGCGCCGGCCGTCAGGAAGAGATAGTTGTTGATCAGGTCTTCTTTCTTAATGCCTGACTCTTCCAGCTTCTGCAGGTACTGCACCAGGTTGCCGACGGTGAAGTAGGTCGGATTGCACTGGCCGTTGTTGCCGTACTCCTTACCCAACTGGAACGCCTTGACATCGGCCACCGGCACGACTTCGCACTTGTATCCCAGGCCTTCGAGCGCGCCGTGAACAAGTTTTTCGTGTTTCCAGGTGAGACCGCCGAAGAGCAGCGTCGTGCGATGGCGCTGGTCCTTGGTGAACGGCCGTTCGATGGGCTTATGGAAGTGATGGATCTGCCGCTGCGTCAGGCCGGCTTCGCGCTCGAGACGCGCTCTTTCTTCGGCTACGCGCTGGCGGATGGCGTCTTCGACGGGCGATGAAATCTGCACTAGACCGGCGTTCTGCGGAGGGATCTGCGTGCTTGTGCTCATTAGCCTCACCTTAGGGAACGGTGTTCCCGGTTCTTACGCGCCGCCAAGATAGACCTATCCGGGCACACGTAAATCGCCCTATTGTTGACCTAGAGGTAGAAAGGAGCGATGGGAAAGTGGTGAATGGGGATTTTCACGCAGTCAGCGGCAGAACGCGGGGTTTAGTGGCAAGTTCGAATTATTATTTTCAGCAACTTACGAGCGGACTTGTGACAAGGGTCACGGGCCGAGGGGCGCGGGGCGCGGGGCGAGCTAACGGCCAGCCACAGTATAGAAACCGGCAACTGTCGGCGCTTTCGTCCGCCGGCCAGCGCTCCGATGCTCCTGCCGATCGAACCATCTCCGTGATGGCATGTCGCGGCCCGCGGCCCGGATTCCGCGACCCGTTTTGGGAATTCTCCACATAAATACCTGGTTTTCCTCACGCCTCGAAACTCGCACCTTGCGCCTCAAGCTGTTAAACTCCGCCTTTACTGAAGGAGCGCCTCATGCCGCGTAGCGTAAATAAGGTCATTCTGGTCGGACACCTCGGCAAAGATCCGGAAGTCAAGTTCACACCCAGTGGAATGCCCGTTGCTAAATTCAGCATCGCGACGAGCGACCGGCACAAAGACAAAGACGGCAACTGGCAAGAGCGTACGGAATGGCACAACCTGGTCGCCTTCCAACGCACTGCCGAGATCATCGGCGAATACTGCAAGAAGGGCTCGCAGATCTACATCGAGGGCAAGCTCCAGACCAGTTCCTGGGACGACAAGGAAACCGGCCAGAAGAAGTACAAAACGGAAGTACTCGTCAACGACCTCGTTCTGCTCGGGGGACGCGGCGGACAGGGCGGCGGATCTTCGTCCAGCGAGGGCGGCAGCTTCAACCAATCGCGCCAATCCGGCGGCAACAACATGGACCAGCGCGCCCCCGAACCCGAACACGCCAGCCAGATCACGGACGACGATATCCCGTTCTGAAGGTCTGCCAGGTTCGGTCAGGAACACGCCTGATCGGATGAGTGTCTAAGTACTTGTGCGGATAAAAACCACTGTTAAGCGCGCGGCAGTCGTCGGCGCGCTGTTCATTCTGGCCGCTATCATTTTCTGCTTCGTCGCAATCCAAGTACAGCAACGCTCACTAGAGCGGAGAGCCACGGCCCTACTCCAGGTATTACGCGACACTGAACTGCGGATGACTCCGCGCGCTAACGCGTTCTCTCTGTTGAGCAAGGTCGACCTTCCATGGGTCCAACGCGGCGCATGCCCGAATACAAACTGCACGACTGATTTTGATCTTCGTGATTTCGCCTGGAAACACATCGACTTTTTCGCCGGCCATCAGTGGCTTTTCAGGGCATATGAAATCCTGCGCGGCAGACCGGCCCGCATTCGCGCAAGTATTGCCATCATTGACGGCGTCGTATGGGAGAAGGACTTTACGGTCTTCCTTGAAGTTCCCGAGCAGGAGGGCCCTTTCGCCCCGTTCCGTGGCAATCACTACACCTTGATCGCGTCGTTGGGGACCCAATCGAATTTCTACCCACACATTTCCCCTCGCCTTCTCTTACATACAAACTACGAGATTGGCCAGCCGGGGGGATGTTCGGTGTGTGTCGAGGGGTGGGTGAAGTTCACGCCATTCGCCGCACCCGACGATGTGCGCAGGCTAATGCAGGTAAACCTGTCCTGCCTCACGAGATGGAGGCCATGCCGTGACCAATCGGATCTTATCCCGGTTGCGTGGTCTGAATATCTTGTTGACTCTGACGCCGATCGAAGCGATGAGTTGCGGAATGAGTTGCCTAAGTGTGGCCCGGCAGTGGTCGGCCTATTCGCTCGCGATTCCCAAAACGCCGTGATTGCAGCTGCGATTGCCACTCGTGTCGCAGCGGAAAACGGCGAATCCTTCCAGTCAACAGCTTTCCGTCTCGTGCAACGACTGAAAAGGGCCGACTTTTGGCACGTTGGCGGCGTGCGCGAAGCGCGAGTATACGATGGTCAGGTGGCGCTGGCGTCAACGGACAAGATGACCGAAGTGACTCCAGGAAAGCAATTCATCTTGCTGTTTAACCACTACCCCATGGCGAAAGAGGCGATGGAAGAATCATTGGAAACTTGTGGCATCGTTCCAGCGACTGAAAAAAACCTGGATTTGGTGAAGTCTCGCATAGCAGAGGATTTTCGCGCCACACATCCTGACCCACCTCGACCGAACGAATGATCTCGGCGGGTGGCCCACCCTAGCCGCCTTTGCTAGAGCTTGCCCTGAGCGCAGTCGAAGGGGGGCAGACTAAACTACTCCCGCCGTGCTCACCACCATCGCCATCGCGAACTACCGTTCTCTCCGCGATGTGGTCCTTCCGCTGAAGAACCTGAACGTCATCACCGGAGCGAACGGAACTGGCAAATCCAATCTCTATCGAGCCCTGCGCCTGCTCGCCGACATCGCCCAGGGCCGAATCGTTTCCTCTATCGCTCGCGAAGGCGGACTGCAATCCACCCTCTGGGCCGGCCCTGAGCAGATCGCGAAATCCCTGCGTCGCGGCGACTTCCCTGTTCAAGGCACCGCCAGCTATGAGCGGACGAACCTACGCATGGGCTTCTCTACCGACGAGTACGGCTACTCGATCGACCTTGGGTTGCCGCCGCAAAACAGAGGTACAATATCGGCTTTCCTTTTGGACCCCCACATCAAGCGCGAGTGCATCTGGCATGGAACCCAGCTGCGTTCCAGCACCCTGCTGGTCGACCGACGCGGCGCACTGCTGCGCGTCCGCGGCGACCACGACTGGAATAATGTCGAACTGAATCTCTCGCCCTTTGACAGCATGATGGCGCGCATCTCAGACCCGCGGAACGCACCCGAAGTCCTGTTTCTGCGCGAAACCATCCGTGCATGGCGCTTTTACGACCACTTCCGGATCGATCCCGAAAGCCCCGTGCGCATCTCTCAGATCGGCACTTGGACGCCAGTCCTCGGCGACGATGGATCCGACCTCGGCCCCGCCATTCAGACGCTGGAAGAGCTCGATTACGGCGGCGCATTCGCCGAGGCCGTCAACGATGCTTTCCCATGCAGCAGAGTTTACGTGCGGTGTGATCACGGTAGGTTCACGGTCGAGATGTCCCAACACGGTTTGCTGCGTCCTTTGACCGCAGCCGAGCTATCCGACGGTACCCTTCGTTATCTGCTCTGGATTGCCGCTCTGCTCACTCCACGCCCACCGGCGCTCATGGTCATGAACGAGCCGGAGACGAGCCTGCACCCCGACCTGCTGCCGGCACTCGCGAGGTTGATTTCGAAGGCCGCGGAACGCACGCAGGTCATCGTGGTCACACATGCGGCCCGATTGGTATCGGCGCTCCAGCAACAGCCGCAATGTAACTCGATCCTGCTGACGAAGAGTTTCGGCGAAACCACCATCGACGGCGCCAACCGGTTCAACACGCCGAAGTGGCAGTGGCCCGCCAGATAACAAACAAAAAGGACACGCGAGCACACTTCATGCGCTTGCGTGTCCTTTGTTTTCCTAACGCCTAATGCCTAAGCCTGGCGCCTGTTTTTTTACCAGCCGCGTCCGCCACCGCCACCGCCACGGCCGCCGCGGCCACCACCACCGCCGCCACCGTACCCGCCGCGTCCGCCGCCACCTCCACGGCCTCCGCCGCCACCGCCACCAAAGCCGCGTCCGCCACCGCCGCCACCTGCGCGGTCGGTTTTCGGACGTGCTTCGTTCACGGTGAGATTGCGGCCGTCCAGTGCGCTGCCGTTCAACTGCTGCATCGCTGTTTCGGCTTCGCTGTCGTTCGCCATTTCCACGAACGCGAATCCGCGGGGCTGGCCGCTATCGCGATCGCGCACGATGTTAACGTTGTCTACCTGGCCGAACTGCGAAAAAGCCTGGCGCAGCGCTTCTTCATCGGTCTGGAAATTCAGATTGCCCACGTAAATGTTTTTCACTGTCACCTCTCCGAACTTGAGGTTGCTCGATATCACGGCGCGGCAGGCAATCCAAACAGAAGCGGAAGCTCTACACAGGTCGCGAACGCTAGCAGGGCTAAGATGCTATCACGCGGACGGTCGTTACAGGGATTAACGATATTTTTTCCGTCCGGGCAACGGGAACTCCGGTTTTAACATCGTGTATCCGGCTTCCGGCTTCCGGCTTCCGGCTTCCGGCTTCCGGCTTCCGGCTTCCGGCTTCCGGC
>CAZLJE010000022.1:87249-93296 GCA_964559835.1 uncultured Terriglobales bacterium
TCCGGCTTCCGGCTTCCGGCTTCCGGCTTCCGGCTTCCGGCTTCCGGCTTCCGGCCTACGACGTACTTGCTTGTTAGAATTCCACCATGTCCGATTTCGCCAAGCAATCCGAGCAGTCGTTGAGTTCCCTCCGGCAGGCCCTCATCAAGGCCGAGGAGAGCGCCGATTTTGAGGTCGAGGACGCCGGCGGCGCCATCCACATCTCCTTCGACGACCCGCCGGCGAAATTCGTCATTTCGCCCAATTCCGCGGTCAACCAGATATGGATCTCGGCGCTGTCCACCAGCTTCAAACTGGACTGGTCCGCCGAAAAGAACGATTTTGTGCTCCTCAAGAGCGGCGAGGCGCTCAAGCCGCTGGTTGCGCGCCTAATCGGCGAACAAACCGGTGAATCCGTCTCCCTCGGCTGAGGCTGTTTTCTCAATCGGCAATCGGCAATTCTTTTGCTTGTAATTTCCTCCTAACCTCCTCCCCTAACTCCTGTCTAATCGCACGGATGCAAATTTCAGACGCAGCGGCCGTCAAGCAGGTGCGGTCCGGGGACAGGGACGCCTTTCGTCCGCTCGTCGAGCGCTACAGCCATATGATCTTCGTCCTTGCATATCGAATGACGAGCAGCGAATCCGATGCCGAGGAGATCGTGCAGGAGACGTTTCTCCGCGCCTACCGGGCGCTCGACAGCTTTGAATCGCGCTCGAACTTCGCGACATGGCTTTACCGCATTGCCACCAATTGCTCGCTCGACCTGCTCGCCCGCCGCAAGAACCAGCCGCAACTGGCGTCCGAGACGATGACCGAAGAGGACGAGGAAAGCCCCGAGCAGCGCCTTCCCTCCTCCGCGCCCGATCCCGAGCGACAGGTGTACAGCGCTGAATTGCACGGAAAGATCGCCGCCGCCATGAACCTGCTCACGCCTGTCGAGAAAGCCGCCTTCGTGTTGCGGCATTTCGAAGGGCGGTCGGTAGAAGAGATCGCGGCGTCGCTGAAGGTGAAGACCGGCGCCGCCAAGCAAAGCATTTTCCGCGCGGTGCAGAAGATGAGGACGGCATTAGAGCCGACCGTGAGGGCAGTCCGATGAAGCACCTGGAACAGGAACAACTCGTGGCGCACTACTACGGCGAAGCCGGTAAGGACGTCGCCAATCATCTTGCCGACTGCTACGAGTGCCGCAGCGAATTCGGAAATATCCAGCGCATGCTGACGGCGATCACTCCACCCGAAGCGCCGGCCCGAGGGCCGCAATACGGCTCCGAAGTATGGGACCGTGTTCGGGGGCATCTTCCCGCGGCTGAACCGAAACGGGAATGGTGGCTGATGCCGCAACGCTGGGCCGCCGTAGGAGCAATGGGCGCCCTGATCGCGGTCGCGTTCCTTGTCGGACGTCATACTGCGCCGGCGCCGCCCAACGTCGCCACGAATAATCCGCCGGCGCAGGTCGTGAAGGAACGCGTGCTGATGGTCGCGCTCGGCGATCACCTCGAGCGCTCACAGGTGGTACTGATGGAAGTCGCTCACGCTGCCGATGCGAAGGACGTGTCCATCGTCCGCGACGAGGCCGAGGACCTGGTTGGGTCCAATCGCCTCTACCGGCAGGCGGCGCTGCAGATCGGCGACCGCCGCACCGCCGATGTCCTCGACCAGCTGGAGCGTGCGCTGTTAGAGATCGCTCACTCATCGCCCGACGAAGGTAAGGCGCAGATCGAACAGTTGCGCCGACAGATCGAGTCGCAAGGTTTGTTGTTCAAAGTACAGGTCATAAATTCCAACGTGCAGAAGGAAATCCGCCCGGCGCCGGCTCGGAACGCGGCTCCGGCAAATACGAGGCCGATCGCATGAAGCGAGCCATTGTTATCACATTACTGATGCTGGGAGCTTGCGCGTACGCGCAGGAACTTCCCGATACCGCCAATTCTTTCCTGCCGCAGCAATCGGCAACGCGCGAAGACCAGCTCTACTCGCAAGCCAACGACGCGCTCAACGCCGGCAACTACCAGGATGCCGCGGCGAAATTCAACCAGGTCGCCGAGATGAAGGCGCGCAAGGCCGACGGCGCGCTCTACTGGAAGGCGTACGCGCTGAACAAAATGGGCAACCGCACCGACGCGGCTGCCGCTTTGGCCAAGCTGCGCGCAGATTATCCGAAATCGACGTGGTTGAACGATGCGCGCGCAATGGAGATGGAGTGGCGAGGCGGTGGCGACACTATCCTCCCCAGCGGCCCAACCGGAGGAATTCGCGGCGCTGGGCCGACCGGCGGAGTTCGTGGCGCCGGGCCCGGAAGTGTGCGAGGCCGAAGCGCCGATGAGAATCCCGATGACGACGTTAAAGCCCAGGCCCTCTTCGGGCTGATGAACAACGACCCGGAGCGCGGCATCCCCATCTGTCAGGACATCCTCAAGAATCCCAACCAGTCGACCAAGCTGAAGGAGCGCGCGCTCTTCCTGCTGGCCCAGAACGATTCGCCCAAGGCGCAGGAAACTATCCTTGGCGTCGCCAAGGGCAGCAGCGGGCCGGAACTCCAGGTACGGGCGATCCGGAACATCGGCGTGTCCGGCGATAAGTACATCCCTATGTTGACGCAGATCTACAGCTCTTCGACGGACCCGACTGTGAAGTCCGCGGTCCTCGGCGCCTACATGACTTCCGGCGCGAAAGAGGAATTGCTGAAGGCCATCGGCACGGAAAAGGACCCGGACATGCGCCGTCGCGCCATCCGGCAGCTGGGGCCGATGGGGGCGTCGAAAGAACTCGAGCAGCTTTACAACTCGACGCAGTCGCCGGATGACCAGGAAGCGATCATCCAGGCGCTCGCCATCACCGGCGACACCGCGCTGCTCGGGAAGATTGCCAAGACGGGCGCGAACGTGGATGTCCGCAAGCGCGCCATCCGCAGCCTCGGTATCACGGGCGACAAATCGCACGCACTGCTGCTCGATATTTACAAGACCGACAAGGACCCGGAGATCCGCAAGACCGTCGCCGATGCCCTGTTCATCTCCGGCGGCTGCTCCGAGATGGTCACCATGGCCAAGAAAGAAGCCGACCCGCAAGTGAAAAAAAGGCTGATCGACAAGCTCTCGATGATGAACTGCAAAGAAGGTCGCGAATACATGATGGAGTTGCTGAAATAGCAGGCTTTCGGAGGGGCGCGGCTTCAGCCGCGCCGTTCACAGATTTTCTAGTTGGCGGCTTTAGCCGCTGAGGGAAATCATGAGAATCATTAGCGCAATCGTACTGATCATTGTCGGCGGCGGCATCGCGCTCGCGCAGCAGCCGAATATCCAGAACGCGAAGCTCGAAACGCGCTCCGCGGCCGGCGGCCTCCAGGCGCAGGTCGATTCAATCACGCGCGCGGGAAGCGCCGCATGGATCGCGTGGTCGGTTCCGTCCGTCAAGGGCGAGAACAACATGTGCTGCATGAACATGCATGACGACGTCGTCACGCGGTGCGGCTGCGCGCTCGAAAGCGGGGGCGTCGCGAACATTGTCGAGAGCTCGAAGAGCGCCAAGCCGGTCAAGCTGGAAGGCTCGCCCGATTTTGCGGTATTTGTTCGCGCCGAAGGTGGGCAGATACAGAAAGTGCGTGCTCTCGGAACGGACTGCCCCGTCGACGCACAGAACATGCCGGTGTACTGGCTGACCAACGTCAAGCCCGCCGACAGCGTTGCCCTGCTGACCTCGCTGGCTCAAAAGAGCGGCAGCGACGGCGAAAAGAAACCCGCCGATGGCGCCGTGCTGTCGATCGCGCTCACGAACGATCCCGCGGCGGACAAGGCGCTCGACACCCTCATCGCATCCGGCCAGCCCGAGTGGCTGCGCAAGAAAGTCGCGTTCTGGATGGGAATGGAGCGCGGCAAGCCGGGGCTCGACAAGTTGCTGGCGCTGATGAAGTCCGACCCGAGCGACTCGTTCCGCAAGGAGTTGGTCTTCCCTATCTCACAGAGCAAGGCACCGGAAGCGGAAGGCGAGTTGATCCGCATCGCGCGGCAGGACTCGTCGACGAAGGTGCGAGAGCAAGCAATATTCTGGCTCGCGCAGAAGGCCGGCAAAAAGGCCGCAGCGTTCCTGAAGGACACCGTCGATAACGATCCCGATACCGACGTCAAGAAGCGGGCCGTATTTGCGCTGTCGCAGATGCCGAAGGACGAAGGCGTCCCGCTGCTCATCCAAGTGGCGAAAAGCAATGCGAATCCTGCAGTGCGCAAGCAGGCGATGTTCTGGCTGGGGCAGTCCCACGATGCCAGGGCGCTGGATTACATCGAGAGCGTGCTGAAACAGTAAAAGCGAAAGCATTGACGATTGATGATTGCCGATTGCCGATTGAAAACCCGCGTCTCGAGAGATCGGTTTTGCAATACGGCAATCATCAATCGACCATCGGCAATGGTGTTCCGACTTAAACGACGTTATGCGGGCGTCGAGAGTTTCGCGGCCAGATCCGCTGCGATCCTCTGCCCGTGGAAGCGTCCGTTCTCGATGAAGATCTCGCTCGTCTTGGAGCCGGCGACGATCACTCCCGCAACGTAGATTCCCGGCACATTCGTCTCCAGCGTCTCCGGGTTCACCTCGGGGCGGCACTCGTCGGATGAGAGTTTCACGCCGAGCCCTTTGAGAAAACCGTAGTCCGGGTGGTAGCCGGTCAGCGCGAAGACGAAATGGTTCTTCAGCCGCGTTTCGCCCTGTGGCGTTTCCACCACCACCTGCTCCGGAAGGATCTCTTTCACGCGCGACTGGAAATACGCCTTGATCTCGCCGTTCTTGATGCGGTTCTCGATGTCGGGCTTGATCCAGTACTTCACGTTCTGGTGTATGCCCGGCCTGCGATGCACGATGGTGACGCGCGCGCCATGCCGCCATAGCTCCAACGCCGCGATCGCCGCCGAGTTCTTCCCGCCGATCACAACCACGTCGCAGTCGAAAAACGGATGCGGCTCGCGGTAGTAGTGAAAAACCTTCGGCAGTTGCTCGCCGGGAACTTTCATCCAGTTGGGAAGGTCGTAGTAGCCGGTGGCAACGATCAGCTTCGCGCCGTGTATTCGCGGTGTTGTTGCTCCTGCGGGATGGGCGGCGAGTGGTGCGTCTCCAGTCCGCCGAGAATGTCGGTGCGGACCCGCGTGGTCCAGACGTGGAAGTCGCCGTCACTTCCAGTGATGCGGTCCACACGCTCGTACTGCCGCACATCGAACTGGTAGCGCTCGGCGACCTTGCGATAGTACTCCAGCGCCTCTTCGCGCGTTGGCTTCTGGTGCGCGCTGGGAAACGGGATATCGCCGATCTCGAGCAGCTCCGGCGTGGTGAAGAAGGTCATGTTGGCGGGATAATGAAAGAGCGAGTTGACCAGGCAGCCCTTGTCGATGGTGACCACCTTCAGCCCGCGCTTCTGCGCCTCGATGGCGGACGCCAGACCGCTCGGCCCGGCGCCGATCACGAGGACATCAACGTTGTTCTCCGTACCTTTATCCATTGCGCAGATTGGATTCCTTTGAGGCGTTAAGAGGTTCTGTAATCTCAGCATCACATTGCCGGGTGTGCCCGCTCACACTCGATATGTTCGTGGGCGCTATAATTTCGATGTTTTCTAATTACTTATTACTTATTGCTCAGTACTCTCATGGAGAAGCCAATGGCCACCACGACCGTCGAATCGGCCACCCGAACTCGTATTGAATCCGACAGCATGGGCCAGATTGAAGTGCCCTCCAACGTTTACTGGGGCGCGCAGACGCAGCGCTCGCTGCACCACTTCGACATCGGCCGCGACACTATGCCGCCGGAGCTGATCCGTGCCTTCGCCATTCTGAAGAAGGCTGCCGCGCTGGTGAACCAGGACCTCGGCAAGTTACCCGCCGACAAGGCCAAGCTCATCGTCCAGGCAGCCGATGAAGTGATCGCCGGCAAAATGGCGGACCAGTTTCCGCTCCGCATCTGGCAGACCGGTTCCGGCACGCAGACGAACATGAACGTGAACGAGGTGCTCTCGAACCGCGCCATCGAGATTGCCGGCGGCGAGATGGGATCGAAGAAGCCGATCCACCCGAACGACCACG
>CAZLJE010000023.1:0-90491 GCA_964559835.1 uncultured Terriglobales bacterium
CGCCATCATCGCGCACGTCGACCACGGCAAGACCACGCTGGTGGACGCCATGCTCCAGCAGAGCGGCACCTTTCGCGCCAATGAACACGTCGTGGAACGCGTGATGGATTCGAACGAGTTGGAGCGCGAGCGCGGCATCACCATTCTCGCCAAGAACACCGCCGTTCTGTATCACGACGTGAAGATCAACATCGTCGATACGCCCGGCCACAGCGATTTCGGGGGCGAGGTGGAGCGCGCGCTGAAGATGGTGGACGGCGTCATGCTATTGGTAGACGCGAGCGAAGGTCCGCTGCCGCAGACGCGGTACGTCCTCAGCAAGGCGCTGGAGGCGAAGCTGCCTCCGATCCTGGTCATTAATAAGATCGACCGCCCCGATGCGCGCGCGCAGGAGGTGCTGAACGAGGTCTATGACCTGTTCATCGACCTCGACGCAGAAGAGGACCAGCTCGATTTCCCGGTCCTGTACACGAACGCCAGGCAGGGAACGGCGTCGAAAGAAGCAAGCGGTGGGGAAGATCTGCGTCCGTTGTTCGACGCCATCCTCGAGACCATTCCGGAGCCCGCGGGCGATCCCGCCGGCCCGCTGCAGATATTGGTCGCCAATCTTGACTACAGCGATTACCTCGGCCGGCTGGCGATTGCGCGTGTCTTCAACGGCACGATGCGCACGGGAGAAGAAGTCGCCATTGCGCACGAGCAGGAGACCCGGAAGACCAAGATCACCAAGCTTTTCAGTTTCAGCGGGCTCAAGCGCGTCGACATCACGGAAACGCAGTTGGGCGACATCGTAGCGGTAGCCGGCGTAGAGGGCATCACGATCGGCGACACGATCACCGATGCGGAAAATCCGGCGCCGCTGCCGCGCGTGACTATCGACGAGCCGACCATCGCGATGCAGTTCACGATCAATAACTCGCCATTTTCCGGTCGAGAGGGCCAGTTCGTTACTTCGCGACACCTGCGCGAGCGGCTCGACAAGGAATTGCTCACCAACGTTTCCATCCGCGTGGAGGAAACCGGCAGCCCCGACACCTTCAAGGTCCTCGGGCGCGGCGAATTGCAACTGGCGATCCTGATCGAGATGATGCGGCGTGAAGGCTACGAGCTCGCGGTGGGAAAGCCGGAGATCGTCACCCGGCGGATCGATGGCAAACTGATGGAGCCGGTCGAGCACCTCACCGTCGATGTCCCGGACGAATTTGTCGGCGTAGTGATGGAGCAGCTCGGCATCCGCAAGGGCGAGATCACGAAGATGCACAACCACGGCTACGGCCGCGTGCGCATCGAGTTCCGCGTGCCCAGCCGGGGCCTCATCGGCTTGCGCAGCCAGCTGCTGACCGACACGCGCGGCACCATCGTCATGAATTCGCTCTTCGACGGCTACATGGAATGGCAGGGCGAGATCCCGCACCGGCTCACCGGCGCGCTGGTGTCCGATCGCGACGGCACTACGACGGCGTACGCGCTCTGGGGCCTCCAGGAGCGCGGCGAGCTTTTCGTCGGACCGGGGACCGGCGTTTACGAGGGGATGATCATCGGCGAGAACGCGAAAGACAACGATCTCGACGTCAACTGCGTCCGCGAAAAAAAGCTGACGAACATGCGGTCCTCGACCGCCGACGAAGCCGTGCGCCTGGTGCCTTACAGGAACCTCAACCTGGAGCAGGCGATCGAGTTCATCACCGACGATGAATTCGTTGAGGTCACACCCAAGTCTTTGCGCCTGCGCAAAAAGATCCTGCAGTCGAACCGGCGTCCGCGCAAGGGCGCACCCATCGAAGTGGCCGAGTAACAAAGTTGCCAAACATGTCGTAAGGCGACTAATTCCTATTTTTGTAATTCGGCATTATCGAAAATCCGGAATTTCATAACCTCCGCCCGGGATTCCCGCAAAATCCGCCTGTATTTCGCGCTTCCGACATGGAATTTGGAATGCAGGTAGTCTCCGCTCATCACACTCGACAACCTAATCATCACAACGTAGCTATTAAAGCCAGGAGACACTCCACATGCGTTTCAGAATCGCAGTTGCGAGCACGGTGCTGGCCGTGATCTTCGCGATGATGGCAGCGGCGCAATCCACCAGCGGCGACATTCGCGGCATCGTGCACGACCCGAGCGGCGCCGTCGTCCCCAACGCCACGGTAACCGTTACCGATATGGATCGCAATACGACCGTCCGGACGGTCACGACGGGCTCCGATGGTTCGTATAACGCAACCAATATCCCCGTTGGCCGGTATCGAATCAGGGTTGAAGGCTCCGGTTTTTCTCCATACACCGCCGACAACGTCGTTCTCAACGTAAACGACCACAGGATCTTCGACATCGCTTTGAAGGTTGGAGCTCAAGGGCAGACGGTGGAAGTCCAGGAGAACCCGATCCAGGTGGATCTCGACACCCCAACGAGCGCCGGGCTGATCAACGGCACTCAGATCCGCGAGTTGTCCGTGCTGTCGCGCAACTTCATTCAACTGGTGACGCTCATGCCGGGCGTGTCCCAAAACATGGCGAGCGACCAGCTTTACGTCGGCGCTTCGAACCCGACCGGTTTGTCCAACCAGATCAATATCGTCGTGAACGGCGACCGTCCATCGCAGAATAGCTGGCTGATCGACGGCGCCGAGGACCTGAACCGGGGCTCGAACCTGACCCTGTATGCGTACCCCAGCATCGATTCGATCGCTGAGTTCAAGGTATTACGGGCGAATTTTCTCCCTGAACACGGGCGCACGTCTGCCGGAGAAGTCAGCGTTGTAACCCGTGGCGGCACCAATCAGTTCCACGGCACCGCGTATGAGTTCTTCCGCAACGACAAGCTGAACGCCAACAACTACTTCAACAACCTTCACAACATCAAACGCCCCCCGATGCGCTGGAACGACTGGGGCTTCACCATCGGCGGCCCGATCAAGAAGGACAACACGTTCTTCTTCTACTCGCAGGAATGGCGCCACTTCATCACCTACACCACCCAGACCAGCGGACAACTTCCCACCGCCGCCGAGATGGCCGGCAACTTCCCGACCCCGGTCTGCGTTGCCTATGATGCGAGCAACAACTGCACCACCTTGGGCACCTCGATCGCGGCCATCAATCCCGTAGCCGCAGGCTATATCAAGGACATCTACAGCAAGCTGCCAGCGTCCAACGCCGCCGGCGGCGCGCTTACCAGCGCCAACCGGAACCTTTACTATTATCGCGAGGAAGCGGTCCGCGTCGACCACAACTTCGGCCAGAAGGTCACCGTGTTTGGCCGCTACTCCCACGATTCGATTCCCACGCAAGAGCCTTTCGGCCTCTACACCGGTTTGTTCTTGCCGGGCGTAGCGACTACCCAGAGCAATACGCCGGCCCATATGGCTTCCGCGCACGTAACCGCGACCCTGTCGCAAACGTTGATCAATGACGGCGGGTACACCTACTCGTACGGCAGCATCACGAGCGATCCGATCGGCACGATGGCTGCGGCGAACTCGCCGGACATTAAACCGACTCTGCCGTTCCCCACGAGTGCTTCGATCGTGCCTCTCCTCGGGTTCCAGAACGGCCAGGGTGTCTCCGGTATCGGGCCCTACCGCGATACCGACAAGGACCAAACCGTTTTTGATACTTTGTCCAAGACCGTCGGCAACCACTCGCTCAAATTCGGCGGCACCTTCAACTACTACAGCCACTTCGAGAACGCGAATAATTATCCAAGCTTTACCATCAGCATGGCGAATGGGTGCACCAAGACCTCGACGCTTGCGGGCTGCTTCGCGGCAACTAATACGTTCGAACAGAACTGGGCGAACTTCCTGCTCGGCCGCGCCTTCAAATTCACTGAGGCACAGAGCGCGAACCCGTATTCGATCACAGAGAAGCAATTCGAAGCGTACGGACAGGATGAATGGCGCGTCACCCCGCATCTGACCATCGACTACGGAGCGCGCTGGACGAGGCTGAACGCCCCGCTTTCCACCAACAATCTGATCAGCACGTTCGATCCGAAGCTGTTTAGCGCTTCGGCGGCACCGGCGATCACAGCCACCGGCTATTACACGACAGCGCTGGATGCGACCAAACTGCCGGGTTATATCCAGGCGGGACATAACTCGCCGTACGGCCAGGCGGTGGTACCCAACCGGATGGTGGTGGCGCCTCGTTTTGGGTTCGCCTGGGATCCTTGGGGGAATGGTGAAACCAGTATCCGCGGCGGATTCGGCGTTTTCTACGGCACGAACTCCACGGATAACCACATCAGCTACCAGGGGGGTAACCCGGGTATCTCTCCGGCGAACACGATTTTTCAAAACACGAGCCTTTCGGCGCCGACCGGAACGGCTGGCGGTACGGCGACCACAACCATCGTTCCGCCCACGATCTTCGGTCCGAATCCGCAGGGCTGGAAGCTTCCGTACACCGAGAGCTTCGACCTTGATGTTCAGCACCAGTTCGGCCACGGCACCATGCTGGACGTCGGCTACTTCGGCAATCTTGGACGGCACCTCATGGGCATCATTGACATCAATATGCCCAAACCGCTCGCCTTCCAGAACATCCCTGGGTATTGCAGCAAGTACGCCGCCGGCTCCGAGTGTTATTTCAATGCGTACGATTATCAGCAACTGAACTATGTCCGCCCGTACCAGGGGTATGACGCTCTCAACCTGTGGAACAACGCGTTTACCTCCAGCTACAACGGGTTGCAGGCGCAGTTCCAGAAACAGTTCACGGACAACTCGCAGCTCGTGCTGAACTACACCTGGTCGCACGACCTGACCGATGCCTCGGAGAATTTCCGCGGCGCCGAGAACACCTACAACCTGAAGCGCGACTGGGGTAACTCGGTCTTCGACCGCCGCCACGTCTTCAGCGCCACGTATGTGTACTTCCTGCCCTGGATGAAGTCGCAACAGGGCTTCATCGGACACATCCTTGGCGGCTGGGAGCTGTCGGGCGTGTTCAACGCGACGACCGGCATTCACTACGACTTCAGCACCGTCAGTTGCCACGAGGATTATGCTGGCCTCGGCACCTGCGGCAACACTTGGGCGGGCGATCCGCCGGACCAGATCGCCGATCCAAACGCCGGCGCGCCTCACACGGTCAACCAGTGGTTCAACCCGGCGGCGTTTGCGTATGCCGGATGCGACGCGACCAACCCGAAGTGCGTACCGGCTGTTCCTCCGCTGCGCCAGGGCAATGCGCGTCGCGGGCAGATACAGGGCCCGGGCGTTTTCCGTTGGGACGCCTCGATCTTCAAGAACACGAAGATCAGCGAACGCTTCACGACGCAATTCCGCGCCGAGTTCTTTAACGCCACGAACCACACCAACCTGGCGCTGGGCGCTCCGGCTTCAGGCTTGAGCACCTCCCTGACCAGTTCCTTGTACGACCGCATCCTGAACGCGCGCGACCCGCGCCAGATCCAGCTGGCAATGAAGCTGATCTTCTAACGAAGGTCGCCGAAAGCAGCTTGAGGCATCAGGGATTTCCTGATGCCTCATCTTTCTTGCTGCTATCAGTAACTGGGTCGCGGTTTCAGGGATGCGGCCGTGAATGCCTTCAGCATTGCTTCCTCGGTTGGGGGCTGGAGCACGTAGCGCGCGGCGAAATCTTCGGCTTGGGGATAGCTCGTATTGCGAATGCGTTCCGCGGCCAGGCTGAGGTCGTAATCCGTGTGCCGAAGCTGGATGTCGGGACCGAGCAGAAGCCAGTCGGCGCCGGGCGGGCCAAACGGCATTCCGACGCTGCCCCGGCGTTCACGACGCGAGTGCCGCCGACCCTGCGGTCGAACTGCATGTGCGAATGCCCGCACACCACCAGCGCGGCGTTTACGGGTTCGAAAATCGGCCGCAGCAACTCTTCCGGAGTAACGCGGGTGAAGATCTCCCAATCGTTGCGCGGCGTGGCGTGACAGAAGAGCACGTCGCCAATGCCGTCGATGTGGACGCGGAAGGTTTCGAACCAGGTTGCGATCCAAGCGTCGTCTTCGGGCGTTAGTTGCTCGGCATTCCAGCGGATGACATCGCGATAAGGCGGCGGAACTTCGGTTGGCTCCTGTCCGCGCATAAGGTCTGCCACGACGCGGTCGCCGTTGCCGCGGATGAATTTCACGGGCATGTCGAGGCCGCGCAGAACGTCGATGCACTCGCGCGGCATGGGGCCGGGAACGATGTCGCCTCCAACGACGAGTTGGTCCGCTCCGGCCTGGCGGATCTCGGGGACGACCGCCTCCAATGCCGGCAGGTTGCCGTGGATGTCATAGATAGCCGCGACGGACATGCTAACCGCTTTACCTTAGACGGCTTTCTTCATGCGCGTCCCGTACTGCAACGAGGCTGCCGTACTCGCGCCGCAGGCTTGAAAACTCGATCATGGCGGCGAATAGTACACGCGGTGCCGCCGCGCTGAAAGGGAATTCCACTATCCATTTTGGCGGAAAAACATGGCGCATGGCTCATGGCTAAAGGAACTGTCGATCCTTATGCCATGAGCCATGAGCCGTTCTTCTATTTCTGTTTCTTCGCTGTCCACTCGCGTTCGTTTTCGCCCATCTTGACGGTGCCCTTGATGTTGTCCCCGTCCACAGTGCCCGTGTAGTTCAGCATCATCTTGCCATTCGGCGTGTCGCGTTCGATGGTGAACGCGATCTTGTTGCCGTCGACTGTGCCTTCGATGGAGATTTCGCCGCGCTGGCCTTTGAGCGTGCCTTTGAACTTGTTGCCGGTCTGGTCGATGGTCAGGGTGCTGGTCATCGCTCCCTGACGTCCCTGGCTGGTCATCTCCCATGTGCCGCCGACTTTGGCCGCGTCTTCTGCCACCGCAACCAGCGACAGAACCAGCATGGTCGCCAAGATCGCCGCTAGGATTGTGCTCGTCCTCTTCATTCCACCTCTCCTGTATTTTTCTGCGCGAGGGAACATCGTTCCTCTCGCCCGCAGCAGGGTGAGGTCTGCACGCCACACGAGCAACCGGTTTTACGAACATTTACCTCGGCAACACACGGTTTCACAACACGCACGAAAGTGGAGTCCGCCGCGAAATCCGAGCCGATGTTCGCTACAATTGCGGTACGGCCCTGTAGCTCAGATGGATAGAGCGACGGTTTCCTAAACCGCAGGTCGGCAGTTCGAATCTGCCCAGGGCCTCCATCTGTTCTTGGAATCTTGACCAAATCCAGCGCGGCGGCAATGGCGACCGACAGCCCGTTCCGTAGCGTTCCCGGTCCGGTATTCGGGAGACATCTCCTGCCCACCAACATGGTTCTAATTGAGTAAGTCCCTAGAGAGGCTCAACCATGTTGCTGATTCTGTTGGTGATATTGCTGTTGCTGTCGATCGGCGCTTTTCCCGCATGGCCGCACAGTCGCAATTGGGGCTACTACCCGAGCGGCGGCCTTGGCCTGCTGCTCATCATTGTGTTGATTCTCCTGCTGCTGGGGCGCTGATCGCCGGTCTGACGAGGAACTTTTCGGCGCGCCAGCCGTTATAATTCTGGCGTGCCGAAGTATTCTGTCGTCATCCCGCTGCACAACGAGCAGGAGAACATCACCGAGCTCTACGACCGCCTGAAAGCGGTGATGGAGTCGCAGCCGGATCCTTGGGAACTCGTCCTGGTGGATGACGGCAGCACGGACCGCACGTTCGTGCTCCTCCGCGAGATCGCCGCCGTGGACAGCCGCGTGGTGGTGGTGAAGCTGCGCCGCAACTTCGGCCAGACCGCGGGCCTCGCTGCCGGTTTCGACCATGCGCGTGGCGAGTACGTCCTGGCCATGGACGGAGACCTCCAGCACGATCCCGCCGACATCCCGCTCTTCCTCGAAAAACTTGCTGAGGGCTATGACATCGTCAGCGGCTGGCGGAAGGTGCGCATCGACAACTTCGTCCTGCGGCGTTTTCCGTCCAGAGTTGCCAATTGGCTGATGGCGAAGCTGAGCGGCGTCGATATCCATGATTTCGGCACTACGTTCAAGGCCTACCGACGCGATCTGCTGCAACAGATCTCGCTCTATGGCGAGATGCACCGGTTTATTCCCGCGCTGGCTTCCTGGCACGGCGCTCGGATCTGCGAGATCCCCATCAAGAACATCAATCGCGAGCGCGGCGAATCCCACTACGGCATCAGCCGTACGTTCCGCGTCTTCTTCGACCTGATCACCATCCGCTTCCTGCTGCGCCACATGGCGCGGCCGATGCATTTCTTTGGCGGGCTCGGAATGGTTAGCATTGCCTCAGGCACCGTCGCTGCCCTGGCGCTGATCCTGCACAAGCTGATCGCTCACGAAGACGTGATGACGACCCACGGCCCGCTGATGATCTTTTCCGCCGTGCTCATCCTCGCCGGCGTGCAGTTGCTGGCGCTCGGGCTGTTGGGCGACATGCAGGCCCATCACTACCACGGCAACGGCGCACAACTGCCGTACTCCGTCGACCGCGTCCTGCGTACCAAGGACGAATCCGCCGTCACGGACTAGGAGATCTCGATGTCCGACCCAAGACGCGAACTGATGCGCCACTTTCTCGCCACGCTTGCCTATCGAGGGCGTAAGACCATCGCCGGCGCACCCGCGGATTTTGCGGATTTTGAAGGGGCGGGGAAGTCGCCGACGAAGATCCTCTCGCACATGGGCGACCTTGTGGCATGGTCGATCAGTTGGTTCAGCGAGCAACAATGGAAGCCCGCGAATGAGTCCGATTGGGACAAGAACGTCACTCGGTTTTTCGCACTGCTGAAAGAACTCGACGCACTACTTGCTTCCGGCGCACCGGTGCGCTGCCATAGTGACGATCGCATGCTGCAAGGGCCGCTCGCGGACGCCATGACTCACGTCGGACAGCTCGCGATGCTCCGCCGCATGGCTGGTGCTCCGAGCAAAGCGGAGAACTTCGCCGAATCGCCGGTCACGATCGGCGACCTGGCCGCCCCGGCATCGGCAAAATCCGCATAAGAGCAAAGTTTCAAAGGTTTCGAGGTTTCAAAGGTTTCGGCCGCGCCCCCTGAAACCTTGAAACTTTCAAAACCTTCGAAACGTGACCTCGGTCACTGCGCTTGCACTCCGTCCCGCGCAAAACTAACAAGTTTGGGCAAGTGTGCCCGGCGGAGGCTTTATAATGAGTACTTTGACCACCATGCATAAAACTGAGAGAGCACCCTCCACTTTGAAGTTGGCGGCGCGCATGTCGCGCCTTGGCACGGAAACCGCTTTTGAAGTCCTTGTTCGTGCGCGCGCCCTGGAAGCCAAGGGGCAGCACATCGTGCACCTCGAGATCGGCGAGCCCGATTTTGATACTCCGCGCAACGTCATTGACGCCGGCATCGACGCCCTCAACAAGGGCTTCACGCACTATGGTCCCGCGCCCGGGCTTCCTCAACTGCGCCAGGCGATCGCCGATTACGTGAGCCGCACCCGCAACGTTTCGGTGAACCCGGAAGAAGTGGTGGTCGTCCCAGGCGGCAAGCCGATCATGTTCTACGCCATCATGGCGCTGGTCGACGAAGGCGATGAGGTCATCTACCCGAACCCCGGCTTCCCCATCTACGAATCGATGGTGAATTTCACCGGCGCGAAAGCCGTGCCCATCCAGTTGCGCGAGGAACTCGACTTCTCGCTCGACGTGGACGAACTCGCGTCGAAGATCACCGACGGCACGAAGATGGTGATCCTGAACTCGCCGCACAATCCGACCGGCGGCATCCTGACCAAGCGCGACATTGAGCGCATCGCCGAGGCCATCGGCGATCGTGACATCTTTGTGCTCAGCGACGAGATCTATTCGCGCTTGCTCTACGACGGAAACCAGCATTTCTCCATCATGTCGCTGCCGGATTGGAAAGACCGCACCATCCTGCTCGACGGCTTCTCCAAAACCTACGCGATGACCGGATGGCGCATGGGCTACGGCGTGATGCGCGCCGACCTCGCGACGCACGTGTGTCGCCTCCAGACCAACGCCGTTTCTTGTACCGCCAGCTTCACCCAGATGGCCGGCGTCGAAGCGCTCACGGGCGACCAGAGCGCGGTCGAGAGCATGGCGAAAGAGTTCAAGGCGCGCCGCAACTACATGGTCGAGCGCCTGAACAAGATCAAGGGCTTCTCCTGCAAGATGCCCAAGGGCGCCTTCTACGTCTTCCCGAACATCACCAAAACTGGACTGAAGTCAAAGCAGATCGCCGACGCGCTACTCGAGCAGGCCGGAGTGGCCGCGCTCGCCGGCACCGCTTTCGGCGCCTACGGCGAAGGCTACGTCCGCTTCTCCGTCGCCAACTCGATGGACAACATCAAGCTGGCGCTGGACCGGGTCGAGGAGTGGACGAAGAAAAACTTGTAACGCGGGCGTCTCGCCTGCACGGTGTCCCTGGTTGTAGGCCGGCTGCCCTCAGCCGGCCTTTCCTTCGTATTCCTTGGTGTCCTTTGTGGGAGCCTTTGCTTTTACAAATTGCGGATTACCGATTCCGGATTACGATTGCTCATGACTCCTGAGCAATCCATCCGCGAATGGCTCGACCAGTGGCTGCGCGCCTCGGCCGCGGGCGACTACCAGAAAATGCTGCCGATGATCACAGATGATATGGTTTTCCTCGTCCCCGGAGCGCCACCGTTCGGCAAAAAGAAATTTAAGGCAGCGTGGGAAGGTCCGATGAAAGGCGCGCGCGTTGAATCGCAAGCCGATCTGGAGGAGTGCATCGATAGCGGCGACATGGCCTGTACGCGCACGCGGTTGTCGGTTACGATTACGACGGCGGATGGCAAGGTCTCGCGCGCGAAGGGCTATACGCTGAGCTTATTTCGCCGCCAGTCTGACGGCCGCTGGCTCCTCGCCCGCGACGCCAACCTGCTCACGCCCGAGCGCGACTAACCGATCACGGCTTCTTGTCGAAGGATTGCCAGTTACCCGGCGCTTTCGGTGATTTCTCGTAGTTCTTGAAGCGGATGGTCTCGCGCACGTGGACACCGTTACGTCCGAAGTCCATGTACTCGTCGGAGCGGCTGTAGGTCGGAAACCAGAACCCGCCTTCCATCTGCTCGCGGTACGTGGCGAAGGTCGGGTGCTTGTCGAAGCGCTGCTTCTTTTTGTCGATGACAGTTTCCGGCACACTGCGGCCGCAGGTCTTTACCACGTCCAGGTCCCTGGTCTCGACCCAGACCTTACCCTGGAAGTACCGCTTGTCTTTTTCCAGCATGCGTGGAGCGACCTCGAAAACGTAGGTGTCCAGTTCATCCACGTGCTGGGCGCCGAGGTAGCGGATCTGGTAATGCGGCAACTCTTCCGTCGTGAGCGAGAAGCTGGTGAAAACACGGATGTCGTCGAAGTCCGACGGCATCATGGTGATTCGCGCCAGAGACGTTTGCGGAGCGAAGGTCACGCGCTCGGTGCGACGGCCATGGTCGTCGTATGCGACCTGCATCACCTGGCGGAACTCGCCGTCAACCAGCGATCTGCCCTGCGGCATGTCGTGCAGCGTCTGGACCGTGACTTCCTGTTCGAAACTGTAGGTGCGGCGCGCCGCCAGGGCCGCCGACTCCCGCGCAGCGATTTTTTCGATCGTCGCCCGCTCGTCTGGGATGTTGACTTCCGTCCGCAGCGGTCCGGCGCCGGGTTGGCACACGGTCTGCGCCGCAGCACCGACCGCCGCTAACAGTGCTAGCGCCAGGGACCCGGCATATCGCCAGCGATAAACCATGACGCGGGAGTATATGTTTAGAGCGCTGCGCAGTAAAGCCCCACCGCTTTGGGCCGATGGAGTGGCTCTGGCGCACGCTTACGTACGGCAAAGCTCCCGCAATGAGCCGTGCAGCCGCGGCGACTGCTTAATTCCTCTGCCACTCTGCGTCCTCTGCGCTGAGTTTTTTCTTTTGTTGATTGCCAATCAGGTCTGCAACACGCCGACGCTGAACTCCGGCACGTCCGGGTTCAGTGCCGCGGCTTCGAGGGCGCGGGTGATCGCCTCGCGCGTGTCGATGGGATCGATGATGCGGTCGATCCACAAACGGGCGGCGCCGTAACGAGGATCAGTCTGCTTTGCGTACGTGTCGCGCGTGGTGTCGTAGAGCTCTTTCTTCTCTTCGTCGCTCAGCTTCTTGCCGCCGCGCTCCAGTTGCTTGATCTTGATCTCGACCAGCGTGCCCGCTGCCGATTCTCCGCTCATGACCGCATATTTCGCGGTCGGCCAGGCGAAGAGGAAGCGCGGGTCGTAGGCTTTGCCGCACATCGCGTAGTGTCCCGCGCCGAAGCTGCCGCCGATGATGACGGAAATCTTCGGGACGACTGAATTCGAGACGGCGTTCACCATCTTGGCGCCGGCCTTGATGATGCCGCTCCACTCGGCGTCGCGCCCGACCATGAAGCCGTTCACGTCGTGCAGGAAGACGAGCGGGATGAGGTTCTGGTTGCAGTCCATGATGAACCGCGCCGCCTTCTCCGCCGATTCGGTGTAGATGACGCGGCCGAACTCGATCCGCTTGTGTCCTTCATGGTCCGTCTGCTGCGCGTGCATCGCCTGGTTGGCGACGATCCCGACGGCGAAGCCGCCAATGCGCGCGTAGCCGCAGATGAGGGTCTTGCCGTACTCTGCCTTGTACTCGTCGAACTTGGAGCCGTCGACGATGCGCGCGATGATCTCCTTCATGTCGTACGGGCGCGCCGGGTTGGAATCGTAGATCCCGTAGATCTCCTCGGCCGGGTACAAAGGCGGCTCCGGCTTTTTTCTATCGTAAGGCGATAGACGACGGTAGCCCATCTTTTCGACCAGCGAGCGGATGCGCGCGATGCACGCCTCGTCGTTGGGCTCGTGGAAATCCACGGTGCCGCTGATGGCCGAGTGCATCTCCGCCCCACCCAGTTCTTCCGCCGAATATTTTTGCCCAATCGCCGCCTGCACCAGCGCCGGCCCGGCGAGGAACAGGCCGCTGCCGTCGGTCATGAGCACGTTGTCGCACATGACCGGCAAGTATCCGCCGCCGGCAACGCACATGCCCATGATGGCCGCGATCTGCGGAATGCCTTTGGCGGTCATAACCGCGTTGTTACGGAAGACGCGGCCGAAATCGTCGGTGTCGGGAAAGACGTCTTCCTGCAAAGGCAGAAAAACCCCGGCCGAATCGACCAGGTAGATGGTCGGGATACGGTTCTCGATGGCGATGTTCTGCGCCCGGATGACCTTCTTCGATGTCATCGGGAAAAACGCACCAGCCTTCACCGTCGCGTCGTTCACGATCAGCATCAACTGGCGGCTGTGGATGCGGCCCAGACCGGTGATAACGCCCGCCGACGGCGCCCCACCCCACTCTTCGTACATGCCCCAGGCCGCGTAAAGTCCGATCTCGAAAAACTCGGAGTCCTTGTCGAGCAGCAGCGCGATGCGCTCGCGCGCGGTCAGGCGGTTCTTGTTATGCTGCGCCTCGATCGCCCTAGGGCCGCCACCCTCGTGGATCCTGGTCTCCTCGTTGCGGATCTGGGAAACCAGTTCGGCCATCGCGCGCATGTTTTTCTCAAAACGCGCGGACGTGGGGTCGATCTTCGTCTCGATGATGCTGGATGGGGTAGAGGTGTCGGCCATAGCGGAACCGGAAACCGTTAAATATATCAGCGCACGCCAGCTTGCGGGCGTGCATCCCACGAAGTATGCAGTCGAGGCAGCCCTGGGGAGACTCTCGATGGTGATCGTGAGTTGCGACGTTTGTGGTGTGCAGCGCACTTCCGCGAACTGCGAGCAGTGGGTCCTCGGTTTTGACATTCCCGCCGCGTCGGCTCCGATGCGCCGCAGTATCAAGTTCCTGGCGCGATGGGAAGAACGGCGCGTTCTCGATCCCGGCGCCGTCCACTTCTGCTGCGAGGAATGCAAGAAGACGTACGTGGAGAACGCGCTCGCAGCGTAAGTCGTAGGTGGTAAGTCGTAGGGCGGCCCGTTCCGACCTACGACCTACCACCTACGAGTCGCGCCACCGCACTGCCCACCGGGTCGTTGCTGATCTCGTCTACGACTCCAAACTCCATCGCCCTCGTCGCGTTCACCTTTTCGGCGGCGATGAACATTTCCAGCGCGCGGGCCTTGCCGACGAGCCGCGGCAGTCGCTGCGTCCCGCCCCACCCGGTGATTAATCCCAATGCCGCGCCGCGATGTCCAAAGATCGCGTGCGGATGCGCGATGCGCAGATCGCAGGCGAGCGCCAGGTCGAGGCCGCCGCCCATGCAGTAGCCCGACACCGCCGCGCAAACCGAGGCGGGGAAATTGTCGATGGCGTTCATCAGCGCCTGGCCCATTTTTGAGAATTCATACGCTGCGGGGCCGGTGAGCGCGGAGATCTCCGCCAGCTCGGCGCCCGCGGAGAAGAAGTGCTCGTTGCCGGTGATGACAAGCGGCCGCGGCGGAAGTTGTTCTATCGCAGACGTTAGCGCCAGAACCCGTTGGCGGGTGAGGCGATTGGTGCCGTCACTCGAAATGAGACGAAGGACTGTAACTGCTGATAATTGTTCGACGTCGAACAATCTGTGCATTTCCATCACGGAACCAGGCGCAGCTCGTGCGCGCGGTCCTTTGTCACCTCAGAGGTGGAGAAGGGAAGAGAAAATGTCGTGCCACGATACCATGCGTTCCACTGGTCGAGGTAGTAAGGGCTGAACAGGTTTCCGCCCTCGCCGGTGACGACGTTCATGGTCGAGTTGTCCAGGTTCGACAAGTCGGCGGTGAAACGCTGCGATGGGCCGAAGTTGCGTCCCACCTGCTTGACGGTATAGCTGCCGCCCGATTGCGGGACCAGGCCCGGGCCGGTCCACTTGTTCAGAACTGGAACGATGCCGAAGATGGGGTGCTGCAAATAGAGTGGAGATTCCTTGCCCCACGTCCAGCCGGCCAACTTTTTAGGCGCGTCGGGGTCCGTCGCGCCCCAGTCCACGGCGGCTGCCAACAAATCGTCCCACGATCCATATTTCTTAGGCAGCCAGCGCGCGGGGCGGCGCTGGACCATGTTCTCCAGCCAAACCGACTGCAGGGTCCCACGGTATTCTTTCCAGTCCGCGCCGAGGGCCGATTCCAGCAGGATGCGCTGCAGCTTGACCCGGCACGACAACTCGACCGTCGGCGCCGCCGTTTCGGTCGTTACCTTACCGTTCCAACCACGCATCACGTTCGCTGCCTCCTTCGCGCGCGCCGTAGCTTTGGAACTGTGGTCGACCGCGTAGACGAACTGGTTGGCAAAAAACTGGTCGAATGACGAGTAGATGTCGGTCTGCAGCACGAGCATGTCGGCGGCAGAGAACTTTTTCCCGGAGTGAAGGACGCGATAGAGGCGGTCCACGCGGTTCGGCGAGAACCACTGGTTGCTGACCAGGTACGGCCAGCCGTCGGGCGCGGTGCGGTTATTCGCCGTGGTAATGATGCCGGATTGCGGGTCGAAGACGTGCGGCATCTGGTCGAGCGTCAGGTAGCCGTTCCATTCGTAGTCGTCGGTGTTACCGGGAACAGGCTTCGTCGCATCGCCCTTCTTGCGCACGGGTACCCAGCCCGTGGCCTGGTATCCGATGTGGCCGTCTGTGTCGGCATAGACGACGTTCTGGCCGGGAGAGCCGAAGCCCTTCAGCGCGGTACGGAATCCCTCCCAATCTGAAGCCGAGTCCATGTCGTGGAAAAGGCTGAGCGTGAGCGCGTGCGGTTCATACAGGACCCAGCGCAGCGCCAGCTTTCGCGTCTCACCGCCGGGAACGATGTCGGAGACGATCGGGCCGTGGCGTGTGATAGCGACATCGAACTCCACCGGCGCGGACTTCTTGACGGCGATGACCTCGTGGCGCGTCTGTGGCTTCTGCCATCCGGAGGGGGTCTGATATTCGCCGTTCGCATTGAATGTCTCGATGTAAACGTCGAGCGAGGCGGGATTGAGATTCGTGAAGCCCCAGGCGATGCGGCGATTGTGGCCTTCGATGACGAACGGAATGCCCGGGGCAGAAACGCCGGCTACGTCGAAGTCGCCGGAGGTCAGGTGGACCTCGTACCACACGTTCGGGATGTGGTGCTCGAGGTGCATATCGTTCGAGAGCAGCGGCTTTCCGGTGGCGGTGTGATCGCCGGAAACGACCCAGTTGTTGGAGCCGGGAGCGAAGTCGCTAGTCGCTAGTCGCCAGTCGCTGGAAAACGGGATGCGGGCTCCGGGTTCCGGGCTTCGGGACGAAATGTAGGCAGTTGATTCCGGATGGACAGCAAGGATGGTCGGCGGCTGATTGCCCGAAGCCCGTGGCCCGGAGCCGCTTTTCGGTTCCGATTTCTGCTCTCGCTGTTCGCGCTCGTACTGCCGCCGGAGCACGTCGGGATCGGGTAGCTCGGGCTGGACCTCGATCTCAGGTTCGTTCTGTTGCGGTGGGTGGTCGCGCCAGGCGGAAGTCGGGAACAGGTCCGCGGCCAATTCCGGGGGAACTTTGGCTTCGACTCGCTCGCGGCGGATCATGTCGTAGGCATAGCTGAGGTTCAGCATCTCGCTGAATGTCGCACCGCAGACCAGCGAGTCCTCGACGGTCCACGGGCGCGGTGAATACCCGAGCACGCGGAACTCGATAGGAAGATGTCCGCGCACGGATTCGATGTAAGCGTTCACTCCTTTGGTGTACGCGTCGGCGAGAGCGCGCTCGCCGGCAGGCATTTCGGTCGCGGCGCGTTTGGCTACCTCGCGCAATCCGATCACGCGCTGCGTCCGATCTGTCTTCACATAATCGGGGCCGAGTACCTCCGACAGTTCTCCGTTGCCGTAGCGGCGGGTCATGTCCATTTCCCAGAGGCGGTCCTGGGCGGTGACGTATCCCTGCGCAAAAAGCAGGTCCTGCATGGAGGTGGCGGTGATGTGGGGCACGCCGTGCTGGTCGCGGATGACGGTGACCGCACTGGAAAGGCCCGGAACCTGAATGGTTCCATCGAGTTGCGGCAGGGCGCGATGCGCGGCGATGTAGAACCAACCGCAGACGCCAATGGGAACCAGCAGTAGGACGGCAAGGATGGCGAGGATGATTTTGAGCGCGAGGCGGCCGCGGTTCTCGCGGGGAGCCAGGGTCGGGGTAGCCATGGGAGACATTGTAAGGGTGATAGGGTCGGCGGCGATTGCCTGAATTGCGTGGGTCTTTATCATCGGAGCCAGCCGAAAATACTGCTCAGACCTAGACGAACGGGTGATGTGCTACCGCGCCTGCGCGTTCCACAATCACCTCCAGCAGGCAAAAGCCTGCGGAGGTTTTCATGACTACGGCTCTTATCGATCTATCCAACAGTTTTGCCGATGCCGTCGAACAGGCTGGAAACACTGTTATTTCCGTTAACGAAGGCGGCCGGTCTGGGGTCAGCGGAACGATCTGGCGGGATGGCCTGGTGGTTACGGCAGAACACACGATCCGAAGCCAGCAGGAGCTCACGGTCGAGTTGCCCAGCGGCGTGTCGTCCAGCGCGACCGTTGTTGGACGTGACCCTACCACCGACGTTGCGCTTCTGCGCCTGAAGGACTCTTTGCCGGCAACCGGCAGTTTCGCCGATGCCGGGCAGCTTCGCGTCGGGCAGTTCGTGCTGGCGGTCGGGCGGCGCGGCAAGCAGGGAGTTGCTGCCAGTCACGGCATTATCAGCGCACTCGGCGGAGCTTGGCGAACATGGAGCGGCGGCCGCATCGACCAGTCTTTCCGTCTTGATCTGTTGCCCTTCACTGGTTTTTCGGGCGGCCCACTCGTGGACGCGCGGGGAAGCGTCATCGGCATCAACACATCGGGTCCGCGTCGCTCCGTTGTAACTGTCCCGGCGGCGACCGTAAACCGTGTCGTTGATCAACTTCTCGCGAAAGGCCGGATCGCTCGCGGCTTTCTCGGTTTTGCGCTGCAACCTGTCCGCTTGCCCAAGCGGCCTGCATCCAGCGGCGGCCCCAGCTCTGGATTAGTGGTCATCATGATCGAACCCGGGGGGCCGGCGGAAAAAGGGGGCGTGATGGTCGGCGACATTGTCGTCGGGCTCGGGGACAAGCCACTGACAGACACAGTGGACCTCCAGGCAGCACTCGACCCAGAGCAGGTCGGGAAAACCGTGCAGCTTCGAATCCTACGCGGCGGTGAGAGTCGCGAATTGTCGTTGACCGTCGGCGAGCGTCCGGAGTAGCCCGTGAGCAGCAGCGTGAATCGAGTTGTTCTGCCGAGCATCACTACGGGGAGTCTCTGGGACGACGTCGCGCCGGCTCTCCGGCGGGTGACGGTCCAGATATTCGGGCCCGCGGGCCATCACGGAGCGGGCGTGGTCTGGAGGCGGGATGGTCTCATCGTCACGAACTCCCATGTGGTGAACGGGACTTCGATGATCCGGCTTCAGGACGGCCGGACGTGCCGCGCCGAACTTTTGCGGAGGGACCGAGACACTGATTTGGCGGCGCTTCGTATTCCGGTGCACGGGATCGAACACGCCAGATTGCGCGACTCGCGAACCTTGCGCACCGGAGAAGTGGTTGTGGCGGTCGGTCACCCGATGGGCGAGGCGGGCGCGGTCAGCTTCGGCATCGTGCACGCAGCTTCGCGCGGCCCCTGGATCGAAGCGGACATCCGCCTTGCGCCCGGCAATTCCGGGGGCCCGCTCGCCGAGGCTTCCGGGAACGTCGTGGGCATCAACTGCATGGTTCGAAACGGCATGGGTGTAGCAATCTCGACTGCGGCGATCGAGCGCTTCCTGCGAGAAGTCTGAGCGCGGTGGAAAGGGTAGGATGATCCGGGTTCTCGTGCTTGCCGACTCGGCGATCCTGAGGGCTGGGCTGCAAGCCATGTTGTGGGACGACGGACGCTTTGAGCCGATCCCAGGCGATTTTCCACTCACTGACCTGGCGCGCCTGCCCGTGCTGAGGGCAAGCTCCGGCCCGGATGTCGTATTGGCGGAGATTACCGGCAAGCAACTGAAATCGCTGCTTGCGATCAACGATGTGGAATCACTGCCGCATGTGCTGTTGATAGACGATTTGAGCCGCAGTGAACTGGTCCGAGCGCTACACTCTGGCGTGCGGGCGCTCCTTCCGCGCACCGCTCAGCCGGCGGAGATCTTTGCTGCGATCGAGGCGGCTGCGGCCGGCCTTATCGTTTTCGGCCCGGATGAACTTGATCTTCTTCTCCCATCTGCGAACGGCGCGGAAGACGAGCACCAACCAACACTCGAAGCCCTGAGCGCACGAGAGCTCGAGGTCCTGGCTTTGATGGCGCAAGGCTTGGCCAATAAGAACATTGCCGACCGTCTCAACATCTCAGAACATACAGTGAAGTTCCATGTCAGCTCGATCCTCTCCAAACTGGCCGCATCGAGCCGTACAGAGGCAGTGACCAAGGGACTGAAGGACGGCTTGCTCGTGATCTAACCTGATGGAGAGAGCCGAACCCCGATTTCTTGACGGAAACCGCGATTTCAGCGATGTTATCCTCTTTCCAGCCATGGTGGAAAAGCGCATTGACGATGTGGAGAGCATCTCGCGGGACGATGTACGCGAGGCGCAGGACATTCTCCATCGCCACCTGAGAGAAGTCGGGCTCAAGCACACGGAGCAGCGCGACACGATCCTGCGGACGTTCCTCGAAACGCGCGACCATCTTTCCACGGACGAACTGCACCGGTTGGTGAAGCGCAAGGACCCGAAGATCGGGATCACCACGGTCTATCGCACGCTGAAACTCTTATCCGAATGCGGGCTGGCGAGCGAGGTCCCGTTCCCCGACGGGATCACGCGCTTCGAGCACCAGTACAATCGCCGCATCCACCATCACATGATCTGCACGCGATGCGGCAGCTCCGTCGAATTCTTCTCACCCGCCGTCGATGAACTAGAGCATGATATCGGGCGCAAGCACAATTACCAGACTACCGGGCACACCTTCCAGATCTATGGCATTTGCGAGGAATGCCGTAAGAAAACGGCGCGCCGGAAGACCTCCTGACCCACCTGAAACACGCCCGCCTCGAATCGGGAACAGGCATCGTGAAAACACACGCCGGCAGGGGTTCTTCGACGTTTGCGTCGGGCCGGGTTTGGTGATAATGTCCGCGCCCGGGCAGCAGACAAAGCTGCTGGACAGCACCTGGAGGAACTATGGCTTTCTGTGCGAACTGCGGGGCGCAATTGGCGGCCGGGGCGAACAACTGCCCGGCTTGCGGGAGACCGGCGGGAATACCAACGGCTGGAGGAGCGGCGGCCGCACCGGCGGCTTCGGCGGCAGGAGGGCTGGCGGACAATGTCGCGGGAGCGCTTGCGTACGTCACTATCATCCCGGCGATCATTTTCCTGGTGATGGAGCCGTACAACCGGAACAGGTTCATCCGCTTCCACGCGTTTCAATGCGTGTTCCTGACGGTTGCGATCATCGCCGCCGAGATTGTTCTGAGTTTTATCCCCTTCATCGGGTGGGTGCTGGTCCCGTTCGTCGGCCTGGGAGGGCTTGTCCTCCACATCATTTGTGCGCTGAAGGCGTACGGGAACCAGATGTTCAAGCTGCCGGTGATCGGCGACATCGCGGAAAAGCAGGCAAACGCGTAAACAACCGGCTTCCCGATCGCGGCTTTTGGCAAAGGAACCAGACTCGTCCAAATGCGAGCCTGGTTTCCTTTTGCCACGGACTGTAAACGGCTCAGGAGCTTGGTTTGCCGTCGGGGCTCGCGATTACCACGACATAACCGTCCGGGTCGTGAAGCCACATTTCTCTATGCCTCGGCGCTGGGTTGACGTGTGGCCTGTACGATCTGAGCACCCAATGCGCGGGCCTGTTCGACTACCGCATCAAACTCGTCCTTCGAACCATAGCAACACGCCGTGTCCGTTCGGTGCTGCGTCGGCGTTGACAAGGTTTGGGTGATGGTCCTTGTCCCAGGCATGAAGTTGGAGGATCAAGTCACCATCGCAAAGCATCCGATCATAGGCGTCGCGATGGCTGTGTTTCGGGAGCGCATCGAGTCCAAGCAATTGCCGGTACCAATCACTGCTTGCCCTTACATTCCGGACTGAGATCAGAGGCTGAGAGCGGATATTCGTTCTTTGCATCAGCGAGGGTTGTCCTTTTCCTGCAGACATTTTTAGTTTTCTCCGGCTGAATCAGATTAGGGCGCTACGCAGATTGATGCATCCTTGACAACCCCGCCGTAGCGCGAGAACCTATACGCTTTTGTAAATCCAGTGAACGAATCCGTGCACACCCTCCAAACCGGTCGGGTGGTGCACTCATACGACGGGATCACGGCAGGGGGCGATATTGAACGTGCGGGTCTTCTACCACGATAAATGCTTCGACGGCAGTTGCTCCGCCGCCGTTTTTTCCCGTTTTTACCGGGAGCGCATCCGCGACGATGTTGACTTCCAGTACCACGGGCTGGTACATCGCGCCGGCGCTCTCTTCAATGAGAACGATTTCACGGGCGACGAGAACGCCATCGTCGATTTCAAGTACTCGGCATCGCCGAAAGTGACCTGGTGGTTCGATCACCACTTGAGCGCGTTCCTCACCGAATCCGACCGCGAGCATTATGAGCGCTCGGACAGCACGCGCAAGTTCTACGACCCGGATTACAAGTCGTGCACCAAGTTCATCGCGACCATCGCCGAGCGGCGGTTCGGATTCGACCCCAAGCCGATTGCGGAGTTGATCGAGTGGGCGGACATCATCGACGGCGCGATGTACGTCGACGCCAAGTCGGCGGTCGAGATGAAAGAGCCGGCGATGAAACTGACGATGATCATCGAGGCGACGCAGGACCCGACGTTCATCCCGCGACTGATCCCGCTGCTATCGGAGATGCCGCTGGCGGAAGTGCTACGCCAGAAATTCGTGGCCGATCTGCTGCCGCCCTTGCTCGAGCGTCACGAGAAGTCGATCCGCATCTTGCGGGAGCGCGCCGAATGCAACGACGGCACACTGTACTTTGACGTCACCGACCAGGACCTCGAGGGTTACAACAAGTTCGTCCCGTACTACCTGCACCCGAACTGTGTATACAGCGTCGGTCTGAGCAAGAGCAGCTTCCGAACGAAAGTGGCGGTCGGTTCGAATCCATGGGCGAAGGCTGAGAACATGGTCAACCTGGCGCGGATATGCGAACGCTACGGCGGCGGCGGACATGCGCGCGTGGGGGCGATCTCGTTCGAGCCCGATAAGTTCGATACTGCGCGGAAGGCCGCGAAGGAGATCGTAGAGGAGCTACGGGCGGCGTATCGCGGTCAGCAGTCTACGACGGCGGACTGAAACCCTGGGTAAGCCAAACCCGGGGCATCCTCGGAGTACCG
The DNA here is from genome assembly GCA_964559835.1 of uncultured Terriglobales bacterium. Taxonomy (GTDB): domain Bacteria; phylum Acidobacteriota; class Terriglobia; order Terriglobales; family Acidobacteriaceae; genus DAISJI01. The sequence continues at coordinate 22,244 of CAZLJE010000023.1, forward strand.
ATGTCGGACGTCTTTTTCATTCTTCTTCTGCTGGGCATTCTCGGCTTAGCCGGAGGAGTGCTTTTCGGCGGCATCCTCAACAACGTTGTGCATTCCCGCAAGGACTGCCCATTGTGCTGGGAGAGTATTCCGTCCGTAGCGGAGACCTGCCCCAAGTGCAAGGCGAGGTTGTAAGCATCTGCGAGTAGCGCCATCGGCACCAACGCCTTAACACCCTGCTCCAATTATCTGCATCTCACGATTGAACGTGAGTAGAAGCGCCGCTAGGCTGTTCTCACGAGGGTTATTTTGCGTCTTTATTCAGCCATTCTGATCGTGTCCGCACTGATTACTCCGCTCATGTGCGCGCAGGAACCTGCTGCACCGAAAGAAACGAAAAAGGTGCCGCCACATCCGACGCGCTCGTCGATGGGGCCGGTCGAGGCTGTGTCGGCCGCGAGTTCGCCAAAGGAACTGGCGCAACGAAAGGCGTTCGCGCTGAATGTGCTCCAGTCGGCGGTTGCGATCCCACAGAACGACGCGCAAGACCGCCTGCGCGTGCTGGTTGCGGCCGCGCGGTTAGCGAACTCCGTCTCCCCAGCATGGAAGAAGAAACTGGCGCGTGAGGGGATCGAATTGGAGTCACGGCTGATCTCGAGCGGCGAGAAGCCGCAGGTTTCGATGGTGGAGGCCGGATTCGTAGATTGCGCCGCGGTATCGGAGTTGGTGGACGCGGTCCGTCCGGAGGGGATGCAGGCGGCGGACCGAACCGTTGCTGCCGCGGTGACACAGTGCCCGAAGCAGACGCTGGAAGCGGCGGAACGCAAATTGAGCGACACGCTCCAACACGGATCGCCGGCGCCGCTGTCGTTGCTGGCGACGATGCGTGCCGCCGGAGCGAAGTCGAACTGGACGCTCCAGCAGTTCGATTCCGTATTCTCCAACTTGCCCGACCCCAAGACGTCCGCCGCACAAGCGCCGCTGTTCGCCAGCTTATACGAGAATTTTTCCGGGTCGGTGGACACGGCAAGCGCGCGTAACGCCGGAGCCAAGCTGATGGTCTGGATAGGGAAGATGGAGACCGGCCCGGAGCGCGTGCAGGCGGCGACGACCGCCGTGAGGGCGGTTAAGAAGGTGGTGGGGGTCCAGCGATTCCAGGAGATCGTCGAGTCCGATCCGATAGCAGCGCAGGCGGCACAACTTGCAGGACAGCCGGCGCAAATGCCGCTCCCCGTCGAAGAGCAGCAAGTCGAGGTGGGTCGCCTCGATCTGAAAGGGGACCACGCCGGAGAACTGGAGAAAGAGCCCGCTCCGCGGCGTGCGCGCGAAGCCGCCGGTTACGGTTTCGCCGCGGCAAATTCCGGCGATAAACAGCTCGCCGAGCGCTATTTCGATATCGCGTTCGGCGCGCTGAACGATGTCTGGTCGAACCGGCTGCCGGGAACGAATGTCGCAGGAATTGTCAACGAAGTAAGCCAGGCGGCCGCGAATGTCGATCCGGTCGCCGCTCTTCAGCATGCCCAGCATTTGCAGGAGAGTTCGGCGCAGGCGATCAGCATGCTGGCGGTGGCGGACACGGTGGTAAACCGCCAGGCGCCGCAGAGCCGTCCCCGTCCAAAGATGGCGCAGCGCTAGGGCAACGAATTAGCCACGGATTTCCACGGATAAACACGGATCAGAAGAAACAAAAAAGACAAAGAATGATCCTTGAGAATCCGTGTAGATCCGTGGCCGGTTTCAAGCCTTTTCGACCGCCAGCGCCATGCCCATGCCCCCGCTGACGCAGAGCGTCGCAAGTGCTCTACCCGCGTCCCGCTTCTTCATCTCATGCAGCAGCGTGACGACGATGCGCGTTCCGGTGCAGCCGATGGGATGTCCAAGCGCGATGGCTCCACCATTGACGTTGAGGCGCTCGCGATCCAGATGGAGTTCGCGGTCGCAGGCCAGCACTTGCGCGGCGAAAGCTTCGTTGAGTTCGACGAGGTCGAAATCCTGCGGCTTCAGGCCGTAACGCTGCTCGATCTTCTTCATCGCGGGCACCGGGCCGATGCCCATAGTGCGCGGATCGACTCCGGCGGTCGCCGCGCCGATGATGCGGGCCAGCGGCTTGAGATTGTTCTTCTTCACGAAGGCTTCGCTCGCGACGACTACTGCGGCGGCGCCATCTGTGATGCCGGACGAATTGCCGGCCGTCACGGTGCCGGTTTTGGAGAACACGGGCGAGAGCTTGCCCATTTTTTCGATAGTGGCGCCGAGGAACGGGTGCTCGTCGCGCGCGAAAACGGTTTTGCCCTTTTTGGACTCGATCTCCACCGGCACAATCTCATCTGCGAACCGATCGGCATTGATGGCCGCTTCGGCACGCTGCTGCGAAATCAGCGCGAACTGGTCCTGCTCGTCGCGAGAGATCTTGTACTGATCGGCGAGGAGTTCCGCTGTTTCGCCCATGACCAGGCCGCATACGGAGCAGGTGAAACCGTCGCGGTACATGCCGTCGACGATCTGCGCGTCGCCCATGCGATAGCCCCAGCGCGCGTTCTCGAGATAGTAGGGCAGCCGCGACATGGATTCCGTGCCGCCGGCGAGCGCGCAATCGTAACTGCCGGTTGCGATTTCGTGGGCCGCCAAAGCAATGGCCTTCATACCCGACGCGCAGGCCTGGTTCACGGTGTAGGCGGGCACCTCGTGCGGCACGCCGCTGCGGACGGATATCTGCCGCCCGGGATTGGGGCCACCTCCAGCCTGGCGGGCGTTGCCGAAGATCGTCTCCTGCACCTGGTCGGGCGATACGGCGGCGCGTTCCAAAGCAGCTTTGGCGGCGACAACACCCATGTCGGCCGCGGTAAGGGACGCGAGCGACCCGCCGAACTTGCCGATCGGCGTGCGCAGGGCGGAGAGGATGAAGACGTCGTTCAGTGAATTCCCCACACCAAAATTCTAGCAGGCGGTTTATTGGTTGTTGGTTTTTGGTTATTGGCGATCGGTAATTGGTGATCGGAAATTGGTGCGATAACGGGACGACCGAGAACGAGAGCTGAACGGACCGACTACGGACTACTCACGATCAATAACGAATAGCCAATTACCAAATACCAATTACCGATTACCAATTACACTTCAGATATGGCCGTCATCTACGGCATCAATGCAGTGCTGGAGGCGCTGAAGGCTCGCGGGCGCTCCTTCGAGTACGTCGGAGTGGTGCGCGAGCGTAACGACCAGCGCGTCCATAAGATCGTCGCCGAATGCCGCGCGCTGGGCGTTCCGGTGCGGTCATTGCCGCGCCTGGAGATAGACCGCCTGACGGCGACGCAGAGCCACCAGGGCGTGATGGCGATCACGTCGGGTAAGGAGTACTCCGATCTGGAAGACCTTGTGGCAAATCGGCGAGGTGAGCGGGCGTTCCTGGTCGTGCTCGATGGCGTGGAAGACCCGCACAATCTCGGCGCGATCCTGCGGACGGCCGATGCGGCGGGCGTGGACGGCGTCGTCATCCCCGAGCGCCGGGCCGTCGGAGTGACTGGGACGGTGGCAAAGGCGTCGGCCGGAGCGGTCGAGCATGTGCCGGTGGCGAAGGTCACAAACATCAGCCGCACGATCGAAGAACTCAAGAAAAAGAACGTCTGGACCGTGGGACTCGACGAGCGCGGCGACCGCGATTACGACCAGATCGACTACGACATGGACTGCGCGCTGGTCTTCGGCGCCGAAGGACACGGACTACACGACCTGGTGCGCAAAACCTGCGACTTCGTGGTGAAGATCCCGATGGCCGGGAAAATGTCGTCGCTCAATGTGTCGGTCGCGGCGGGAATCGTGATGTACGAAGTGGCGCGGCAGAGAAAACATCTCACCACAAAGGGCACGAACGAACACCAAGGGAAACGATGAAGTGCAAATACTTACCGCGGATCGCGCGGATTGTCGCGGATTATTTTTTGGGTTTTGATCCGCGTGTATCCGTGAAATCCGCGGTAAAGGTTTTTGTTTTCCTTTGTGTTCTTTGTGTCCTTTGTGGTGAAGCTTTTTCTCTCGACCGCACGGCGTTCACGTTCGTCACCTACGATCTGGAAGTCCGCGTCGATCCCGGTGGGCAGGCGCTGTCCGCGCGCGGGAAGATCCACCTCCGAAACGATTCCAATGCTGCGCAAAGCGAGCTCGCGCTCCAGATCTCTTCGTCACTGACGTGGCGGCTGGTGAACGTAAACGGCAATGATGTCCAGTACAGCGGCAACACGTACATGACGGACATCGACCACACTGGCTCGGTGAGCGAGGTGATCGTAAAGCTCCCGGCGCCAGTGGCTCCGGGCGGGGAGGTCGATCTCGAGGTCGGTTACTCGGGGAAGATCACGCGCGACGCGAAACGCCTGACCGAGATGGGCGTCCCTGAGCAGATCGCCGGGCGCAGCGATTGGGACCGCATCGAGGAGCCGGTGACGGCGGTGCGCGGCATCGGGTACGTCGCGTGGTACCCGATGGTATTGCCCGCGGTGCAGCTGTCCGATCCGGAATATTTCTCGGTTCTCGCCGATTGGAAAGATCGCGAGCGCGCCAGTTCGATGCGGCTGAAGATGTGCTGGGTGAGCGAAGAAGACGACCTGAGCGTCGTTTCGAACGGTGCACTCGAGGGCGTGAACCGCAACGTCGTCGGCGCGACCGACGAGGCGACAACGCACAGCGGCTGCTCGTTGTATTCGTTCGCGAACATCGGCGGGACGGTGCCATCGTTCGCCATCGCGAATTACTCGCTGCTGTCGCGGCCGGCGATCAACGTCTACCACGTGGCGGACCAGGCTTCCCTCGCGCAGGAATACGTCCTGGCCGCGGAGAAGGTGTTGCCGCTCGACGTGCAGTGGTTCGGAGATGCGAAGGAGAAAGTCACCGTAGTTCAATTGCCCGATGCGGGCGCCGCGACGTTTGAAAGCGGGCCGCTGCTGTTCACTCCCCTCGCCGCGCTTGATCGCAAGGCCGTCGAAGAGCGCATGATCCACCAGTTGGTGCACGCGTCGTTCCGCTCGTCGCGGCCCTGGATCGAAGAGGGCCTGGCGCATTTCGCCATGGCACTGGAGCGCGAGCAGGACGGGCGCGCGGCCGCAATCGCGCTCCTCGACCAATCGCTTCCAACGCTCCAGGAAGCGGAGAAGCAACCTGCGCCCCACGGCCTGGCAACATCGTCCGACAGCCTGATGTATCGCGCCAAGGCGATGTTCGTCTGGTGGATGTTGCGCGACATGGTGGGCGACGCGGCCTTGCAACGCGCGCTGAAACTCTACCGGCCCGCGGACGACAAGTCGCCGAGCTATATACCCGACCTGATAGCGAAGGAAGCCCATCGCGACCTGTCGTGGTTTTTCGACGATTGGGTCTATCGCGATCGCGGCCTGCCCGACTTCCACGTTGTCAGTGCATTTCCGCGGCAGACGCTCGGCAATTCCTATGTGGTCGCGCTGACGATCGAAAACACGGGCGCGGTGTCGGCAGAGGTGCCGGTCATCGTCCGCACCGCGCAAGGCGACCGCATCAAACGCTTGCTCGTCAAGGCGCACGATAAAACGGTCGATCGGATCGAGGTTCCGGCGCCGCCGACGGAAGTCATCATCAATGACGGCAGCGTGCCCGAGAGCGATATGACGAATAACTCGTTCGTGATTCCGAAAACAAGTGGTCAGTGATCAGTGGTCGGTGATCAGCCGGTGAACTCTGGGTTTGTACTTCCGATTACCCATGACCGATCACCGATTACCGTTGTTACAATGCTCCGCTCACCTGGAGAACCCTTTGGCCTACATCCAATTCCTCGGCGCGGCGGGCGTCGTGACCGGCTCCAAACACCTGATCAACACCTCGGAAGACCCAAGCGGCAAGACCGGGATGCAGATCCTGATCGACTGCGGCCTTTTTCAGGGACAGAAGGAGTGGCGGGAGAAGAACTGGTCGGACCCGCCGATGGCAGCGAAGGAGATCGATGCGGTCATCCTGACGCACGCGCACCTGGACCACACGGGATGGGTGCCGCGCCTCGTTAAGCAGGGTTATCGCGGGCCGATCTTCGCAACGCCTGCGACGGTCGATCTATGCAGCGTGCTGCTGGCCGATTCCGGCCACCTCCAGGAAGAAGACGCGAACTTCCATAACAAGCGAAAGTCGTCCAAGCACGAGCCGGCGCTGCCGCTTTACACCATGGAGGACGCGCAGGAATCCATGCAGTACTTCCGTCCCGTAAACTTCGGCGAAACCACGAGGCTGCGTGACGGCGTTACATTCCGCTTCGTGCGGGCGGCGCACATTCTCGGTTCGTCGATGGTCGAGATCAGCGCGGCTGGGAAGCGCTTGCTGTTCACCGGCGACATCGGACGCGTGCACGACTCCGAAATCGCGCCCGGACGCGTTGAGCACTCGGGTCCGACCGAAGGAGAGAGCGCGGATATTCTGGTGATGGAATCGACCTATGGCAATCGCCTGCACCCGCACACTGATCCGCGGCCGGAGATGGCGAGGCTGATCACCGAAACGGTCAAGCGCGGCGGTAGTATCGTGGTGCCTTCGTTTGCGGTCGAGCGAACGCAGAAGTTCCTGTTCATGGTCAAGCAGTTGATGGAATCGGGCGCGATCCCGCGCATCCCGGTCTTTGCCGACAGCCCGATGGCGATCCAGGCGGTAAAGATCTTCCTCAAGCACTCGGATGAATTCAGCGAAGAAACCAAACAGCTCATTGCGAAATACGGTTCGCCCGAGACCTGGGACCACTTCACCTTCGCCGTCACGCCCGCCGAGTCGAAGAAGATCAACGACTCGCGCTACCCGTGCATCATCGCATCATCGAACGGCATGGCCATGGGTGGCCGCATCCAGCATCACCTGATGCAACGGCTGCCCGACCCGCGCAACCTGATCCTGTTCATCGGATTCCAGGCGCCGGGCACGCGCGGACGCCAGATCAAAGACGGCCAGCCGCAAGTCAAGATTTTCGGCGAAGTGGTGCCCGTGCGCGCCCAGGTCGCCGCCATTGAACAATTCAGTGATCACGCCGACACACCTGAGTTGCTGGAGTGGTTGCGCACGTTCAAGAACCAGCCCGAGGTGACGTACCTCGTGCATGGCGAGCCGGACGCGTCGGCCGCGTTGCAGCAGACGATCGCGAAGGAACTGAAGTGGCGGGTCGAGGTCGCGCAGTACAAGCAGAAGGTGCCGATCGGACAGGGGCTAAATTGAAACCCCTCCGCTACATCGTGGCCATTCCGCTCCTATTCGCCGGAACGTGGATTTTCATTGCAGCTCCACTCCTAGGTTACGGCGTCGACACGAGCCCGCAGCCGGGTCTCGCGACTCTCTTTGGTTTCTGTGCTGCCTTGGCCATTTTCTTGGGCTACGCACTTCTGGCGCACGTTCGAGGGAGTGCGACCGTGGTCAAGATTGCTTCGGTGGTCTTTCTTCTTGGAGGGATCCGCGCCATTTTAGCAATCGGAACCTTTACTTACGAGAAAATTAACCACGTTGCTGAGGTCGAAGCCGGATACTCTGCGAAGGGAACCTTAGAATTCGGTATCTTGTATGGGCTGCTTTCGCTTGTTTGTCTGATTGTCCTTCGCCTCGCACACCGCCAGGTTAGTGCGGGTGCGCGTTCGTAAAGCGGACGAGCGCTTCCAACTTCGCGCGTGCCGCGCCGTCGTCGAGTGACTTTGCCGCGATCGGAATCGCGTCGGCGATCGAATCCGCGCGTCCGGCGGCGACCAGGGCAGCTCCTGCGTTCAACAGAACGACATCGCGCCGCGCCGATTTCACTCCATCGAGCACCTCGCGCACCAGGGCTGCATTCCCGGCTGCGTCTTCCGTTCCGGAGATCTCCGAGAGCGGCGCTCGCTGAATGCCGAATTGTTCCGGCGCGATCTTGTATGTCCGGACCTGGCCGTCGCGTAGTTCTGCGACGGTGGTTTCGGTGGCGATGGTGATCTCGTCGAGGCCGTCGTCGCCGTGGACGACCATCGCGCGGTTCAGGCCGAGCATCTTCAGTGCGTTCGCTAGCTTCTCCACCACCTCGCGCGAATAGACGCCGACCACCTGCGCCGACGCATTCGCCGGATTCGTCAGCGGCCCGAGCAGATTAAACACGGTGGGCACGCGCAACTCGCGGCGGGCCGGATGAACGTACTTCGTCGCGGTGTGCATCGCCGGTGCGAACAGAAAAACGATGCCGAGTTGTTCCAGACACGCGGCGAGGCGCGCGGGCGGAAGAACCAGCCGGACGCCCAGGGCTTCCACTACGTCGGCCGAGCCGCACTTGGACGTCGCGCTGCGATTGCCGTGCTTGGCGACGCGCACTCCCGCTCCCGCCAGCACCAGCGCGCAGACGGTCGAGATGTTGAATGTCCCGCTGACGTCGCCGCCGGTGCCGCAGGTGTCGACGAGGGCCTCGCGCTCGGTTCCGCCGAGGTCGAGCGCCGAGTCGCGGCTGAGGAGAGGCGTGGCGGCGGCGCGGATCGCCTCGGCGAAGCCGACGATCTCCTCCACCGTTTCGCCCTTCATGTGCAATGCGACCAGCAGGGCGGCAATCTGTGCATCCGTCGCGCCACCGGTCAGGATCTGGCCCATGACGTCGCGCGCCTGCTCGCGCGATAGCGACTGGCGGTGGTTCACGATGGCATGGAGGGCGTCGATGATCATCGGCATTAATTTTGTAACGCAGGCGTCTCGCCTGCAACGGCAACACGTATTCCGTATTCAGTATTCCGCATTCTGGGTGTTCGCGTCAGGTGCGCGACGGAATACGAATACTAATACTGCGTTTCGTTCTGCACCGCTCACTGTGCAGTCACACTCTATTGTGCGTTGCGCTACTCCGCAAGGTGACGTATTCCACTTTTCGCGACGCGCCCCGGGCTATACAATCGTTAGTTTCGCGGTGCGTTCCGAGACAAACCGTAAGGTCCTAATCCATGAAAATTCACGAGTACCAGGCAAAGGCAATCCTCTCGAAATATGGTGTGGCCGTCCCGCGAGGCGAGATGGCGACGACCGTCGAAGAAGCCAAGGAGATCGCGCGCCGGCTATTCGACAACGGTTCGCAGGTCGTAGTCGTAAAAGCGCAGATCCACGCCGGCGGCCGCGGCAAGGGCGGCGGCGTGAAGCTGGCGAAGTCGGTGGCGGAGGCCGAGCAGCTCGCCGAGAAGATGCTCGGCATGACGCTGGTCACGCACCAGACCGGTCCCGAGGGCAAGGTCGTGCAGCGGCTGCTCATCGAGGAAGGCCTGCCCATCGACCGCGAGCTTTACCTCAGCATGCTGCTCGACCGCCAGGAAGCCAGGCTGCTCATCATGGCGTCGCAAGCGGGCGGCATGGAGATCGAGGAAGTCGCGGCGAAAGAGCCGGAGAAGATCATCAAGGAGCACATCGAGCCGGGCATCGGGCTGATCCCGTTCCAGGCGCGCAAGATCGCATTCGCGCTCGGGCTCAAGCCGGAGCTGGTCGGGCAGGCGGTCACGCTGCTGACCGGGCTGTACAAGGCCTATCTCGATACCGATGCTTCACTCGTCGAGATCAATCCGCTGATCACGACCAAGGACAACCGCCTCATCGCGCTCGACGCCAAGCTGAACTTCGACGACAACGCGCTCTTCCGCCACAAGGACATCAAGGAACTTCGCGACGTCACCGAGGAAGATCCGCTCGAGGTCGAAGCCAGCAAGTACGGCCTGAATTACATCAAGCTCGACGGCAACGTCGGCTGCATGGTGAATGGCGCGGGCTTGGCGATGGCGACCATGGACATCATCAAGTACGCGGGCGGCATGCCGGCGAACTTCCTCGACGTCGGCGGCGGCGCGAATGAAGAGCAGGTAACGCACGCATTCGAGATCCTGCTCAGCGACAAGCACGTGAAGGCGGTGCTCATCAACATCTTCGGCGGCATCCTGCGCGTCGATACGCTGGCCAACGGCGTGGTGCAGGCGGCAAAAAAGACCCACATCCAGTTGCCGATCGTACTGCGGCTGGAAGGCACCAACGTCGAGCAGGGGCGCGAAATCCTGAAGGATTCGGGGCTGAACTTCATCGTCGCCGAGACGATGAAAGATGCGGCCGAGAAAGTGGTTGCCGCGGCCGGGAGGGTGTGATGGCGAATCCTATCTGCCATTTCGAGATCGGTGTTCGCGACAAAGAGAAGGCGGGCAAATTTTATTCCAGTCTGTTCGACTGGAAGACCGAATCGGCGCCGGACGGCAGCGGTGCGCTGATGCTCCGCACGGGAACCGACGTCGGCGGACACGTGAACGCGCTCGGTCACGAGCCGCACAACTACACCATCTTCTACATCATGGTGGATGACGTCGCCGCCACCATCAAGAAAGCGGAAGGACTCGGCGGCAGCAAGATCGTCGGACCGCTCCCGGTTGGCCAGGATGGCGAATTTGCGTGGCTTCGCGATCCCGAAGGTAATGTAATCGGTGTTTATCACCAAAAATCCAAGCCGGAAGGAAAGAGCTAACGGCTAAAAGCTAATAGCTAACAGCTAATTTTATGAGCGTACTCGTAGATAAAAATACAAAGCTGATCGTTCAGGGACTCACCGGCAAGGAAGGCACCTTCCACGCCAAGGCTTGCGCCGAATATGGCACCAAGGTCGTTGGCGGCGTCACGCCCGGCAAGGGCGGCTCGACACACGAAGGCTGGCCCATCTTCAACACCGTGCAGGAAGCGGTGGACAAGACGGGCGCGAATTGCTCGGTGATCTTCGTTCCGCCGCCGTTCGCCGCCGACGCCATCATGGAAGCCGCGGATGCGGAGATCGAACTGATCGTCTGCATCACCGAAGGCATTCCGACCAACGACATGGTGCGCGTGTGGGAATACATGCAGACGCGCCGGTCGCGCCTGATCGGGCCGAACTGCCCAGGCATCATCTCGCCGGGGAAAGCGAAGATCGGGATCATGCCCGGCCGCATTCACAAGGAAGGAAACGTCGGCATCGTCTCGCGCTCTGGGACGTTGACCTACGAAGCTGTACATCAACTGACCCAGCGCGGCATCGGGCAGAGCACCGCCATCGGCATCGGCGGCGATCCCATCATCGGTACCAATTTCGTCGACGCACTGGAACTCTTCAACAAGGACCCGCAGACGGAAGCGATCGTGATGATCGGCGAGATCGGCGGCAACGCGGAAGAAACGGCGGCCGAGTACGTGAAGGCGCATGTGAAGAAGCCGGTGGTGTCGTTCATCGCCGGTCAGACCGCGCCTCCGGGACGCCGCATGGGACACGCCGGCGCCATCATCAGCGGTGGCAAGGGAACTGCCTCCGAGAAGATCGCGGCGCTGGAAGCCGCAGGCATTCGCGTCGCGAAATCGCCGGCAGATATCGGGGACCGCGTCGCGGAAGTGATCGGTGCGGCAGCAAGAGCGTAACGATTGATTGGTGATTTAGCGATTTGTGATTTGTGATTAAACTGCGAGCTTCGCGCCAGTTGCTAAATCACCAATCACCAATCACCAATCACTCAATCACAAATTCTCGATACAACACGAAAAGATGAAGACAATTCAGAGAACACTCGCCATCATCAAACCCGACGCGGTAGAAAAGAACGCGATCGGAGACATCGTCAACACCATCCTCGGCAAAGGTTTTCGCGTGATCGGCATGAAGATGCTGCACATCACGAAGGCGCAGGCGGCGGGATTCTACGCCGTCCATGCCGGCAAGCCGTTCTTCCAGTCGCTGGTGGACTTCATGTCGCGGGGGCCGATCGTGGTGCTGGCGCTGGAGAAGGACAACGCGATCACCGATTGGCGCGAACTGATGGGCGTCACCAATCCGGCCAACGCCGCCGAAGGCACCATCCGCAAGAAGTGGGGCGCGAATATCGAAAACAACGCCACCCACGGCTCGGATGCCGAGGACACCGCGCGCTTCGAGATCAGTTACTTCTTCGCGGGATACGAATTAGCGAAATAGTCTCTAGTCGCTAGTCTCTGGTCTGTAGCCAGCGACTAGCGACTAGAGACCAGAGACCGATATGCCACTCATCCAAGTCACACTTCTCAAAGGCCGCACCACCGAGCAAAAGCGCAAGATCGCCGAGCGCCTCACCGACGTCCTGGTCGAAGAAGGCAAGACGAACCGCGAAGGCGTGGTCGTCACGTTCATTGATGTCGAAACCGACAGCTACGCCCGCGGCGGCGTGCTCATGCTGGACAAGAACAAGGCGTAGGGCTCAGGGCATATTTCCGTTCTTGCCTGAGCCCTACGCCCTATGCCCTAAGCCTAAATTGTCGTAAACGTCTCGCGCGTGATGGTCTCGATCAGGGGGCCGAATCCGTCCGTCACGTACTCCTTGAAATACGGCGCGGCGCGGTGCGCTTCGAGGGCCTTCTCGTCGTCGTACTGCTCGTAAAAGCAGAACTTGCGCGGGTTTTCGTTCGACTGGTGCCCGATGTAGAGCCGGCATCCCGGCTCGCGGCGCGTGTTCTCTTCCATCTTGCGCATGAAGTCTTTCACGCGCTGTTCGGTGCCGGGCTTCACGACGAATTGCACAAGGAGAACAAACATGGCGTAGCTTCTCCCAAGAACCAAGAACCAAGAACCAAGAACCAAGAACCAAGAACCAAGAACCAAGAACCAACGACTAGCGACTAGCGACCGCTTTCATCTTCGTCATCTCAGCCTCGAACTCCGGCATGAACATCGTCTCTTCGCGCCCCGGCCCGGTCGAGATCATCGCGATCTTGGCGCCCGTTTCTTTCTCGACGAATGCCAGGTATTCCTTCGCCTTCACCGGGAGCTTGTCATATTCGACGACGCCCGCGGTAGTACCTTTCCAGCCGGGCAGTTTTTCATACACGCACTCGATCTTGTCGTAGTTCGTCGCCTGCGCCGGGATCTCGGCCGTCTTTTTGCCGTTGATCTTGTACGAGACGCAGACCGGGATCTCCGCCAGACCGTCGAGCACATCGAGCTTGGTTACCACCAGCCATTCGATGCCGTTGATCATGACCGAGTAACGGAGCAGCGGCAGGTCGAGCCATCCGCACCGCCGCGGACGTCCCGTGACGGCGCCGTACTCGTTGCCTTTCTTGCGCAACTCCTCGCCGGCGGCGTCATGGCTTTCCGTGGGGAATGGTCCCTCTCCCACGCGAGTGCAGTACGCCTTCGTCACGCCGATCACGGTACCGATCGACGTAGGCGGCACGCCCGTACCGATCACCGCTCCGCCGGAGGTCGCGCTCGACGACGTCACGAACGGGTACGTTCCGTGATCGATGTCGAGCATTGTCCCCTGCGCGCCCTCGAACATCACCGGTTCGCCTTTGGCGATCGCCTTGTTGAGGAATGCGGCGGTATCGCAGACGAACGGCGCGATCTCTTTCGAGACCTGCGCGTATTCCGTGTACATCTGGTCCGCGTCGACTGGTTCGGTATTGAACAGCGCGTGCACGATCGTGTTCTTCTCGTGCGCCGCGTTTTCGATATGCTTGCGCAGTAGCGGCAGGTCGAGCAGGTCGGCGACGCGCAGGCCGCGGCGGGCGATCTTGTCTTCGTACGCGGGGCCAATGCCGCGTGACGTGGTGCCGATCTTCACCCGGCCGGGCGCGGTTTCCGCCGCCAGTTCGATCATGCGGTGATACGGAAGGATCACCTGCGCGCGGTTGCTGACGTACAGGTTCCCGTCGACCTGCACCCCCGCGCCCCGCAGCGTGTTCACTTCTTTCAGGAACGCGAACGGATCGAAGACGACTCCGTTTCCGATCACGGCCTTGCAGTTCGGGCGCAGGATGCCGCACGGAACGAGTTGCAGCACGAACTTTTTGCCGGCAATCGTGACGGTGTGGCCCGCGTTGTGGCCACCGGCGTAGCGCGCCACGACCGAAAAGCCGTCGGAGAGAACATCGACGATCTTGCCTTTGCCTTCATCGCCCCACTGGGCGCCCACAACTATCGCTGTTTTGGCTGAACTCAACGGAATGCCTCGCAGGAATTGGTGCCCCACATCTGCCCGGTTTTGGCAGATGTGGGCGTACGCACACTGACGGCCCCTCTTGGATTTAAGACCAGAGATACAGGTGATAGCGAGCCGAAGGAGTGTACATAGAATTCTACATTCTGGAGGCGGTTACGGCCAAGCGGGTCAATCGTCGAAGCGAGGAAGTTGTTCCGCGACCAGCGCCTCAGCGAGAGCGCGCCGGTACTCCTGGACCGGATACTTCACCGGCGAGGCAAGCCCAAGCCTCGACATCACGATCTGCACCCAATGTTTGTGGTCGAGGTCGAGGTGAGTGGTGAGGGCGCGCGAGTTCCGGAACGCTTTTCCGCAGAACAGGCAAGGCATGGCGCCGCGGGCCAACTTGTGTGCCATGGACGCATTTAACGCCTCGGTTCGTACGCAGGAATGTGCCGGACATCACCATTCCGCGTGATTTCTAACCAGAATGGTAATGGGCCTGTTTTGGGGCATGCTGATAACCTAACATCATGCCGGAACTTCCCGAGGTGGAGACGGTCGTGCGCGGCTTGCGCGCGTCCGTGGTGGGCGACACCATCGTGTCCGTCTGGATCGGACCGCGCCACCAGCCGCTGAAATCACCCGCGGAAGACATTGCCTCGACCCTCGAGGGCGCGACGATCCGCGCCGTTCGCCGCATGGGCAAACACATCGTTGTAGATCTGACCGGACGACCCGATGCGCATTTCATCGTGCACCTCGGCATGACCGGCCAATTGCTCGTGACCCGTGCGGATGCCGAAGTCCCGAAGCACACTCATTTCGTCGCACGGCTGGAATCGGGGAAGGAGATCCGTTTTACCGATCCGCGGATGTTCGGCAAACTGGCGGTCACGCACGAGTTCGACCCCGGCGGAATCGAGCCGTTGGACCTCACGTTCGAGCAGTTCGTTCCGCTGTTCCGCAAGCGCAAGACTCCGATCAAGTCCGCCCTGCTCAACCAGAAGCTGCTGCGCGGCGTCGGGAACATCTACGCGGACGAGGCGCTCTTCCGAGCGCGCGTTCGCCCGCGACGCCGTGCTGCTTCGCTCACGCGTGAGGAACTCAAGCGGCTGTACGATGCGGTCCGGCAAGTGCTTGGGGAAGCCATCGCGGCGGGAGGCTCGTCGGTCGACGATTACGTCAACGCGAACGGCGAGCGCGGGTTCTTCCAGCTTCAGCACCGCGTGTACGGCCGCGAGGGAGAGCGTTGCCTGAAGTGTAGGCAGACGCCCATCAAGCGCGTCGTGATCGCGGGTCGCAGTAGTCATTACTGTCCGAACTGCCAGAAGTAGCTACAATCACGTCATGGCTGACTTCGCTATTGGTGTCGACCTCGGCGGTACGAACCTGCGCGTCGCGGCGGTCGATGCCGACGGCTCGCTGCTGGAGACGGTCACCACCGGAACCCAGGTGTCGCGCCCACGGGTGGAAGTCATTCGCGAGATGTGCGATGCCGTCCGCGCCATGGCCGGGAAGTACAGCACCGGGCGCAAATGGCTGGGGGCGGGCATCGGTGTCCCCGGCATCATTGACAAGCGGACCGGGTTGCTGCGCGAATCGGCGAACCTGCCGGGATGGCATGAGTACCCCGTCCGCGAAGAGATCGAGCGCGAACTGGGCGCGCCTGTGATCCTGGAGAACGATGCCAACGCGGCAGCGCTCGGGGAAAACTGGCTGGGCGCGGCCGCGGGCATGGACGACATGCTGATGATCACGCTGGGCACAGGCGTCGGCGGCGGCATCGTGCTGCGGCAGCAGATCTGGCATGGCATGACCGGCATGGCGGGCGAACTGGGGCACGTGACCATCGATCCGAACGGCCCACCTTGCGGTTGCGGGAATACGGGGTGCGTCGAGCAGTACGCCTCGGCGACAGCGATTGCGCGCATGGCGAAGCAGGCCGTGGACTCCGGCAAAGCACCGGAGTTGTCGGCGATCGCGTCGGGTCGTGCGGTGAGCGCGCGCCACGTGTACTCCATGGCGGTGCGCGGGTACGAACCGGCGCAGGAGATCTTCCACCGCGTGGGATGGGCGCTCGGCATCCTGATGGCCGACCTGGTAAATGCTTTCAACCTGCACATGTACGTCGTCGGGGGCGGCGTGTCGGCGGCGTGGGACATGTTCAGCCCGGCGTTGTTTGCCGAGGTCAGCAAGAGGTCGACCGTGTACGCGTCCACGGCGCCGCCGGAGCACCTGGCTGGACCGCCGCACGCCGGACGTCCCACGATCATTGCGCGAGCCATCCTGGGCAGCGATGCTGGACTGTACGGCGCGGCGCGCATCCCGATGGTCGCGACCGCGGTGATGGAGAAGTCGCACCTCGGGGCGCAAGGCATCCATTTGCGATAAGCGCTGTTGACCTCGGAGTTATGGTCGCGCGAGTTAGTAACCGCCAGCTCTTTCTGCTCCCTTTTGAAATCAACGAGTTCTGTCCGGGTAACCCGGGGAAAATCGGTTGTAAGTTGTACGTTGAAAGTTGCAAGTTGGTTAATCCCCGAGGTGGCCCCCCCTGGGATCTGGGAGGTAAATCTGGCGGTTTAAAGGAGTTAGTTGCAAAATCCGGCCGATAAAGGGGTTACGGGCCGCCATGGCGAAAAGAGGACGTGAGGGACACTACACCCTCGAGGTCACGAGGAGAGTTTAGGGGAATCGTGAAGGGATGTATGTGACGTGGATCACAGATGCATGTGACGAGACATTTTTGATTTTCGATTTTTGATATCTGAAAAGAACAAGCTCCGTTAAGTCTAAGGCGGGCTTACCCCGGGGCACCCGCGCTGAATGGTCGACCTGCCGAGATGAACAAGGAAAACGCGGTCCGTCCTGAGTTTCGAAACTGTTGGCGCGGGCATCTAATAAGCGTAATCGAGAAAGATGAGGTGAACATGAGTACGACAACCGCGAATCTCGACGCGATGGGAATGCCGGAGGAGCGGAAAGAGCAAACCGGTCCGGGTGTGGCGAGGCAGGTATGGTGGGCAGGTCTCGGCATCCTGGGACTAGCCGGGAAAGGCGTAAGCCGGCTGGTGGGTACTCTGGTGGAGCAAGGAAAAGAGTTGGAGCCTTCGGTGGACGCCAGCCTTCATAAGGTGCGCACGGAAGTCAGCAGCACCGTGGGAGGCGTGGGCACGAAGGTGAGGGAAGTCGGCGAGAAGGTACGCTCGACCGCAGGCAAAGGCGAAGGCGCGTTTGACGAGCGCGTTGCCGCGACCTTGCAGCGACTTGGAGTAGCGACGCGTGACGACATTCAGGCCATCCATCGCCGTCTCGACGAATTGGCATCCTCTCTCGGGGAGACCACTGAATCCGGATCAGAGGACATGGAGGCAGGGGCCGAAGAAGGAACCGAAGCCGAACAAGAAGAAACGGGGAGAAGACCTCCGAGCCCGGCAAGTGAGCGACGGCCACCACGGCGTCGGGCGCCGTAGATCTGTTGCGATTGAAGTGAATGAATGGAGCGGGCGTGCCCACAAGCGCGCCCGCATTGTTGTTTTGGGGTTTACTGCAGGCGTGAGGCTGCCGGGTCGCAGATGGGATGAGATTTACAAAGGCGGAAGCGGTCGGTGGCAAAGTCGATCCTGTCGGTCGAGAGGAGGGCGCGAAGAAATTTTCTACAACACTGCGGCGAGCAGCAGCAGGATCGAGTGCTCTACCGCTTTCTCCACCAGGCACGCGCCTGCGACCTTGGCGACGCGATCCAGCGAGACGGCTGCGA
Source organism: uncultured Terriglobales bacterium (assembly GCA_964559835.1). GTDB lineage: Bacteria > Acidobacteriota > Terriglobia > Terriglobales > Acidobacteriaceae > DAISJI01. Next base: position 39,914 of record CAZLJE010000023.1, read on the forward strand.
CCGGCCCAAGTCGAAAGGCCGGCGCGCACGACACAGGCTGGTCGGTGGAAGACAAATATCCCCACTGCCTCAGATTGTCGAGCAGCGGAGCATGCGATGTCTGTTGTGGATCGTAATGGACTATCAGGCTGCCCGTGACTGGGTTCGCCTCGGCAGAGGAAACTCCCGGCAGCTCAGCCAACTTCTTCTGCACCTGCGCTGCACGGATACTCTGGCCCTTGAGCAAGGGCGTGCGAACTCGTAGCCGGCCTGGAACATGGTGGATATAATTGGTTGTCATCGAGCGTATGTTTCTTGTACTCCCATTGAACCCGATTTCAATGAAAGGAACATCAACGCCCGATGAATTTTCGGTTAAAACAGCATCAACTTAGCTAATATCCCGAAAACCATTCTTGCTATTGAACATACTGACTTGCGGTTTGGTCTCGGTCCCAGGGTTTTCCTGGATCGCGGGCTGCGGCTGATGCCACGTCTTTCAAGAGGATGGCGGCGTACCAGAACAGAGTCATGCCGGGGGGCCAGGCATTCCGGCGCAGGACCTGGACCAGACCCGCCGTGGCAAAGCCGATCACGACGATGCCGGGGACGTCGACCTCGCCGCGGGTAAACCGGTTCACCCGGTGGACGACACTGCCCGCGCCTTGCGCGATGCGCTGCGACACCGCCGGTGCGAGCCACTGGGGAGCGTGAACGTCGAACAGGTCCCGCTCACGCGCGAACTGGGTAATGTTGTCGGCAGTCGAATCGTGCAGCAGCAGCACACTTCCGCTGGCCCAGTTCGTTTCCACCGACTGAACGCCTTCCATCGTGGCGAGTGCTTCGCGGACGCGCGCGAAGTACTCACGGTTGTTTCGCCGATCGGCAACGCGAACCCGCAACCGGCCCGGCATCTGGTGCACAATCTCGGCTCGGGGGAGCGTCATTGCGTACCTCCTTCGGGTTTGGGCTCCGGTGCAGCCGGTGTAGCCGCTTCCTGGCCGCGAACCTGTTCCGCCATTTCGGCGCGAACTTCGGCGATCATGTCCTCGTAGTCTTCACGAGCATGGGCAAACATCTCGCGAGTCTTGTCCGCCAGAAGAATCCCTGAGCGAATACTCGCCTTGGCCAACGGTCGGCCTACGCCTCGGAAGGCCGGCCCAATGCCTTTGATCAGGGCGGCAGTTGCAACTCCGACACCGATCCCAATCAACAGATTGCGTTGCTCATCATCAAAGTCGAAGATCGCCATACCTTTTTCTCTTTCTGCGCATGACGCGCGCGGGCTAGGCCGCTTGCTCGGTCGGAACCAACTGCCCCACTCCGGCCGGCAGCGCTCGCAATGGCTCCTTGTTGGGCAATTTGAAAGCCTCGTTCACCGCCAGGCTGGTCACACCGGCGGTAAGACAGACCAGGGCGTCGATAATCCCAATGGGTGCTAATCCCAGCAAAGCACGCAGCGGCGGAAAGACCATTGCCAGTACTTCGAGAGCCAGACTGCCGCCGATGGCCAGCGGCAGATAGCGGTTCGAGGGGAGCTTGTCTCCACCGGCAATCGGCTGGTCCGAGCGGGCCGAGAAAGCGTGCAAGAGTTGTGCGGCCGTCAGACTGAGAAACGCCATGGTGCTGGCTTGCGGACCGGCGCCGTACCGGGCCAGGGCATACAGGTATCCGCCCATTCCTGCCGCGGTCATGACGGCGCCTTGCCGTCCGAGGCGGAGGTAATCGCGCCCGGTCACCAGCGCCGCTTGCGGGTCGCGTGGCGCTCGCTGCATTACGTCCGCATGCGGAGGCTCGACGGCCAGCGCCAGACAGGGCAACACGTCGGTGAGCACGTTGATCCACAGCAGTTGACGCGCCGTAAGCGGCTGGCCGAATCCGGCGGACACGGACCCCAGCATGGTAAGGATCTCGCTGAGGTTGGTCGCGGTGATGTAGTGGACCGATCTCTGAATGTCTTCGTAGATCGCGCGGCCTTCCCGAATCGCGGTGATGAGCGACTGCAGGTCGTCGTCCATCAAGACCAGATCCGCCACTTCCCGTGCCGTCTCCGCGCCGGCCTTGCCCAGGACCACGCCCACGTCCGCGGCTTTCAGCGCGGGCCCGTCGTTCACGCCATCGCCGGTCATGGCAACCACCTGGCCGCGTGCCTGCATGGCGCGCACGATATGCAACTTGTCGGATGGATTCACGCGCGCGAAAACATGCGCATCGGGCAGATCGCCGTTGGGCTCTTCGTTCACGGCCGTGCCATCGACGACTTCCAGTTTTCGGCCGCTTCGGCTTAGTCCGAGCCTCTTGCCGATGGCGTAGGCGGTCATGCGCTGATCGCCGGTAATCACGCGGGTGTCGATGCCCGCCCGGTGAAAAGCTGACATCAGGTTGCGCATGCCCTTGCGCGGCGGATCGGCAATGCCGACGAGCCCCAGCCAGGTGAGATCGCCGTTAAGGCCGGAAGTCTCTCCTTCTCCCTCGGCCCAAGCTACGCCGAGTACCCGCAGGGCCTCGCCGGCCATGCGCTCGTTTTCCGCTTCTATTTCCGCGCGCTGCTTGGGCGTCAGGCGCTTCACCTTGCCGCCCGAGGCGATGTTGCCGCAATGTCGCAGTAAATCACCGGGACTGCCCTTGGCGGCAATGATCCAACGGCCGCCGGAACCGTGGTGCCACGTCGCCATGACGGCCTGCTGTTCGGTGCGGTGCTCGACCCGGAAGCGAGGGTGGCCTTGCCGAAGCTGGTCAATGTCGATGCCGTACGCAAGAGCGAGTCGCAGCAGCGCGCTTTCCGTTCCGCTACCCTCGACCTGGACAACACCACCTGTATCCACGGTCTCCGCGTCATTGCAGAGGACCACGGTTTGCAGCAGCCGCGTCAATGCGGCATTGCGGGCGGCCTGCTCGGGCGCGAGCGCCTCCTCGCCATGCAATTTGAACGATTGTTTGCCGAGCGATGCTTCGACAACCACCATGCGGTTCAAGGTAATGGTGCCGGTCTTATCGAGGCAGATGACCTGGATGGAGCCCAGGGTCTCGATCGCGTCCAAATGTCGGGCCACGATGTTGTGCTTGCGAAGACGCCACAATCCGAACGACAGCGTGGTGGTAGCCACCGTGGGGAGACCTTCCGGAACCGCGGCCACCGCCAGGGAAACGGCAGTACGCAGCATCTGCAAAAATCCAAGCCCGCGTAGCATTCCGACGAGAAACACGAGCCCGCAGACGGCGGAGGATATCCAGACCATCTGCCGGCCCAGCGTTTCCAACTGGCGCTCCAGCGGGGTCTGCGGCCGGAGCGCAGTGGCAATCAGCGCCTGAATGCGCCCGACCTCTGTGTTGGCGCCGACCGCTATGACAATGGCGATCCCGCTACCGCCGGTGACCACGGTGCCGCAATAGACCATGTTGCTGCGATCGCCCAGGGCGAGCACGTCCTCAGCCAGAGTGTCGGTGCTTTTCAACACCGGCAGGCTCTCGCCGGTGAGAATGGACTCCGCGACCGTCAGATCATTGGCCTGCGCCAGGCGGGCATCGGCGGCAATATAGGTTCCGGGCGTAAGCAGCAGCACGTCGCCCATCGTGACCTGAGGCGCTTCAACCAGTGTGACTTCACCGTCGCGGATCACTTTCACGCGCGGCTCGCGTACCTTGGTCAGAGTGGCGATGGTCTTCTCCGCCTGCACTTCGGTGACGCAACCGATGGTCGCGTTCATCGCGACTACGAGCAAGATGACGGTGGCATCTGCCACGCCGCCGGTGGCGATCGAGAGCACCGCGGACCCAAGCAACAGCAGAACCGGCAAGCTCTTGAGCTGGTTGGCGAGCACCGCGAGTGCGGAGCGGCGCGGTGGCTCAGGCAACGAATTGGGCCCATACGTCGCGAGGCGCTCGCGCGCATCGGCGGCGGTAAGACCTCGCGCGACCGAAGTTCCTACCGCGTTCACCACCTCGATCACAGTTTTCGCGTGCCAGCGAAATGAAGGTTGTGCCGGGACAGGAGGTAGAAGGCCGGCGTGGCGATCGCCGCCGTCAGCGCGTTCGGAGCGACGAACCGACGTACTAAGTCTTTCAAACCAGCTGCCGCGATCCGCGATGGCGGCTTGTTCAGGCTTCGGCTCTGGTGCGAGAGATTCGCTGCCCAGGAGCAGCTCGATTTTCGCGACCAGAAGTTCGACCGAGATGCCCTCGTAGAGGACAAGAACATTGCCGGTCCACACGTCCGCCGAGACGCTGCGAATGCCGGCGGCGCCGAAAAGCTCAGATTCGAGCAGGGATTTGATCCGTGGCGCTTTGTGCAGACCGCGGACTCGCAAGCGCGCGCGGCCCTGGACAGAAACGTGAATCGGAATAACCGGCCCGCAGGCCTGAGAGGTGGAGGAACCCTCAGCAGCGTGCATCAACATTTTCCTCGAACGCAGTTGAAAAACACGGCGCTCGGCGCAGTGTTAGGAATTGTTAATGGACTGGTTCGCTACTGGTACACAATGTCGGGGAGTGTACAGCGCGCGATATCTCGTGCGAATTTTGTCTAGGGCAGAAATGATGCGCTGCGGGTTTGGACTGTTGCCCATATCCGCATCGCAGGATCGAATTTGGTTGCGGGTGTGTCATGTTGCCGCATTGGTTTGCAACCAAAACCCTCGCGGCGTTATCGAATACCCATCTCCTGAAGACCGGCGGCGCGTCTTGCCGGTCCATTTCCCACTGCGCTCTGCGCTTTTCCGTTCGCTTGTTCGGTGATGACCAACCCGCGTGTCAAAATCGTGTTCGTGTTGTTGCTCGCGCTCGCCGCATCAGCTTCTGCGTTCGCGCTGATGCGACCCGGACTCTGGCGACATTTCGTCGACAGCCAGGACCTCATCGCCCTACTTCGTGATCATTACGCAATGGGTGCACTGCTGTGCGTGAGCGTCGAGTTCCTGCAGGTGGTGGTGCCGCCGATTCCGGGGACGGTGGTCGAGTTTGCGATCGGCTATGTTTTCGGGCCGTGGGTTGGCTTCACTTTCGCGATGCTGGGCGCTTTGTTGGGTTCCGTAGCAAGCTTCGGTGTGGCCCGCGTGATCGGCCGGCCGGCAGTGGAACACGTGGTGAAGCGATCTTCGCTGGCGAAGCTGGATCGGCTGCTGGCGACGGCGCGCGGCAAAGCCGGCCTGCTCACAATTTTTCTGCTACCCAGCACGCCGAAAGACACCTTCTGCTATGCCGCCGGACTCTCCAGCCTGCGGACCGGGGAATTTTCGCTGATCGCGGGGCTTGGGCGAGCGCCGTCGGTGCTGTTGGGAGTGCTGATCGGCGCCGGAATCGCGAGCCGCGACCGGCACGAACAGGTCCTTGCCGGCGCTATCGTGGTGGTCGTCATCGCGGCGTATTGGTTGATCGTACGGCCGCGCTCCAGCCTAGGCCACACGTCACCGCCCGTCCCAATTGCGCGGGCTGTCCGGCAGACCGAAGCGCGCCGCAGAGAAGCGTCGTAAACGGACCGGCGCCTACTTCAGCTGCACCAGGACGACGTGGTATTCGGAGCGGCCGTCGTTGCGGACGCGGTGGGTGCGAGCCTTATTTGAGTCGGCGAGGAAGTCGACCGTCCCTGCTTTCGAGCTTTCCGGTTTTCCCCAGGAACCACCCTGCGGCTGGGCGGAGGTCAGGCCGTCCGATATCTCCACGGCAACGGTGTCGTAAGCGTGGGCGTGGTACTCGGTCATCGCTGCCGGCGGGATGTGCACGTCGTACACGCGCACGTACTGGTTCTCGAACAGCCACTTGTGGTGAGACTCGATGAGCGCGCGGGGATCTTCTTTTGATGGCTGCTGGCTGAGTGGTTTTGCCGGTTCGCGAGCATCCTTCATTTCGACGACGATATTTTCGAGCGGCTGATCAAGATTGGTCACCGAGCGCTTGCCCGGACCGCTCCATGCGATGTTGCCGGCAGGGACCTTCGTGGTTCGAGTCGTGCCGTCGGGCATGGTGAGGCGGACATCATTCGCGGTGAGCGCGATCACCACCCGTTGCGGGCGGTCGTGCATCGGCAGAGACTCGTTGGGCGCGATCGTCAGCCGGACGACGCGCACGCGCGCATCTTCGTACTCGACCTTCGCATTCTTCGGCGCGACAGAGACGAGGTCCTGAGCGAGAGCCATGGAAGAGACTAGGAGCAGGAACACCGTTGCCAAACTCATGCTTCACCTTACGGCCTGACGACTAATTGCGTCAGTGAGTTATAGAACAACTCGCCATCTTAATCTCCCGTCTATTCATCTGGGATTAACAACGTAAAACGTCCTCCTACACACCAAGGGAGCAATGATGGCGAAAAATGGCAAGAATCGTAACGGCGCGATGGCGAACCCGACGTTGCTGAAGCCGTTGAACAAAAAGGATGACCTGGTGCGGGTGGTCGTCGAGACGCCGAAGGGCAGCCGGAACAAGTTTGCCTTCGATGTGAAAGACGAAGTCTTCACCTTGAAGAAGGTGTTGCCGGCGGGCATGGAGTTTCCCTATGACTTCGGTTTCGTACCGCGAACGCGTGCCGAGGATGGCGATCCGGTGGATGTGCTGATCCTGATGGAGGAGCCAGCGTTCCCCGGTTGCGTACTGCAGTGCCGCCTAATCGGCGTCATCGAAGGCGAGCAGCAGACAAAGGACGGAAAAAAGGTGCGAAACGACCGACTGCTGGCGGTCGAGGCCGGTAATCACGCCCACTCCGATATCAATCACGTGAATGAATTACCGCAGAGATTGCTACGCGAAATCGGTGAGTTCTTCGTCAATTACCACCGCTTGGACGGCAATCGTTTCCACGTAATCGGGGTGAAAGGTCCCGCCGAGGCCCGGCGCTGCATCGACGCCGGGCGGGCAGCTGCGTAGCGCATGCCACGCCTGAGCGACCATATCGAAAACGTGCTCAACGAAACGCGCATGCTCCTGCTCGGCGGGCAGGTGCTGCTCGGATTCACGTACCGGATCTGCTTCGAAGCGGCGTTCGAGCGACTTCCGGCAGGGGCGCGGTACGTCGAGGTGATCGGGCTGGCCATCATGACGACTGGCCTCGCGTGGCTGGTATGGCCGGCGGCCTTCCATAGAATCGCCGAAAATGGATGGCAGACGCAGCGGATCCACGAGTTTACGACGGACGTACTGGATTGGGCGCTGTTGCCGTTTTGTGTCGGGCTGGGCATGAGCTTCTACCCGGTGTGTGTTGCCTTGCAAGTTCCGCACGCGAAACTGATCTCGACGGCGGCCGGGTGCCTCGCTCTCGGCGCATGGTACGGCGGAGCCGCGCTGCACCGCCACGCCGGCGCACGGGAGCACGCCGGGAAACGGCTTCTTCAAGAGGAGCGACGGCAGCCCGATGACCTGCCTGAGCGGATCAAGAAGGTGCTTATCGAGTGCCGCATGGCGCTGCCCGGAGCGCAGGCGTTCCTCGGCTTCCAGTTCGCCATCGTTTTTTCGGAGGCGTTCGCAAAGCTGCCGCGCGAGTTGCAGTGGATCCATTTCGCGAGTCTCATCGCCATGACGTGCTCCATCGTGCTGTTGATCGCGCCCGCTGCTTACCACCGGCTGGCCGAGGCAGGCGAGGACTCCGAGCACTTTCACCAGGTCGCGAGCTACCTGCTGCTGGCAGGGCTTGCGTTCCTGGCGCCGGGGATGGCGGGCGATCTGTACGTCGTGCTGGCGAAGGTCACGAGATCGCAAACGATCAGTATTGCGGTCGCGGGCGGATTGTTGGTCGCGTCGTACGCGCTGTGGTTCGGAGTCAGCCTGCTCAAGCGGCGGCCGGAGGCGTCCGATACACCCGCGCACTTATAGGTGTTGTGATCACGAGCGGCAAAATAAAGCCGCTCGTGAGAGCGGCTCAGAAGTACTTCAGCGCCTGGCTGGCTCACTTCGTCGTTTGCGACTTCATCTGGTTTTGCACGATCGAGTTCAACGCGGAGTTATCGCTCTTCGCCGTGCAGGTGTTATTTCCCTGCTGCACTTGCGACGTCAGCACGTTCACGCTGATTCCGCACACTGCCGCGGCCACGTCGATGGGCGCTTGTACCGTCACCGGGATCTGGCTCACGTCCACGTTGATGTTTTTGGCGATTTCGGTCTTGATGTTCGACACGTTGACGTTGACGAGGTTGCCGGCGTTCACCTGTGCGAAGCCGAATGTGCCCACGAGCAACAGGCAGGTGAGCAGGATACCGACAGCTGTTTTTCTAGACTGCTGCATGAACCGTCCTCCTCAATTTTTCCTTGCGGATACATATAAGAAGTCCACCGCGATTATTCGGGATGCTTGCAACCCCCCATCGGTGCGCCTTTTTCGCAAGTGGCGCGCGAGAGAAGACAGCGTCGTATTGCTACTGGTGCTACGGCTCCGACGGACGCGCGGAGTCCACGCGGATCACTGCGGATTACGCGGGGTAAGTCGACAATCGTAGGTCCAGCTGGGGCGTTTTCCTGAAAACGTCCGGTTTTGGCAGCAGAGTGACAGGCGAGACGCCTGTGCTACGAAAAACAGGCGGTTGTGACCGCCTCACAAGTGGTTGTGACCACACTCACTGCCCGCACGTGCCGGGCAGGCCTACTCTCGGCAGTTAACGTGGGAAAGCCCCACCCTATCGCAAAAAGCGGGCGATAAGGGTGGGGCAACCGACGTCCAACCGGAGAGGGGCACATGGCGATCGTTGACTCAACCAGCGGAAAGGTCGTTCGCGACTACAACGTCGAAGAGCTAAAAGAACAGGCGAAGCTGATGCGCGGCTACGACCTTGCGGCGCTGTGCGCGGCGGGCAGCGGACACGCCGGCGGCACGCTGTCGATCATGGACATCGCGGCGGCGCTGTACCTGAAAGTGCTCAACCACGACCCGAAGAACCCGAATTGGCCGGAGCGCGACCGCGTCATCTGGTCTACCGGACACAAGGCGCCCAGCCTGTACATCGGCCTGGGGTTCGCCGGGTACTTCGACAAGAGCGACGTGGTCACGCTCCGCAAACTGTATTCGCCATTCCAGGGGCACCCGCACTGGCTGAAACTGGCGGGCGTGGAAGCGTCCACCGGCTCGCTGGGGCAGGGATTGAGCATCGCCGTCGGCCTCGCCATCTCTGCCAAGCTGGATAAGAAGGGCAACTCGGTGTTCTGCATCATGGGCGATGGCGAGCAGCAGGAAGGCCAGGTCTGGGAAGCGGCGATGGAAGCCGCGCACTACAAGCTGAACAACCTGGTCGCGATCGTCGACTACAACCGTCTCCAGATCGATGGGCGCGTGAACGATGTGATGAACATCGACCCCATCGAAGAAAAGTACCGTTCGTTCGGATGGGACGTGATCCGAATTAACGGCCACGATATGGAGCAGGTCGTCACCGCGTTGCAGGCGGGAAAACGGCGCGCGGGCAATGGTGTGCAGAAGCCGCTGTGCATCGTGGCCGAGACCATCAAGGGCAAGGGCATCAGCTTCTGCGAGGACGTCGCCGGCTGGCACGGCAGGGCCACCAACCTGGAGGAGACGAAGAAAGGGCTGGCGGAGCTTGGTGTCGCCGACAAGATCGACCTCGACGCGCTGCTGGACAAGGCGAAGACGTACCAGAAGGACGTCGATAAGAAGCTCGACGCCAAGATGCCGCACTTCAGCCGCGATTACTGGTGGAACTCAGCGCTCGACATGCAGGTGAAGATGAAACCGACGCGCATGGGCTTCGGCGAGTCGCTGGCCGAAAACGGCAGTGATGAGCGCGTCTGCTGCCTGGGGTTGGACATCTCCGGGTCGATCACCATCAGCGACTTCTACAGCAAGAACCCGGAACGCAAGCCGCGCTGGCTGAGCATGGGCATCGCCGAGCAGTCGGCGACCGCCGTCGCCGCCGGACTGGCGCGCGAAGGCAAGCTGCCGGTCTTCGGCACCTACGCGACGTTTGCGGTCGGCCGCAACCTCGACCAGATCCGCACTACCGTGTGTTACGGCAACTTCAACGTGCTGATCGCGGGCGCGCACGGCGGCGTCTCGGTCGGGCCGGACGGCGCGACGCACCAGGCGTTGGAAGACCTGAGTGCCGTTTGCAGCCTGCCGAACATGAACGTCGTCGTGCCGTGCGACAGCGTGGAAACGAAGAAGGCCACGACGTATCTGCTGTTGAAGCACCAGGGTCCGAAGTACATCCGGTTCGCGCGCGAGGCGACGCCGATCGTCACGGACGAGAACACGCCGTTCGTCTTCGGCAAAGCGAATGTCATCCGGCTGCGCACGGCGGACAAGGACTTCCTGAGAGCGTTCGAGACCCGCCTGGAAGCGAACTACCGCAACGAGGGCGAAGACCTGGCGATCATCGCGAATGGGCCGATGGTTCCCGAGGCGATGCGCGCGGCGTACATCCTGAAGCAGGAGTTCGGCTACGAGACGCGCATCATCAACCTGCACACGCTGAAGCCGGTGGATGAGGGCGCGATCATTCGCGCCGCCAAGGACACGGGCGTGGTCATCACGGCGGAAGAGCACCAGATCGGCCCGGTGGCGTGGAAGGTCAGCAACGTCATTACTGCCAGCCCCGAGCTGTACGGGACGCCGGTGATCACGGGCGCGATCGGCGTGAAGGACCGCTTCGGCGACTCGGGCGCGCCCTGGGAGCTGATCAAGGAGTTCGAGGTGTCGGCCGAGCACATCGCGCAGAAGGCGCTCGAACTCATGAAGTTGAAGAAGAAGCGGATCGTCTGCCCGATCGAGCCGGAGCTGGTCACGGTCCGGTAAAGAAAAAACGCCACGGCTTTACACGGATACACACGGATGAACCGAGAGAATTTTATCCGTGAAGATCCGTGTAGATCCGTGGCTTGTTTTACGTCTGCTTGAGTCAATCGGCTGTTCTCCCGTAATCTGGTGGGTTTGACGGGGTGAGAAATGGCCGACCGTAAGTTTCGAGTTTTTGCCACCTGCCAGATCGGCGAAGCCATCGACCTGCTGCGCCAGCGCGGTTACGAGGTCGAGGTCTATAGTGGTCCCGAAGCGCCGCCGAAGAAACTCATCGTGGAAAAGACGGCGAGCGGCATCGATGGCCTGATCACCACGCTGCGTGATCCTATCGACGCGGAAGTCTTCGAGGCCGGCAAGGGACACCTGAAGGTCGTGGCGCAGATTGCCGTCGGCTTCGACAACATCAACCGCGCGGACGCAAATAAATACAAAGTCCCCTTTACGCATACTGCCGATGTCCTGACCGAGGCGACGGCGGAGTTCGCGTTCTTCATGCTGGGAGCTTTGGCCCGCCGCTTGTGGGACGCGGAAAAGCTCACGCGCGAGAATCAGTGGGGCGCATGGCATCCGTTCCTGCCATTTCTCGGCGACGAAGTAACGGGAAAGACGATCGCCATCATCGGCACCGGGCGGATCGGGCTGGCGATGATCAAGAAGTGCAGCGGCTTCGACATGAACATCCTCTGTTACGACCCGGCGTACCAGAACCACGATTTCGTTGCCGGCATACAAAAGATCAAGGACCTGCAGCACTCCAGCGGGATCTCGCGCGAGCGCACGTGGATCAAGTACGTCGGATTGGACGAGGCACTGCAACAGGCGGATTACATCAGCATCCACGTGCCGCTGATCCGGCCGGGCGAAAGCGAGACGCCCACGTTGCACCTCGTGAACGAGAAAACATTGCGCATGATGAAACCGAACGCGATGCTAGTGAACACGTCGCGCGGGCCGGTCGTCGACGAGAAAGCGTTGGCGAAGGCGCTGAAAGAGAATTGGATCGCCGGCGCGGCGCTGGACGTTTACGAGAAAGAGCCGCTGCCGGCGGATTCGCCGCTGCGTGATCCGGCGATCGAAGACCGCTGCCGTTTGTATCCGCATTTCGCCAGCGCGGCGAAGATCACGCGCTTGTCGACGGATCCGTCGAAAGGCATGGCCGGGCGCTGCGTGCAGGGATTAATCGACGTGCTGGAGAAGCACTACGGCGGCGATCCGAGCAAGATGCCGTACGTGGTGAATAAAGAAGCTTTTTAGAAACAGTTGTAAGTTGAAAGTTGTACGTTGTAAGTTGCCGAACTTGCAACTTATAACTTGGAACTTACAACTGCTTTCAGCACCGACTCGAAAACCCTGAAGCCGTCGGCTCCGCCCATCACGGCCTCACTCGAGCGCTCCGGGTGCGGCATCATCCCTAAGACATTTCGGCCCTCGTTGCAGATGCCGGCGATGTTGTCGAGCGAGCCGTTGGGATTCGCGCCGGGTGCGATCTCGCCGTTGGCATCGGCGTAGCGGAAGACGACGCGGTCTTCGCGCTTGAGCTGTTCGAGCGTCGCATCGTCACAGAAGTAATTGCCTTCCATGTGTCCGATGGGAATCTGGAGGACATTGCCCTTCTTGCAGGCAGACGTGAACGGCGTTTCGGCGTTGTCGACGCGCACGTGCACGGGCTTACAGACGTACTTCAGTCCGGCATTGCGCAACAGTGCGCCCGGCAGCAGGTGCGACTCACAGAGGATCTGGAAGCCGTTGCAGATGCCCAGCACCAACCCGCCTCCGGCGGCAAATTTCCGCACCGATTCCATCACCGGCGAGAAGCGCGCAATGGCGCCGCAGCGCAGGTAGTCGCCATAGGAAAAGCCGCCCGGCACGATCACCAGGTCGCAGTTTTGGAGGTCGTGCGACTCGTGCCACAAATAGGTGACGGGCTGCTTTGCCACGTGCTCCAGCACCCAGTATGGGTCCTGATCGCAGTTGGAGCCGGGAAACTGGATGACGCCGAATTTCATGGGAGCTCTAATAAAAGTCTAGCACGGGGGGACGGGGCTTTAGGCGTTGGGCATTGGGTGTTAGGCAGCCTGGATGAACCTCCGAATTCCCAAAGCCCAATAGCCATTGCCCAAAACCCAAAGCCCAAAACCTATTGCTGTGGTGGCGCCGGCCTGCGCTCGTTGTCGCGATTCACTGGACGGCGCGGCTGCGGCGTGTGCCGCATCGATTCCAGCTTGCGCCATTGCTCGGGGGTGAGGATCTTCCGCATGGCGAGCATCGTGCCTGCCAGGTCCTTCACCACCTTCGACGCGGCATCGGCTGCCGCCGTGACCTGCTGGTTGTAGGTGGCTTCATCGAGCTGGTCGCCGTTGAGCGCGCTCTCGCCTTTCACCAGTGCGCTCGCGCCGGTCGCGACCGCGCCGATCAGCGACAGCTTCATGCTCGTGCTCGTCTGCTCGAGTTGCTTGCGCTGCGCTTCGGTAAGCCTCAGTTCGTTGATGACCTCCGGGTCGCGCCACCAGCTGTCGGATAGCGCCCGCGGAGGCTGCATGTTCAGGCCCGGCATGGGCCCGTGCTGCATCTCTCCGGGCATCTGCGCAACGGCGAAAGAACAAGAGAAGATCGACAGCATGACGATGGAAAGAAAATGCCTCATAAGCCCTCCGGAATTTGCGAACAGTGTACGCCAGTGAGCGGGCAGCGGCTAAGGCGTTATGGTAGGTCGTAGGTGGTAGGTCGTAGGTCGGAAACAGGGCGTGTTCGCCGACCTACGACGCGCCCGTCCGAAAAACGCGCATAGATTGAGTTTCTCAACGAGCTGTAAAGTTGTGCCCTGATACGACCGTGCCCTGATACAACTCAGTCAGCATCCAAAGTGGTATGCAACTCCGGGAACATGCGCAGGTCACGGGCGGAGCGCTGAAGCGCTGGTTCATGGCGCAGCTGCAGGACTCGCTGTGTGTCGGGGTGGCCTGGCTGGTGGGCCTGTGGATCATCGGCGTGCCATGGGCGCCTTTATGGGCCGTGCTCGCGATGGTTTTGCAGTTCGTGCCGCACCTCGGTCCGGTGATCTCGCTGATCGGACCGGCGATCGCCGCAACCGCTTCCGGCGGCTTCATGCGCCTCATTTACGTACTCATCCTGTACGCGGTGGTTGTGGTACTCGATGCAGTCCTGTTCCAGCCGTACTTGATGCGACGCGCGGCGCGCGTGCCGATCTGGGCCTCGATCCTCACGCCCATCATCCTCGGACTCTTTTTTAGTTTCTGGGGTGTATTGCTGGCGGCGCCGATACTCGCGATCATTTTTGCGTATCGTTCCAGAAACAAAGCATTAACCCCCGGAAGTCCGAAGACGAGCCACTTTGGTCATTGGACGGAGCGAACGCCTCCGATGTAACCTCCCTCCGAGACATTTGGCATGCCTTCCTGGCTGGGACAACTCGTCATCTCGAAAAGCACCACGCCCGGGAAGCCTCCATTCAAAGTGCAGTACTGGCGTACTCCCAGTACCACGCCGGCGTTCCTGTCGTTCGAGGATCAGGAAGCCCTGCGGCGCTACCTGAAGCACTGCCGGATCTTCGGAAGCACGCCCGACCAGGTGATCACGCAACTGCTGACCGAGCGGCAAATCACGCTGAGCACTTTCGAGTCCGAGGAAGCCGTCGGTTAGACCCACAGAAGCGGAAATCGCAGCGTAAGTCAGTGCTATAATTGGGCGTTTGGCGTCTGCGCCAGAGCCATTCGTGCGCCCGCCGAGTACTTATAGCCACCCCATCACGCGCAAACCGGCACGTGTTGGGGACCCCGAGAGAGGTTTCTATGTCTGGCCATTCAAAATGGGCCACAATCAAGCACAAGAAGGGCGCGCTGGACGCCAAGCGCGGCAAGATATTCACCCGGATCATTCGCGAAATCATCATGGCCGCCCGTATCGGCGGCGGAGATCCCGATAAAAATCCCCGCCTGCGTAAAGCCGTGTTGGACGCCAAGGCTGCCAACATGCCCGGCGACAACGTGAAGCGCGCCATCCAGCGCGGCACCGGCGAGCTTCCGGGCGCAACCTACGAAGAGTTGATGATGGAAGGCTACGGTCCCGGCGGCGTGGCTGTCCTGGTCGAGCTGACCACCGACAACCGTAACCGCACCGTGAGCGAGATCCGTCACGCCTTCGGCAAGAACGGCGGCAACCTCGGCGAAGCGGGTTCGGTCGCGTGGATGTTCAAGAAGAAGGGCGACATCGTGGTTTCCAAGTCCGCCGCGAAGGAAGATGACCTGATGAACATCGTCCTGGAAGCCGGCGGCGAAGACCTGAAGGATGACGGCGACAACTGGGAGATTTTGACCGATCCCAACGCCTTTGACGCCGTGGTCGAAGCCGTGAAGAAAGCCAACATCACTCCGGAGAGCGCGGAAGTGGGGTTCGTACCCGACAACTACATCAAGCTCGAAGGACACCAGGCGAACACCATGATCCGGCTGATCGAAGCACTCGAAGAACTCGACGACGTGCAGCACGTCTATTCGAACTTCGACGTCGATGTGGAGAAGCTGGAAGAGGTCGCGGGATAGTTGTCAGTTGCCAGCTGTCAGTTGCACGGCAAAACAAGTGTCGACAAAGCAAGGCCAGAGGAAGAGAGCCCGGTCGTGGACAAGCGGCCGGGCTTTTTGCTGGTACGTCGGTATTTCGGTAGGTCGGTATGTGAGCGCGTGGCCAAGGTGCCGTTTAACCCTGTTCCTTGTAAACTCGGCTTCATGAGCCCTGCTGTGGAATCTTTCTGGAAGGAAGTGTTTCGCCCCGACGCGGGCACGTTGTTAGAAATTCGGGCGTATGGAACCAGTGAGCGCGACCAACGGAGTCTGTTGCGGTTCGCGGCGACCAAGCACAGCGCCGTTTACGTTCGAGACGGCGAGGAGCAACCCATACCCGATTACGCAATTGTCGTTCAAGAGAATCAGAGTCTGTCGGTACACGTGAAGTTCTACACCGCTGGTGTTCGTGTCAACATTTGGTTTGGACGGGACGAAGAAATCAATTTGGACGTGTTGCCAGATGATGTCGACTCATCCGCCAAAGCTCGGGCGATTTTCGAACTCATGAAAGAGGTGGCGGTGCTGCTGAACAAGCGAGTGTTACTCACTGCCGAGAACGTCAGCGCCACTCAGGACTGGTCTGAAGAGCACGCAATCTGCAGCATCGATCCAACTCAAAGCTCCGTTACGTATCACGCCATTTGACCGACAGTAGAGCGTCAACGACTTACGTTCGCTGTGCGTGAATTTCATGACAGCCAATTCCAGCGGCAACGTTAACCAGCTAAGCACCGATATACCGAAATACCGACATACCTGCTAGATTCTTTCCGGAACTACAGTCATGAAGAGAACGTTATTCGCAGTCATCCTGCTGTGCGCGTGCGCCTTCGCGCAAGAAAATCCCCTCAGCAAGCCGGTGTGGGAGTTTGGGCCGTGGTTCGGCGGAGGCACCGGGCTGGGACACGCCAGCGATTTCAAGTTCATTAACGCCGGCGTGCGCTTCGGGCGCGTGCTGACGAACGAGATCGGCGACGGAAAATTCCGCGGCACGTTCGAGTGGGCCGGCGACATCATGCCGCTGTACGAGATCCGGCAAGCCCAGTTCTATAACGCCGGGCCGACGAAGTGGATCTACGGCTTCGCGGCGAATCCGGTGGTGCTGAAGTGGAATTGGACCGGCGGCAACAAGGTGTCCCCGTACTTCGCGGCCGAGGGCGGAATCCTGTTCACGACGGACGACGTCCCGCAGATCAAGACATCGAGTTTCAACTTCATGCCGGGCGGCGCCTTCGGGCTTTACTTCCTGCGCAGCGAAAGGGGCGCGATCGACGCGTCGGTGCACATCACGCACATCTCGAACGCGAGCCTGTCGGGAAGAAATCCCGGCATCAATGCGACGATGCAGTTCAGGATCGGGTATACGTGGTTTAAGTAGCCCGGGGTCCGGGGTCCAGAGTCCGGAGTCCGGAAACCGGAAACCTATTCGTCCCTGAGCGTCTTCAGCGGGTCCACTCTTGTTGCGCGATACGCCGGCAGCGCGCTGGCCAGCATTCCAACCCCGACCAGCAGTACCGAGACGGTCACGAATGTCGGGACGTCGGTGGCCTTGACCCCGAATACCAGCGTGCTCAGTACGCGGCTGAGCGCGATTGACGCTGTCACGCCGATAGCGACGCCGATCAGCGTTGGCTTCATACCGTCAAAGACGATCATGCGCAGAACATCTCCGACCTGCGCGCCCAAGGCCATGCGCACGCCGATCTCGCGCCTACGCTGGCGGACCGCGTAGGCGAGCACGCTGTAAATACCGACCGCGGCGAGCAGTAGCGCGAGACCGGCAAACGCCGCGAGCAGGATCATATTGAAGCGCTGCGGGGAGAGGGATTCCGCGACGCGGTCTTCCATCGTTCGGACCTGCAGCAACGGCGTGTTCGGCGATAGATCATGGAGGGTAGCGCGGATCGCCGACGTGACGCTCGCTGGATCATTGCCGGTGCGGATAGCGAGCGACAACCCGATCGCGTGGAACTTGCCCCATTTCTCCTGCCACACGAATTGCGACGGCGGATAATACAGCGTCGAGATCGGGTCCTTATTGTCGAGTCCGCGGTCCCTGATATCGCCGACAATGCCGACGACCTCGCGCACAATCCCCGGAGAAAACGTTAGCGTGAGACGTTTGCCGATGGGATTGTCGTTCGGCCAGAATTGCTTTGCCATCGATTCGCTGACGACCGCCACCGGTAGCGAACTGGCGTTATCGCCGTCGCTGAAGTCGCGTCCGCGTAGGAGCGGGATATGCATCGCGCTGAAGAACCCGGGCGACGCGAGGCGGGTGGCGACCTCGGGCTGGTGCGACATGTCCACCACGGGCTGCCCCTCGATCGCCACGGGCTGGGTCGAGCCGCCTTCGAGCGGAAGCGCGTCGGTCAGACCAGCGGATTGAACGCCGGGTACGACACGCACGCGACGGAGTAACTCTTGATAGAACGCCGCCTCCTGCTTGTCCGTTGCGTAATCAGTGGAGGCAACGCCGACGGTCATAGTCAAAACATGCTGAGCTTCGAAGCCGGGGTTCACACCGCGAAGGTTCCAAAGCGTACGGACCATCAGGCCCGCGCCGACCAGCAGCACCAGGGAGAGCGCCACCTCGCTCACCACCAGCAGGTTGCGTGTGCGCTTGCCGCTGGATGCGGCATCGGTGCGCCCGCCCTGCTTCAGCGCTTCCTGCGGATCGGCTTTGGACATCCGCCAAGCTGGCCAGAGGCCGCATGCGATGCCAGTCACGACGGCGATCGCGAATGTGAACAGCAGAACGGAAAGGTCAAGGCCGATCTCGTTCACGCGCGGCAAGCTTGAACCCAGGAAGTTCAGTACGATGGTTGTGCCGAACTTCGCGACCGCAAGTCCGAGCGCACCGCCGGCGACGGAAAGCACAACGGCTTCGGAAAGGACCTGGCGGACGATATTGAACCGGCTTGCACCCAGTGCCGTGCGGATCGCGATCTCTTTGCGGCGGTCAAGCGTCTTGGCCAAGATCAGATTGGCGACGTTCGCGCACGCGATCAGAAGGACGAATGCGACGGCGCCGAGAAGAATGAGAAGAGGTTTACGTACTTCTCCGACCGTCTCCTCGCGAAGGGCGACGACTTGAGCGCCCCAGCCGGCGTCGTCGGCCGGATATTGCTGCGCCAGGCGGGCGGCGATGGTATTGAGATTCGCCTGCGCCTGGTCAACGGAGACGCCGGGCTTCAGCCGCGCCACAGCGAGCCAATGATGCTCGCCGCGCACTCCACGCTCGACCGGGTCCCACACGAGAGGCGTCCAGAGCTGCGCCCAGCTCGGCTTTTGAAAATCCGAAGCCATGACGCCGACCACCGTATAGGCCTGGCCATTCAGGTCGACGTTGTGGCCGACGAGATGCGGGTCGCCCCCGAACTGCGATCTCCACAGTTTCTCGCTCAAAACCACCACGTGCTCGTGGCCTGGACTTGCATCGTCGGCGTTAATCGCGCGGCCAAGCAGCAGGTTGCCGCGCAGTACGTCAAAGAAGGTCGTCTCGACGCGAGCTGCCTGGAGCACTTTCGGATCACCGCTTCCGATCAGGCGGAAATCGGTGAACGTGTAGACCGCCGATTTTTCAAAGACGTTGTTCTGCTGCTCCCAATCGAGGTAATTAGCGGCGGAAAGCGAGAACTGCTTCACCCCGGGAAATTGCTGCTGCGGTGGGACATGGTACAGCTGGACGAGCCGGGCCGGGTCCTGAAATGGCAGCGGCCGGATCAGCACGCCATTGATGATGCTGAAGATCGAGGTGTTGGCGCCGATGCCAAGCGCCAGTACAACTAATGCGGCGATGGTGAATCCAGGTGTTTTGAGCAGCGTGCGGAATGCGCGTTTCAAATCGGTGATCAGACCAGACATTCTCAACCCCACACGGGAATACGCTGGATAGACGTCATCCGTTCCCAAATGTCACTAGGGATGCACCGTACCGGCCAAAGCCGGCCGAGTTAAGCGCCTGCGAATCAACATGCCGCGGTTCCGACGTGTCCGTTCCAGGACACACCTGTTCGAATTCGAACGAACCAATCACTACATCACCCGATCACCCAATGATGTGACGTGCGCCTTTGCCGAATCTCCGCCGCCGTTTATCCTGTTTCGCTATGTCCACGCTGGTCGAGTGCGTTCCCAATTTTTCCGAGGGCCGCGATAAGGCGAAGGTCGACGCCATCGTAGAGGCCATGAAGATTCCCGGAGTCACGCTGCTGGACCGCGAGATGGACGCGGACCACAACCGCTGCGTCATCACGCTGGTGGGCGATCGCGACGCCATCGCCGAAGCGGCCATTCGCGGCGTCGGCAAGGCGAGCGAATTGATCGACCTGACGACACATCAGGGAGCGCACCCGAGGTTGGGCGCGAGCGACGTCGTGCCCTTCATTCCGATCGAGGGCGTGACGCTCGAGGATTGCGTCGCGATCGCGCGCCATGTCGGCGAGGAGATATGGAAGCGCTACCAGATACCGGTGTATCTCTACGAGGCGGCGGCGACTCGCCCGGAGCGTCAGAACCTGGAGAACATCCGGCGCGGACAGTTCGAAGGATTGCGCGAGGAAATCACAACCAATCCCGCTCGGTGCCCGGATTTCGGCGATCCCAGGTGTCATCCCACGGCCGGAGCGACGGTCGTCGGCGCGCGCAAGTTCCTTATCGCCTACAACATTTTTCTGAACACGCCGGACGTGGACATTGCGAAGAAGATTGCGAAGGCGGTGCGCGCATCTTCCGGTGGTTTCAAGTTCGTTAAAGGCGCCGGGTTCCTGGTGCGGGGTATGGCGCAGGTCTCGATGAACCTGACGGATTTCGAGCAGACGCCGATCGCGCGCGTCTTCGAGTTCGTGAAAAGGGAAGCGGCGCGGTATGGCGTGATGCCGGTGTCGAGCGAGATCGTCGGCCTCATCCCGAAAAAGGCGTTGGAAGCCGCCGCCGAGTGGTTCCTCCAGATCGAGAATTTCGACAGCTCCCTTATTCTCGAAAATCGTCTCGCCGCCGTGATGGGCGGCAAGATGGCCGTGGGTGGATTGCGAGCCGGAGTGGAGCCGTTCATCGAGCAGTTAGCCGCGCCCACAGCGACACCGGGCGGAGGTAGCGCTTCGGCGGCGGCTGGTGCAATGGCTGCGGCGCTGGCGCAGATGGTCGCGGGCATGTCGCGAGGCAAAAAGGCCTTTGTGCAGTACGAGCGCGAACTCAGCGACGCCATTGCCGCGCTTTCCAAGTTGCGGGAAGAGCTGAAAGCCGCAATCGATGCCGACGCCGCCAGCTACGACGCGGTAGTGAAGGCGTTCAAGGCCTCGAAGGAGTCCACATCCAACAATGGTCTCGTCACCGAGGCGCTGAAGCAGGCGACGAACGTGCCGCTATCGGTTGCGCAGCGCGCGCAGGAGATCGCGCAATGGGCGGAGAAACTGGGGCCGATCACAAATCCGAAGATGGCCTCCGATCTCGGCGTCGCGAAATCGCTGGCGCGGGCGGCGAAGGAAGGCGCGCTGGCGAATGTCGAAATCAATCTGGAAGGGCTGGAGGACGCCGGTTTCGTCGCAGATGTGCAAAAGAAGGTCGCCGCCCTTAAATAACTGAAATGTAAGTTGTTGATTCTCCGTAATCCGCTTACTTCCTGCGCAACTGCGCGTCTAAAATCGCGTTACAATAGGCAGACTTTCTGCTCCTTAATCCAGACCTTCGCAACCAGAATTTCGGCTGCTCGCATCTGGATGGAGAGAGCGATTCCCGAGGTCCCATGAAGCGATTGGTTCTCGCACTCCTGGTGGCGGCCCTGGTGCTGCCCGCCTCCGCCGTAACCCTGGCCACATCCGCGCGTTCGGCCATTCCCGCCGACGTCCAGCAGCTCATCTGCGTCGATTACCGCGCGCTGAAGAACTCGCCGACCGCGCTGGCGCTGAAGAACCGCGTGCTCCCCGACAACATGAAGGAGTTCGAGCAGTCGCTGAAGAACATCGGGATCGATCCCGACAACGACGTCGAGCAGCTCAGCTTCACTTCGTTCCGGATCAAGAACAATCTGAATATCATCGGCATCGCCCAGGGACAGTTCTCGACGAAGAAGATCATGGCGAAGATGAAGCTGAAAAAAATCAAGCCCACGAAGTACCGGACGGCGGACATCTATCCGATGTCGGGCGGGCAGGACATGGTGTTCCTCGACGATTTCACGCTCCTGTTCGGACAAAGGAAGGCGGTGCAGGCGGCGCTCGATGCACGTGACGGAGAAGCCGCCTCGCTCGCCAGCAACGCAATCATGGCCGAACAGATCAGCGCAGTGCAGGACGGGTCGGTGTGGAGCGTCCTGGACCAGTCCGGCACCCAGAACATGGTCGCGTCGACCTTGGGCGACGCCGCCAAGCTGGCCGACTACGAGACGGTCAAGAAGCGCCTCGTCGCCTCGCGCTACACCATGGATTTCGATAAGGGCGTGAAGTTCAACCTGGATGTCATCACGGCCGATTCGATGACTGCGGCGACGCTCTCGTCATTGCTGAAAGCCGGCGTAATGTTCCGGAAGCAGGGCGCTACCGGTCCGGAGAAGGTCGCGCTCGACAGCGTCACCGTCGACAACGACAGTGCCAAGCTCCAACTCCACTTCAAGACCGACGATCAGAAATTTCAGTCACTGCTGCAGTCGGACTTGTTTGCCGCGGTATCGAAGTAGGCTATCCCTGCGACGGACAAAGATCGCGAAGTGCTAACCGGCAAGTAAAACGGCACGGCTTGCGCCGTGCCGAGCTGAGGCAACGATGGGAAACTATGGATTGGCCCGTTTCAGCAAAATACCCGCGACAAAGGCGACGGTTGCGGCCAGTAGCCATTCGATGCGCCAAACCTGGACCGCCTGCCAGTCAAGCACGGTGTTCGCTGTATAGATAAAGCCTGTGACGATCGCCGCCAAGACGCAAACCACGCCTGCGATCAGACATACCAGGGACGCCGCCGAGAGGCCGATTGCGTCGTGGATGCGCGTGAAATCCAGCCAATCTGTGAAACTGCGCGACCCGGAGTCGGTGAGGGCTTCGCGCTCTCCGCCGCACACGTGACAATAACGCGAACCGACGACGAACTCGGTACCGCACTCCGGACAAGCCAGCGCCTTGGGCTGTACGGCTACTTCGTCCTGGGGGCCGCGAGGGGGCTGCCAGTAATCTTGATCCACGCGGTGAACTACTCCAGACATGGCTCCCTCCGCTATAAATATTCGCAAGACGGAAGCCAAACGTTACGTCTCTGGAAGTCATTGAAAAATCGATGCCAACCCTGGACCGAGCCGCGGGATTGACCCGCAGGCAGGGCAGAATTTACCCGTCGAGTCGAAATTCTGTCGAACGAACCGGGGTTCAAGCAGGGCGTGGCATACGAATGACCTTAGGATTCGGCCGGCTCTTGTGCCAGAAGCGCAGGAGAACCAGGTCCGAAGCCCGCAATTGCAGCTCGGAAGGGCGTGGTGTGCCGTCGTTGAAAACATGCTCGTCGAGCAGCATCCGCACTGTATGGACAGAGATGCCCAGCATCAGGGCAGCCTCGTCCTCAGAGTAGTACTGCTTGAACGGGTTATCGGCGCTGAACATTAGGCCCTTTCTGGGGGGTGATTCTTTGTAACTGTCTGGGGGAATGGTTCGGAATCGGGTAAACTGCCCATAGAACCCGGTATGAGACCTTACGAAGGTTCCGGGCGGGCACTTCTGGCGCGCACGGTTCTACTGCTTTCTTTTGTTGTTATTGGAGTTACCTCCGCGTGGACTGCTCCCGCGAACGGCATCTCCAAGCTCCGATTCCGTCCCGACGATCCCGATACCCGCGCCGGATTCGAGCACTTCTATAACCTCGAGTACGACCAGGCCATTCACTGCTTCGAAGAGGCCGTAAAAAGCCATCCCGATGACGCTTTCGCCCTGAACCACCTGCTCTCCGGCGTGATGTTTCGAGAGCTCTACCGGATCGGCGCTCTCGATACCGAGCTGTACGCCAAGAATGGCTTCCTGAATAGTAAACAGTTCCCGATCAACCCTAAGGCTAAGGAGCGGATCTTAGGCCTGATGGACCAGTCCCTCAAACTATCGGAGGCGCGGCTGAAGCGCGACCCGAATGACAAGGACGCGCTTTACACCCGGGGCGTGGTCCGGGGATATCGTGCTACCTATATGGGGCTGATCGACAAGGCGTGGTTCGCGGCATTAAGGAGCGCGGTGGGGGCCCGGCACGACCATGAGCGCGTGCTGGAGCTGGATCCGAAGTACTCTGACGCCAAAATGGCTGTCGGCATTCACAACTACGTGATCGCCAGCGTGCCGTGGCCGGTGAAGGTGGCGGCGTCGGTGGTGGGGCTGTCGGGCAACAAGCAAAAGGGCATTCAATACCTGAACGAAGCGGGGGAAGCGGGCGGAGAAACGTCTGTCGATTCCAAGATCGCCTTGTCGTTGTTCTTGCGCCGCGAGCAGCGATATCCGGAGGCACTGAAGCTGGTCGGGGGACTGGCGACGGATTTCCCGCGCAACTTCCTGTTCCGATCGGAAGAGGCCAACCTGCTGAATGCGGCTGGGCACGGGTCCGAGGCGATTCTGGCATTCCGCAGGATCGTCGCCGATGACGACGCCGGCGTTTTCGCCAAGGGCCAGACGCGAATGGAGATCGTCCATTACGGCCTGGCCGAAGCGCTCCGGGGACAAGGCCAGTTCGGGGGCGCGGCCAGCGAGTATGATTTCGTGCGCTCGTCGCCGCGGAGCGACCCGGACCTGCGCGAGCGGGCGCAGTTGGGCGCGGGTGAGATGTACGACCTCCTCAAGCAGCGCGAGCAGGCCGTTCGGCGGTATCGGGAGCTGCTGGCGTCGGACCAGAGTTCGGACCACGCCGACCTGGCGAAGAGATATCTAAAGCAGCCGTACTCGGTGCGATAAGTCCGCCTGCCGGATCCACTACTGCACAACGAAAGCGGTCACGTAGCCGTTGCCACGCGTGTTGATCGGATCGACGAAGAACACCTCCGATGGCCCAGGGTACACGGTCACATCAACGCTTCCGTTGCCCGAATCGTCGGTCGTGAAACTACCTGCGCTCCCGTAATAGTTGCAGGCAGACGTGAACCCGCCGTTGCCGCAGAAGTTCACAACGTAAGTCGTCATCGCTTTTGCGCCATGCACTTCCGCGTGCAGAGTAGAGCCGTTGATGCTTATAAACCCGCTGGACAGCGGCGCAGAGGTGGTGGCGATGGAAATACCTCCGGTCACGGCGGCCTCCGGCTGCAGGACGACCCGGTAGTTCTGACCCACGTCGAAATTTCCGGTGTACGCGCTCGGTTCGGTGACCCAGTATGCGGTGTTCTGGCCATTGGCCGCTGCGTTCTGGTTGGATACGAAGAAGACGCCCGCCCAAGTGCCGTTTTTCGGGAACTTCAGCGAGGCGTTGATGTTGCCACTGGCGTCGCTGCTGAAGTTGCCGACGTCGAAGCAGTTCTTATTGAAGTTGCCGAACGGGCAGAAGATGACGAACAAGGATGCGTTCGCGACAGTCCCGCTGTTCAGCTTCACGTTGATGTCGCCGTTATTGGAAACGGGGTCCACCGTGAGCTGGCCAACTGTATCCTGCGCGTGTTGAAAAGAGACGAGCTGCATCTGGTACATGCCGGGATTCGAGCCCGTACTGGGCACGGGCGCTGGAGTCGGACCTGGTGTTGGCGAGGGTGCTGGCGCGGGCGCTGGCGACGGTGCTGGTGCTGGCGCGGGCGACGGCGCTGGCGTCGGTGCCGGAGTTGGAGTTGCGGCTGTTGGCGCCGGCGTGGGCGACGTCGGGGTAGGCATTGAATTGCCTCCACAAGCGAGCAACATTCCGAGGCAAACCAGGCAGAATACCGTAATAATACGGCGGTACATAGGCATGCTCCGGGGAACCTGCAACGTTGGAATCCAGCGCCCAAAGCGGGTTTGCCAGTACCTGCCGGCCAGCCCGGAAAAATTTTCACGCAATCCGGCTTCATCCCTGATCAATCCACCCCGGCCAGAGACTTTCGGAACTTTTTCCCGGCGGTGGTCGTATCATTTATCAGTGGGAGGGCGCCATGTACTGCAACTACTGCGGAAAAGTGATCCAGGACGACGCCAACCTGTGCGCCTATTGCGGAGTGCGCGTTGGAGGCATGACCTGCCGCCGCAAGCTGGTTCGGCCCCGCTGCAATCGTAAGGTCGCGGGCGTCTGCGCGGGATTTGCGGAATACTTCGATCTCGACGTGACGCTTATCCGGGTCATGTGGCTGGTGTTGGCGATTCTGACCTTCCCCGTGCTGTTCGTCGTTTACGGCGTGTGCTGGATCGTCATACCCGACGAACCCCTGATGTTGGCCGCGCCTGCTCCCCCGGCCAATGCTCCAGTCCAGCATGAAGGTGTATAGGCATCCGCCCGCGCCACCAGCCTGTACCTCGCGTCGTGATACAATCCGCCCCTTCTGAAAAACCCTCCGGAGATTCACGCATGAAGCAGATTGCGAAGTTGGGATTCGTGTTGTTAGTGGTCACTCTGTCCATTACCGCATCCGCGCAAAAGGGAAAGCAAAAGGAACCAGCGAAGCCGGCGGCAACATCGGCGAGCGCGACCTCCGCGACGCCGCAAATTCCCGAGAAGCTGTATGAAGGCATGCGCTACCGGCTGGTCGGACCCTTCCGCGGAGGACGCGTGCTGGCGGTCGCGGGCGATCCCAAGACTCCCAGCACTTATTACTTCGGCGCTGTGTCCGGCGGCGTGTGGAAGACCACGGACGGTGGCGCGACGTGGGGTCCGCTGACCGACAAGGAGAACCTGTGGTCTGTGGGGGCGATCGCGGTGGCTCCGTCGGCGCCGAGCGTGATCTACGTCGGCTCGGGCGAGGCGTGCATCCGCGGCAATGTCACGTACGGGAACGGCGTGTGGAAGTCCGCCGACGCCGGACGCACGTGGAAGAACATGGGCCTGGAAGATACGCGGCAGATCGGCCGCGTCGCCGTCGACCCGCAGAATCCGAACATCGTCTTCGTCGCGGCGCTCGGGCACGCCTTTGGCCCGAATCCGGAGCGCGGCGTCTTTCGCTCCACCGACGGCGGCGCCACGTGGCAGAAGGTGCTCTACAAGGACGAGAACACGGGCGCTATCGATGTCGTCATTGACGTCAACAACCCGCAGGTGGTTTACGCCTCGTTGTGGCAGGCGTACCGCAAGCCGTGGGAGATGGTCAGCGGCGGGCCGGGCAGCGGGCTGTATAAGTCCACCGACGGCGGTACAACATGGAAGCAGATCACCGGTAACGGGTTCGCCAAGGGCACCCTCGGGCGCATCGGGATCGCGGTTTCGCCGGCCAATAGCGACCGTCTGTACGCGCTCGTCGAAGCGCAGGAGGGCGGGATGTTCACGTCGAATGACGGCGGCGAGCACTGGACGAAGGTCACCGGCGATTCGCGCTTCACGCAGCGCGCCTGGTACTACGCGCACATCTTTGCCGATCCTAAGGACCAGAACGCCGTTTACATCCTGAACGTCGGCGCGTTCAAATCCACGGACGCGGGCAAGACCTGGCAGACGCTGCGTCCGCCGCACGGCGATAATCACGCGCTCTGGATCGATCCCAACAATCCGCAGCGCCTGATCGAGGGCAATGACGGCGGCGCCACCATTTCCACCGACGGCGGGCGCACGTGGTCCAGCGTCTTGAACCAGCCGACGGCGCAGTTCTACCACGTCGCGACCGACAACCGGTTCCGCTACATGATCTACGGCGCGCAGCAGGACAATTCGACGGTTGCCATTGCGAGCAGCACCGATGGTGGCGCCATCGACCGGACTGACTGGTATCCGGTCGGCGGCGGCGAGAGCGGGTTCGTGGTGCCGTACCTGCCGAATCCCAACATCGTCTTCGCCGGGTCCTACGATGGTCTGATCACGCGCTTCAACAAAGAGACGGGCGAGCAGCAGGACATCAATCCGTGGCCCGATAACCCGATGGGCTGGGGCGCCGCGGACTTGAAATACCGTTTCCAATGGACGGCGCCGATCGCGCTGTCGCCGCATGATCCGAACATGCTTTATCACGGCGCGAACGTAGTGTTCCGTTCCACCGACATGGGGCAGAGCTGGACGCCGATCTCACCCGACCTGACGCGTAACGACAAGTCGAAAGAGGGACCGTCGGGCGGGCCGATCACGAAGGACAATACGAGCGTCGAGTACTACGACACGGTGTTCGCGATCGCCGAATCGCCGTTGACCAAGGGGCAGATCTGGGCCGGTAGCGACGACGGCCTCGTGCACCTTACACGCGATGGCGGCGCGCATTGGGACAACGTGACGCCGAAGGAAATGCCGGAGTGGGGTACCGTCAGCATCATCGACGCTTCGCCGCACGATGCCGGCACCGCGTACGTTGCTGTCGACCGGCACCGGCTGGACGACAACGCGCCCTACATCTTCAAGACCTCCGATTACGGAAAGACCTGGACGAAGCTGGTGAACGGCATCCCGGCCGGATCATTTGTCCACGCTGTTCGCCAGGACACCAAGAATCCGAAGCTGCTGTTCGCAGGAACGGAGACGGGCGTGTTCGCGTCGTGGGATGACGGCGCGCACTGGCAGCCGCTCAAGCTCAACCTCCCGACGGTTCCGGTACACGATCTGGTCGTGAAGAACGACGATCTGGTGGTTGCGACGCACGGGCGCTCGTTCTACGTACTGGACCATATCGGGCCGCTGCGAGAGATCTCGCCTCAGATCGCGAGTGAGGACGTTCACTTCTTCAAGCCGGAGCCGGCGTTCCGTACGCGCGGCGGCCGCGGGTTCGGAGGAGGTGGCGGCGGTGGTGGAAATCCAACCGTTGGCACAAATCCAGCCGGGCCTGTGGTGCTGGATTATTTCCTGAAGACCGCGCCGAAGCAGAATGAAGAAGCGACACTCGAGATCCTCGACGCGCAAGGCAAGGTGATCCGCAAGTACACGAGCAAGGAGGCTGCGCGGCGGCGCCGTCCAGCCGAAGCCGAGGTCGAAGAGGAAGGACCGCCGCAAGTCGTTCCGCGCGTTCCGGTCAAGGAAGGCCTGAACCGCTTCACGTGGGACCTGCGCTACGAGGCGCCGGCGAACGTCCCGGGGCTGGCGCAGTGGGGCGGGCGTCCGCGCGGGCCGATGGCAGTGCCGGGCAATTACTCAGCGCGGCTGACGGTTGCGGGCAAGCAGTACACGGCCCCGATCGAAGTCAGGTCCGATCCGCGGCTGAAGGTCTCGGCCGCGGACTACGCAAAACAGTTCGAGCTGTCCAGCAACATCGCGCGGCGCGTTGACGAGGCCAATCGCGCCATCAACCAAATGCGCGAGCTGCTGCAACAGCTCAAGGACGTCCACGAGCGCTACCAGGACAATGGGCAGGCGAAGGAAGTCCTGGCCGCCTGCGAAGCGCTGAGCAAGAAGGTCACGCCGGTCGAGGAGGAGATCGTCCAGACCAAGTCCAAGGCCAGCGAGGACCCGCTGAACTATCCGATCCGTGTGAACAATAAACTCCTGCTGCTGATGGGGACGGTCGACTCCGCGGATGGCGCACCGACCCAGCAATCGATGGAAGTGTTCGAGCTGCTGAGCAAGCAACTGGACGCGTCGCTCGCCAAATGGAAGCAGATCGAGGGCACCGACGTCGCGTCGTTCAACGCCGCCGTGCAGAAAGCGAACCTGCCCGCGGTAGCGGTCGGGAACGGAGCGGAATAACGCGTGATTAATGACTGTTGCGCTGGGGTCGCGCCGGCAATATCTACCGGATCATTGACGTGATCCAGCGCCCGAGGACCTGGCTGACAACGATGACCACGATGGCGACGGTGACATGTTTTCCCACCTCGGATAGGGCACTCACGCCGCGATGTCGCGCCACAAGATACGTCAGGCCCGACAGCAACGCCATGCCCCACACGATACCCCATCCGGCAGCGGCCGGGACTCCAAACACCGCCACGATCAGGACAAATGTGAGGCATAGCAGCAGTCGGGTGCCAAAATTAGCCAGAGTTCCCAGGAACGCTTCCCGCTGCTCCAGGCGCTCCGCCTCCTGGTACATGTGGACGCTCAACGAGTCGGTCAGATTATCGGCGACGGCGGCGATGAGCAGTGCGCCCATGACGCTCGCGCGGCTTCCGTTCGCGGCGGCGAGCCCGGATATCAGGCCCATGCTGGTGACGATCGCGGCCGTGCCGCCAAAGCTGACGCTGGCGGGCTTGAATTTCGCCAGCCGCTCGCTTTTGCGCGACGAACGCAATTGCAAAGGCCGTGGAGCGAGTTCGGATACTGAAGGCGGAAGTGTGGGCGCCTCGAGAGTGGGCATGTCGGTCACATTCATTAGAAGTCATGCCGAGCAACTACCCAAGGATTCGAGTCACGTGAGGGTGTGACCAATGAACGTCAGCGGCAAGCACGCGCTTGCCAGGGCAGTGGTACATTGATTGTTTGTTACGGATGTCAGGGGCGCCGACCGTTCACCGCCGCCTCCAACAGATCTAAGGCACTTATGGACGCCGGCAAACTCAGTATCGGCATCACTGCGGCGGCATTCGCGGGCTTCGGCGCCGCGCTGATCGCCAAACCGGACATCTTGAAGAAGATCGGCATCCGCGCGACTAGCGGGGACGCCCGCACCGAGCTGCGCGCCATGTACGGCGGCATGGAGCTGGGCTTCGGAGTATTTTTCGCGATTGCATTGCGCAAGCCTGAGTGGCGAACTCCTGCGCTAACGGCCATCCTGCTCGGTATCGGTGCGCTCGGCGTCACACGCATCGTGAGCGCGATCGATGAGGATGCCGAACCCATCTCCTATCTCATGGCTGCCCCGGAGATTGCCGCCGCGACCATGGCAGCCGTCGCGCTCGCTGCCGATCATCGCGCAAAATAAGCCGTAAAATATAAGGAGTGAAACGCTCCGGAACAGCCGATCTCCCTCTCCACGGCGGACGTGTGCCCGCGTGGCTTGCGGAGCGAATGACCAAGCTCGGCACGGCGATCTCGGAAGCCGTCCTCCTCGACTACGGCGCGCCCGAACTGCTCTCGCGCCTGAGCGACCCTTTCTGGTTCCAGGCGCTCGGCTCGGTCATGGGCATGGACTGGCACTCGTCCGGCATCACCACGAGCGTCATGGGCGCCCTCAAGCGAGGCCTCAATCCACGTGCGCAGGAACTCGGCATCTACCTCTGCGGCGGTCGCGGACGCCATTCCCGCAAAACCCCCGACGAGTTGCGCGACATCGCCAGTCGCACCGGCGCCGATGGCGACGCGCTCGTTCGTGCCAGCCGCCTGGCCGCCCGCGTCGACAACAACGCCATCGCCGACGGCTTCCAGCTCTACCTTCACAATTTCGTGCTGGCGCGCTCCGGCGAATGGGCCATCGTGCAGCAGGGGATGAACAACGCCACGGGCATGGCACGGAGATATCACTGGCATTCGGCCACCGTGCGCGATTTTGTCTGCGAGCCGCATACCGGCATCGTTGGGGAGAACCAGGGCACGATCATGAACCTCGTGGACGGCCGCGCCCGCCCGGCACAAGGCGCGCTGCTAACGATGGCGGCACAGCAACCAGAGAAAACTCTGGCGGAAGCACGCAAGCTCAATGGTCGCGACGTTCTTCAATCGAAAATCGAAAATCAAAAATCAGAAATGGCCCTGGTCATGCCCGCGCACCACGACGTTCGCGCCGCAAACGTCGACCTGAAGCGTCTCGGTGCGGTGCTGGCCGTTGCCTACGACCGCCAGCTCAGCGATTTCGCCTCGCTACTGCTACTCGAGAAGCTCGGCCCGCGCACTCTTCAGTCTCTCGCGCTGGTGGCGGAAGTCGTCCACGGCACGCCGACGCGCTTCACCGACCCGGCGCGTTTCTCATTCGCCCACGGCGGCAAAGACGGCCACCCATTTCCTGTTCCGTTGAAGACGTACGACGAGACGCTCGGCGTGTTGCGGCGCGCATTAGACAGGGCGAAAACCGGCGATCGCGAAAAACTGGATGGGTTCAAACGGCTGGATAAATTCGTGCGCGGGATCGAGAAACAGGTGCAGCCGGAAGCGGATTTCAACGAAGTGCTGCGCCACGAGCACGCGATATCGAAATCGCTCGGCGGACGCAGTGTGTTCGACGACAAGCCGCGGCGCGCGCGTAAGGGACAGATGGATTTATTCGATTCGTAACACGTATTCCGTATTCAGTATTCCGTGCTGGATATCGGGCATCCGATCACCGCGTCCCGGAATACGGAATACGAGATACGGAATACGAATTACACGCCCAGGTCCTTCAATTTCTCCACCGGTCTCGCCAGTACCGCCTTCTTCCCGCGTACCACCAGCGGCCGCTGGATGATCTCCGGATTCGCCGCCATGATGCGGATCATCTCGTCATCCGACAGATTCTTGCCCTCGACCAGCTTCTTGTATTTCTCTTCGCGCGTTCGCACCACGTCCATCGGCTTTAGTCCGGCGCTGCGTAGGATCTTCTTCAACTCCTCGCCGCTGAGCGGGTGCTCGAGGTAGTTCACGTATTCGACGTCTTGGTTTTTCAGGCGACCCCTGACCTCACGGCAGGTGCTTCAGGTCGGCTTCTCGTAAACCACAATCTTCTCTTTAGCCATGCGCGAGAGTGTACCAGCGGCTTGCGTTTGGAGCGAAACCTCCCGGTGCGGTATCCTCGTCGGTTTCCCGGAGGCTTGACTTGAGCGTTAGGCGACTGGCAGTCGTTCTTCTTCTGACCGTAACAGCAGGCGCGCAGGTGAATCCGAAACTGTTCCAGGACCTGCGCTGGCGCAACGTTGGCCCCTTCCGCGGCGGACGCGTCAAGGCCGTCGCCGGCGTTCCTTCGCAGCCGAACGTGTTCTACTTCGCGCAGGTGAACGGCGGCGTCTGGAAGTCGATCGATTACGGACACGCCTGGTTCCCGATCTTCGACGACCAGCCGACCGGCTCTGTCGGCTCCATCGCCGTCGCTTACTCCGATCCGAACATTATTTATGTCGGCAGCGGCGAGGGCTTGCACCGGCCCGATCTCTCCGTCGGAGATGGAATCTATAAATCCACCGACGCCGGCAAAACCTGGACTCATCTCGGCTTGCGCGACGGCCAGCAGATCCCGAGCATAGCCGTCGATCCACGCGATCCCAACAAACTCTTCGTCGCCGTTCTCGGCCATCCGTACGGACCCAACGCAGAGCGCGGCATCTTCCGCTCGACCGACGGCGGGCAGACATTCCAGAAAGTGCTCTACAAGGACGAATACACCGGCGGCTCCTACGTTGACATCGACCCGAAGAATCCCGACACGATCTATGCATGCCTGTGGCAGGGACAGGAAGGTCCGTGGGAAAACGGCGCGTTTGCGGGCACGAATGGCGGCATCTTCAAATCGACCGACGGGGGCGCCAACTGGACGCAACTGAAAAACGGCCTGCCCGATGCCGTCCAAGCCTATGTCGCGATCGCGCCTTCGAATCCCAATCGTCTTTATGCGACGGTGGCGTCCCTGCGTACGGTCGAGATCTTCCGCTCCGACGACGCGGGCGCCACGTGGACGAAGATCACCGACGATCCACGTCCCGCAGGCCGCATCGGGGGTGGTGACCTGTCGGTGCCCAAGGTCGATCCGAAGAATCCCGACGTTCTCTATATCACCAGTACGGTGAGCTGGAGGTCTGTCGACGGCGGCAAGACATGGAATGCTCTCCGCGGCGCGCCCGGCGGCGACGACTACCAGAACATCTGGATCAACCCGAACGACCCGAACATTCTCCTGGTCGGCAGCGATCAGGGCACGGTCGTGTCTGTCAACCGAGGCGAGACCTGGAGCGATTGGTACAACCAGCCGACCGCGCAGGTGTACCACGTCACCGCTGATAACGCTTTCCCCTATCGACTGTGCAGCGGACAGCAGGAGAGCGGGTCCGTATGCATCTCCAGCCGCGGCAACGACGGCGAGATCACCATGCGCGATTGGCATCCGGTCGCAGCCGACGAGTACAGCTACGTCGCGCCCGATCCAAAAGATCCCGACACTGTTTACGGCGGGAAAGTCACCAAGTACGACCGCCGCACTACGACGGTCCAGGCGATTTCGCCCAAGCCGGTGCGCGATCCCAGTTTCCGCATGTTGCGCACCGAGCCGGTCGTTTTCTCGCCCGCCGATAACAAGACGCTGTTCTTCGCCGGCAATACCATCTGGAAGACCACCGACGGCGGCAACACATGGACCCAGATCAGCGACGACCTTACGCGCAAAACGTGGGACGTTCCCGCGACCCTAGGGAAGTACAAAGACTCGCCGCAGGCAAAGCCGACGCAACGCGGCGTCGTCTATGCACTCGGTCTCTCTCCGTCGGACGTTAACGTCATCTGGGCGGGCACCGACGACGGGCTCATCCAGCTCACGCGCGACGGCGGCAAGACTTGGAATAACGTCACTCCGCCGACGCTCCAGCCGTGGATGAAGGTGTCCATCATCGATGCCGGGCACTTCGATAACCAGACCGCTTACGCCGCGATCAACACGCTGCGGCTCGACGACATGCGCCCGCACATCCTGCGCACGCACGATGGCGGCAAGACCTGGACGGAGATCGTAAACGGCATCACTCCGGACGCGCCTGTGAACGTCGTCCGCGAAGACCCGAAGCGCAAGGGCCTGCTCTACGCCGGCACCGAACGCCAGGTCTGGGTCTCGTTCGACGACGGGGCGCACTGGCAGCCACTGCGCCTGAACATGCCCGCGACGTCCGTCCGCGACCTGATCGTCAAGGACGACGATCTCGCCGTCGGAACGCACGGGCGCGGCTTCTGGATCCTCGATAACATCACGCCGCTTCGTCAGATCGGACTGCGTGCTTCCGGCGACATGCTCTTCCAGCCGACAGTCGCGATGCGCGTGCGCTGGAATACCAACAGCGATACGCCGCTGCCTCCAGAAGTGCCGGCGGGCGAGAACCCTCCGGATGGAGCGATGATCGACTACGCGCTCGCCGCGAATGCATCAGGGCCGGTGACGATCGAGATCTCCGATTCCACCGGCAAGCTGGTGCGCAAGTACTCCAGCGCTGATCCCGTCGAGGCCATCGATCCGATGCTCAACATTCCCAAGTACTGGCCGCGTCCGGCAGAGCACCTCTCCACCGACGCGGGCATGCACCGCTTCCTGTGGGACATGCATTACGCTCCGGTCCCGGGAATCCGTCCCGACTATCCGATCGCTGCCGTCGCGCACAACACCGCGCCTGCGCCGACTTCGCCGTGGGTGATGCCTGGACAGTACACGGTCAAGCTCACGGTCGACGGCAAGACGTACTCGCAGCCGCTCACGGTCAAGTTGGATCCGCGCGTGAAATCGCCGGCATCCGCGATCGAGCAACAGTTCACGCTGTCGAAGCAGCTCTATGACGACGCGATGTTGCTGACAGGGCCGATCGACCAGGCAAAGGCATGGCGGCAGGAACTTGCGCGCTCGCAATCGAGCGCCTCCGATACCGTCAAGGCCTTCGAGCAGAAGCTCGACACGGTCGTCGGACGCGAAGCCGGACGGCGCGGCGGTCCTCCGCCACAGGGACAGCAGCCAACTGTCGAGTCGCTGAGCACGGTCCGCGCCAGCCTGATCACACTGATGGACCAGCTCCAGCAAGCCGACGTGTCGGCGACGCAGCCGCAAATAGTCGCCATCACCGAACGTCACAAGGCAGTCGCGCCGGCGATGCAGCGCTGGCAGGAGCTGCAGAAGGCCGATCTGCCCGCGCTCAATCAGCAGTTGAAGGCCGCGGGAATGCCGGAAATGAAATAAGTGCGAAGTTCGTTAGTCCCGAAGGGACGAACGCTGTGCGAGGTTCGTTAGTCCCGAAGGGACGAACGCTGGTAGCCCAGGACGCAGTCCTGGGTACGCTTTCATCGTAATTCCATCGAGTCCCGCAAGGGACGGCACGAGTTCGCAATGAAATTCTTTCGTCATATCGGTCTCACGCTCCTCCTGCTCGTCTGCGCAGCTGCCGCGCAGCAAGCGCCCGTCGACGTCGAGAAGCGCGTCGATTCCATCCTGTCGCAGATGACGCTCGAAGAGAAAATCGACTACATCGGCGGCGTCGATAGCTTCTACGTGCGCGCCGTGCCGCGACTCAAGTTGCCCGCGATCAAGATGGCCGATGGGCCGCTTGGCGTCCGCAATTACGGCCTCTCCACTGCTTATCCGGGCGGGACCGCGATAGCTGCCACGTGGGACACCGACTTGGCGCGTCGCGTCGGCGAGAGCATCGGGCGCGAAGCGCGCGGGCGCGGCGTGCACATCATGCTTGGGCCGGGAGTGAACATCTATCGCGCGCCGATGGGTGGCCGCGACTTCGAATACTACGGCGAAGATCCGTATCTCACTTCGCGACTCGCGGTCGCGTGGATCAATGGCGTGCAGAGCCAGGGCGTCATGGCGACGGTGAAGCACTTCGCCGCCAACAACCAGGAATACGATCGGCACAACGTCAGCTCCGAGGTCGACGAGCGCACTCTGCGCGAGATCTATCTTCCGGCGTTCGAAGCGGCGGTGCGCGAGGCGCACGTCGCCGCGATCATGGATTCCTACAATCCCATCAACGGCGTGCACGCGACCCAGAACGCACACCTGAACGTCGACATCGCGAAGCACGACTGGGGCTTCGACGGGCTGATCATGTCCGATTGGGACGCGACCTACGACGGCGTCGCGGCCGTGAAGCACGGGCTCGATCTCGAGATGCCTTCGGGCAAGTTCATGAATCGCGCGACGCTTCTGCCCGCGGTGCGCGACGGGCGCGTCAGCGAGGCCGAGATCGACGACCACGTTCGCCGCATCCTCCGGCAGGCGATCCGCTTCGGCTTCTTCGACCACGAGCAGCAGGACCTGTCGATCCCCAACTGGAACCAGCAGGCGCGTTCGATCGCCCTGCAGGCCGCCCAAGAATCGATGGTCCTGCTGAAGAACGCGAACGATCTGCTGCCGCTCACAAAGGCCAGCATTCACAACATCGCAGTGATCGGTCCAGATGCGCATCCGGCGGTCACGCAGGGCGGCGGAAGCGCGCACGTGAACCCGATCACGTCGATCAGCTTCGTGCAAGGCATCGCCAATGCTGTCGGCGATGGAGCAAAAGTGTTCTTCTCGACGGGCGAGCCGGAACTCGGACCTTCCGTATCGCAAACGCACTTCTCCACCGCTGCCTCGGGCGGCGAAGACGGTCTGAAAGCCGAGTACTTTAACAACCTGAATCTCGAAGGCCCGCCTGCTCTGACGCGCACCGATCGGCGCATCAACTTCCACTGGCCGAACGGCTACGCTCCTGGTTCGTCCACCGATTTCTCCGTTCGCTGGAACGGCTACTTCAATGCTCCGTCCGCGGGCGAGTACCGAGTGTGGCTTGTCGGCGAGCATCTGTTCCGCGTATTCGTCGACGACAAACCGGTGATCGACCGCTGGTCCGGTGGCGAGACGGCGCGCACGAACAACCTTGTCGCTCCGATCACGCTCAGCGCAGGTCCGCACGCGGTCCGGCTCGAAGAGCATTCGACCCGTCGCGGTTGGCTCGCGACCGATAGTCCGAGCATCGCGATGGCGATCGTGCGCGCGGAGGACGTGGTTCCCGCCGACACGCTGAAGATCGCTGCCGCTGCGGATGTCGCAGTCGTTTGCGTCGGCTTCGACCGGCGCAGCGAGTCGGAGGCCTTCGACCGCACGTTCGCGCTTCCGGGATTCCAGGACGACCTCATTCGCGCCATCGCCTCGGCGAACAAGAACACCATCGTCGTGCTCACTGCGGGCGGCAACGTCGACATGACGCGCTGGCTCGACCGAGTTCCAGCGCTGGTCCACGCATGGTATCCAGGCCAGGAAGGCGGAACCGCGCTTGCTGGACTGCTGTTCGGCGACTTCAGCCCGAGCGGACGCTTGCCCGCGAGCTTCGAGCGCCGCTGGGAAGACAATCCGGTTCACGACAGTTACTATCCGCAGTCGGACAAGCGCGTCGAGTACAAGGAAGGCTTGTTCCTCGGCTATCGCTACTTCGACCGCGCGACGGTGAAGCCTGCGTTCCCGTTCGGCTTCGGCCTGAGTTACACGACCTTCCAGTACTCGAACCTGGCGATCACGCCACAAACAACGAGCGACGGCAAAGTCACGGTTTCGTTCTCGGTCACGAACACCGGCAAGCGCGCAGGGACGGACGTTGCGCAACTCTACGTCTCCGATCGGCACTCGCACGTTCCGCGTCCGGTGAAGGAGCTGAAGGGGTTCGCGCGTGTCTCCCTTCAACCCGGCCAGACGAATCCGGTGACCATCACCATCGACCGGCGAGCTTTATCGTATTACGACGTATCACGGAAAGACTGGACGGCGGAGCCAGGCTCGTTCGAGGTGCTGATCGGGCGCTCTTCCGCCGACATCGAATTGCGCGGCAGCTTCACGCTGCAGTAAGGTCGGAAAATGGCGAAGGTACTGCTCGAAATCTGCTGCGGCTCCATCGACGACGCGCTCCAGGCACAGGCCGGAGGCGCTGACCGCGTCGAACTCTGTTCCGCGCTGTTCCTCGGCGGACTGACGCCATCGCTCGGGACGCTGCAACACGCGCGCCGGGAGTTGAAGGTCCCGATCATCGCGATGCTGCGCCCGCGCGGCGGCGGCTTCTGCTACACCGACGCCGAGTTCGCGACCATGGAGCTCGATGTCGACGCGATGATCGCGCACGGCGCCGACGGCGTCGTGTTCGGGATCCTCGAGCGCGACGGTAGCATCGACCGGGCGCGTACGCGGCGCATTCGCGACATCATCGGCGCGAAGCAGGCGGTCTTTCATCGCGCATTCGACGTCACGCCCGATCCGTTCGAGGCGCTGGATCAACTCGTCGATCTCGGCATCACGCGCATCCTGACCAGCGGCCAGGAGGACACCGTACCGGAAGGCGCCGAACTCATCCGCAAACTGATCGATCATGCCGGAGACCGCATCGAGATACTCCCCGGCGGCGGCATCAAGCCGTACGCGCTGGCCGATGTCGTCGCCAAAACCGGATGCCGGCAGGTCCACCTGACCGCGTTCAACACGGCAACCGATCCGTCGACGCACCAGCGGCCGCACGTAACCTTCGGCGGCGCGCTCTATCCGGCCGAGGATACGTACCTGATGACCGACGCCGACCTGGTGCGAAACCTGGTGGCGAAGCTGAAGTAAGACGGCTTCCGGAGTCCGGAAAACCAGGCCTCCCGATTTTACTGATCGGTAAACCTTAGGGTCCCACAGACCCCCTCCCCCCCTTGTCCCAAGCGTCCCACAGAAAGTCGGCCAAACTCGGTGGTATCCCACAGGCCGTCCCACGGGACGGGGCGGGGGAGCGGATGAGCGCCAGTGTTTATCAAAGAGCTAACGGGCGAGTGTGGAGACACTACACCCTTGCAGGCTAACCTGCTTGCTCAGGATAGGGAAGGGGCGGGAAGTTGTATGTGACGTGGGTCACGTTGTGATGTGACAAGCCGATGCGTGGGAGATTTGCCCATATCTGCCAACGGTGGGCACATATGGGGGCACTGAACCTCACTCGTCGAACAGCATACCGGGGCCAATTCCGTTCTTGAAATCGCCATTGAACAGGCGCTCTAAATTCCTGAGGCTACGGCGGTCCTCGTCGGCCGCAATGCCGTCATCGGGCAGGCTCTCGTACAGCCCTTTGAGCGTCGCGATTGGAATCTTGTTGTCCACCGAAGGTGTTGGGTCTTGGGAGTAGACGAACGATTCAGGAAGAATAAATATTCGGAAGTCCTGCGCCAATCGGCGTCGGCTATGCCCGATGTGGCGAATCCAAAAATCCCGCTGCATTGCGCGGTCTTCGGGATCAGCTGTCACACCCTCACCCGGAGATTGGTGTGCCCACAGATCGAACGCTATGGGGTCTGCTTTGGTTAAATCTACCGATTCGACGTCCACTTCGCGTCCGTAACGCGTTCGCATTCGTTGTATGAAGCTCGGATATAGGTCGGCGAAAGAGACGCCGAGGTCGAAATCGTCGTGTTTGCCCGTCACATACTTCAGAACTCGCCAAGCCAGGGTGTCGTCAGTTGTTTCGAGTATGCACGACGCCAAAAGTGGCTTCTTCTCGCTCTGCGGCATTCGGTCAGCAACGCGAATGATGATTCTTAACGCATGTCCAGCCTCCGCAAACGGCGCCATGGTGTCGTAAACCAACTTGTCCGCGTTGCGCGCAATGGCGTGGACGATTGATTTTCCGACCGAGAGCGACATGGCAACCCCCGCTGCCTCAGCGACCTTTCTGAGGAAGTCGTCCCTCTTGAGGGAACCTCTCTCCATTGATTCGAGCGCGTGTTGGAACGTCCGACGGCGAGTGTCTTCGTTACCCGAAATTTCTATCTGGTGCAGAAGAGAGTCGAGTTCGACTGAACTGAATATTGCTGTCGGTAGTTCATACCGGAAGTACGCTGGGAAGATTCCAGCCTCACTGATGCGTTTCTCGCCGTCTGATTTCGTTTCCGCCGGTCTAATGCGCGGTGTCCACGATTGGCCTTCGATTTTCGAAAAGCGTGGAAACATTTCCCGCAGCACTCCTTTCACCGTCTCCAGGTCACCGGATGGCACAGCTGCTTCAAGGTGTGACAGAAAAGTCTTTTCTGTCGCAGCTTTTTCTTGATCGGTTTGGTACTGGCCGCCTCGAAAGAAACTCTCGCCGCCAGTAAGGACGGGCGAATTTTGACTAATTAGTTCAAACACCTGTGGCTTAAAACGCTGAAGGATTTGGACCAGAACGAGATCGATCGGGTCGACCTCGCGTCGTAAGGGAGCTGCCGCGACGCTTACGTCATTTGCTAGCAGCCCAATTGCCCTCAGATTTCGGCAGAACGGTGCGATACGTTCCCGCCATATGGGCTCCAGCCGCGTGCGGAAACCGTTTTCGTCGGCGTCGTCGTTGAACCAGTCGCGCTGCCCGAACGCGTGTACGAGACGTTCAATGCCCGCCTTCTGAAGCGCCTCGGGATTGGGTTCTGGCACGGGGAGCGTGACGGGAAAGAACTTCTCGAAATACTCAATTGATTCCTCGTCAAACTTTCCTTTGACCGTCGTGATGATCGTCTCGCGATCGCCGGCGCAGACAAAGCTAAGGTTCGGGAGTGTCGAGATGCCGCGAATGATTTTGAGAAGCGTCAGAACTTCATCCTTCTCCATCCGATCTATCTCATCGAGCAGCACGACGACACGTTCAGGTAAGCGGCTGAGAGCGGCCTTCAACTCCTCAATGTCATCTTTTTGCGTCGTCGCCGGTAGTGCCTCTGTCAGGGATTGCAATAACGGCACTGTCTTTCCAAGGGCGGACGCCGTTCTGCGCGCACCCTTACGTAACCCGGGCACGACGTAACGTTTACGAACTTGGCTTGCGATGTCGCTCATCAGGTAAGCGGTCAGCGTTTCCTGCGAGCCCGGAAGCCATGTACTGAAAGAGATTACGATGGCTTTGTCGGCTAGATGCTCGCGTAACAGGTTGAGAGTTGACGTTTTCCCGACACCGAGCGGGCCAAATAAGGCAATCACAGGACTCTTCGATATCAGGAGCTTGACGCAAAGCCTGTCGACGAGCGCTGCACGTCCTAGCGCATCCTCTTCCCAAGATTCAATCGGGTCATCCGATTCGGGCACCACCACGGCCGCTGTACGACGTTTATGAGAGGGAACCAAAAACTCCTTTTCTGAAACCGTCCGTTTGGCGGAAATGTGGGCCTTCAGAAAAAGTAGATAACCTGCTAGGCTGGACGCGCCGACATACTTCGCGATAGACCACAGTGCCTCCGTCATTGAGGGTGAATGGACAAGAAAAACGACTGTGCATGCGAAAGTAAGAAGTGTGAGTCCACTTGTAACGCCTGCCCACCACGATTTAAGCCCGCGCCAAATGTAATGCGGTATGTCCAAAAGTATGCACAGCAGAACGGCCGCTGAGGCGACAATCAGAAATCGGACATATGCATCCGGATCATCGAAACGTAATCCCGTGGGAACGTAGGTATTTTTCAGAAATGCGCGAAACGAATGGTCACTCCCTCCCAACCGGAAAAATGCAGCCAGCAACGTGCCTGCACCGAACGATACGAATACAGTCATCCATTCTCGGCTCACAAATCTGCCGAGTAAGCGCAGCCAATTGGCAAGCACCTTCTTGTCAGGATTGCCGAGGCGAAGCACGCTGCCTCTCACGACCGGAGCTCCTGTTGAAATCAAGCTGTGGCTGGATGGGCTAAGTATAGCTGCACGACCTGCGGAACTCACGCGTTAAATGGCTAGCCAGGCCGACACGGCGTTCACTCACGCCCTCGCGCCAATTGTGCCGCCCCTACGGGGCTCGGAAGAAATTTGGATGCTGCTGTCCCACGGCTCACGCCGTGGGCTATGAACTCGTGCCGCCCCTTCGACTGCGCTCGGGGCAGGCATCCGGACTGATTCTCGATTTATTCTGATCCGCGTTCATCCGCGAAATCCGCGGCGGCTGTTGTTGTTTTGGCGGTTCGTTCGAAACGTTTGAGTGACCGGCGGGACGCCGGTGCTACCACGGCCGACCAGCGGCTGAAGCCGCGGCGTTTTAGGGCGGCACATCGGCACGACTGAAATCGTGCCCTGATACGAAAGTCGTGCTCCGATACGAACGTCGTGCGCTAGTACAGGAACCCACCCTAGCAAAAGCGGCTAGGGTGGGCCACCCAAACTGGCACTGCCGGCGAGACGCCGGCGCTACTTGTTTTAGAACGCTGCGAGGCCGTTGAAGCCCGAGGCGGCGGGGAAGGAACCCGCGGTGCCCAAGCTCAATAGCGTCCCGTCGTTTTGGACGGCGAAGATGCCAATCGTTCCCGTCCCGGTGTTGAGCGAATAGAGGAACTTTCCGTTTCGGGTCAGGGCGATATCGAGGTTCGTGCTTCCGGCAGGCTGCTGCGCGACCACCGTGCCCGCGACCGGCGTCAAGCTGCCGTTCTGCGCGATGGAGAATGCGGAGAGCGATGCGCTGGCGGCATTTGAGGTGAAGGTGAAGCGCCCGTTCGGCGTGACCACGTTCCAGCAGGCGGCCGTGCCCTGCGTGGGAACCGACGCGCTGATCACGGCCAGCGAGCCGTCGGGTTGCACCGCATAGGAAGAGATCGTGGACGACGTGGACTCAGTGACCA
This sequence comes from uncultured Terriglobales bacterium, assembly GCA_964559835.1. Lineage (GTDB taxonomy): Bacteria > Acidobacteriota > Terriglobia > Terriglobales > Acidobacteriaceae > DAISJI01. The sequence continues at coordinate 82,391 of CAZLJE010000023.1, forward strand.
GCAGCGCTCCGTTTCCGGCGAACTCGAGAGAGAACGGTCCCGGTCCGGAGGAGGGCGAGGAGACGATCGGCCCGAGCGTTCCGTCGCGATTGATGCGGAAAGTATCGACACGATTGTTCAGCCGCTCGGTGGCCGCGAGAAAAGCTCCGTCACCGCTGATGGCCAGACCCGAAGGTCCGGCATTCGCGTTGCTGAACTGGGCGGAACCGAGCTGTTGAAGGTTTCCGTCGGAAGTGATGCGGAAGCCGACGATGTTGGCGTTCGGTCCGGCGTTGGCGACGTAGAGGAGCTGGCCGCGCTGGGCGACGGCGACCGGAGAGCTGCCTCCGCTCGGGACGGTGTGAACAACCTCGAGTTGGGCGCCGAGAACGCGGAAAACGGTGATGGTCCCGCTGCCGGCGTTGACGGCGAAGAGCAGGGAGTGATCATCGCTGAGAGTCAAGGAGCCCTGCGAGAACAAGGGGTCGACTGCGCCCCCGCTGCCGCGGCCGTCGGTCGGAAAGTGTCCTTGTTCGACGAGTGTCCCGTCCGCCGAACGCGAGAACGCGATGATCTCGTTAGCGGTGGAGGAGTTCGTCATGATGAAAACGGCGCCGGGCTGGAAACCGGTCTCGTCCGCGTGAGCGCCCGCCGGGAGAAGAATCGCCAACAGGCAGAGCGCCAGGAATTTTGCAACCAACTTTTGCATGGGGAAAGCCTCCGGATGGATTAGCGTGCAGAGAAGCGCGCCTGCAGTCGCGCCCATCGCACGCCGCCTCTGATGCTCTCTGAGGAGGGAAGTTCCTCGCCGCGGCAAAGTAGCCGCGAAAATATTTATGAGTGAGCGGCCGAAACTTTTGCTGGTCCTGAGAATCTGGAATTCGAATGAGTACCTACGCGGAAAAAGTGTCGCCCCTCCAGAACATGTCAGAGCTGAGCACGGAAACATCATCGCCCGAACTGAGAGGAGGCGCGCTTCTCGGCGGCGGGTCGCTGGCGGCGGCGTCGATCGAGGCGATCTGCACCTTCTTCGTCGCCCTGAGCAAGCTTGGGATCCTGGTCGGGTTCACGTCATTCCTGTCGACCGTGATCGTGTCGCGGTTCCACGCCGACTGGGTACGCGTGCCGGTACTCGGAGTCGCGCTGGCGGGAGCGGTGCTGAACCTGGTGGTGCTGCGAAACCGGATGAAGTTACGCAATGCGCCTGCGGCCGCGTGGCGAAAGCGGCCGCTGACGCGTGCCGAGCGTTGGAGAATCGCTGGGGTCATCGTGATGTCGACGGTGACGATCGCGCTGGTAGTCGGAGAGTTCTGGCTCCACCCGTTCCACGGTTTCTAAAGGTTCAATTCGTTCTTGAGGCGTTCGTGCAAGCGCTCGCTGTAACCGAGCGGGAGGGGGAAGACACGCTCGTCGGCGATGAGCAGCAGGACGTTGCGCGTGCTGTCGACAAGAGCGGCGCAATGACGGCAGTTGGCCAGATGCTGCTCGATCTCCTCCCTGACCTTGGCCGACACGTCGTCCTCGAGGTAATTGGAGATCTCACGCCAGACGTCTTCGCACTTCATCACCATGGCTTACGTCCCTTCCGAAACGGGTTCCGGCTCGTTACCGCCGCGTCCTTTTGCAGGGGCGCGAGCAGGTCGCGGAGTTTCAGCCGCGCGCGCAGGAGCCTCGTCTTTACGGTTCCCTCCGTCAGTCCCAGCACTTGCGCGGTCTCGGCGATGGACAGGTGCCGGATGTCGCGCAAGGTGACGATCTCGCGGTATTTCTCGGGCAATCTCATCAGCGCGCCGGCGAGCACCTCCCGGAGTTCTTTCTTCTCCAGCGCCTCGGACGGGATCTCGCGCCAATCGCTGAGCAGCACCGGAGCATAGCCGCCGTCTTCGGGCTCCTCTTCGGGGAGCGGCTCGGACTTCTCGATGCGCAACCGGCGCAGACGCAGGCGGGCTTCATTCACGGCGATACGTTCCAGCCAGGTGCTGAAGCGCGCCTCCGAGCGAAACGTCGGCAAAGCACGGAACGCTTTCAGGAAAGCCTCCTGCGCGACATCCTCCGCGTCCGTGGGATTTCCCGTGACCGCGAGCGCCGCCATGAACACCGACCTCTCGTAAGGACGGATCAGCTCGGTATAAAGCTCGTTCTCGCCGGCACAAATCCGGACAATCAGGTCCGCCTCGAGCACCTGGCGTTGCGATACAGCGGTCGCGTTGGGATGCGCATGGTCCAATCGGAGTCATTAATGCCCGCCTGCGCGCCAGCAGTTGCACTTGATGGAGGGCGACTGCCGACTCAGATGGCCGAGCCGGGAAAAAGTTTCATAGGGCCGCGGAAACAAAAAAACCGAGAGCAAGATGCCCTCGGCACAGTAGCGCGAGGTCCTGGCGAGACGCCGGCGCTACAGTGTTCGTCCCACCCTAGCAAAAGCGCTAGGGTGGGCCAGCCGTTGGCAGGGCTACATCGTGGTTGCGGGCGGAACGGGAGCGACTTTCGGTGCCTTGGGGGCTTTTGGTGGCGGTAGTTCTTTATCCCTGTCTTTCCTCAAGCCGCCGCCCGGAGTGATGGTCTGGTCGGGAGGAAGCGTGCCCGCTTTTTCCGGAGGCGGCGGCACGTTGCCCTTGCGGAGCGAGATGTCGCCGTTGGTGTTATTGACGCGGACCTCGGGACCGCCGTTTCCGACAGCGCCACTCATGGAGTGATCGTTCCGGTCCTGCCGGGTCGTGATGCCCTCGAACTCGGAAGACACGTCGCCGCGGCGCGCCTGCGCATCGACGGTGAACGAGACTTTAGACGGGAACGTGAGTTGGACGTCGCCGCGGCTGTTCGTGATGTCCACCGCGCCGAGCTTGTTGCCGGCGTGGTATTCGACCATGCCGTTGCTGTTTTCGACCTTGAGATCGCCGGTGACGTCCTCGATGTGGATGTCCTTGGAGCGCGTCGTGAGCCGCATGGGGCCGGCGACGGCATGCGCGCGGAACTCACCCGATTCGAGATTCAGGTCGCCGGCAAGGCCGGCCATCTCGAGGTCGGTGCGTGAGCTGTGGAAGGTCACGCCCCTGGCGATGCGGGCGAGCGACGTCTGGCCGAAGAACTCGCCGGTCAAACTGGCGGAGCCGGTGACGTCGGTCACGGTGACGTCGTCGAGGCGTCCGTTGATGGCGACGTCGCCTTTGATGTCCTGCGCGCGGACGGTGCCACGGCGGGCGGTGATGGTGACGTTACCATTGATCTGCTGCGCCGTGACGTCGCCATGATTGGTAGACAAATGGACTTCGCCGTCGCGGTTGGAGATGCTGATGTCGCCACGGCCGTCCACCACTTCGACCGCGGCCTTCTTCGGCACCCAGATCTGGAGATTGCTCTCCACCGGCTTATTGCCGGCCGAACGCGTGTTGGCGTCGAGGTTCAGGGTAGTATCGGCGCGGTTGAGCATCGCCTTGGTCTTCGCGTCGATGTCCTTGGCTTCGTTCTCGTCGCTGCCGATGACGCGCTTGTTGACCACGACTTTGATCTTGGGCTCGTCCCAGGTATTGACCGTGACTTCACCGCGATCGTCGACAACGCGCACGCTGGTGGCGTCGAACGGCTGCTCGATGGTCTGGTCGAACGAGTAGGTATTGCCGAACAGACCGGCGAAGTCGTTGTCGAAATCCATCTGGTTGCCGAAGGAGTTCCAGTTGACCTTGTAGGCGGCAGTCGCGCTGAGTCCGAAGATGATCAGGAAAATGAGCAGGACAACGCCACCGGCGCCGATCCCGCGGCTGGGCAGACCCTGGCGCTGGTCGCTCCAATGCTCGTAGAGCTTGATCACGCCCCACAGGATGATGAGCACGGGCCAGTAGCGCGCCCACACGTAACTCAGCCGCGCCCACGTGATCATGTGGAAGTTGCCGAGCAGGAAGAGCACGCCGAGGGCGATGAGGACGATGGGGCCGGCGATCGAGCGACGGCGAACGTAGTACATCGGCGGCGGCGGAGTTTGGACCGGGCTAGACATTGTTGTTCACCCCTTGCGGAGGCTGCGTAGGTTGGCTCGGCGGGACGGTGCCCGGTGGAGGGGGCACGGGTCCGGGCGCACCCAAACCAAACGGAGGCACATGGCCGGAGACGTCAGCGCTGCTGCCGAGCACTTTCACCACGCCGATCGCGATGAGCAGGATCGGCCATGTCTGGTGGAAGTGCCACGGCGTGAATTCACTCAGCAGGAAGAGCACGCCGAGCGTGATGAGCACGACGGGGCCCATGTACCCGCGGCAGCGGCAGCGCGCGCAATAGCAACTTCGGTTGGGAACGTAGATGTCCACTATTGGCCTCCCTGCATGCCGCCGCTGGGAGAAGCCGGGGGGTTCATGCGCTTCATGAACATCCAAACGCCGAGGACGATGAGGATGATGGGCCAGGCGCGTCCGAGCCAGTGGAGCGGGAACAGACCTATGGTGTCGAACAGGAACAGGACGCCGAGGCCGATGAGGATGATGGCGCCGAGCGGGACCTGGCGATGGTCGATCGGCTTCCCACCGGTGGCAGTGGTGAAGGTCCGAGCAAGCCCGAATGGATCGGGCGGAGCCTGTCCGAGTTGAATCGCCTTTGCCGAACGGACGGCGTCCACGATCGAGTAAATGCAAAAGAAGCCGATGGAAATGCCCAGGACTGCGGCAAGGGCGCCGTCGCCGCTATTGCCGGCGGTGGTTACGCCAAAGATCAGTGCGACAAAGATGATCAGATGAGCCAGACCCTTGGCGTACTGGCCCGTGTACACCTGTCCAACGCCAAAAGGGAAAAAGAACGCAAGGACGCCGGCGAGGCCGGGGCTGGGTCCGGAAGTGACGACGACGGGTGCCGGAGCGCCCGCGGGAGCGAAGCCGGCAGCAGGTGAAGGAGCGGCAGGCGCGCCGATGTGTTGAGCGATGCAGTCTTCGCAATAGACCACGCCGCGAACGTTGTGCGCACAGGCGGGGCACATGGGCTTTCCGCAGGTGCGGCAGTAGGCGGTCGCCGTGGTTTCGGTGTGAACCGCGCAATTCATAGGTTTCTCCCGGGAACGTGCCCGTGGCTCAACAACAGTTTCGCCACCGTCACCGCGTCGTGGTTATCGGGGGTGCGGTTCCGAATCTGCTTGCGGTTCGGATCGGGCTCGTCCTTCTGCTTGAGGTCTTGCTTGGGTTGGGGCGCCGCAGGCGTTTCATCGGAACCGGTGGCGCGCTTCAACTGCTGCACGCGCGATTCGATCTCGTACACGACGCGAATGTTTTCGTAGTACCTCACCAGGCGACCCTCGGTCTCATAAAACGTCTTGGCGATCGCGCTGGGACGTAGGTCCAGGTGACGGAAATCCGCGGCTTTCACGCCGCTGAGATGCAACATCAGGGAAACGGAGAAAAAGGCCATGCCGAAGGACATGGCGAATCGGGGCTGCAAGACCGGACCGGCCAGCCCGCCCATCCAGCGGCGGAGCTTGTCGCGCACGCTCTCGTCGGCGGGACGGGTCACGGCGGCGGTCGGCACCTGGCCGATGGTGGCGGCCAGGATGTTGTGCACCAGCATCGGCGGAGGTTCGACCTCGGCGAGCGAGTGCAGCATCTTGAAGCCGGACCTGGCCTCGGCAAACAACGGGCCGCAGTTCGGGCAGGAGGCCTGGTGGGCCTCGAAGCGTTCGAGGTCCGCCCCGGTTAGAGCACCCTCGATCGCATCGGAAAGCAGAGCGTCGAATTCAGCGCACTGCATGCCGGATTTGGTTTCGCCGTACATCACGTTACCTGCCTATAAGTACGCGAAAGCACACGCGCTAGTTCCGTTCGTCCCCGGTTGATCCGGGATTTCACTGTCCCTTCAGGGACTTTCAACGCTAAGGCGATATCGCGGTAATCCATATCCTGCAGGTCGCGCAGGATCACCGCCTCCCGCAGCTCGGGAGAAAGCTTTTGCAGCGCTTTCTGCACCATTTCCTGGGTTTCCCGGGTCTGCAGCCGCTGGTCGGGCGAGGGCGACTGGTCCTGGATCTGGTCGGAGATGCTGGGAGAGTCCTCTTCGGCGGTCGTGGGCATGTCCATGGAGTCGGTGGCGCGGTCCTGCTTGGACTTGCGGAAGTGGTCGACCAGCAGGTTGCGGGTCATCGTGGTGACCCACGTCTGGAACGAGCCCTTCTCCAGGTCGTAGGACTGCAGGGTGCGATAGACCTTGATGAAGACTTCCTGGGTAAGGTCCTGGGCATCGTCCGACGAACCCGTAAAGCGATAGCAAATGTTGAAGATACGGCGGTTGAAGTGGCGGACGATCTCCTCCCACGCGGCAGCGTCGCCGGCTGCACAGCGACGGACCAGGGAGGCTACTAGCTGCTGATCGTCCAAGAACCACCACCACGGGAACCACCCCACAAGGAAGTGGGTGGCCCACCCTGGCCTCTTTTGCCACGGTGGGTTGACACACTTACCCTTGACCTCTCATACGTGCGAAAAGGGCCGGCAGTTCCCAAAATCTAAGTTTATGAAAACGGGGGGATTTTAGCACTGGGACGGCAGTTGTCAGTGATCAGTGATCAGTCGTCAGGATTTCGAGTCTTCGGGCACAACAGCCGTGCGCTCCCTGGCGGCTTGCGCGAAATAAATGTATCAAGAGGAACACACAGTCGTGTCGCTGCTGACACGGTTCCATTTCGACCGCGCTACGTAAGTCGTTCTACTCGACCACATAGCAATCGGTGAGCCATGTGCTTCTCCTGCGCTGAACGGCGAAACAACGCCCTTTCGTGGAATTAACATTGCATATAGAAGTACTTTGTATTACAAAGTACGCGTGGAGGAGAGAAGAATGACTCGTCGCATCGGAGCTCTGGTTTTCATTTTCGGCTGTACTTCGCTGGCCTGGATGATCCTGGCCGGTACGATCAGCAATCGAACGTATTCGTCGGATGACTCCTCGCGGAAGAAAGTCGTCGCCAGCTGGGGGTCGCCCCAGGTGCAACCGCCGCCCGTGGCGTTATTTGAGCGACAAGAGCCGGCGGGAGCACAGCCCGGCCAAACTCATAGCACTACATTATTCGTACCCATCGAGGGGAGTCGCATCGAGGTGGACTTGGGGCTCGACCAGCGCCAGAAAGGTCTGCTCTGGTACAGCACGTATAAGGTCGCGTTCGCGGGGACGTATGCGTTCCGCAATCCGACGGACCAGCCGCAGAAGATGTACTTCTCGCTCAAGCTCCCCGCCGAGCAGGCCGTTTACGACGACGTCCAGGTCATCGTGGACGGCACGCCGCTGCCGACGAACGAGAACGACGGTTGCATCTCAGCGAATACCGAAGTGGCGGGCGGAAAAATGGCGAACGTGCGCTTTACCTACCGCTCGCACGGGCTGGATTCGTGGAAGTACGACTTCGGCGGCAAGACGGCACACATCCGCGATTTTGTGCTGCGGATGACCACTGACTTCGCGGCTATCGATTTTCCGGAGAACACACTTTCGCCGACCGCAAAACGCTCCACGGGCAAGGGATGGGAATTGACGTGGGACTACAAGAGCACGCTCTCCGGATTTGCGATCGGGATGACGATGCCGGAACACGTGCAGCCCGGACCGCTCGCGGGACAGATCAGCTACTTCGCGCCCGTGTCGCTGCTGTTCTTCTTTTTCGTGATGTTCATGATCACCACCATCCGTGGCATCGACCTGCACCCGATGAATTACTTTTTCCTGGCGGCGGCGTTCTTCGCCTTTCACCTGCTGCTGGCATACCTGGCCGATCACGTCGATATCCACGTCGCGTTCATCATCTGCTCGCTGGTTTCGGTGTTTCTGGTTGTGAGCTATCTGCGGCTGGTGGTGGGAATGAGGTTCGCAGCGGTCGAGGCGGGTATCAGCCAATTCGTGTACCTGGTGCTGTTCTCGTACGCGTTCTTCTACCAGGGATATACGGGACTAACGATCACGGTGGGCGCGATCATCAGCCTGTTCGTAGCGATGCAGATGACGGGAAGGATCAAGTGGGCGGAGAAATTCGCGATCAATCCCGGCGTCGCGTAGATACCGGGCGGGGTGTTCTGTCGCCCGCTGAAGCGGGCTTGGGCATTAGCGGGCTGAACAGCCGGGGACTTCCCTGACATTTTAGACCGGGCACATGGTTGACACTTTT
>CAZLJE010000024.1:0-87650 GCA_964559835.1 uncultured Terriglobales bacterium
GATGCTTCACGCGCTTGGTCCAGCTCAGGTTGCTGACGTGGACCAGGCCGTCGATTCCATCCTCGATCTCGATGAAGGCGCCGAAGTCGGTCAGGTTGCGGACCTTGCCTTCGACCGTCGAGCCCACCGGATACTTGTCGTGCAGCGTCTCCCACGGATTCGACTCGAGCTGCTTCAGGCCTAGCGAAATGCGGCGCTCGCCGGGATTCACGTTCAGCACGACCGCTTCGACTTCCTGGCCGACGTTAACCAGCTTCGACGGATGCTTCATCCGCTTCGACCAGGTCATCTCGCTGACGTGCACCAAACCCTCGATGCCCTGTTCGAGCTCGATGAACGCTCCGTAATCGGTGACGCTGATGACGCGCCCCTTCACATGCGCGCCGATCGGGTAGCGCTCGCTGGCGTCCATCCACGGGTCCGGCGTGAGCTGCTTGAATCCGAGCGATACGCGCTGCTTGTCCTTATCAAACTTCAGGACCTTCACCTGGATCTGGTCGCCGACATTGACCAGGTCGCGCGGATGCGTCAGGCGTCCCCAGCTCATGTCGGTGATATGCAGCAGCCCGTCGATACCGCCCAAGTCCACGAACGCTCCGTAATCGGTGAGGTTCTTCACCGTGCCGGTCATGATGGCGTCCTCGTGCAACTGCTCGAGGGTGTGCGAGCGCTTCTCGCCGACTTCCTCTTCCAGTAGCTGCTTGCGCGAGACCACGATATTGCCGCGTTTCTTGTTCAACTTGATGACGCGGACTTCCAGCTCGTGGCCCTTCATGCCGTCGAGGTTGCGCACCGGGCGCAGGTCCACCTGCGATCCGGGCAGGAAAGCCTTGGCGCCGTTCAGGTCGACCGTCAGGCCGCCCTTGATGCGCTCGGTGACGATGCCCTTGATCGGCGTCTTGTCGTTGTAGGCCTTCTCGATGTCGTCCCAGGCGCGGAGGCGCTGTGCGCGCTCGTGCGAGAGCTTGGTGTAACCCTCTTCCGTCTCGCCTTTATCGACCATGACGTCGATCGAGTCGCCGGGCTGGAACTTCACGTTGCCTTCGTGGTCCTGCACCTGCGCGATCGGCACCATGCCCTCGGACTTCGAGCCGATGTCGACGACCACATGGGTCGGCGTAACCTTCAGGACGGTGCCCTTGATGACGCGGTCCTCGTGGGACTGCATCTCGGCTTCCTGCTCGGCGGTGAAGTTCTCGAGCGCGGTGGCGAAATCGTCCGGCGACATTTCCTTCGTCGGCTCCTTCTTCGCTTCGGCGGCCGTTTCGGCGCTTCCAGCCTGGGATTCAGCGGGGGCAGCACTCTGCGGGCTGGTATGTTCCTGGTTTTCAGCAGTGGGCTGCGCTACGGTGGAGGTTTCGGAATCGTTAGAAGTATGTTCGTTCAAAATCATTTTTTGTTCTTCCCACCCGCACCTCGGCGCGCGTGTGGGGACCGGTGATTTAGTGCGGACAGCTGGGCGAACTGCGTCGGGGAATTGGATCCAGCGGCCGGAATCCTGAAGCAGCCGAAGCGCACTCCAGAACCCTCCGACTATAACAACCGCCACAGAGGGGTGTCAAACCAACCACCGTCACAAATGCGTCGCCAGTCGCCAGCTTTCATGCGGCTCCGCTGCAGCAACGCAGCCATTGATTCTGTGCGGTTTAGCCAACGCAAACAACGCCGCCGAACACGCCTGGCTGTGGCGCACGAACGATTGATTTTTCCGCTAGCTGGCGACCGCTGGCGGGCGACTGTTATCTTTGCGCGCATGGATTATCTCTGGACCCCGTGGCGCTACGCTTACATCTGCAACGCGGAAAAGATCGAGGGCTGCGTTTTCTGCGAATTGCCGAGGAAGAGCGACGAAGATGCGCTCATCGTCCATCGCGCGAAGCACTGTTTCATCATCCTGAACGCATTTCCCTACACTTCGGGCCACGTGATGGTGGTGCCGTACGCGCACCTCGACCGCTTGGACAAGCTGCCCACGGACGCCGCGCACGAAATGATCGAGCTATCGCGAAAAATGGAGACGGTTCTAGGCGCGGTGTACAAGCCCGACGGCATCAATCTGGGGATGAACATCGGTGCGGCCGCCGGCGCCGGCGTTGCGGGTCACATCCACATGCACATTCTGCCCCGCTGGGTGGCCGACGCAAACTTCGTCTCAGTCATCGGCGAGACGCGGGTCTTGCCGGAAGATTTGAAGACTACGTGGAAGCGTCTACGAGAAGCCTTCCGCCCGTAACATCGGCGTCCCGCCGGTCACTCCGATGCGGCCTAAGCCCTGAGCCCTACGCCCGAAGCCCTGCTTCAGTGCCGATGCTTATGCCGGTGCGGCTCGATGGGAACGATGACGCAGCCGTGCGCGACTTCGCAGACCGCGTGTTCGAACTGGATAGTCGTGTGGTCGATGTGGAACTTCTCCCGCAGACGGTCCCTCACGTTGCGCAGGATCGCGTCGCTTTCCGACGGCGGAATATCGGCGATGCTGATGTGGCACGACAGAGCGTTCACGCCGCTTCCGATGGACCACACGTGCAGGTCGTGGACGTCGTTCACGCCCGCCAGCGCTCTCAAGTCTTCGGCGAGCAGCGCGGGGTCGATGCCGTGCGGCGTCCCTTCCAGCAGGATGTTCAGCGTTTCGCGGATGATGCCGAACGATGACCAAAGAATCATCGCGCCGATGCCGAACGAAAGCGCCGGATCGATCCATTCCTGTCCCGTCACCAGGATCGCCCAGCCCCCGATGATGACGGCCGCGGTGGAAAGCGCGTCGCCGAGCATGTGCACGAACGCACTGCGGATATTGAGGTCCTTGCTGCCGCGGAAGAGCATCGCGGAGATGACACCATTCACGGCGACACCCGCCGCCGCGGCCCAGATCATCGTCGCCGGATGGACGTGCTCGGGCGCGATGAGTCGCCTCGCGGCTTCGTAGAAGATATAGAACGCCACCGCCACGAGCGTGATGGCGTTAACGAACGCGGCCAGCACCCCGGCACGGCTGTAGCCGAAACTGCGTCGCGTGCTCGCCGGACGCGCTCCCAGATAAACCGCCAAGAGCGATAACAGGAGGGCAAGAAAGTCCGAGACGTTGTGGCCAGCCTCCGAAAGCAGCGCCAGGCTGTGCGCGCGCACGCCGGTGATCACCAGCAGGACGATGTAGGCGAATGTTATGACCAGGGAGATCTGGAGCACTCGCGAGGTTCCACCGCCATGGGAGTGGGGTTCCGCGGGCGAATGCATATGCATGGGTTTAGTGTAAGGCCTATCCCGGTCCCCTCCAACTACCCGGAAGTAACTCGGTACTTAATCCTTTAGGACAGCAGCCGCGATGGGCAATAACGGCACGGAAATGCCAATCCCCGGCGTATAGCAGTCACGCAGGCATCGGGCGTTCCCGTCGCACTAAGACGTCCTCAGTAACCATCTGGTTCTGCGGGTGTTAGAGCCGCGCCGCCCAACCAGTTCTGGCGTTGCTTGGCGCATGGCGTGCTGCATAAATATCGGAAGCGGTTCGTGTATCGCAAATGACGTGAACTGCGACGTGCGCTGCCGCCCCGATAAAGGGCTTCGTCTGCGGGCAAGAGATCAAGCACCGCAAAGATCGATTCACTGGGAGAACCAAAGAAAATGAGAAACCGCACATTGATGTTACTTTTCGTGCTGGCGCTGTCCGCAGCTGTGGCACTGGCGCAGACCAGTAACACACCCTCGAGCACCAGTTCGGACCCGAGCCAATCCTCGTCTCACCAGATGGGCTCAACCTCCTCCACTCAAAGCCAGTCCTCGACCGACATGTCGACGGACAACAACAAGAAAGATTCGAAGAACGCCAGCGTCGACGACGAGTCGCTGCACCGCCAGGTCCACGAACAGCTCGCCTCCAACCCCGACCTGCAGAACGTGCAGATCACGGTGAAAAACGGAACCGTCACGCTGGAAGGCACCGTCCCCAAAAAAGATGACAAGAACGAAGCCAAGAAACTGGCCAAGTCCGTCCCGGGCGTGAAGAACGTCAAGGAACACCTGACCGTGAACGCGAACGCCTCGGCTTCGATGGACAATTCCGGCGCCAGCGGCACTGCCAGCGCGACTACCGGCAACCCGGGTAGCGCGGCGGGCGAAGCTTCGCAGAGCGGCATCGCGGCCAATGCCGGCGCTGCGCCCGGCAGCGCGCAGACCACACCTGGCGTAGCGGGCGAAGCCAGCGCGAGCCAGCAGTCGACCACCAGCTCCGCGACCAGCACCGAGTCGCAGAATCCGGCGTCTTCGGCGTCTTCCAGCAGCATGCCCAGCTCGAGCGCGGCGCCCGGCACCGCCGGACAGAACCCGTCTTCGAGCAGCACCATGCCCGGATCGCCGAGTTCTTCGTCTTCGGCGAATTCGTCGGTGGCCACACCGTCGAGCACCAATCCGGACGTGAGCTCGGCTCAGCAGTCGCAGCAGTCCACCGGCACGGCGGCTTCGAATGCTACCGCCCCTGGAACCACCAAGGCAAACCAGCCCTCCACGGCGACGGGGCAGAGCGGCATCAGTACTAACCAGAACCCGAGCAACAACGCGTCCTCTGGGATGGCGAATGAAGCTGCCCCCACCGGTCAAGCGGCCGGCCAGAACGACACCGACCAGATGAAGTCGCAGATCGAGAACGCCCTGAAGAACGAACCCACGCTGAGCAGCAGCAACGTGATGGTCAACGTGACCGACAGTAAGATCGAACTGAGCGGCAACGTTGCGAGCGGTAAGGACAAGCAGACCGCCAAGCGGATCGCCCAGTCGTACGCGGGCAATCGCAAGGTAGTCGACAAAATCACGGTCAGCGGCATGGGGAAGGGTGCTAGCACCTCCCCCAGCAGCACCACTACTCCTCCTCCGCAGCTGTAACGCGGAACAGAACGAACAACGGCCCGCAGCGATGCGGGCCGTTTTCATTTTTGATTTAGCGATTTATTGCTGGTCGTCTTCCAGGATCGACCTGACACCTGACACCTGAAGCCTGACACCTGCCACCTAGAACAGCCGCGCGCCTTCGAGCCTCAGCAGCTCTTCCTTGAGTTCCAGCCCGCCGCCATAGCCGCACAGTGTTCCGTCCGACGCGATAACGCGGTGGCAGGGCACGATGATGGCGATCGGATTTTGGCCGTTCGCCAGTCCAACGGCGCGCACCGCATTGCGGTTTCCGACCGCTTCGGCGATCTGCCGGTAGGACCGCGTCTGGCCGTACGGGATCTTCAGCAGTTCGTGCCAGCAGCGCTTCTGAAACTCTGTTCCACGGATGTCCAACGGGACCGTGAACTCCTCACGCTTTCCTGCGAAGTACTGCTCGAGTTCCTTACGGCACGCGGCGAATCGTCTCGGATCTTCTGCCGCCTCGGGGTGCTTCCTCTTCCCAAACTCCAGCGCGACGAGTCCGCGCTCAGACGCGACCAGAGTTAGTGGTCCGATCGGCGAATCGTATGTCGAGGAATAGAGTTGTTCAGCCACTCAGCGAATGGTAGCAAACGTATTCCGTAGTGACGTGTACCGTCCCGGAATACGAAATACGGAATACGCTTTTTTCAGTCTGCTGCCGCCGAGTTATTCGCCCGCCGCAGACGCAATGGCGTCTTCACCGGAGCCGAGTCGGGACGGCCGACGCTGGAATAGATGAATCCGGCCTTCGCCATCTTCTCGGGCGAGTACAGGTTCCGTCCGTCGATCACGATGGGGTACCGCAGCAACGAGTAGAGCCGGTCAAGGTCCAGTTCGGCGAACTCCTCCCAGTCGGTCAGGATCAGGAGCGCGTCGGCATCGGTACAGGCGTCGTACGCGGAGCTGGCCAGGCGAACTCGTTCCGGCACCTCTGCTTTCGCCTTCTCCAGGGCGGCGGGGTCGTACGCCGTCACCTGGCAACCCTCATCGCTGAGCATGCGAATGACATGGAGCGCGGGCGACTCGCGCATGTCGTCGGTCCCGCCTTTGAACGCGAGGCCAAGCACCGCCAAGTGCTTGCCGCGGAGCGTCCAGAGCGCGGACCGTACCTTGTGTACGAAGCGGACGCACTGCTCGTTGTTGATGCGCATGACCTCGTCGAGCAGCCGGAAGTCATATCCGCATTCGCGGGCGACGGCGCGAAATGCCTTCAGGTCCTTGGGGAAGCAGGAGCCGCCGTATCCGATGCCGGGTGACAGGAAGCGGCTGCCGATGCGCGAATCCGCTCCGATGCCCTCGCACACCTGCTCGACGTCGGCTCCCACACTCTCGCAGATGTTCGCGACGGCGTTGATGAACGAGATCTTCATCGCCAGGAACGCGTTCGATGCTTGCTTGATCAGTTCGGCGCTGCGGCTGCCGGTCACGATCACTCGCGGAAGCGCGCGCGCGTCGTCCGGCGCCGGGACGGCGTTCTTGTTTTTCTGGTACCGCCCTGACGTGAGTGGTTCGTAGATCTCGGCCAGGGTAGCGGCGGCGAACTTCGTGTCGGCGCCGAGCACGATGCGATCTGGATAGAGAAAGTCGGTGACCGCCGTGCCTTCCCGCAGGAACTCCGGATTCGAAGCGATCTCGTAGCCCGCATCGGGCGCGCCATTCAGCCGCATGATCTTGCGGATCCATTCGCTGGTGCAGACCGGCACGGTGCTCTTCTCGACCACCAGCCTGGGTGTGCCGTCGACCGCCTCGGCGATGCTCCGGCTCACGGCTTCCACCTGCGACAGATCGCAGTCTCCGTTGGCGCCGGCGGGGGTTCCGACCGCGATGAAGATCACCGGACAGTCCTTCACCGCCTCTTCCAGCGAGGTACTGAACCGGACCCGCTCGCCGCGATGGCGGCTGAGCAGTTCCGGAAGGAACTTCTCGTGGATGGGGACCTCGCCGCGTACCAGCGCCGCGATCTTGCGCTGGTCGTTATCGACGCAGATGACTTCGTGCCCCAACTCCGCAAAACACGCGGCCGCTACGAGTCCGACGTACCCTGAACCGACAATCGCGATATTCATTTTTCCGTCTTGACGAGGGATTGTTGCTTGCCATTTCTTTTCACATCAAATAATTGCCAAGCAACAAAGGTTACAGATGCCCCGCCGAAAGTGCAGGGATGTAAGTTTCGGACGCCGCGCGCGAAGATAAATCAGCGGTGAATCCGAGTTCGTTGTGCGACAAGATACGTCAGCACCGACATATCGCGTCAAGATACGTCATGTGAACTACGCGCGGTGCAAAGCTGCTCTGGACTTGGGTTTCCGGCCGCCTTAGTGAGCGCCCGCCACTTCATTCACGACGTCGTACAGCACGCGGAACCCGCGCCGGAGTTCCTCGACCCTTATGCGTTCGTTGTCACCGTGCTCGCTCGATCCCTCTTCCGGCGTCGCCGTGTAGGGCGAGTATCCGTAGCTGATCACGCCCAATTGCCGGAAGCGCTGGTTCTCGGTGTAGCCGCTGCTCATGCGCGGTACCACCGGCACCCCGGGAAAGTATTTTGACGCCGTCTTCCGGATCGCAGCCATCAGCGGCGTGTCGATGGGAGAGGCGTTCGCCGGCTGGAACTGCTCTTTGCGTAAGGGCTCGACCGTAACATTCGGATCGTTTACGACTTTCTTCATTACGTCGAGGAATGCCTGCGGATCGTCTCCGGGCAGCAGACGCACGTCCAGGTTCGCCCACGCTTCCGCCGGGATTACGTTCGTCTGCTTAGAACCCTCCAACATCGTCAGCGAGATCGTGTCGCGCAGCATGTAATTCAACGACGGGTCCTGCTCGACCTCTTTCTGGAACTCCGGGTCCTTCAACGACTGCCGCAGATTGCGGAACCACCGCGCCCGCTGGGGAGGCTCATACGCCGCCATGGCCGTCAGGAACTCGTCTGCGACCGGCAGCAGCTTCAATTCGGTTTGGTAGTCGAGGATCTTGTCCAGCGCGCGCACCAAGCGGTTCGGAGCGGAATCGGCGATTGGGCGCGAACCGTGGCCCGGCGTTCCGTGCGCCACAACGTGGATCCAGAACGGCGACTTCTCGGCGACGTCGATTCCGATGTACCTGACCTGCCCGTTTTCCAGCGGGTTCTCGCCGCCTTCGGTCATGAGGTATTCGGGATTGCCCAGCAGCTCGCGCTGGTTCGCGATCATCCAGTCGGTGCCGCGGTCGTCCACTTCTTCATCGCCTGTCGCCAGCAAGATCACGTCGCGGTCGAGCGCAACCTTCTCTCGTTTCAGCATCACCATGACCACCAGCTGCGCCAAGCCCTCGCTCTTCATGTCCTGCGCGCCGCGCCCGTACATCGCGCCATCGACCACCTCCGCGCTGAACGGCGGCACCTTCCAATGTGTTGGATCGCTGGTGACAACGTCTTCGTGACTGAGCAGGATCAGCGGACGTTTCTTATTGGCGCTCGTCGCCGGAATGCGCGCCCAGATGTTTCCACGGCCGGGAGCGAACTCAAACGTGCGGTTCTCGATGCCTTCCTGGTCCAGGATCTTCTTGAACCAGGCGACCGCGCGGTCTTCATTGCCCGGCGGGTTCGTCGTGTCCACCTGGAGGTACTGCCGCATCCACTCGACGGCCAAGTCCGCGTATTGCCGCAGGTGTTCTGCGGGAATCGCGTCCGACGCAAGCGTCGGTTTCTGTGCTGCCGATGGCGCCGGAACCTGCGCCGTAGCGCCAAAAGAAAGTAGGCAGAGAAGAAGTGAGAGCGAGAGCGTGCGATTCACGCCCGCGATTGTAGCTGACTCCCGGCGGGCGCAAGGCACATGGCACATGGCGAATGGCTCAGGGCGTAGGGCTCAGGGCTCATGGCGTAGGGCTCAGGGCTCAGGCCGCAGGACTCAGGGCGCATGGACAGAGGCCTTGAGCCATGTGCCATGAGCCTTGAGCCAGATCCTGGCATTTTTTGCCGCTGCAAAGCCGTTCCTACCCACCACTCCCTTCTTTCCTATTCCTGCAACTTTAACACCCACAGGGATTTAGGCCACATCCAACTATGGCACGCGACGTGATAATCACTCCGGTGGAGCGCAACCGCGGCGTGCCTTCCAAGGCAGCGCTGCCGGGGCAAACCGGCCAACGCCAGCCCCGACCTTAGATCAGGCTCTCGTTTTCGGAGGAATTTCCAATGAAGAATCGTTTCTGGATCGCTCTGCCGCTGGCGGCCGCCTTGTCCATTCCGGCCCTGGCCCAGCAGAACTCCCCCAGCACCCAGGACCAAACTTCGGCCACCTCGCAATCCTCGACGCAGCAGTCCAACCAGGCTGCCGCCGACCAGCAGGTCAATCGTGAGCCGCTGAAGCTTGAAACCCACGAGGGTTTCTGGGGCAAGATCAACCCCTTCGCTCGCAAGAAGTACGTGCAGCGCCAGCTCGGTCCGGTCACCAACCGCGTCAACGAACTCGACGAACTGACCGCGAAAAATTCCAAGGACCTCAAGGACGTCGATAGCCGCGCCCAGGAAGGCATCCGCCAGTCGATGGCGAAGGCCAACGAAGCCGACCAGCACGCCGTCCAAGCTGGCCAGACCGCCCAGCAGGCGCAGCAGTTGGCGCAGACCACCGGGCAGCGTCTGGAGACCGTCTCCAACGTCGTCACCAATATCGATCAGTACAAGCCCGTCACCAACGCCGAGATCCGCTTCCGTCCGGGCCAGACCGTCCTGAGCAAGAAAGCGAAAGACGCTCTCGACCAGATGGCCGGCAACCTGAAAGACCAGCGTGGCTACATCGTTGAGATCCAGGGCTTCAGCTCCGGCCGCGGCGCCGCCGCGATCGAGCAGTCGCAGCGCATGGCGGAAGCCGTTCGCCGCTACCTGGTCATCAACAGCGACGTTCCTGTGTACCGCGTGCATGTCCTCGGCATGGGCAATGCCCCTATCAAGGCCGAAGACGGTTCGACGCAGCGCGTTCGTGGCGCCCGCGTGGAAGTCAGCCTCCTGAAGAACGACCTCGAGCAGTTGACGGCCGGAAACGCCGGCGCAGCCCCGACGTCGAATGCCGCCCCGGCGAATGGTGGAGTCAGCGGTTCCGCCGCCAGCTCGACGTCGCAGCAGCCCCAGGCACAGCAGAACAACATGCAGTCGCAGCCCGCGGTAAGCTCGCCGTCGCAGTCGCAGCAGCCCGCGACCTCGACGCCTCCTCCGGCCTCGACCGAGAAGCCTTCGGCTGCGCCGACGGTTCCTCCCCCGGCCCTGTAATTTCTCCTTCAACCACGGACAACCAAGACCTCCCGCGAACGCGGGAGGTCTTTTTCGTAGCGCTGGCGTCTCGCCCGGTCGCTCAGTACTGAAGTACGGTCGGCAATTCCCATCAGCCCGTGATTTGCATCACAGCGCCCGCGGTACGCTCCCTCATACCATCCACACTGGAAATCGGGCCCATCTCTGGCGTCCACATGCGAACGCTGCTTCTCGATCTCCGCTATGCCCTCCGTTTCCTGGTGAAGAACCGCTGGTACACGCTGCTCTGCGTCTTGACGCTGGCGCTCGGCATCGCCGCCAACAGCACGATCTTCAGTTGGATCAACGCCACCCTGCTGAATCCCATCCCCGGTGCGCAGCGCACCGGCGAGATCGTTTCGTTGACGCGCGGAGATCTCAGCGACAGCCCCACCCCGCCATACTCCGCCCCCGACTTCGTTGATCTGCGCGCGCAGACCACCAGCTTTGCCGGCCTGCTCGGCTTTCACCACGAACCGATGGGCATCACCGGCAACGGAAGGCCGGTGCGGGTCTGGGGTACGTTCGTCACCGCGAATTTCTTCGACATTCTCGGCGTTCGGCTCTCCCTCGGTCGCGGATTCAACCCGCAGGAGGAATCCGCTGTCGGTTCGGGCGCGGTGACGGTCCTCAGCTACGCTCTATGGCAATCGCAGTTTGCCAGCGATCCCGGCGTCGTCGGTCGCACCATCCACATCAACCGCCATCCCTTGACCGTCATCGGAGTCACGCCGCGCGAGTTCCAGGGCGCGATGCCCGCCGTGCGCTCTGACCTGTGGGTGCCGGTCACGATGGATCCGGTGCTCACCGGCGGCGGTCGCATCCGCGATCGTGGCACGTCGTGGTTGAACGTCCTGGGACGCCTCAAGCCCGGTGTCGACCGCGCCACCGCCCAACAGGAAACGAATGCGATCGTGCAGCGCCTGGCGCAGCAGTTCCCCGATGATCATCGCGGTCCCAACCAAGTGGTTCTCGATCCGATGTGGCGCTCGCCTTTCGGTGGCAACGTCTACTTCGCCGCGTTTCTGCCGCTGCTATTGGCGATGTCGGCGCTGGTGCTGTTGCTGGCGTGTGCCAACGTCGCGAATCTGATGCTGGTGCGAGCCATCGGGCGCCGCAAGGAGATGGCGATCCGGCTGTGCATCGGCAGCTCCCGCGCGCGCATGCTGCGACAGGCCATCCTCGAGAGCCTCCTCGTCGCGTTCGCGGCGGCCCTCCTCGCCGTGGCTCTCACGTTTTGGAGCGGAGGTTTGCTCGGCCGATTCATACCGTCTTCGCGTGATGTTGCTATCGGACTGCAGGTCGGCGTGGACGGTACGGTTGTCGCGGCGACGTTTCTGATATCAGCGCTGGCGAGCGTCTGCGCCGGCGTTGTTCCCGCATTCCGCATATCGCGCGTCGATCCGGTGCAGGCGATCAAGGAGGAGGCGGGCACGCTGGCGGGAGGAGCGCTGCATTCGCGCCTGTCTTCCTCGCTCGTGGTCGCGCAGATATCATTGTCATTACTGCTGCTCGTCTGTGCCGGCCTTTTCGCGCGCAGCGTCCGCAATGCCCAGCGCGCGGACCCCGGCTTCGACCCGCACAACGTGCTGATGGCCGCGTACGACCTGAAACCCAACGGATATTCCGAGGCGTCCGGCATGGCCTTTGATAAGGCTTTGCTGGCCAAGGTCAGGAGCCTGCCGGGAGTCGAAGCGGCGACTTTGACCAATTGGCTGCCTCTCGGCTTCTCGCGCCGCACAACCAACGTGAACGTCGATGGCTACGTCCCGCAGCAGCGTGAGTCCATGGAGATCCGGATCGCGAACGTGGGCCCGGACTACCTGCACACCTTACGCAATCCGGTGATCGCAGGGCGCGACATTACGGAACAGGATGTCCAGCGCTCGCAGCCGGTCGCGGTCGTCAATCGGGCCTTTGTCGACCGCTTCTGGAAGGGTGCCGACCCCATCGGAAAACGGATCGAGGTGTGGAGCACCTGGCGGACCGTCGTCGGCGTGGCGGAAACGGCGCGTTACCGCCGCCTCGACGAGCCGCCTGAACCCTTTATCTACGTTCCTCTTCTGCAGGACTTCGACAACGATACGGTCCTTCTGGTTCGCGCCGCCGGCGACGTGAGTTCGATTACCCCTGCCGTCGAGCAGGCCATCCACGAACTCGACGCCGACTTGCCGGTCTTCGACGTCTTTACCCTGCGCGAGCAGGTTCGCACCAGCAGCACCTTCCAGCGTATCGGCGGCGCGTTTGCCGGCGCCTTCGGATTGCTGTCGCTGGCACTTGCGGGCGTGGGCCTGTATGCGGTTGTGGCCTACACCACGCGGCAGCGCACGCACGAGATCGGCATACGCATGGCGCTGGGAGCGCCTCCGCGGCGCATCTTCCGCCAGGTGTTGCGGCAGGCCTTGCTCATGACGGCCGTGGGACTGCTGATCGGCGGCGCAATGGCAGCGGCCCTAACGCCCTTCCTGCGTGCGCAGTTGCTCGGCGTTGGTCCAGGAGACCCGCTGACCTACTTCGCCGTCGCGTTGCTGCTCTGCGCGATCTCTGTGATCGCATCGCTGCTTCCAGCCATTCGCGCGGCGCGCGTCCAGCCCCTGGTCGCCCTCCGCCACGAGTAACGCAGGCGTCTCGCCTGCCACTCGGGACATCGGCGTCCCGCCGGTCACGCCAACCTTGGCTTTAGCCGCTGAAGGGCTGATGGCGCCTACCGCGACCATGGCGATCCCCAGTTGTTCACAAACGAGTGAGCGACACCAATGATGGCTACCGCAACAAGCGCCAGGATGAGACCGAAGTGAATGAACCAATACTCCGCCAGCCTCAGCAATGGAACTGGCGGTTGCGGCAGTTCTCGCCTTGTCTCTCGTGACCTCGCGCGCAACTCAGAAAGCTTTACTCCGAATTGCTCTAGGGCTCGTCTGGCTGGGTTCTCGAACCGCAACATCGCTCGCAGCAGGTGATCGGAATCAATCCAGTAGTCCGCCCTGCGATCTGCCTCGACCGTAGCGTATGCGAGGATTTTTTTCGAATCAACGTCCAGCGAGAGGTACGTTTGACTGTCGTATGGGATGGCTGAGCTTGGTCTGAGCGGAATACCAACACGACATCGTAGATCAATGGCGCGGGATTTCAGATTGGCGATGTGATCGGCCCGGGTTCCCTCTTCCAAGTCAGCCCAACCAGCAAATCTGCAGCGGTTATGACGTCGCTTCGCCGATGAACTGCTTCAAATCGGGCAAAGTAGATCGTTCGCTTCGCTTCATCCGTGTAGCGTTTGAACACCCATGTTGGTTTAGCCGTGCCACGACTTTCCGCGATCCGTCAGCGGCATAGCCGGCGGCACATTTTAGCCCACGGCGTAAGCCGTGGATCAGCGGTCGCTTTCATTTTCCGAGCCCCTTCAGGGGCGACAAGAAATTCTTATTCAGAGAGCATGACGTCGGTACATCTGTGGATGCCGTTCTTGTTTCGTTTCAATTCGGGAATGCCACGCCATTTTATTCTTGGTCCAACGACGTTTTCTCTTGCACCGCTTACCCCACCTGTTAGCATTTTGTGTGAGGACGCCGTTGTGGTGTCCTCGATGCCCCTAGTGGCCGCCCACCTGCGCTTCTGCGCTCGGTGGGTTTCGTTCTTTGAGAACAAATCGACCTCTCGGTCTCCAAGTCGAGATGTTTACGCTTCAGTAATTTTCGGACGCGAAAACGCTTTCGTTGGAACTGCTCTTGGGATTTCTTCGTTTTTCGCGGCTTTTCTGTGGGACTCTGGGATAACGGGGGAGGGGGGGCCGTCCCAAGTATCCTTGGGTTACCCTGGGTTACCCATTAGGTAGGAAACGGAAGCCAACTCCCTATCCAACAGCGACTTAGATTAACTGTGCTGGGCAGAGAGGGGGAGGGGGGTGGGGTTACCCAAGATGTTACCCAAAGGTAAACATCGGACTCATACTCTCGCGAGCCCCTGCTCGATTCTCTTCAGGCAAACTTCTTTCCCCAGCACTTCCATGGTCTCGAACAGTGGAGGCGCGTTCTTCCGGCCGCAGACGGCTACGCGGATGGGTTGGAACATCTGGCCTGCTTTCAAGCCTAACTCATGGGCGGCGGCGCGCAACGCCTGGTCCAGCGGATCGTGCTTGAACTCCACTCCGGGCAGGACTTCGCGTGCTTTCTCCAGCGCCCGCTTCGCCATCGCGAGGTCGCCCTTCTGTGGGATGAGTTCTTCGACGGGATAGGGCGGGAGTTCGTCGAGGAAGAAGAAGTCGGCGACGGTGAGCACGTCGCGCAGCAGCTTGATGCGCTCGCGGATGAGCGGCGTGATCTTCAGCATCTTTTCTTCCGAACACTCCCAACCGTGCTCGCGGACGATGGGCAGCAGGCGCGCGCTCAACTCCGGTACTGGCAGGGCGCGGATGTGCTCGGCGTTCAGCCACACGACCTTGTCGTCGAACGGGTTCTCTTCCGTGAAGTTGATGACGGCGTTGGCGCGGTTCACGCCTTCGAGCGAGAACGAGTTCTTCAACTCGTCGAGCGTCATGAACTGGCGATCATCTTTGGGAGACCAGCCGAGCAGGCAGAGGAAGTTGATGAACGCCTCGGGCAGGAAGCCGGCGTCGCGATACGTCGTGACGCTGACGACTGGGCCGTGCTTGCGCTTGGAGAGCTTGGTCCCGTCGGGCGCGACCAGCAGCGGCAAATGGGCGAACTGCGGCGGCTGCGCGCCGGCGCCTTCGAAGATGAGGATGTGCTTGAAGGTGTTGGAGACGTGGTCCTGGCCGCGGATGATATGCGAGATGCGCAGGTCGATGTCGTCGGCGCAGGATGCCAGGTGATAGGTCGGCATGCCGTCGGAGCGGAGGAGCGCGAAGTCCTCGATGTCGTTCGTGGACTTGGTCTGCTCGCCGTACACCGCGTCTTTGAGGACGATCTGGCGTTCGACGTCGCGCGGAACCTTGTAACGCAGCGCGAAGGGCTCACCGGCGGCAGCGCGGCGGTCGCTTTCTTCGCGCGAGAGGTTGCGCATTTCGTTGTTGAAATAGACAGCAGCGCCCTGCGGCTTCGTGTCCTCGGCGTCTTCCCGCTTCTGCGAGAAGTCGCGATAGGCAAGACCCCGGTCGAAGATGGCGCCGGCTATCCGGCGGTGTAGATCGAGGCGCTCAGACTGGCGGTAGTACTCGTCCCAGCCGAGGCCAAGCCACTTGAGGCCTTCGAAGATGGAGTTGACGGAGGCGTCGGTGTTGCGCTCGAGGTCGGTGTCGTCGAGGCGCAGGATCATGGTGCCGTTGTTACGGCGGGCGAAGAGCCAGTTGAAGATGAAGGTGCGCGCGCTGCCCACGTGCAGAAAGCCGGTGGGCGACGGCGCGAATCGGACTCGTAGCATAAGTCCTGAGTATAAGTGATGGTGGTCAGTGATCAGTGATCAGTGATCAGTGGTCAGCAAGTGCGGATGACAGCACGCGTCCGAGTGGCAGGCGAGACGCCTGCGTTACGCGTTCCTTTTCCGCAACTCGTCCTTCAGCAGCGCCAGCAGTTCCTTGCGGCGAGGGCCACGCAGGTCCTGACGCAACTCCTGGACCGCCAGGCTCACGACGTCGTAGTGGTGCAGGTTGCGGAAGTCAGGATCCTCGGTGATCTCCCGCCAAAGATCGTGGATGAGGCGAGTGTCTTCCGGGCGGAGATGCGGCGTGTGCGGCCCGAGCACGTAAGTGCGCGCGCTGCCATCGGGGGCAACGACCTGCAACTCCAATTGGGGACGCGGTTCGGGCAGGCGCTCCCAGGCATCTCCGGTGAGCTTGCCTTGTTCGTCGGCCGTCAGTTTGTTCGATAGACCGGAAACGATCTTGCTCGAATTCAGTTGCTGTGCCGTGGCGACGATGGCATCGAACACGTCGGCTGCAGGGACTACCAGCAAGGAGACCGGTTTCCCGACCTTCTCGGCGACAGCGACGACGCGTGTGAACAACTCCTGTTCGTAGTCGTCGAAGACCTCGCGCGCTTCCAGGACGCGGCTTCCGCTGAACGTATGCTCGCGGGTGTAGAGTCGCGCGGTCATGACCACAACGTCCTGCTTCGGCGTGTCGGTGTGTTCCAGCGTGTCGCGGAGATAATGAAGCGCGCGCGGATCGCGCACCGCGACCAGCACATTTCCGGGTCGAACGGCGAGCGCCGTCTGGTCCAGGTGTTCGCGCTCGTCGACACGGAATTGCTCGACGTTTTCGTGCTGAGCGCCGCGGGCTTTGCGCGTGTAGTGCTCGGAGATGGCGAAGACGGCGAAGAAAACAACGCTGAAGCTGATCCCGGCCACGGTCGCATCGGGCTTGGTGAACAGGTTCACCACAGCCGTCCCGAACAGGACCAGCGAGATGATGCCGAGCCCGAGCGGTATCTCCGTCTTGCCGATGTGGATGTTGCCCGGCACCTTCCACTCGCGGTGCTCCGGTTCGGTGTAGCGCAGCACCAGCACCGCCAATGACTTCATGGCGAAGCTCCAGATCACACCGAAGGCGTAGAGCGCGGCCAGGACGTAAACGTTGCCGCGGCTGAAGACGATGGTCGCGATCTGCAATCCGACGATCAGGTTGATGATGCGGTACGTGGTCCCGTACTTGCGCTGCGGACGCTGGAACCACGACGTGAGCACCCCATCTTCGGCCACGCGGTTCAGCACGCCGTTCGCGCCGACGATCGCGGTGTTCACGGCGCCCGCCAATATGAGCGCGCCCACCAGCACGACGAAGCCGTGGAAGGCGATCTTCATCGTCTCGGGTCCGCTCAGGTACATGGTGATGCCGCCGATCAGGTTGGCGAAGAATTCCTTGCGTACGCCGTCGGGGATGATCATGACGGCGAAGAACGAGACCAGCGAGGTGAAGAGCAGGCTGTAAATGAAAATGATCAGCCCGGTGCGTTCCAGGTTCTTCAGCTTGGGGCTCTGGATCTCGCGGTTGACCTGGGCCAGGGTCTCTTCGCCGGACATCGCCAGCACGGAATGTCCGAAACCCACGAGCAAGATGATCCAGGTGATGCGGCTGGCGAAAGTGCCGTAGAGCCAGCCGAGCGACTCCTTGTTCAGGGTCATGTGCGCTGGAAATGGCGACGGAGGCAGGTGTCCCTGGTTGGCGGCAATCACCGGGTCCATGCCGTAATGCATGCGCAGGACGGTCACCGTACACCAGACGATGAGGATGACCACCATCACGGTGGTGATCTTCATGATCTGCATCGCCTTCTCGCTGCTCTCGTGGATGCCCTGGGTGTTCTTCCACCAGAAGTAAAGCGTGACCAGAACGGCGAAAACGGCCGACCAGAAGTTTTCGTGCAGCGTGACCGGATGGCCCACGTACTTGCTGACGTCTTCGACGAAACCGACGACATACTGGCCGGCGGCGGTCGCGCTGATCGGTCCGGTGAGGACGTAATCGAACAGCAGCGCCGAGACCGAGACCTTGGCCAGCGTGCCGCCCATGGCCTCTTTCACCACGCGATAGACGCCGCCACGCACGAACATGGCGCTGGATTCGATATACAGCGCGCGAACCGCGTAGCTGAACAGCATCACGGCCAGGATGAACCAGGGCGCGCTCTTGCCGATGACGTTCTCGGTGTCGCCGCCGACGTAATAGGCGGAGGACGCGAGGTCGGAGAGTACGATGGCCGCCGCGCGCCAGAAGGAGATGAAGCTCAGCATTACCGTCGTGGCGACGAAAACGGGGATCTGGCGCCGTGGGGAGATAACCGTCTTGTTGCTGGCCGTCATGCTTGTGGGTACGGCCGCAAGGGAGGGATTCCGGCGCTCAATGTATAGGGTCGGCGACTCATTCGGAACTGCATAGCTTATTTTGTTTACGGCCTTCGATGTTCTTCGCGTACAAAGAATCCATAAAAAGTCATAAAAAAGTTGTTAAGAATGACGTCGGCCCGGGTCGGCTAACCTTTGGCTTGATCGAGGTAGCTCTGCAGGATCATGACGGCGGCCATCCGGTCGACGGCGCCCGACTTGCGCTGCTGGATGTGTTGCTTCGCCGAGCGCTTCGGCCCCAGCGCGGCTTCCGCCTCTACCGACGTCAACCGCTCATCCCAGAGTGTCACCGGCAAGTTGAACCGAGCGCGAAGTTCGTCGGCAAAGGCAACCACTCTGTTCGTCTGCGCGCTTGCTTCTCCACCCAGGCGGACGGGATGTCCGACGACGATGCCGACGATGCCGTACTCCTCAATGACTGAGCCAATCTTGTCCAGATCCAGGCGCTTGCTCTTCCGTTGCAGAGTCTCCAGGCCACGCGCCAGAACTCGCAGTTCATCCGAGACAGCCATGCCGATGCGGTGGTTCCCGACATCCAACGCCAGAACGCGCTTGTGTTCCGCATCTGCTGACACAGCGCGTATTATAGGCGGCAACAGCACCTGAACCCGAAGAGAGCCCATGGCGCCCAACCAGGACCAGGAAGATCAACGCGAGGACCTGCTCAGCGGCGCGTTTGCCATCCCGCAGGCGATGGTCGACGCCGAAGACCTGCACCGCCATATTCGCGCCGCGTCGACCGCGACGGTCGTCATAGCGGCTATCGCGGTTCTGGCCGTGGCCTACGTAGCGAAGCTGCCGATCATCGTTCTGCTCATCTCTATCCTGCTGTCATTCATTCTTGCGCCCATTGTCGAGCTGTTCCAGAAACTGCGGCTGCCGCGGGCGCTGGCGTCGGCAGTGACGCTGCTGCTCTTCGTCGGCGCGGTTTATATGCTCGCGCAGGTGAGCTACAACAAGGCCGTGAGCTTCTCGGAGGCCTTGCCGATGTACTCGGGAAAGATCCGCGAGGTGCTGGGAAAAGTCCGCCACCAGGCGCAACAGTTCCAGAAAACCACCGAAAACGTGCTGCCCGCGGACGAGAACGAGAAAAAGACCCCGACGGTCCGCGTCGAGCAGCCGCATAACTGGACCGACACACTCACGAGCGGCCTCGGAGGCGTGGCCGAGATCGCGTTCATCGGTTCGTTCATCCCGTTCCTGACTTACTTCATGCTGAGCTGGCAGGACCACGTGCGCTCCGCCACCGTGATGCTCTTCCGCATGAAGAACCGCAATACTGCCTATGTGACACTTGGCCTTATCTCGTCGATGATCCGCAGCTTCATCGTCGGCAATGTGCTGGTGGGGCTGTTTATCGGGGCGACGAGCACCGTGGTGTTTGGCATCATCGGGTTACCGTACTTCTATTTCATCGGCTTCATCAGCGGATTTCTCAGCCTGGTGCCCTACTTGGGCGTCGTGCTCGCGGTGGTGCCTCCGCTGGTCGGCGGGGTCGGCGTTCTGCACTCGACGACGATCATTGCCGTGGTGTCGACGGTGCTGGGGCTGCACCTGTTCGCTCTCAACGTCCTCTATCCGAAGTTCCTCGGGAGCCGGCTGCAGCTGAATCCGCTTGCGGTGACGGTTTCACTGCTCGTATGGGGCTGGCTGTGGGGTGGGATGGGCCTGGTGCTGGCCGTGCCTGTGACTGCTGCACTGAAGATCGTCTTTGACCACATCGAATCCATGCGCGGCTACGGCGCATGGCTGGGGGAATGAATTATTTGGTGGTGATTGGGTGAGTTGGTGATTGGGTGAGTTGGTGATTTGGCGATTTCAATGACCCAATCACCAACCCACTAAATCTCGCTTGGCATCTGGCTCAGTCCCATCGCGGCGAGTTCACTTTCCGGCGCATGGACATCGGCGATCGTCACGTTCCCCTGCAAGCGCGCACGAGTGATAGCTTCCGAGACGTTCTCGGGCGCAAGTCCGAGTTGGGTTGCGAGGAATTCCTCGAGACCAGCTTCATTGAACGTTCCCGCCCACGAGGTCTTTCCATTGGAATAGGTGAGCTGGTATTCGGGCGCCGAACTGCCGTAGGTTCCGGTCGCAACCTCGTTGCGAAAGATGTGGATGTAGCCGGCCATGTGTGCTTGGATTCGCGACGAAGGTTGGGAGTTGTGGCAGTCCGAGTACCGAGTACCGAAAACAGAACGCGCGACCCGAAGGCCGCGCGTTTTGGGAGGTGACTAGCTGGACAAAAACTCAAGCTTCGCCGATGGAGGCTTCGGGGAACCGCAGCTTCGATTTCGATAACGCCTTTGAGAGCATCTGCTCGATGACGACTTCTTCGCAATTCTTGGCCATCGCCAGCTCGCTGACGAGCAGGTAACGGGCGCGCTCGAGCATCTTCTTTTCGCGGAACGAGAGCGGCTTGGTCTGGGCGAGCAGGAGCAGCCCTTTGAGGACGATCGCCACTTCCAGCAACGACCCGGTACGCATCTTCTCGGAATTCTCCTTGAAGCGGTACTTCCAGTCGGCATGGTTTTCGCAGGCGCCGTCGGTCAGAAAATCCACAATCTTCTGGACTTCCTGGTTCTTGACGACCCGCCGCAGCCCCACGCTGGCAACGTTATTGAAGGGGACGCTCACCTTCAGGTTGCTGGCCTTGATTTTCAGCATGTAGAACCGCTCGACGTTGGGTCCGATGGTGCGGCTGCTGATCTGTTCGATGATGCCGACGCCGTGGTTGGGATAAACAACCTTGTCGCCGATGGAGAACGTTCCGCTGACAATACTCATTTGAAGGGCACCTGGTAGAGGGTAGGTGTCACGAGCTGGGGGAACAAAACCATCGTACTCGAAAAAGGTGGGGAGGTCAACTTAGTCCGCATTTTTAGCGGGTTAACTCGATTCGGCCATTGTAAACCCGCGCAGAATCAGGTTTTACAATGACATAGGGCTGGAGAGCGCTTCCGTACGGGCCTTCCCGCGTCTGATTCCGGCACATCTTGACGTGTGAGGCACAAGGGGCGCGAGCGGGCGCAATCCCTGCCGGCAACTCCCTCGGTCTGCCCGGTGCCTCATGGCTTGTGCCTTGGCCGTGGTGCCTGATTTATAATCGCGGGAAGCCGGCCGAGCCGCGGTGCAGGTTCCTCCGCGGACCCTCCTGCAAGACCGCTGTCCTGCAACCCGCATCCAATGCGGGCCGGGACGAAGGACGCCCGTAACCGGCCCGATATCGCATGACAGAACAAATCAAAAAGAAACTTTCCGACGAGATTGCCGCCCTCGAGCACGAGCTCAACCACGAACTCCCAAAAGAACTGAAGCGCGCCATTGCATTGGGCGACCTGAGCGAGAATGCCGAGTACCACATGGCCAAGCAGCGTCAGGAGATCGTCCGCGCGCGCCTGGGGCAGCTCAAAAAGCGCATGGGCGACCTCTCGCTGGTCAACATGAACAACATCCCGCGGGACCGGGTCTCGCTCGGCTCGACGGTCAAGGTTTACGACTCCTCGAAGGACGAGGAACTCGAGTACAAGCTGGTGACCAGCGAGGAGTCCGACATCTCCAAGGGCATGATCTCGACCAGTTCTCCCATCGGACGGGCGCTCATGGGCAAGAAGGAAGGCGAGAGCGTCACGGTCGTCACGCCCACGGGCAAGCGGGACATGGACATTCTGAAGCTCACAACCATCCACGAGGAAGACGGGGGCGAAGCGACGCAATGACCTGGACGAGTGCAGTCGGGCGCGGCTCCAAAACGTTGCTCTACAGCATCGTTCACGGGCTTGCGCTGACCCGCATTAATCCCAACTACCTGACCTTCATCGGCCTGCTCATCAACATCGGCGCCGCGGTGCTGTTCGGGTACGCCAATGCCGACAACCAACGCTCCCTTTTCTTCTGGGCTGCGATCACCATCATCGGCGCCGGCGTTTTCGACATGGTGGACGGCCGCGTCGCCCGAGCCACCGGTCAGGTCACCGAGTTCGGCGGCTTCTTCGATTCGGTCATCGACCGCTACTCGGACGTCGCGCTCTATTTCGGGCTGCTCGTCTATTACGCCCGCGCCAACCGCTTTTTTTACATCGTGCTCACCGCGTTGGTGATGGTGACTTCCGTCATGATCAGCTACACCCGGGCTCGGGCCGAGGTGCTGATTCCCAAGTGCAAAGTCGGATTCATGGAACGCCCTGAACGGATCGTGCTGGTGATCATCGGTGGGCTGTTCAACCACATGGCACCAGTGCTGTGGGTCATCGCCGTCATCGGCAACGTCACGGTCATCCACCGGATCTGGTACACCTATCAGCAGACCCGCGACCGCGACCTCGCCACCATCAACGAATCTGTCAAACACGAGATCACGACCGACGTGGACATCATCGGGTAAGAGTCGCCGGTCATCAGTCGTTAGTCGCTAGTCATCAGTGGCTTGTTTACGCAGGCTGTGTGCCGGAAATGCGGCAACTTCGAGCCGGCGCGCGCGACATGCGCACGCACGTGCTGGCGAGACGCCTACGCTACGAAGGTGTACGTGCCGGGGGGACGCTACCTGGACTTGGCGATCGGGAGCGCCGGGCGATATGTGTCGAGAGGCGCACGCGGTCGGCGGTGGTGAGGTTGAGGAATTCGACGCCGGTCTGCGTTGTGTCGGTGTGGCGTACGCGGCACAGCACTTGAAAAGGTGCTTCGTCATCTTCGAGGCGCCACGCGACGGTAAGTTCTTCGCCAACTTGGGCATTCATGCCGGTTACGAAGCTCATACCCGCTTCACTAATTTCGCTGATCAGGCAGGGCGAACTTCCCTGCTTTCCGTAACAGTGTCATTTCAGCGCAACTGGCCAACGCGTGAACGCGCGGCGTTCCTGAGTCACTGGGCCCTCCGGGGTGACCGCGCATTGTAGACGAACGGGTGGACAAAAGAAAATCGATTTAGTTACAGCTCGGAACGCCGCGCAACGGAGTAGCTAACCGTCGGCCACCCGCTACCAGATCGTCAACTTGACGCGGTCGACCCACTCGCTGAGAGTGGCGCCGGAACCATTCTGGTCGAGTTGCCATTGGACGCCCATGTCGTCGGACCAGGAGGTGGCGTTGGCGTCAAAGGCGCGGTTGATGGGGAACGGCTGGTCGTCGACAAATAGTGTGTTGAAACGGTATTGCGTGGCCGAGATGCGCTGGACATCCCACTGAATGTGGTGCCAAGAGTCGCCGGAAAAGCGCGGGCAGGCGACGCCGGTGTTGACCCACTTGTTGTTGGCGCTGTCCCAGACGTCCCATTCGTTGGTGCCGAAGACGCACTGGGTGCCCATCATGTGCTCCTGCCCGCCGACCGATTGCCAAAAGTCGTACTCGGCGGACCAGACGCCGGCGGCGGACGCGACGTCGAAATAAACATAGAAATCCCATAAGAAGTGCGAAGCGGCGTTCTGCGCACCGAACTTATGGATCCAGAGCGCGCTGGCCCAGGCCGGGCCTCCGATGAAGAACTGGCGGCTGCTACCGCTCAGAGAGGGCGTCGCGAGGAACGGGGTGGTGGAGTAAGAGGAGGTGACGGCCCCGCCGGCACAGTCGCTGCAATCGGACCACGCAGTGGTCGTGTTCTGGATGGCGTCGAATACGGTCGCGGTAGACGGGATTGCGGGAAGAAGCGACGAGGTCGTAGAGCCGGTTGAGGCTGTCCCGGTAGAGCCAGTGGACGTAGTGCCGGTTGACGTCGAACCGGTGCCGGTTGTGCCCGTCCCGGTAGAGCCAGTGGACGTAGTGCCGGTTGACGTCGAACCGGTACTGGTTGTGCCAGTCCCGGCGGAGCCAGTGGACGTAGTGCCGGTCGAGCCAGTGCTGGTTGTGCCCGTCGAACCCGTGGTCGTTCCCGTGGATGAACCGGTTCCGCTCGTCGTCCCAGTGCCGGAGGCGGTCGTGGTACCCGTGCCGGACGTGCCGGTGCCCGAAGGAGAAGTATTGCCGGTCGCACCAGTGCCGGCTGTGGTGGAGTTCGAGGATGTTCCGACCGGGAGAGTTATTGCGGGAGCAGAGGCCGACGTCGTGAGAGATGAGCCCCCGCCGCAGGCGATCAGGGATGAGAGTGTTACGCACACCAGCGCGAGCAACCAGCGTTTTTGCATAATCCTCCGGTGGGCGCAGGGGGAGAGTAGACGCTGGATGGGTTAAGGCCAATCGGAGGGGAGCCCTAGACGGGTTACGAGAATGTACCGAGGGAGCCGTACAGTATTGAGGGCGTTCAAGACAAAGCGTTCACACGATGGACACGATGTGCACACGAAAGACGCGATGCAACAACGATTTGAAGCAAATTGTGTGACTTTCGTCCGGTCTTAGCAATCTAGTTACGAATGGCTGCTCACGCGCACGGCCCGATCTCGGCTGTCACCGGCCCGGGGAAACGACGTCCCATCGGCAAGGCACTGCCCGAGGTGTGGGCGCTGGTCTCGTCGCGCAAGAAACTGCTCGTATCCGGCTTCGGGCTGATGGCGATCAACCGCGTCTGCTCGCTGGTGCTGCCAGGTTCGACCAAATACCTGATCGATAACGTCATCAATAAGCACCAGACGGAGCTGCTGAAACCGCTGGTGGGCGCCGTACTGCTGGCCACCGTTATCCAGGGCATCACGTCGTTCACACTGACACAGACGCTCTCGAAGGCGGCGCAGCGGCTGATCACCGAACTGCGGCTGAAGGTGTTCGCACACGTCAGCCGGCTGCCGGTCTCGTATTTCGACGCGAACAAGAGCGGCATTCTCGTGTCGCGGATCATGACCGATGTGGAAGGCGTGCGGAACCTGGTCGGGACCGGGATCGTGGATTTCGCCGGCGGGCTGCTGACGGGGGTGATCGCGTTCTTCGTGATGATGAAGATCAGCCCGCTGATGACCGTGATCGGCCTCGGGTTCATGCTCGCCATCGTGCTGGTGCTTTCGAAAGTGTTCAAGACGATTCGGCCGATCTTCCGCGAGCGCGGCAAGATCAATGCCGAAGTGTACGGACGCCTGACCGAATCGTTGGGCGGCGTGCGCGTGGTAAAGGGCTATCACGCAGAAGAGCGCGAGCAGAAAGTGTTCGCCAAGGGCGTGCAGCGCTTGCTCGATAACGTACTCAAGACGCTGACCGCCACATCGCTGATGTCGCTTTCGACGAGCGTGCTGCTGGGGATGGTCGGGTCGGTGGTGATGTTCGTTGGCGCGCGGCAGATCCTGGCCGGCAAGCTCACAACCGGCGGATTCTTCAGCTACACGATGTTCATGGCATTCCTTATCGCACCGGTGGTGCAGGCGACGAACGTCGGCACGCAGCTCACCGAAGCAATCGCGGGACTTGACCGGACGCGAGAGATCCTGAACGAGAAGCCGGAAGATGAAGACCCTCGGCGCACGGTCACGCTGCCGGAGATCGTGGGCGATGTGCGGTTTGAGAACGTGGAGTTCTCGTACGACGTCGGCCGGCAAGTACTGCACGGAATCAGCTTCGGCGCCCGGGCGGGGACGGTGACCGCGCTGGTGGGGTCGTCGGGCTCGGGTAAGAGCACGATCATCGGGCTGGTGAGCGCGTTCCACAATCCGAACGCAGGCGCCGTGTACGTGGATGGAATCGACTTGTCCACGGTGCGGCTGGACTCATTCCGTACGAAGCTTGGTGTCGTGTTGCAGGATTCGTTCCTGTTCGACGGGACGATCTATGAGAACGTCGCCTTCTCGCGGCCGGATTCCACTCGCGACGAGGTGCTGCGCGCGTGCAAGATCGCCCGCGTCGATGAGTTCGCCGAACGGTTCGAGCAGAAGTACGACACCGTGGTGGGCGAGCGCGGAGTAAAGCTATCGGGCGGGCAGCGGCAGCGCATCTCGATCGCGCGCGCGATCCTGGCAGACCCGCGGATCCTAATCCTGGACGAAGCGACATCGAGCCTGGATTCGGAATCGGAGCAGATGATCCAGGAAGGATTGAATTACCTGATGCGCGGGCGGACGACATTCGTCATCGCGCACCGGCTGTCGACGATCCGCAGGGCCGACCAGATCCTGGTCGTGGAAGAGGGCAGGATCGTGGAGCGCGGAACGCATCCCGAATTGCTCGCCGCCGGAGGACGCTATTACGAGCTGTACACCAAGCAGCACGGGTTGCAGGAAAACCTCTTCCTGGCGCCGGGAGAGGGCGATAGCGTCCCGGAAAGCGAGAGTGGCGCACGCGCGGCGCGGGAACCGAGCGCGGCGGCAATCCTCAGAGGCCAGGTTTAGAGTTTCAGTTTGTGCGTAGCCGGTGGAAGCCAGCGGAACTGCCGGTCGGAGGCCAGCGCTACAAACTGCGATACGATTCGATTATGGAAAAGAACACTGTTTTCCTCTTCGACGTCGACAACACGCTACTCGACAACGATGCGGTCGCGGGCGACCTGCGCGAATACCTGACGCGCGTCGTCGGCGAGGAGGGGTGCGCCCGGTACTGGGCGATCTTCGAGGCGATGCGAAACCTGGTCGGGTATGCGGATTATCTCGGGGCGCTGCAGAAGTATCGTGAGGAGTATCCGCGGTCGATGAAGGTGCTCGCCGTATCGGACTTCCTGATCAATTATCCGTTCCCGACGCGGGTGTTCCCCCAGGCATTTGACGCGCTCGCGGCGGCAAACCAGCAGGGCAAGGCGGTGATCCTGTCGGATGGCGATGTGGTTTTCCAGCCGCACAAGATCAAGCGCTCCGGGCTGTACGGGGCGGTGAATGGGCACGTGCTGGTGTATGTACACAAAGAGCACGAGCTGGACGATGTCGCGGAGCGGTATCCTGCGGACCACTACGTGTTCATCGATGACAAGGTGCGGCTGCTCGATGCGGTGAAGAAGATCTGGAAGGACAAGGTGACGACCGTGTTTCCGCGGCAGGGACACTACGCCCACGATGCAGAAGTGCTGAAGAAATATCCCAAGCCGGATGTGACAATCGAGAAGATCGGGGATTTGCTCGGGCAGATGGCGGCGATTGCTTAAAAGCGGGCTTTGGGCAGTAGGTATTGGGCTTTACGAAACTCGGAGTACCACATAAAGATTAACCACGGATTTCCGCAGATGAACACGGATCGACAAAGATATCCGTATTGATCCGTGCGAATCCGTGAAGATCCGTGGCTAATCGCATTTCCTAAGGCCCAAAGCCCGAGGCCCAAAGCCATTGCAGTTATCGCCGCTGAGCCACGCGCTGTTGCTGGGGCGCTTGCTGGTCGGTGGTGAGACGGTCGTAGAGCAGACCTGCAACGCCTCCGGCGAGAGCGCCGATGGCTGCTCCCTTGCCACCTTTTGCAGCGCCCCCGATCGCCGCTCCGGCGCCTGCCGAACCCGCAATGATGGCGATGGAGTTGGCGGTCGAGCGATGACGTCGAGCGCTGGGGAGTGAATCAGGGGTTTGGGAGCCGACTTCAGCGGAGTTGTCGCGAACGTCGCTGGGCAGAACGACGCGTCCGGCGGAAGGTTTGTTAGGGTCCGGTTCATAGACCGGCGGCGGCATGTTCGAAGTTCGCAGCACCGGATCCACGGTCGTCGGCGCGGGCACCTTGGGCACGGCGAACAGAGTTATGGCAGTCACGAGCACAGTGGTGATGGCGGCAGAAAGCACGGCAGCACGGATGACACGAGACTTCATGGGGAGACCTCCTCACCGGATTTCGATGAGGGAAGTATACAGCAGTTTGTAAGTGCTTACTTACACTTCTGGAGAGTAATCGTTGCTGCCTGTAAACCGTTGATTGTGCTCGGAATGGGCAATGTTGATCTAGACCGGCCCGTCCCCCGGGACTCGACATGGTTCGGAGCCTTTGTTCCCAGGACTTCGTCCTGGACTACTAGCGAGTCGTCGCTCCGCGACTTGTGCTTTGGTAATTAGCCCGCGAATAGTCGCTCCGCGATGGTGGGGTGCCAGCGAATCTAGCGCCGCGATTGTTGGGTTACCTGCGAATGGTCGCTCCGCCACTTACTTCATCGCCAGGAATCCGCTCACGTTTTCCCACAGCAGTTTGGGGAACGATTTGTCAAGATACGAGCGGATGGAGACGTAGCACTCGTCGCAGGTGTTGGACTCGGTGAACTCTTCGGCGATCTTCGCGTAGTCCTCGAGATGCCAGCGTTTGAAGATCATGGAGCAGGGCTGGAGCCAGCCGTCGCTGGTGACGACCAGGAAGCGGTGTCCGGCGCGGCAGCCGGGCATGCCGCCATTCTCGAAAAACTGGCG
The DNA here is from genome assembly GCA_964559835.1 of uncultured Terriglobales bacterium. Classification (GTDB taxonomy): domain Bacteria; phylum Acidobacteriota; class Terriglobia; order Terriglobales; family Acidobacteriaceae; genus DAISJI01. The sequence continues at coordinate 28,183 of CAZLJE010000024.1, forward strand.
AGTGGCGGCGATGGTCGAAGGGGCGTTTACGATCCAGTTGGTGGCGTCTCGGCGGGCTTCGACCGAATCCAGCTGGGCATTGAGCAGCGCGAGCTGCTCGGGCGCGGTGAGTGAGTAGTCGCGGCAGCCGGTGCGGCGCGCGGAATAGGAGCTGTAACAGATGTTCACGCCCCATTGGCGAGCTTTGTCGGCAAGGCGCCCGATCTCGGCGACGTTGGCGCTGGTGATGCAGGAATTCAGGACGATGTCGTCAAAGCCATGACGGGCCAGCCGAGGAACGAGGTCCTGAAGGTTCGCGTAGAGGCCGGGGTAGCTACGGAAATCGTCGTGACGCGAGTCGGGGAAGTCGAGCGAGACGGAGAACTGGTCGACACCGGCCTGGTGCAGCGCCAGGTATTTCTCTTCCGTCATGTGCGTCCAGTTGGAGATGAGGATGGTGTAGGGGACAGAGTCGCCGTTCTTGATGTTGCGGACGATCTCGACGACGTCGGTGCGAAGCAGCGGCTCGCCGCCGGAGACCTGGACGACGCATGGCCGCAGCTTCTGCATGTAGCGGCGGTAATCGGCGGGCTGGAGCTGGCGCGACGTGTCGCGCGGGCCGCCGTGGTCGCAATGTTTGCAGTAACAGGAGCAGGCGTCGGTGACCTCGAAGGAGACGACGATCGGCCGACCTATAGGCCAGTTGCGGGAGCCGCGGGCGATGATGCGAAGCGAATCGGAGAAAGGAACTCTGCGCATGACTGCAGTTGTCAGTTGCTAGTTGTCAGTTGTCAGTTGTCAGTTGTCAGTTGAGAAGCGTATTCCGTTTTCGTATTCCGAAAGTCCGGATACAAGATACGAAGTGCGCGACCCAATCGAAAAGGTTAACAATCGCGAACGGCAGGAACAAGGGATGAACATCGGTGTGTGATGCGGGTCACGTGGCGTGAAATACAGTCTCGTGACGAGTCGTCAGTGATCAGTGTTCAGTGATCAGGACGTGGAACCATGAAGCGCGGCAATTCGAGAGCATAGGTCGGGCCTTCCGATTACTGAGTACTGAACGCTGATCACTCCTCGCGAAAGCGGAGTCTGGCTAAGCCTAAATGGGTTGCGGAGCAGTTTCCGCCAAGGCATGGCGCAAGGCGGCACGGGCGAGGAGCCGGGTGGAATCGAGCGTCGGGAGCGGAGAGTTGGAATCGTTCACGAGCAAGGGGATCTCAGTGCAGCCAAGGACGACGGCGTCGCAACCGGACCGCTTGAGTCCTTCGATGACTTGCTGGAAGTAGCTGAGCGATGCAGGTTGGAAATTCCCGTACACCAGTTCGTCGAAGATGATGCGGTTGATCTGCTCGCGCTGAGGCTCACTGGGGCGTTCGTAGGCGATGCCGCGTTCCGTGAGTTTTTCCGGATAGACGTCACTGCTGACGAGGTAACGCGTGCCCAAGATACCGATCTTGGTGAAGCCGCGGCGAACGGCCTCGGCGGCAACCTCCTCGGCGATGTGCAGCCAGGGCAGAGGCGATTTTGGACGGACGAGCGGCAGGACGTGGTGGATGGTGTTGTCGGGACAGATGAGGAAGTCCGCGCCAGTGCGTTGCAGGATCTTCGCCGACGATAGCATCAGGTCGGCGACGCCCTCCCAGTTCCCGGCATAGATGTAATTCATGTAACGAGCCAGCGAGTGGGTGTGCATGCTGACCTCGGGATGGTCGTGGCGGCCCATCCTGCCGGCGCCTTCGACGCACACCGTGGTATAGCAGAGCGCGGCGCCTTCGGCGCTGCAGGCGACGATGCCGATGTGCTTGGATCTCATAAAGCAGTTGCTAGTTACCAGTTCTAAACTACATTCTCGATGCAGAGATGCTACCAGACGCCTCGCGCTGCTTCAGCGCTGGAGGGCGCCGCTGTCGTAGACCGGGACGACCTGGTCGGCGGTGACGCGGCTGATGATGAAGTTGCGCCCAAGGTCGTTAACGGCGCGGAAGAGTAGTTCGCCGCGGCCATCGCCGTCCGCGTCGATGGCGTCGATCAGTTCCATCCGAGGGTAAGCGTCGAGATGCTTACTGTCGGTGGTCCAGGCGGCGAGTTGGCGCATGTCACCGTTGTAGTTCTCGCGCGCGACAATCGTTACCCAGTAGGTGAGATCGGAATCCGCAGGCGATGGCGGCGGCGACGCGGGCTGGCGCTGCGACGCCGCGCGGCGAACCGGGGCGCTTGCAGGTGGCGCAACGTGCGCGGCGGCGGTGAGGACGACAGTCGCCTGGTTGGTGAGCGTGAGATCGAAGGCGCGAATGTCCACTTTCTCCAGCGGTCCAACATGCACTCCACCGTGCGAGGCAGCGAACTTGTCGAGCGCGGCGCGGGCGAGTTCGGTCATGCCGGACTTGGTTTGGTCACGGAGAGTCTCGCTGCCGGGCATCACAAAGGGACGCGATTCGGTGGGGGTAGCGTCGGAGATCGCGGGCAGAATCCGAACGGGCGCGGCGGTCTGGGCATCGCGGTTGCGCGCCGTGGACGAAGTGGTCGAGGTACGCGCGAAAACGGGTGCAGGCGCGGATTCGATGTTCGTCTGCACGGGCTTGCCACGGCGCAGACGGGGGCGACCGGACATGTCCTCGTCGGATTGTGTGTCCTGTGGCGGATTCGCGGGCGCAGCTTTGGCTTGCGTCGCAGGTGCAGGCGCGGGCTGATCTTTTGGAGCTTCGGAGGGCTTGCGCAACGTGGGACGGCCGTCGTCGTCGGACTTCGCGGTGGGTTGCGTGTCGGAAGGAGCGGGAGCTGACTCGGCTTTCTCGTCGGTCGGCGACGTCGTCGGGGGCGGCGGTTCGGTGGCCTTCGGCGCTCCTTTGTGCAGGCGCGGCGGACCTTCGACGGGGTCCGGGCGGACGGACGGCACGTCTTTTTCTTTCTTGCGCTCGGCCGCAAGGACGGACTGCCTGGTCTGGAACTTGGCGATGCCGGTCCAGACGCCGTCGCGGTCCATCGCACCGTCGACCGTTGCGAAGCCGATGGGATCACCACCCTGCTGGACCTCGTAGACGGTGCCGCCCTCCAACGCCATGGGGACGGGATCGGCCATGTAGATATCCGCGTCGTAGTAGCGGCCGTTGACCAGGATGGCGATGGGGACCACGACCGGCTTGCCCTTCGCGGGCCACTCGACCAGGGCGATGGCGCGCGGCGTCTTCTGCTTGCGGCGCTGTTGCGCGCCGGCGATACCGCAGAGAACGGCGCAGCACACAAGGATGGATATAATGGGCCGCCGGAGATAAGTCATATGCCAGTCCATGATAAAGCGCCCGATTTCAATTTGCTCGACCAGGATGGAAAAGAGCGGTCTCTCAAGGATTTCGCCGGGAAAACGCTCGTCCTGTACTTCTTCCCAAAGGCCAATACACCTGGTTGAAACATCGAGGCGTCCGAGTTTCGCGACGCACACAAGAAATTCGAGAAGAGCGGGGCGACAGTGGTGGGCGTGTCGCCGGATAAGCCGACCGCGTTGAAAAAATTCCAGGAGCAGTTCGAACTGCCGTTCACGTTCCTGTCCGATCCGGAGAAGAAGCTGGCCGCGGCACTCGGGGTCGTCAAAGAAAAGAACATGTACGGAAAAAAGGTCATGGGAATCGAGCGCAGCACGTTCGTTATTAAGAACGGAAAGATCGAGCAGGAGTTTCGCGGCGTCAAGGCCGAAGGGCACGCGAATGAGGTCCTGGGCGCGCTGTAATAGGGCGTAGGGCTCAGGGCGTAGGGCCTAGCGCTTTAGGATATTCACGTTGTGATCACGAATTCCCTGATGGCCAGAACCCAACGCCCCATTACTGTTCAGTCAGAGAGCCCGCGCGATGCGGGACAGCGTGTTGCCAAGCTGCCTCCGCTTGCGCGCGAGTTCTATAAGCGCAACGCGCGGAAAGTAGCGAAAGACCTGCTCGGGAAGGTGCTGGTCCGACGCGAGCGCGGGCTGACGCTGGCCGGACGGATCGTCGAAGCCGAAGCGTACATGGGCGAGCAGGATCCGGCGGCACATGCGGCGGCAGGACGCACGCCGCGCAACGAAGTCCTCTTCGGGCCGCCCGGCCACGCCTACGTTTATTTCATCTACGGAAATCACTACTGCCTGAACTTCTCGTGCGAGCCTGAGGGCAAGGCGGGATGCGTGCTGATCCGCGCGCTGGAACCGATCGCCGGAGTAGAGCATATGGTCCGGCTGCGCGGGCTGAAGTTCGATGAGGCTCCCACGAAAGCGAGCGATCTGCGCCTGCTGACGAGCGGCCCGGGGCGTCTGTGCCAGGCCATGGCGATCACGCGCGCTGGCGAGAACGGGAAGGACGTCTGCGTGGGCGGCGACATGGTAGTTGTCGACGACGGATTTCATGCGAAGCGGATTGTCAGCACAACGCGCATCGGGGTCACAAAGGCGGCGGAGGAGAGACTCCGGTTTGTCATAGCCGGCAATCCGTTCGTCTCCGGCAAGCGCGTCATTCCCTGAACGGGACACGTTCAAAAGTCGGATTTGTTCCAAGACGTTCCTGGCGATTGGCCGTCGTGCTCGCGGCGAACCGGGATACGCTTCACGCATGAAGCGCAGATTAGGCGAGATATTGCTGGGCCGGCAGCAGATCGATGCGGCCGCACTGGAGAGGGGGATCCAGGAGCAATCGGGTAAGGCGAGCCGGCTGGGCGAGATCCTTCTGGAACGGCGACTGGTCGACAAGGAGGCTCTGGTCGCTGCGCTGGTGGAGATCATGCGGGTGCCGTACCTGGACGTGACTGCCATTACACCCGACCCGAAGGCGCTCTCGCGGCTGACACGCGAGGAGGTTTTGCAATACTGGGCGGTGCCGGTGGTATTTGAGCGCAATGCACTCGTCGTAGTGATGGCTGAACCGCAAGACCCGCATGCCGTGAACACGCTGCAATTCCTGTGCGGGCAGCGGATCTCGCCGCGCTTGGGTTTCCGCCAGGAGGTCTTTTCCGCGATGGAAGAGAACTATCCGCGGATGGCGGTGTTGCGGGCAGGGTAAGGAGGCGGAACGACGATGGAATCACATCGCACCGGCTTGTCGGATGTGCAAGTCATGTACGAGGGCTGCGATCGCCATATCGAGGTGAGTTCGCCCGACGTCAGTGCACGCGGGATGTTCATACGGACGCCGCAGGTGTTCCCGATCGGAGCCTCGATCAGCGTGCGATTACGCCTGCGACATTCCGGGCGGGTGGTCCACCTACGCGGCGAGGTGCGCTACTGCCTGGAGGGACTGGGAATTGTGGTGGAATTCAAAGAGCTGTCGAGCGAAGCGCGCACCGAGATCGAGGCGGCGTGCCAGCAGGAGGCGGACTGGTGATCAGCCGGCAGCCTCAGAGTCTTCCGACTGCATGAGTCCGAACTTCTTCAGCTTGTAGCGCAGGGCGTCGCGGCTGATGTCGAGCAGGCGGGCGGCGTGGGTCTGGTTGCCGTTGGCCTGCTTCATCGCCATCTCGACCAGCGCGTGTTCGACTTCTTCCAGCGAGGTGCCACCCTCGGGGATCGAAAGGCGCGGCAGCATGCGGCCGTTGGAAAGCTGCTGCGCAGCCGATTCGCCCGCGGCGGCCTCGAACGCCGTCATGCCCGACGGCGCCTGCCCCACGGAGAACGGCAGATAGACCGGGCGGAGATAAGGGTCGTCCTCCAGGATCATGGCACGTTCGATGGCGTTCTTCAGCTCGCGGACGTTGCCGGGCCAATCGTGTCCGAGCAGCAGCAGGCGCGACTCGTTGCTGATCCCATGCACCGATTTCTTGAACTTGCGGTTGTAGCGCTCGATGAAGAAATCGACCATCGGAAGGATGTCTTCCTTGCGGTCGCGCAACGAGGGCAGGAAGACGCTGATGATGGCGAGCCGGTAGTAAAGGTCCTGGCGGAAGCGGCCGTCGCGGACGGCGCGCTCAAGGTCGCGGTTGCTGGCGGCGATGACCCGGACGTCGACCTGCATGTCGCGCACGCCTCCGACGCGGCGGATCACCTGGTCTTCGAGCACGCGCAGCAGCTTGGCCTGGAGAAGTGGCGAGAGTTCACCGATCTCGTCGAGGAAGAGCGTGCCGCCGTCGGCGATCTCGAAGAGGCCTTTCTTGAGCTGCTTGGCGTCGGTGAAGGCGCCGCGCTCGTGGCCGAAGAGTTCGGCTTCCATGAGGGTCTCGGGGATGGCGGAACAGTTGATGGCGACGAACGGCTTCTCGGCGCGCGAGCTTTCGTAATGGATGGCCTTGGCGATGAGGTCCTTGCCGGTGCCGCTCTCGCCCTGGACGAGGATGGTGGTGGCTTCGCTGGCGGCGATCTTGCGTACGAAGGTCATCAGGTCGGTCATCTTGCGCGAGACGGCGATGACTTCGTGATATCCGGTGCGGCGGCGGACCTGGCCGCGCAGTTCGGCATTCTCCGACTTCAGGCGATTACTTTCCAGCGCAGTGCGGACGGCGAACTCCAGCTTGTCGAAGTCGATCGGCTTCTCGAAGAACTGGAAGGCGCCGAGATTCATGAGGGCATCGCGGACGTTGTCGCGCGAGTCGGCGGTGATCATGATGACCGGCGCGGCGAAGCCGGTCTGTCGGAACTGGTGGAGGACTTCGATGCCGCTGATGTCGGGAAGGCGGAGGTCGAGGAGGACCAGGTCGGTGGACTCATTCTGGACCGCTTTGACAGCGGCGGCACCGGTGTCGGCCTCGAGCGGGACGAAGCCCCACTCCTGCACCTTCTGCCGGAGAGACCAGCGCACCAGGCTCTCGTCGTCAACAATCAGCACTTTCTCACGGGCCATCGGAGAAAGCGTAGCCCGTCAATGGCACAGCGGGCTGTGATGAAGGTCACAGGACGGATGGTTGGGAGTCCGCCTACGCGACAAGCAGGCAGCACTCGGCAATGCGGACCAGGGCGCGCTCCAGTTCCTCCGGAATGACGGGCTGGCCGAACTGCTGGCTCAAGTCGGCGACGAGCTGCTGGCGATCGCGGGTGCCATCCAGCAGCAGCAGGAGCGCCATCATTTTTTCGTTCATCGCGACAGCGGAAAGATTCAGCGACGGAACGGCGTTGACCAGCTCGGGCCAGAGCCGCGCCACGAGACTGGCGACGGGGCGCTCGGAAGCCTGCGGGCACAGCGTGGGCAGGAAGTAGTGGAAATTCACCAGGCCGGAGGCGTAGCAACGGAAGATGGCGCTCGCGAACTTGGCTTCCGTGTCGGTCTCGGTCCCGCCCCCCACGCGGCGGTAGACCTCGTCCTTAAGATCGTCGTAGTTGACGCTGCGCGGCCAGACTTCGCCCAGCACGCAGAAGAGCGCCTTCGGAATGGCTTCGGCACAGGAAACCCGGCTGCCGAATGGAGTGTAGAACTCGACCTCGCGATTATCGTGGAGGTCTTCGACCGGCACCGCGGGGCGAGTAGGGCCGCAAATAATCAGGCGGCGGAGGCGCTCGGGAGACGGCTGAAATCGGAGATCGTGGCCGGCGCGACAGAGGATCGTCTGGCGAAAGAGGCGGCAGCGAACGAAATCCATGTACTGCTCGCGCTCGAGGCGGTCGGTCATCTGTTCCAACTGGCGGGTGGCCGATTCCGGAAGCGCGGCCGGCATGAGCAACTTGTAGTCGGCTTCAGCGACGAACTGCAGCCCGTGCCGCGCAGCTCCTTCCATGAAATCGAGGAAGTAGATGGGCTCGCTATTGTCGGCGAGCAGGTCGTGATAGAAGAAGCCGTCGGAACCGGCGTTGATCTTGATCTCGTTGGCGAGCACGGTGGCTTCGACGCTGTTCTCGGGGAGTGACTCGAGGACGGAAATGAGCACGGCGCGCGCTTCGCGAATGCGCTCGGCTGGATCCGCGATGGAGCGGATGCGGAAGCGGGTGATGTCGCGTGGATAGCGCCGGAAATAGCCGCCGGGAAGCGCGTTGTAGCTGATGTAGGCGAGACCATTGGGCGCGAGATGGCGGGAGCAGATCTCGAGAATCCTGTCGCGCACGGCGGGCGGCACCCAGGAGTACAGGCCGTGCGCGACGATGTAGTCGTACTGCCCGCGGCCGGCGGAAAAATCGGCCAGATCCTCGGCGCGAAACTCTATGTTGGTGATCCCGATCTGCGCCGCGAACTCTCGCGCACGGTCGATGGCCGACACGGTAATGTCTACGCCTTCAAAACGACTGTTGGGCAGCGAATAGGCGAGCGTGCTGACGTTCGCGCCCTCTCCGCAACCGAGCTCCAGAACCCGGCAATGGTCGATGGGCGCGGGATCGAAGCCGAACAGGACCGACAACGTCGCCATCCGGTCGGGGGAAGCCTGTGGATAGAACTTCCCCGCGTAGCGGATCTGGTCGTATGCGGTCGCTGCGCTCGTCATGGGCCTCGGATTATAAAGCCGCGAAGAATTTCGTCATGCGTTCCAGGCCTCGATCGATCTCTTCCGGCTTGGTCGGATAAGACAGGCGGATGTGCTCCGCGGTGCCAAAGGCTTCGCCGGGAACTGTGACGACCCCGGCTTCGCGGAGAAGTTTTCCGGCGACATCGCTGGCCGAGCTGATTTCCTTCTTCCCGATAAATGCCCCAACGTTCGGATAGGCGTAGAACGCGCCTTGCGGCATATTGCAGCGGATCCCGGGAATGCTGCGCAGCCCTCCTACCATGCGGTCGCGCAGGCGGATGTACTCCTCGCGCATGGAGGTGAGGCATTCCTGCGGTCCAGTGAGAGCGGCGATGGCGGCCTTCTGCACGATCGAGGTCGGATTCGACGTGGACTGGCTCTGCAGTTTCGCGATCGCCGACGAGACCGCCGCAGGCGCCAACGCGTAGCCCAGCCGCCATCCGGTCATGGCATAGGTCTTGGAGAGCGAACCGATGATGATGAGGTGGTCTTTGGCGTCGGTGATGGATCCGCCTGAGAAGCGACGGCCACTATAGTCGAGGTAGACGTAGCACTCGTCGCAGATGACCCAGATGCCGCGCTTTGCGGCCATGCGCACGATGGCGGTGAAAACTTCAGGGTCGATGACGGCGCCCGAGGGATTCGTCGGAGAATTGAGGATGATGGCGCGCGTGTTCGAAGTGATGGCGCGCTCGACCATGTCATACGAGAGCGCAAAGCCATTGTTCTCGTCGGTCGGAACGAAGACGCTCTTGCCGCCCGCGTAGCCGACGATGTCCTTGAACGAGACCCAGGCGGGAGTCGGGATGATGACCTCGTCGCCGTGCTCGACCAGGACTTGGATGGCGTTGAAGAGCGCCTGCTTGCCGCCCGTGGCAGCCCCGACCTCCTCGCGCTTGTAGGCGGAACCGAAATCCGCGGCGTGGCGCTTCACGATGGCGTCACGCAATTCGATGGTCCCTGCAACGGGCGTGTACCGGGTGAAATCCGCCTGGATAGCGGCGATGGCGGCGTCCTTGATGTGCTGCGGCGTGTGGAAGTGCGGTTCGCCCGCGCCGAAATCGACGAGATCGGCGCCCTCTTTGCGCATGCGGTCGGCTTCGTTGGCGACGGCCAGCGTGGCGGAGACTTCGATACGGTTGATGCGTTCGGTGAGTGCGGTCTTCAACTGCGTTCCTGCGGACATGGATCAGGCCCTCTTTGCTTTCGCGCTGCGGTTCTTCGGCGGGCGCGGGTTATGAAATTTGGCGTGCAGGCGTTCCTCGACCAGGTCCGGGATCAATCCGTGGACGGAGCCACCGAGTTGCACGATCTGCTTGACGAGCCGGGAACTGACATAAGAATACGTCTCGGCGGGCATCATGAAAACCGTCTCGAGCCCGGGATTCAGCTTGCGGTTCATAAGCGCCATCTGGAGTTCGTACTCGTAGTCGCTGATGGCCCGGATACCGCGCAGCAGGGCCCTGGCGCCGACGCGCGCCGCAAAATCCACGAGCAGACCATCGAAGGTGTCGATGCGGACGTTGTCGAACGGTCGCGTCAGCGCCTGGAGCATTTCCTGGCGTTCAGCGAGGGAGAACAGGGCGGTGTCCTTGTCCGGATTTTTGAGGATGCCGACGATGAGCGTGTCGAATATCGCGCTGCCACGTTGAATCAAGTCGAGGTGCCCGTTCGTGGGCGGATCGAACGTGCCGGGATAGATGGCGATGACGCTCTTCAAATGGCCTCGGCGTGCGGCTGGTGTGAAGCAAAATCATATGCCTACGCACAGGCAGGAGCAACGATTAACAGCGGGCATAGGGCTCAGGGCATAGAGCGTAGGCAAGAACGTCTGCTAAACAGTCGTACGCCCTATGCCCTATGCTCTGCGCCTTGGTTACGGTTTCGCCTCGTACACGCGGTTGAACGGGTTTTCGGCAGCGCGGCGGAAGGTGCGGAAACCGCCGCTGGTCACGATTTCGCGCAAGCGGGCTTCGGGCGCCTGCGCGCCGAGCGCCGTCCCTACTTCCTGCGCTCTGGAAGCAGGCGTGCAGATCATCGTCGATGCCGCGTAGAAAACCCGGCCGACCGGGTTCAGGTTCTCCGCCAGCGATTCGTTCGCATACGGCTCGACGATCAACACGGTGCCGTCGTCTTCCAGCGTCTCGCGCACATGTTTGACCGCGCCAGCCGGATCGCCCATGTCGTGCAGGCAATCGAAGAAGCAGACGAGATCGTAACGGCGGTCTTCGAAATCCTTTGCCGTCGCGACTTCAAATTTGGCGCGATGCTGGACACCTGCCGCTTCGGCGCGCTGGCGGGCTTTTTCGATAGAGGCCTGGTGGTAATCGAAGCCGTAGAACGAGGAGTTCGGAAACTCTTTCGCCATGAGGATCGTCGACGCGCCGTGCCCGCAGCCGACATCGGCAACCGAAGCGCCATCTTTGAGTTTCTGTTCGACGCCTTCAAGCGCCGGGATCCAGATGTTGATCAGGTTGTGGAGATAAGTCGGGCGGAAGAACTTCTCGACGCCGTCGAAGAGCGAGCTGTGGTGTTCGTGCCAACCGACGCCGTCGCCGGAACGAAAGGCTTCGCTGATTTTGTGCTCGTCGCGGAAGAGCGAGCCCAGCATGTGAAACGCGCCGGGGATGTAGGCCGGCCCCTCTTCATTGGCGAGCAGGAGCGCGTGCTCTGCCGGGAAAAAGAAGCGCTCGGTATTGGCGTCGTATTCCACATAGCCGTTTGCGGCTTGCGCCGACAGCCATTCGCGCACGTAGCGCTCGGATGTGCTGGTGCGTTCCGCGAGTTCGGCGGCCGTAACGGGGCCGGCATTCGCGAGAGCCTTGTAGAGACCAAGCTTCTCGCCAACCAGAGTGAGCGCGGCGCACATGCTTGCGCCGAGATCGTTGACGAATTGGAAAAGGAATTTCTCGACCTTCTTGGGGTCGAGCGCAGGAGTCGGTTCTTGCTTCGGCTGAGTCGCCATTGGTCCTCCAAACAGGTGAGCTGGGAATGAGGACGGATTACAGGTCTGCCGGACGAGGCATACCCCACACGGGTGGAATTCTACCCCAAACCAGGGATGGTCATCTGACTAGCTACGCAAAGGGAGAGGGCGCGGACCGCTCCGCGCCCATTTCTGTGGCAACAGAAAATCTACTTCCGAGGTGCGTTCATCGCCCGTGCGGCGGCGACGACCGGCGGCACGTGTGCGCCCTGTCCATTCGACGGGGCAGCCGCGGCTTCGGTCTTCGCTTCCGCCGCGACACCGATGCCGAGCGTCTTGCGGACCTCCGCCTCGATCCTGGCGGCGATGTCCTTGTTGTCCTTGAGGAACTGTTTGGCGTTCTCGCGGCCCTGTCCGATGCGCTCGGTCTTGTAGCTGAACCAGGCGCCGGACTTCTCGACGATGTTGTTGTTCACGGCCAGGTCGAGCATGTCGCCTTCGCGCGAGATGCCCTCGCCGTACATGATGTCGAACTCGGATTCGCGGAAGGGTGCGGCCACCTTGTTCTTCACGACCTTAACCTTGGTGCGCGACCCGACGACGAGGTCGCCATCCTTGATGGCGGCGATGCGGCGGATGTCGATCCGGACCGAGGAGTAAAACTTCAGGGCGCGGCCGCCGGTCGTGGTCTCGGGATTGCCGAACATGACGCCGATCTTCTCGCGGATCTGGTTGATGAAGATCAGGCAGGTCCGCGACTTCGAGATGTGTCCGGTCAGTTTCCGCAGCGCCTGTGACATCAACCGCGCTTGCAGGCCCATGTGGCTGTCGCCCATCTCGCCGTCGAGTTCGGCCTTGGGGACCAGCGCTGCCACGGAGTCCACCACCAGCACATCGATGGCGCCGGAACGGACGAGGGCCTCCGCGATCTCGAGCGCCTGTTCGCCATAGTCCGGCTGCGAGACGAGCAGGTTGTCGACATCCACGCCCAGCTTCTTGGCATAAGCAGGATCGAGCGCGTGTTCCGCGTCGACGAATGCTGCCATGCCCCCGTTCTTCTGCGCCTCGGCGATGACTTGCAGCGCGATGGTGGTCTTGCCGGAAGATTCCGGGCCGAAAATCTCGACCACGCGTCCGCGCGGAAAGCCGCCCACGCCGAGCGCAGCGTCGAAGGAAATCGCTCCGGTGGAGATCACGGAAATGGGAACAATAGCTTCCTTGTTCCCAAGGCGCATGATGGAGCCTTTGCCGAACTGCTTTTCGATTTGCGATAACGCCAGATCGATTGCGCGTGACTTCTCGTCAGCCATTACCTGAGCTCCTTGCGGGAAGAAAGACTTGGCAGATTAACGCGGATGCCGGTGGAAAACGCACAAATCTGCTGGATTTCGCGTTGCTCTTCCCATTTTAGACCGAAGAGGAATTGTACATGGGAATTGGCTGAATGGCGAATAAAAAGCGAAGCCAGCGCCGCGGTACCTATTTCATACCGTCTGCCTTGATTCTTTCATCGAACAGGGAAATGGTTGCTGAATCGGGACCGAAGTAGGATGATATACGCAAGCGTATGGCGACAAATCCGAAAGTGCTAGATAAGCGGGCTGAAGCGGAGCCGTTCGCGGAATCGAAGCGGTTGGTGGAGCTCGCGCATGAGGAAAAGCGTGCGCTCTTGACAGTATCCCCCGCGGACAGGAAACGGCGGCAGCAGCACTTTGACGACCTCAAGAAACGCGCAGGGGAACAGTTCCAGAAGGAATTGATCGACATGATCGATGAAGCGGCGGAGCGCATGACCGCGGAACAGCGGGACGATGCCAGCCGAAAGACGCGCCAAATCGCGGCTAGAGTTCGCGCACGCTCCGAAAAACCGTAACAGCCGCTTCGATCTTGTCTTGCGCTAGTCCCCACGATCTTAGTAACGCCCGAAGATCGTCCTCCGTCCCACTCTGCCGGATTGCTTCAACCTGAGCGGACTTCTCGCGCTTTAGGCGCTCCGCTTCGGTATCGACGCGCTGCTTCCTGCCCCGGTTGCGCTCTTCGCGCAACACGTCTTTCAGATCACGGTCTCGTTCGTCGCTCATGTATGTCTGACATACCCCCGCAACTGCAGGCGCCTGCACTGCACACCTGTTCACTGCGGCGGCGTCTTCTACTCCAATAGGCCCCGGTTTTGCAACTATTTCGGAAGCGCTTATCTGGAACGTCGAGGCATAACACAAGCGGCATGGAAATTGCAGTGACGTTACCTCTGCAACAGATCCACCGGCACTTCCGGATCGGTGACACGGAAATATTTCGCGAGCGACGGATGGCGGCGAGCGACCGCCTGGTACATCTGGTAGGCGATACGGCGATACGAAATATGGCCTCCCGCCCCGGTGCGCAGCTCGGAGATATACACGGCCTCAGCGAAATCCATTTTGAAGAGAGTGCGTTTGCGGAATGCAAGCGGCAGCAGGTAATCCGCCGCCCGGCTCTCCGGCGAACCGGCTGCGACTTTGTCGATCGCCTCTGCCGCGCGATGCATGACGTCGTCGTAACGCTCCTTGACTCCGGCGGCGCGAACTTCGTCGGGGACATCGTAGCCGTGCAACGTGGTGAAGCCCTGGCCGATCTGGATGCAGCGGCGATGACGATGCAGGTCGCGGTAAGCACCGATGTCCATGAGGATGTCGAAGCGGAATTTCTGCCCGGTGGAGAAGGCGCGCAAAAGCTCGTCGTGTTTGCCGCGATGGCGCAGGCCGAGGTCGATGATCTCATTCCGGCGCGCCTCGCTCAAACCTTCGACCTGTTGCCGGATCTCGCGATACGGATGATGACTGTGTTCGTACAGCAACGTCGTCGCCAGTTCGACCTCGAAGGGCTCGTCTTCCAGCAATAGAACTGCCGGCGAAGGTTCGATGGGAAGGTCGCGCATCAACTCCGTGGCGGCTTGCTCGAGTTCGCGGCGAGTTTCCATCTCGTAGCGGCTCGCATCGGCGTATTTCACGAGCGTGGGCGAGACGCGCACCGGTTTGAGCAGGACCTGTCGCGCTTCGGCGGCGAGCTTGGGGTCTCCCAGCGTATCGATCCAACGCTGGAAGGCCGCGTGACTGACGTTGAACGCGGGTTCCTTGGCCGCCTGCTTCAGCATTGCGCCGAGCCGTTGAACTTCCGGATGCGTATGCGAGAGCAGACGCGAAACCTGGTTTTCCAGCGTGCGAGCGTTAACGATCTGTCCCAGCGAAGTGTTGGTCGCGAGCGGAAGCAGGTAACGCGAGATGTCGAAGGCGCGGGCGCGGAGCGTGCGCTCGTACTGCTCATCCTTCATGGTGTCGGGTTTGGGCGTGCGCACCGCGAGATAACGCCACATGCCCTCGGACAGCACCTCGTATTCGGCGAAGAGCATGCGGACGGCGTCGCGGTAGATGCCTTCGATATCCGGCTTGCCGGAGAAGTCAGGAACGAAGTAGCCGCCCGTCTTGAAATTCTGGTACCGGGTGGAGCGCTCCTGGCCGTCCCATCGTTGCTCGTCGACGAAAACAATGGCGGCGAGGATGGAGAGCTTTTCGATAGCGAAGGCGATGTGGGCCAGGTCGGCGATGGAGCGGTGGCCGTACTGAAAATAAAAAGTGTTGAGGAACTTTTCCGCCCGTTGCTCGTTCAATTCCGCGAGCGACTCCTTCATGGAGAGCGCGGACCGGGAGTACTTCGCCATGGCGTAGGCCTGAACTTCCGGTTCGGCGCCGAAGACGGCGTACACCTCGGTATTTTCCTCGGGTCGGGTCGAATCGGGAGCGGATGGTTTGGGAGCGGATTCAGGCATGCGCGGGCATGTTACCACTGCGAAAACCGCGCCGGGCATAGCATCGCAGCAACCCGTCCGGTACTTGCATTAACTGTGGAGATTCTGAGCCTTTGGAAACGTTGCTGCGTCTAACAATGGTGCGGTAAGGTATTCTGAGTTGTTGATTTGTTTCATGAATTTACGGGGATCCAGCCTAGCTTTAATCCTGTCGGTCGCGACGGTCGGCGCATTTGCGCAGCAATCGAGCGGCATTGACGGCACGGCGCCTCCATTGACGCCCTTGCTCAAGATGTCTTCGTCTTCGCTGGCATTCCCCGAAGTCCCCACAGCGCCGCCGAGAATGTCCCCGGATCTGGCACTCGATACCTATATTGCGAATGCCCACCGACAACTTACGGGTCTGGGTACGTCGACCGATATGACGGTCGTCGAGGCATCGCTTCCCGGTACCGGCCAGAAGGGGCGGTTCGAACTGCGCCGGAGTTTTTTGGCGCCAAAGTCCCTCGCATATGGAGCGGTGAAGTTCGTAGGGGATACATTCATCAAGACGAACATCATCACGAAGGTGCTTCAGTCCGAAGTGGAGCACGTCGAAAAAGGCGACGGCCCGACTACCGCCATCACCCCTGACAATTACAAGTTCAACTACAAAGGGCCGGCGATCATCAACGGCCAAGCCGCCTACGAGTTCCACGTGAAGCCGCGGCAAAAGCGTCCCGGCCTTTTTAAGGGCAAGGTGTTCCTGGATGCGATGACAGGGCATATCGTTCGTGCCGAAGGCACGTTGGTGAAGTCGCCATCGTTGTTCGTGAAGAAAATAGACTTCGTGCAGGACTATGAGGACGTCTCCGGCTTCAGCCTGCCGCTGAAGATGCACTCGGTCGCAAACACGAGACTGTTCGGGAAGGCGATCGTAGATATCTCACATTCGGAGTACGTCACGCATCCGCTCGGAAGCGATGCCAGCGCCATCCCCGCAGCGGTTTCGACCAACCAGCAGTAAATCTGCCCCAAAGCTGAAACGGCACGACCGAAGCCGTGCCGTGTGAAAATCGTAATCGATCTACCGGCCCGCACCCGCTGCCATTTTCTTGACCATCGCCAGGACGAGTTTGCGATCGCTGTCGTTCAGGCTCGACGAGTAACGCCGGATCTGCGTCAGGAAGCGGATCTCGTCTTCGCTGAGCTGGGGCAGTTGCTTGCCACCATTGTCGGAGTGGTCCCCGGCAAAGAACTGCGCCAGTGGAACTTCCATCGCCGAGGCGATCTTGGCCAGAGTGTCGAGAGAAGGAATGGTGTGTCCGTTCTCTACGCGCGAAAGGTAGCAGCGCAGCAATCCGGTGCGTTTTTCGATGTCGCCTTGCGACATCCCTTTTTGCAAACGGAAATTCCGTATCGTATCGCCGATGTTCATGATGGATTGAACGGACCTTATGGCGTTATCGGGGGTGCGTGCATAGTAACCAGAGTAGTACCCTCATGCAAGCATATTTTTTGTCTTTTCACTAAACCCGGCGAAAGGCGGAATCGTCGCAATTTGAGCCACCACGGGTAGTTCCTGCCCGCAATTCCAGCTCCATAAATAACGTTCCATCGATCGGGTGCTCGCCATAGGGAGCAATCTCGCGGAAGCCGAGCATGCGGTAAAGCGCGACTGCCGCGCCCATGACTGGCTCTACGGTGTCGAGGCGAATGCGTTCGTAGCCGATGGCGCGGGCGTCGGCGATCACGCGCTCGGCCAACGTGCGTCCCAGACCGTGGCCGCGAAAATCAGGACGCACATAAAGACGCTTCATCTCGCAGACGCCCGGCTCAAGTGGACGCAACGCAACACAGCCCACAGCTTTGCCGTTATCGCGAGCGAGAAGCAACCGTCCGGCGGGCGCCGCGTACTTGCCCGGCAAAGACGCGAGCTCCTGGTCGAAAGACTGGAAACAGAGACTGAAGCCGAGCGACGCGGCGTACTCGAGGAATAATTCGCGGATGGTCGCGATGTCGGCCGGAGATTCGGCTTGGAGGATTTCTGTCACAGCTTAGCCCATTAACATGCCGCCATTGATGTTCAGCACGTGACCAGTGATGTAGGCGGCTTCGTCGGAGGCGAGCCAACGCACGGCGCACGCCACTTCTTCCGGCGTGCCGGCGCGTCCGAGAGGGATCGTCTTCTTCATCAGCTCTTTCATGTCGGCTGGGAGCACGTCGGTCATGGCAGTGTCGATCCATCCGGGCGCGACGGCGTTCACCGTAATACTGCGCGACGCCACTTCGCGCGCCAGCGCCATCGTCAGGCCGATCAACCCGGCCTTCGACGCCGCATAGTTCACCTGCCCTGCCTGGCCCATCTGCCCGAAAATCGAGGTGATGTTGATGATCCGGCCCCAGCGCTGTTTCAGCATTCCGCTGATCACCGCCTGGGACGCGATGTGCGCGCCCGTGAGGTTGGTGGCGATCACATCGTCCCAATCGACGCGCTTCATGCGCATGGAGAGCGTGTCGCGGGTGATGCCGGCGTTGTTCACGAGAATATCGACCTTGCCGAGTTTTGCGGTGGCTGATTTCACGGCCGCCTTGATGTCGTCGTCGCTGGCCATGTCCATGCGGAACACTTCAACCTGACCACCTTTGCCCCTGATATCGGCGGCGACTTCGTTCAGCTTTTCTTCGTTACGCGCGGCGAGAGCAATGGCAGCGCCGGCTTCCGCGAGCGAAATCGCGCATGCGCGGCCGATGCCTTGCGAGGAGCCGGTGACCAGCGCGACGTGGCCTTTCAGATCGATCGACATTCGTTCTCCTGAACGCCTGAATTATAACGGCGTCACGTCGCGCCAGTTTTTGCCCACGCTGATATCTACGACGAGCGGAACCTTGAGCTTGTAGACATTCTCCATCGCGTCGCGCACAAGTTTGCGCAACGTGTCCAGCTCTCTGTCCGGCGCTTCGAAGACGAGTTCGTCGTGGACCTGGAGAAGCATTCGCGATTTCAATCTCTTTTCAGTTAGTTCACGGTCGATGCGGATCATCGCCAGCTTAATCAGGTCGGCGGCCGTGCCCTGGAGCGGCGTGTTGACCGCCGTGCGCTCGGCAAAGCCGCGCAGGTTGAAGTTCTTGCCGTTGATGTCCGGCAGCGGGCGGATGCGTCCGAAAAGAGTGCGGACGTAGCCGTCGCGGCGCGCCTCTTCCAGCGTGCGATCGATGAACGCGCGCACGCCCGAATACTTCTCGAAATATGCGGCGATGAACCTCTTCGCTTCCCCGGTAGGGATTCCCAGTTGCTGTCCAAGCGAGAACTCGCGCTGTCCGTAAATGGTGGCAAAGTTCACGGTCTTGGCGGCGCCGCGCTGTTCTTTGGTCACCAGGTCAACATGCACATTAAACAGTTCCGCCGCGGTGGCCTTGTGCACGTCTCCAGCGCTCAGGAATGCTTTCGTGAGCAGCGGGTCTTCGGAGAAGTGCGCCATGAGGCGAAGCTCGATCTGCGAGTAGTCGGCCTTGAGCAGCACGTTGCCGGGCTCGGCAATAAAGGCGGCGCGGATCTCGCGCCCGAGTTCCGTGCGGACCGGGATGTTCTGCAGATTCGGGTTCTTTGACGAGAGACGTCCGGTAACGGCATTGGTCTGGTCGAATGTCGTGTGCAGGCGCTGCGTGCACTGGTTGAGCAATGCCGGCAGAGTGTCGACGTAGGTCGATTTCAGTTTGGAAAGCTGGCGGTAGTCGAGGACCAGGCGAGGGACTTCGTGTTCCGCCGCGAGTCCTTCGAGCACGTCCTGCGCCGTCGAGATTGTTTTTCCCTTGCCATACTTCACCGGCTTGGGGAGGTTCAGCTTGTTAAAGAGCACGTCGCCGAGCTGTTTTGGGGAATTGATGTTGAATTCGACTCCAGCTTTGTCATAGATGTCGCGCGCCTTGGAGTCGATCTCACGCTCAAGTCGCCGGCCCATGTCGAAGAGCACGTCGCAATCGATCTTCACGCCCGCTTCTTCCATGCGCGCCAGCACGGGGACCAACGGCAGGTCGATCTCGCGATAGACATCGAGCAGCCCTGCCTGTTCGACTTTCTCACGCAACGAACGTGCAAGACGGCCAGTAACGTCGGCAGCTTCGGCGAGCACTCCGCTGAGTTTCAGGTTGAAGTGGCGCAACGCGACCGCCGCCAGATCGTGATTCGAGTATGTCGGGTCGAGGAGGAACGAGTACAGCATGGGATCGTGCTCGACCCCGCGGAACTCGCGAAACTTGTCCGCGGGAACACCAGGACCGCCGGTCAGAGCGTGCGTCGCCGTCTTCCAATCGTGGATCGCCTTTGGGACCTTCGAGTCAGCCAGGATATCGGCCACGCGCGCACCAGCCGAGGTGGTAACGGTCAAGGCCACGGCTTGCCCTTCTTTTGCGCTGATCGCCACCTTGTGCGCGCTGCCGATCTGAACCAATCCTGCAGTAGAGGCGGTGAAAAGATTTCCGTTCTGCTCGAGCGCGGCATCGTCCTCCGGCTCTTCCTCGACGGCCGGCGCGGCGGCGGCTTCAACCGCGACCGCCAGTGCTGAACCCTTCGGAAGCTGCTTCAGGAGTTTGTCGATGTCGCGGTCTGAATCGGTCTCGCGGTAATCGGTCTCGCCCAGTTCTATGCCGCTCGGCAGCAATTCCTTCAGCAAGGACGTGAACTCGAGCTCGGTGAACAACTGACGGCAGGCCTCCGCGTCCGGCTCGACAGCCCGCATCGACTCGAGGTCCAGCGTGACCGGAGCATTGCTGTCGATCGTGACCAACTGCTTCGACCATAGCACCTGCTCGCGATTGTTGAGTAGCGATTCGCGATAGGTCTTCTTCTCCAATTCCGCGGCGTGATCGAGCGCGTTCTCGACCGAGCCGAAGCGCTTGATGATCTCGACGGAGCCCTTGTCGCCGATTCCGGGTGCGCCGGGCACGTTATCGATCGAATCGCCGCGCAGGGCCATGACGTCGACCACCTGGCGCGGCGGCACGCCGAGGATTTCCCCGACCTTTGCCGGATCGCAGATGAGGTTGTCCTTCGGCGGGTTGAGCACGCAGATCTCGTCGGTAACCAGCTGCAGCATGTCCTTGTCGCTGGAGACGACATAGACCTTGTGTCCGCGCTCGACCGCCTGGCGCGCCAGGGAACCGATGAGGTCGTCGGCCTCGTAGTTCTCGAGACCGAGAATCGGGATACGGTACGCTTCGAGCAGCCGGCGGATGTACGGCACCTGCTGCGCCAATTCCTGCGGCATCTCGGCGCGGTTCGCCTTGTAACCCTTATATTCCTGCTGCTGGAACGACTGTGTCTTCAGGTCGAACTTGCTGATCGAAGACATGGTGGCGGCCTGCTCGTCGCGAAACGTCTTGGCGCCGACGTCGAACACGGCCGCGCGATAGGTAGGGTGGAAATCCTTCACCAGCTTCAGCAGCATGTTGGTGAAAACATAGGTCGCTGCTGTCGGCACACCGGTCTTGGTCGACATCCCGCGCTGGCGCGCCATGGCGTGGTAAGCGCGGAAGATGAACGACATCGTGTCGATCAGGAAGATGGCGTCGGTGGTAGCAGCCGGCTTGGGAGCGGCCGCCGGCTTATCGGCAACAGCCGTGGCGGATTTTTTCTTCGCAGGCAACAGACAAGTTTAACAAGACGCGGGAATCCCGGGCTTCCGGTATTAAAATGCGCGGCTCACAACTATTCAGAGGTAACGGATATGAAACGTATTCCTTCTATTGCCTTCATCGTTTTGGCTCTCATCGCCGTCGCCGTCGGGTCCGATTTCTGGAGCACCAAGCCTTACTCCAAATGGTCCCAGGCCGACGCGACACGGCTCCTGACCAATTCCCCCTGGGCGAAAACGGCGATCATGCGCACAGGCACCGTGTCGGGCCGCGGCGGCATTCAGAACGTTGCCGACGCGCAGGTCGAGCCGACGATCCAGTACGCCGTCTCCATCCGCTCCGCCCAACCCATTCGCCAGGCCAACGTCCGGATGGCTGCGATCCTTCGCAAGTACGACAAGATGGACGACGCGGCCAAGAAAGAGTTCGACGACCGATGGAACAAGTACCTGGCGACGAAATTCCCCGACACGCTCGTCGTCGCAGTCAATTACGAGGCGAACGTCCCCGATACCGACCGTCAGTTGAGCAACTATTTCTAGGGGCAGACGCTGGAAACGATCAAGAGCACGACCGCGCTCGTCGTGCCCAATGGCACGCGGGTGGAACCGACGGCCTTTGCGGCCGGCGGACACGAAATGCAGATCGCCTTCCCGCGTCCGGAGCTGGCGCCGGACGCGTCGTTCACCGTCGAGTTCAAGCACCCCGACGTGCGCGATCAGCCGTCGCGCCGCATCAGCTCGAAGTTCTCGCTTAAGGAGATGACCTTCAACGGCGCTCCGTCGTACTAGTTGCGCCGCCCGTACTCGGTAGTGTTCTTGAGTTCGATCTCACCGCAGGTGCCCTGCTCCTGCGAGTAGACGACGCAGCGGTCGAACGGGCGCGAATATACGTGCAGGGTCACAGCGCGCTCGTTGTTCTCGCGCGGGTTCACGACCTTGTGTATGGGCTCGGCGGGATCGACGAAGGCAGGGCTGGTGCGCGTGATATCCACCGTGTAGGTTGGCGCGATCTCGCACTTGCCGGAGTTCAGGTCTTCAAATTTCGCGCGGTAGTTCTGGACCACCAGCTTCCCGATGGGCGCGGCCATCCAGCAATTCTGGTTGTGGTGGTTGTGGATGGAGCTCTGCTGGCCGATCTCCCAACAGATCGCGATCAGCTCAAAGAGGCTGGTCTTGGCGATCAGGTTGCGGGTGTAATGCTGCGCGTCCCAACAAAGATACGGTTGAAGAGAATCAGGCGCGACGGGGTGCTCACGCAGGAACTGCTGCACGGGACCGGGCGTGACGTCGAATGCCTCGGCGGGAAGCTCTCGTAACCCGGCGACAAGCTCTTCAATAGAACACGAACGGACAGCAGCTTCAAAAGACATGACAGCACCCCACGAAAGCGGATTATAAAGCGATTTCTTGCGCGGCAGGCGTTGGGCCTCGGGCGTCAGAGGGATTCGGCGTTGGGCGCGCCTGCCTAATGCCTAATGCCCAACGCCCTAATGCCTTAAAGCCGATTCCAGCGTTTCCGCCGCCCGATTCAGCGCATCCGTGAGCGCCTTCAGTTGCTGCGCGGTAGCTGCCGCATCGTTGCGGTCGATCGCTTCATTCACGCCTGGGATCACCGATGCCGAATAGCCGCGCAGATCCGCGGGCGCATAGATCGCGTGCTTGAAGTATGGCCTGCGCGGAAGACCTTCGGGCAGCAGCAGCGCGCTTTCGGTAGCGCGCAACGCGGCGTTCAACGTCTGCGGGTTCGGGCGGTTCTGCGCCCGGAACGTATTCACGGCAGCGGCAGCGCGGGCGAAACGGGCAGCGGCAGCGGAAGCACCATCGAACTTCGGCGCCTTGTCGGCGAGCGCCGAATTGGCCCGTTTCTGCGCCGCGTCGAGGTAGTTCGAAATCTCCTTCGCGTACGCCTCGTAGTCGTAGGGCAACACGTCGCTCTCGGACATCCGCAGCACCTGCAGGCCCATGAAGCGCGCTAACTCCTGCGAGTAGAGGAAATTCGTGTCGCCGAATTTCTTGAACCATGCGAAGTTATCGAACACGGAGTGGTACACGCCGTAACTGCCGCTGCTGCGGATATCGCTCGCGGGCACCCCGGAGTGATCGAGGAAAGCGGTGAAGTCCGACCCGCTACCGAGATTCCCGACTGGCGGCTCGTCGATGGTCGCGGTATTGGGCGGACTCACTCGCGGACGCGGCCCGCGCCATTGGTCGTAAAGCATGCCGCCCTTCGGACTGGGAACCGCCTTGGCGATGTCACGCAAGAAACCGCGCAAACTCGGCACCGCCGACGCGCGGAAGTTCGGTCCCGACGACCCGGTGTCCGTATTGAAGTAGCCGACTGCCTTGGCGAGCGAAGCTTCGTTCTGCTCCAGCCATTCGGTCGAGCCGACAAGCCCCTGCTCCTCGCCGTCCCAACTGGCGAAGAGGATGGTGCGCTTGGGGCGCCAGCCGGTCTTGAGCAGCGTCGCCACGCCGCGCGCTGCCTCGAGCATCGCGACCGTGCCGCTGATGGGATCGACCGCGCCATACGCCCACGCGTCGCGATGATTGCCGGCGATCACCAGTTCATCAGGCCAGCGCGTGCCGGGAACGCGCGCAATAACGTCCCAGATCGTGCGATAGGCATAGTCCTGCTTGATGTGGATCTTCACGCGCGCGGGGCCGGGACCGATGTGATACGTGAACGGCAGCGCGCCCTGCCACTCGCGCGGCGATTCGGGACCGCTCAGGGTTTCCAGGATGGGGCCAGCATCGCGGTACGAGAGCGGCAAGGTCGGGACCTTCGGCATGTCGGGCGAGTCTTCCGGCTTGACGCGCTTGGAATCCGGCAGATCCATCGTGGATGCGAAACCCGGAGTCGTCGGATCGCCCGGATATTCGAATCCGTACTCAATGGTGCCGCGCTGAATGCCGGTGTCGGGACGCCACGGCCCTTTCGGATAAACGTCGCCGCGGAAGTAGCCGTCGTCCATCGGGTCGGAATAGATGATGAGCGCCGCCGCGCCCGTCTCCTGCGCCATGTACGCCTTCACGCCGCGGAAGTTTTCGCCGTAACGGCAGATCAGGATGCGTCCCTTGGGATCGATCTTCAGGTCCTTGAGCTTGTCGAAATCCTCGGGACGGCAGTAGTTCGCGTAGATGACTTCGGCCTCAGCGTCACCGGAGGGCGAGTAGCCGCTGAACGCCGGTGTGACGCGCGGATCGTCCTGAAAGGGATCGCCGTCCACGTGCTCCTTGCTCGGGCCGTGCATGATGACGCCAACGGGAGCGGTGAGGTCGATGCTGACTTCGGCGGGATAATTCATCCAGACGCGGTAGGGGACGATCTCGGTCTCGAGCCCCCAGGATTTGAAGAGGCCGGCGACGTAATCGGCGGTCTTCTTATCTTCGGGTGTGCCGGCGATGTGCGGCTCCAAGGTGAGGACGCGCATGTACTCCTCGGCCTGCTTGGGGTCGGGGACGGCGAGGAACTGCTGCTCGAGGGATTTGTGGTTCGGCTGTGTGGGAGCTTGGGCGTATAACGTGGAGCAGATCAGGGCGAGAAAGAGGACGACCGTGGCTCGGCGCATTGGGAAGTGATTCTAAAGGCGCAACCGCAAAGGACGCAAAGGAACGCTAAGAAAAGCGGACGCTGATCAGAGCGAGGCAATTAAATGCGCTCGAAATACTGGAACACTGATTCGTCATCGTCCCACGTGTGAGGAGAGCCGTCCGGTTGCTGGAGCCAGAGATCGTGCTTGGACTCGCAACTGTCCGCAAGGATGATCCAAACCTCTCCCGCTTTCCGCACCTCGCCGGTTGGTCGGTCTTTCTGGTCGGTGAAAATCAAGTCCTTCTTCAACCGAACCCGATCACCGGGTCGAAGCCCGCACGAATACGTTTTCGAATCAGCGTTCATCAGCGTTGATCAGCGGCGATTGTTGTTAGTGAATAATCCTGAGCCTCTTGCCAACTCGCGCCAAAATCCCCAGTGCCTGCTCCAGGTGCTCGTGCTTATGCGCAGCGCTCATGATCGTCCGGATGCGCGCTTTGCCTTCGGGGACGGTCGGGAACGCGATGCCGGTCGCCATCAGGCCCTCCTTGAACAGCTCGCGCGAGAACTCCATCGCCAGGCGTCCTTCGCCGACGATGATGGGCGTGATCGGCGTCTCGCTCTTGGGCGTGTTCTGTCCGCCGATGTTGAAACCCAACGTGCCGAGTTCCTTCTTGAAGAAGTTCGTGTTGTCCCAGAGTTTTTGGATGAGCTCCGGTTCCTGCTCCAGCACCTCGAACGCCGCAATGCAGGTGGCGGCGACGGACGGCGGGTGCGAGGTCGAGAACAGGAACGGCCGCCCGCGGTGGTAGAGGAACTCGATCAGGTCGCGTGTGCCGCAGACATATCCGCCCAGCGCTCCGATCGCCTTCGAGAGCGTGCCCACCTGGATGTCCACGCGCCCGTGGACGCCGAAGTGGTCGATGGTGCCGCGCCCGTTCTTGCCCAGTACGCCCGAGGCATGCGCGTCGTCGACCATCATGATGGCGCCGTATTTTTCGGCGAGATCGCACAGCCCGGGCAGTGGGCCGATGTCGCCGTCCATCGAGAACACGCCATCGGTGATCATCAGCTTCTTGCCCGGCTGGTCCTTCACGCTGGCGAGTTGCTCTTCGGCGTGCGCCAGGTCCTTGTGGCGGAAGACGAGGATCTTCGCGCGCGATAAGCGCGCACCGTCGATGATCGAAGCATGGTTGAGCTCGTCGGAGATGATGAAATCTTCCTTACCCAGCACAGCCGACACGGTCCCTGCATTTGCCGTAAACCCCGACTGGAACACGACGCACGCTTCAACGTTCTTGAAGCGCGCGATTTTCTCCTCGAGCTCCATGTGGATGCGCATCGTGCCGGTAATCGTCCGCACTGCCCCCGAGCCGACGCCGTACTTCTTCAGCGCCGCCATCGCCGCCTCGCGCAGTTTCGGGTGTGTGGTCAGGCCGAGATAATTGTTCGAGGCGACATTGATGACCTTCTTCCCGTCGAATGTGCAGACGGCGTCCTGCTGGTCTTCGAGGACGCGCAGCTTGAAGTAGGTGCCCTTCTGCTTGAGTTCATTGAGCTGGTCGCCGAGATAGGAGAGCGGGTTGGTGCGGGTGGCAGTCGTCATAAAACCTCAGCCGCGGATCAACGCGGATGCACGCGGATTAGAAAACTGAATAGTGTAACGCGGAAGGGCACCAACATTGACCTGCTCAAATGCCAGATTGGGTTGACTGGCAGTCGAAAGAGCACTCTAATCCGTCCATGTCATTGTTCTCCCGTGGGCCGATGTTCAACTTCAATGGCGGATACGTCGTTGTGGACGATCCCGCCGTCGCCTTGGAGTGGTACTCGCGGGTGTTCGGCTGCCGTGCCAACACCTACGAGGACGACGAGCGTGGAACGTCAATACTTGCGCAATTCAGCGACGAAGACCCGGGGATGGCAATACTCGGTCCGCCGAACCCTGACGCTCCGGATGAACCTCCGCCAATCCTGAACACCAACAATATTCAGAAAGCGCACGCGTACCTTACAGAACGTGGAGCGTATGTCGGAGCCATTGAACAGGATGCGCAGGGCACGAAGCACTTTGAAGTGCGCGATTGTTGCGGAAACATACTAGAAGTGAGCGAAGAACCGTAAGCTGCTTCGTTTAGCTGCAGTGCTCTACCCACGTGCCTCGATTTTTTAGCCTTTTGATCCGTTCGGATACAGCAAAATCTTGCTTGCCTCGCCGGTGCGCAGCCGCTCCATGCCCTTGCTGAAGTCCTTCAGCGGCATGCGGTCGGTGATGACCGGATGCAAGTCGAGCTTTCCGGCCTTGAGCAGCGCCGTCATCTGGTACCAGGTCTTGTACATCAGGCGGCCGTTGATGCCCTGCACCACTGCGCCCTTGAAGATGATTTGGTCCGCCAGGTCCATGGTGACCGGCTTGGAAGGAATGCCAAGCAGCGAGGCGCGTCCGCCGCGGCGGAGGATGTCGAAGCCAAGATGGATCGCGTCGGGATGGCCGGCCATCTCGAGCAGCACGTCAACGCCTATGCCATTGGTCGCGTCGAGCACGATGCCGAGCACGTCATCCTTGGTCGGATCGAGTACGTAGTCGGCCTTCATCTGCTTGGCGATGTTGCGGCGATACTCGTTGACCTCGATGGCGAACACCTGCGTGGCGCCGCACGCCTTGGCGACCGCGATGGCAAATAGTCCGATCGGGCCGCAGCCGGTAATGGCTACGGATTTTGCGGCGATGTCGCCCGCCAGGACGGTGTGAACGGCATTTCCGAGGGGATCGAGGATGGAGGCGTATTCCTGCGGGATTTCGGGGTCGAGCTTCCAGATATTCGATTCGGGGATAACGACGTATTCCGCGAAGGCCCCATTTGCGTCGACGCCAATGATGCTGACGTTCTGGCAAATGTGGGCCTCGCCTGTTCGGCATTGCAGGCATTTGCCGCAGGCGACGTGCATCTCGGCGGAAACGAAATCGCCTTCCTTAACGCTCGTGACTTCCTTGCCGACGGCGGCAACGTGTCCGCAGAACTCGTGTCCGGGAATGAGCGGCGGATGGATGCGGTTCTGCGCCCACGCGTCCCAGTTATAAATGTGCAGGTCGGTGCCGCAGACGCTGGCGACTTTGACTTTGACGAGGACGTCGGTGAGGCCGATCTTCGGCACCTCGACCTCGCGAACTTCGGCGCCGGCCTTGGCCTCCGCCTTGACGATCGCCTGCATGGTTTCCGGCATGGAAAGGGGTCCTTTCGCCCGCAGCACGGCGCGCCTACAGCAGCATCGCGCTTCTCGGGGGAACTGCCGATTTTAACATGCGTATCGCGCTCCGAGGACGCGCGTCACCGTCCCGAGTGACGCCGCGGCTCATTACGGGTTCGGTTGCTGGATCAGCGATACCTGTGCGGCAGTAATGACCTCCAACTCCACTTCAATGCCGCCGATCCAACCCGAGATGAGGTTGTAGATGAATGCTCCCATCGCGCCCATGACGAAGCCCATGACGGCGTAGCCAACCGGCAGCAGCACCGCCAAACTAATCGCCCCTATGCCACTCACCGACGAATCGCCGCTGACACTGCTGCCGAGAACACCGAGGATTCCAGCAATGAGGAGAATCGGGGCGAACAGCAATCCGATGGCGCCATAGCAGAGCCCCGAAATCTTTGCCACCGACATTACGTCAAATCTCTTGACACGATGCACGCGTACCACCTCGCTGGTCGGTCGCGAATTGTCCGACTAACCACCGGATGAAGCAAGCCCTTTCCGCCACAGCCGCTGCATCGCCACCCACCATGCCGCCGGGATGATCAGGAACGCCCCGGTATATGCGGCCAAGGCGCGCAGCGACACACCGGCATCGACCGCAGCCGACGACGCGTACGAGGTCACCGCGATCGCCATCATGCACAAGCCGAAATCAGCGGCGAAGACGCGGCCGCGAAACTGGTCGTCGCTGTTGAGTTGCAGCATGGTCGTCGAGAAGGTCCAGATCACGGAACCGCCACAGTGCGCGACCACCACGCAAAAGATGGCCACCCACACGTTGGGTGCGATGGACAGTGCCCCGACGCCGAGTGCGGCGGCAAAGAACCCGACCAGGATGCCGCGCCGCAACCGCTCGTCGCGTTGGCCCGCCCAATCGGCGGCGATAAGCGGACCGAGAAGCGCGCCGATCCCGCGTGCGCCGATGAGCAGGCTCATTCCGAGCACGCCGCCTTTTTCCGCCGGCCCGATGTGGACGGCGAACATGCGCTCGCCCATGAGTGCGTACGTGACCCAAGTCGCGCCGATGAACAGCCCAAGGCCGAATTTAACGAACACGGTCGCCAGCAGCCGGCGGTCGCGCTTCATGTAGCGCGCGCCCTCCACCATGGGCAAGAAGTCGACAAGTTCCCGCGCCCGCAGCGGCGGTTGTCCTTCCGCGTGAGGCTCTTCGAACCGCATGCTCGAGATCAGCAGCGCCGACGCGATGAACGACAGCGCGTTGAGAACGAACACCGTTTCGCGCGATGTGTACGCGAGCACGATGCCGCCGAGCGTCGCCCCCACCGCGAGGTCGAACGACCAGGTGATCGAAGAGAGCGTGTTGGCAACAATGATGTCCTCGCGATCCACGATGTTCGGAATGACTGAATTCCGTGCCGGCTCGAAGAACGAGACCATCACCGACTCGGCGATGAGCAACGGGTATGCGAACAGGATCATTTCGCGCGAGCGCACCAGCATCATCGATAGCACGATCACAGCTCGGACCAGATCGGCGGCGATCATGACGCGCTTGCGTCGAATCCGGTCGTTCACGACCCCTGCCGACGGTCCGGCCAGTGCCGGCGGAAGTACTTGGAGAGCGAGCGCCAGCCCGAGCGACTGCGCCCGTCCGGTGAAATTCAGCAGGAGCGTGTAGATGGCGATGGTGTAGAACCAGTCGCCGAGTTCGCTGACGATCTGCGCCGCCCACAGCCGGCGAAAATTCCCGTTACTCCGCAGCAGCCGCCAGTACGCGCGCGCGGAGACCTCCTGGCGTGGCGAGGCGCTGAATTCAAGGGCGGATTCGGAAGGGGAGGACATTTTCGATTTTTGATTTTCGATTTTTGATTTCCGTGGCAGGCACCAGCGACTCGAAAATCAACAATCGAAAATCGAAAATGAAGTTCAGTCTAACAGTCTGATTCGGGCATCCGGACCTACCCCTAGCAACGTCATTTGAGTTGTAAAGTCGTCTGAGGCATATTGGTCTTATCTGGCGATGACGGCGATTCGTCTTTATGCGGGGTTGGCGGGCGGCGCGGTGGCACTTGCGCTGGGGGCCACGTATTGGGTGCGCAGCCGCCGCAAATCTCCGGAGCAGATCGAGCGCGAACGGCGCCACCGCCTTAGCACCTACGGCCGAATCTGCGACGGCACCGTGCTCGACGTTCAGGAAGTGCAGTCGAACGGCACCGGCGGTCAATTCCTCCTTTACAGCTACGAGATAGGCGGCGTGGCCTACGAGGCGTCGCAGGACATCACCCACCTGCGGCATTTCGTCGACATCCATTCCTGCAAGCTGGGCCTGCCGACATCCATCAAGTACGACCCGCAGAACCCGGGTAATTCGATCGTCATCGCCGAAGAGTGGACGGGACTGAGAAGCTAGGCTTCAGGTTTCAGGGGGCAGGCTTCAGGAACCACCAAGCTTGAAAAGGGCTTCGAGTCCATATGCGTGAACCTGACGCCCGAAACCTGACGCCTTTTCTGTAACATTCCGCTACCCTCCCGCATCTCTTAGGGCAGGTACAATATCCATAATGTCTAGTCTTCCTCTACCTCTAGCCGCTTTTCTGGCCGGGATACTGTCGTTCCTGTCGCCATGCGTCTTGCCGCTGGTGCCGGGCTACGTCTCGCTCATCTCCGGCTCGACGGTGGAGGAACTGGCCGGCAGCGAACATCGCCGCCTATTGCGCTCGGTGATGCTGCACTCCGCGATGTTCATCGCCGGTTTCAGCATCGTATTCATCGCCTTGGGCGCGATCGCCACCTCGCTGGGACAGATGACGCGGCAGTTCTATCCCATCCTGACCCGTATCGCCGGCCTCGTCATCATCATCTTCGGGCTGCACCTGACAGGGTTGCTGAAGATCAAGTGGTTCTACGCCGACAAGCGCATGCACGATGTGAAGGGCAGCAGCTCGCCGTGGGGCGCCTTCGTCGTCGGCTTCGCCTTCGCGTTCGGCTGGACACCATGCATCGGCCCGATCCTGGCCACGATCCTTGCCATTGCGGCGTCGGAAGATACCGTGATGAAGGGCGTGCTGCTGCTGACCGTGTACTCGCTCGGGCTGGCGGTGCCGTTCCTGCTGACGTCGCTCGGCGTGGACCGTTTCCTCGCTTTCTACGGACGCTTCCGCCGCCACCTGCATGCGGTGGAAGTCACCAGCGGAGTGCTCCTGATCGCGATCGGCGTGCTCATCGTCATGCGCCAGTTGACCATCCTCTCCGGCTATCTTTCTTTCTTAAATAAATTCGCGCTGTGAGGAATTCAGTGGAACCGAACGAAAATCAGAACCCAACGCAGCCGGCCCCGGGCACGCCTGCGCCCCAGCCACCATCATCCAGGGCCCGCAGCGTCGGCATTATCGTCATCATCATCGTTGTCATCACGATCATGATCGTCGCCAGCAAACGCATGGTGAACAACCCCGGCGGCGGAAAACCGAATCTCGCTGCGTCCAATGTCAAGGGCCAGACCGCGCCCGACTTTGAACTCACCACGGTTGATGGCAAGAAGGTGAAGCTTTCCGACTACAAGGGCAAAGCCGTTGTCCTTAACTTCTGGGCGACGTGGTGTGCCCCGTGCAAGATCGAGATCCCATGGTTCGTCGAGCTGCAGAAGCAGTACGCCTCGCAGGGCATGGAGATCGTCGGCGTGGCCATGGACGAGAATCCGAAGCCGGAAAAGATCGGCGCGTTCGCCAAGGAAGAAGGCATCAACTACACCGTGCTGCTCGGGACCGATCCGGTCGCCGACATGTACGGTGGCGCGGAAGTGCTGCCCACGACCTTCTACATCGGACGCGACGGCAAGATCGTCGCCCGCGCCTTCGGCCTCATCAGCCACGGCGAGATCGAGAAGAACATCCAGAGCGCGCTCAAGCAGGGCGCGCAGGTGGCGTCGCGATGAAGTTGCTCATTGCGGCTGCCGTGCTGCTTACAGGAATCGCAATGGCGCAGGATCTCGGCGGATTCGGCAAGCCCAAGTCCACTGCAACCAACCGAGTGACTGCCATGCCGCCGAAACCTGTTGCCGTGAAGGCCGGCGGCGATGCGACGGCGGAACTTGTGTTCGAGGTGAAGCCCGGCTTCCATATCAACTCCAACAAGCCGGGGTCGGAACTGCTGCTCCCGACCGTCGTCACACTCGAACCACCCACCAACGTGGGCATCGCCAAAGTGCAATATCCCCCAGGCCTCGAACAATCGTTCCCCTTTTCGCCTGACGAGAAGCTCAACGTGTACACCGGCGACTTCACCGTGAATGCGCTGGTCATCGCCGCGAAGAACACGCCGCCCGGGCGCTACCGCGTGCACGGATTCCTCAGGTACCAGGCCTGCGACGATCGCGCCTGCTATCCGCCCGCGCAATTGCCGATTGCCTTCGACGTACAGGTCGGGAACGCCGCGTCGACGCGTCCACGCCGCAGTCCGCCGCAGAGCCCGCACGTACACAACTGAGAACGGGTGTGCCAACCAGGCTTGGTGGCACTTCTCGTCGCCGCCAGGCAAGCCTGGCTAGTACACTCTCCGTGCGGTTCTACAGTGCTCTGGATATGAAGACCATCGGCATTGTCGGCGGTATCGGGCCGGAATCGACGATCGAGTACTACCGCTTCATCATCGCCGAGTACCGCGCGCGCACGAACGACGACACCTATCCGCACATTCTCATCGACAGCATCGATGTCGCGAAAGGCATTGCCCTGGTGCAGTCCGGCGACCACGAAGCCCTGGCCGATTATGTTGGCGCGGGCTTTCAGCGACTCGCGCGCGCCGGCGCCGACTTCGGACTTATGGCGGCGAACACGCCGCACATCGCTTTCGACGCCATCCAGAAGCGCTCGCCCATTCCGCTCCTCAGCATCGTCGAAGCGACTCGCGACCACGCCAGGAAGAACGGCATGACGCGCCTGGCGCTGCTCGGGACGGGCTTCACCATGAAGGGCCGGTTCTTTCCCGACGTGTTCACCCGCGCCGGCATAGAGTTGGTCACGCCGCGAGAAGACGAACTGGCCTATATCCATGACAAGTATCTGAACGAGTTGCTCAAAAACCAATTCCTGCCCGACACACGCGCGCGCATATTGAGCATTGTCGAGCGGATGGAAAAAGAAGACGTCATTCAGGGCGTGATACTGGCTGGAACCGAGCTTCCTCTGATCCTGCGCGATCCCGAACGCAGAGGCGTGCCGTTCCTAGATACGACGGTGATCCACGTCAACGCCGCGGTCGATGAAATTCTCGCGTAGGTCGTCAGTCGTAGGTCGGAATGACGGGCGTGCATAGCATTCGACGAATACCGGAGTGAGTCTTTCGGGTGACCGGCGCCTGCGACAACTCCAATTTCTTCCGACCTACGACCTACCCGTATGACCTACTTCGTTTCTATCTGCATGCCTTGGTCGATGCTGAGGATCTTCACCGCGCCAGGAATCGGGTCGCCGCCATACGTCGCTGTGATCTTGAAACTGGTGTCGCCGATGTCGGCCGTGTAGGTGAACGGACCACGATGGTCTGCCGGGATGGTTGACCCTTTCGCGCGCAGGTCGTCGAGCGAAAGATATTTTCCTTCCAGCGCGTACTGTTGCTTCTCGGCGTTGCCGAAAGCGATCAGGTCGTTTTTCACGCCGGTGACGTCGATCGCCATCTTCGGCGAGCCTGCGCCTCCGGCAGCATCTGCCGCGCTCTTGGCCGAGTGCGTGTAAACGAACGCACCGATGCCCAGCGCGATCACCAGGCCCAGCAGGCCGACGGTTCCTTTCATGCGCAGCTCCTTGTTCGCGCGATTCTACTCACACATGTCGGCGAATAGCAGTGCTGAGAATTGCACCTACCGATCCTGCACCGCTCTTCGGTACGCCGCGACGTTGCGGTTGTGCTCGTCGAGTGTGCGGGCGAAGCGGTGGTGGCCGTTGCCGTCCGCGACGAAATACAGGAAATTGCTGCTGGCCGGGTGCATCGCCGCCGCCAAGGCCGATTTGCCGGGATTGGCGATCGGCCCCGGCGGAAGGCCGGCATAGCGGTAGGTGTTGTAGGGCGAATCGAACATCAGGTCAGACTGATGGATCGCCCCAGAATAGCGGCCGGCGACCAGGGCGGCATAGATCACGCTCGGATCGGCATCGAGCGGCATGCGGTCAGCGAGACGGTTGTAGTAGACGCTCGCGACCATCGGCCGCTCTTCCGGCGCGGCGGTTTCCTTCTCGACGATCGACGCCATCGTCACCACGCGGTGGAAATCGGTCGTGAGCCCTATCTGCTGCGCCTGGTGGCGGAAGCGCTTCAACATCTCGGTCACCATGTCGCGCATCGTCTGCGTGCGCGTGAACGAATACGTGTCGGGAAACAGATAGCCTTCGAGCGACGTGGCCTCCGGGTCGATGTCCTTCACCGGCGTCGGATCTTTCGCCATCTGCACGAACTCGTCGCGCGTGCCGAGACCGGCCTCCTGGATCGCGTTCCCCACTTCGTAGATGTTGAAACCCTCTGGGACGACGACCGTGTGGACGTAGATGTCGCCCTTGATCAGGCGATTGAGGACATCGCGTCCGCTGGCGGGCTGGTCGAACTTGTACTCGCCCGCTTTCAGGCTTTTCACGGTCGCGTAGTGCATCAGCAGGAAAGCGCGGGCGCTGCGGATCACGCCCTGCTGCTGTAATTCGGCGGCGATATGCTTGCTCGACCATCCCGGACGCAGGAGCACGAACTTGGTCCCGGGCGGCGTCAGCGGAAGCCACAACGCCCACGCCAGCCATGCACCGGCGCCGAGAAGCAGCAGACAAACCAGGATAAAGAACTTGCGGATCACTGTTTCAGTTTATTCGATGCAAGCTGCGCGACGGATGTGCCGATGGTACAGGACCGCTGAGTTTCCCCATCTCCCACAAAATCCAGTGGCTTCCGTATACTTGATTGTCTCATCTAAGGGTTGGGAAAGAATCGCTTGATGACCCTCCGGCTCCGGCTTCAGCTAGCGCTTGTACTCGCCGTCGTTGTCCCTCTCAGCGGCTGCCTTTTCCGTTCGCATAAACCGACGGTCCTGATGAGCACTGCACAATTGCAGAGCGCGACGTTGGAACAACTGGTTGCCAAGATCAACGAGCAGGCAGCGAAGGTCAAGACGCTGAATGCGACCGTGGACCTGGCCGCGTCGACCGGCGGGTCAAAGAAAGGCAAGATCACCGATTACCAGGAGATCAAGGGCTACATCCTGGTCCGCAAGCCGGACACATTGCGCATGATCGGGCTGTTTCCCATCGTCAGGAACCGCGCCTTCGACATGGTGAGCAACGGCGAGACCTTTAAGCTCTGGATACCGCCCACGAACAAGTTCTACGTTGGGCGGAACGACGTCATCAACCCCGCGGCCACGAAGCCGCTGGAAAACCTGCGGCCGCAGCACATCCTCGACGCGCTGCTGCTCCGGCCCATCGATCCGCAGAACGAGATCGCGGTACTGGAGCAGGACAACGAGACGGTCGTCGACCCGAAGACGAAGAAAGAGGTTCTCCAGCCGGACTACGTCGTCGACGTCATCCGCAGAGCGGACAAAGGCTGGTACTTGTCGCGCAAGATCTACTTTAGCCGCGTGGACCTGCTGCCGCACCGCCAGGTGGTCTACGACAAGAACGGCAATGTCGCGACCGACGCCACGTATGAGGATTTCAAGGATTACAACGGCGTACAGTTCCCGACCATCATTCACATCTTCCGTCCGCAGGAGGAGTACGCCGTCACGCTGAGGATCGAGAAGTTGACGGTGAACCCGCCGCTGACCGAGGACCAATTCGCGCTCAATCAGCCGCCAGGAGCGCAGGTGATGAGGCTGGACGGTACGGCGAACGGCGCTGCGGCGAACAGCGGGCCGGGACACTAAAACAAGGTTTCAGGCTTTAGGCGTCAGGCTCCTGCACCTGCAAAAGAAATTAGCCCGTTCAGCATCCTTGCGACCTCGCCGACTTCCGCCACGACCCGTTTTGCTTCCGTCGATGCGAGATAGCCAAGTCGTTCCGCAATGAGCAGTTGTGTTTCTAATTCGTACACCGAACCGCGAGCATGGCACAGAAACACGTTCATATCTTTGCGGGTCGAACGACCCTTGCCTTCCGCGATGTTGCTCGGAATCGAGACCGCACATCGGCGCATCTGTGAGATGAGTCCGTATGTCTCCTCTTTGGGAAAATGCTTCGTGATCGAGTAGATAAGCAGTACGAGTTCCATTGCCTTTTGCCATACCTTTAGATCGCGATAAGTCCCGCTCGGCATGAAGTTGTCTCCTGACGAAATGAAAAATCGATTTTACGCGCCCGAAACCTGAAGCCTGACACCTGAAACCTGCTTTCTTAATTACAATTCCCAATATGAATCGGATGATCCTGGCAAACCTGCTGCACCGGCCTGTGCGCTCGATGATCAGCATTATTGCGATCGCCGTAGAGGTGACGCTGATCCTGGTCATCGTTGGTTTTTCGCTGGGCATGTTGAATGACGCGAAGAACCGCCAGGAAGGGATCGGCGCTGACGTCATCGTGCAGCCACCCGGGGCGTCCTTCCTGTCGGGACTGAGCGGGGCCCCGATACCAGTGAAAGTGGGTGCGGTGATCGCGAAGTTGCCCCACGTCAAAGTGGTGGCGCCGGTCATCATGCAGTTCAGCAGCAGCACCAGCGCGGAGATCATCTACGGCATCGACCTGGATAGTTACCAGGCGCTGCGGCCCTTCAAGTTTCTGGCCGGCGGCCCGTTCACAGAACCCGACTCGGTCCTCGTCGACGACTACTTCGCCTCCGCCAATAACGTTTCGGTTGGATCCAAGCTGGATATCCTGAACCACACGGTCACGGTCTCCGGGATCGTGGAACAGGGCCGGGGCGCGCGCAAGTTCCTACCCATCACCACCCTGCAGGAGTGGACCGGGAATCCAGGAAAGACGTCGGTCTTCTACCTGAAGCTGGACGATCCGAGCAATGCCAAGGAAGTGGTGTCGGAGATCAACAGTGTACCCGGCCTGCAAAATTACAAAGTGACCAGCATGCGCGAATACCTCAGCCTGTTCACCGCCAGCAATCTGCCGGGGCTAAGACAATTCCTCGGCGTGGTGATTGGGGTTTCGGTGGTCATCGGGTTCATCGTCATCTTCCAGGCGATGTACACGGCGGTCATGGAACGCACGCGCGAAATCGGCATCCTCAAGTCGCTGGGGGCGAGCAAGCTGTACATCGTCAACCTGGTACTGCGCGAGACGGTGCTGTTGGCGGCGCTTGGTACGGTCTGTGGTATCGCAATCAGTTTCGCCGCCAGCCATGCGATCAGAGCGAAGTTCCGTACTTTGCCCGTGAATATCCAGACGAACTGGATCGGCTATGCCATTGCCATCGCCATCGTCGGCGCGGTGCTGGGCGCGTTGTACCCCGCGTTCAAAGCGGCGCAGAAGGACCCGATCGACGCGCTGGCGTACGAATGAAAATACCGGCTGGACATCCAGCCGGTATTCGCAACTCGCTTTCAATTCCTAGTGCATGGTGAAGTTAAGCGTGGTGGTTTGGCCGGCGGAAACGGTCGTCGTCTGGCTCTGAGTCGCGTATCCCGACGCGCTCACCGTCACCGTGTACGTCCCCACGGGGATCGACGATGCGTTGTACTTCCCGGATCCGGTTGTGGTCGTGGTAACCGTCGTCGCAACGACTCCTCCGGTGATCGTTACGGTTGCATTCCGGACTGCGGTGCCGCTGCTGGTCGTTACTTTGCCCGCGATGGATCCCCGCGCGGTAGCAGCGCCGACCGTATACGTCACGCTGTTCGAAATCTTGTTCAGGATGGATGGCTGCCCCACAGCCTGCACCGAGATGGTGTAAGTCCCGTTCGCCAGGGAAAACGTGCTCAGGTCCAGGGTATGGGTGCCCGTACCGAGAGTTGTGAGCCGCGTCAGATTCGTGCCGTCGGTCGAACTGTAGACGACGTACGAACTGACCGTGTTTTCACTTCCGGTCGTCTTTGAGAACTTCGGCGTCCAGGAGAGCACCGAGCCGGATAGCGACGCGGACACGGTCAGGCAATTATCGATGCCGGCCTCGATCTCGGTGCCTTCTTCGTAATCGTTCCACGTGGCCAGCCCAATGAACGGAAGCTGCTTCGAGCCACTGTAGTGCGAATTGGCGGACTCGATCGTCTGCAACCATGTATTGCCGCACTGCTGGTCCATGATGCGGGGCGTGCCGGATACCCAAGGCGCGTTCGTCTCGTCGTAGCCTTTCCATGCGCCGCCGAACGTGATCAGAGCCGGATTCGCGGTGAAGGCGCTCGTGGCGGTGTTGTAAAAGCTGGCGAGATAGTTGAGGCCGTACAAATCGGTCCCGTTGCTGTTGTCCCAGTTCACCCATGCGTATCCGCCGTTCGTCTGAACATGCGAGAAGGCCGGCGCATTTCGAAAGATGAAGAACATCGCGACCCCCGATGAGCCGCCGGCGGTGAAATTGGAATTCGTATAGGAGCGCAAACTGTTCCAGATCGTCTGCCAGTCAGGCGACGGATTCGTCCAGCACTCCTCGCAGATAAAGAAGAGTACCGCTGGCTTGCCGGAGGTCGACGGCTGCATGTAGGTCAAACTTCCCGGCACGGTGTCCACCCGAAGGTACGACTTCGTAGGCGTGAGCGTGCCGTTCACGCTGGTATTGAAGTAGTTGTTGTACGCATATTTCAGGTCCGACTCCATCTTATTGAGGATGCAGTAGGTCTGCGTGCTCACGCTGACGCCGCCGCCGTTTTGCGGACAGCCGGCGAAACCAGCGCCGTCTCCCCACTCAAATGATCCCTGGTCATACACCAGTGCTGTGAATAGCGGACATGCCTGCGCCGTCCCGCAACGATTCTCGGCGTTGTCGCGGACCTTCAACGTGACATTGTTATAGAAATTCAGTGTGGGCCCGTACCAGTCGACGGCGATGCCGTCGAAGCCGCGGCGCACCATGTCGTCCATCTGCCCGGCCACGGTGCCGCTGTCGTCGGAGTTGTACCCGACCTGCAGGTGACTTTGACATGACGTCCCTACCCCTGTAGCTGTCGATCCTGCCTGCATGCAGAACCACGGCACGAAGTACGCAAACACCTTGGTCGTGTTGCCCGGGTACAGCAGCGACTGAACCTTCACGGTACTGACGTTTCCCGGCTTCGCATCGTACGTGCCGCTGGTGGAATCGCTGAGGCCGGCGAACGCGCCTTTGCAGTAGGCCGGCGCATTGGCGGCTGCGCATGCCGCCGTATTGTTGGTTGTCTGGGCTGTAACGGTAGTGGTTTGCGCTGCGGCTGTGGCCGCGGCAGCGAGGCAAAGAACAAACAGGACTCGGCGCACGATAGGGTCCTTGTTAGGGGGATGGCTCCCGGAGTGCTCCGGATCGGTGCTGGCTTTGCAGTAAAAACGGGGCGGCAGCGGGATGTGCCGTCACAATAGGAGATGTTTACTGGTCAGTCAACATAACAAATCGCGTAAGTCGCGGGTTACGTCGGCGCTCGCGGCATAGCGCAAGCTTGCACCGTGAACATTCGGAACGTCCGGCCAAGGCCGACTGTGTATAATGATCAAATCGTAAGCCATACGCGACGAGCCGCTTGCGGTTGACCAGAGCGGTGGAAATCTCTATACTCTAGGTTTGTTGTTCTGCGGTTGCCCGCCCCGGGAGACTCTCCTCTGGCGAGAGTCAACTCAGCGGTCTTCTTTGCATTTTTCATGGGACTCTCTCGCGGTCCGAAGTGCGCGAATTGAGGCGTCCCTTTTCTGGGAGAGTTTGCATGTCAACGTATTTCCCCAAAGAGGGGGAAATTGCGCGCAAGTGGCTCGTCGTGGACGGAACCGGGCAGACGCTCGGGCGCCTCGCATCTCGCGTGGCCCGCATCCTCGCCGGGAAAGAAAACCCGCGCTATACGCCCTTTATCGATACCGGCGACCACGTGGTCGTCATTAACGCCGACAAGGTCAAGCTGACCGGCCTCAAGTCCGAGAAGAAGGTCTATCGGCACTACACCGGATATCCGGGCGGATTGCGCGAGGAAGAATTCACCAAGCGCTTCGACCGCAAGCCGGAGATGGTCGTGCAGGAAGCGATCGAAGGCATGTTGCCGAAGACCAAGATGGGCCGCGCCATGGCGAAGAAGTTGAAGGTCTACAAGGGCGACCGGCATCCGCACTCGGCGCAGAAGCCGGAAGCGCTGAGCCTGGCGTAAGAAACACGTATTCAGTATTCCGTATTCGGTATTCCGGGCGGCCGGTTCGAAACGGGATACGGAATACGAGATACGCAATACGAATTCGGCGCGACGCGCCTAGATTTTTAGAAAAGGAATCCAACGCCGATAGCTTTTAGCTAACAGCTAAGAGCTAAGAGCTGATAGCTGATATGGCAGAAACAGTCGAATATTACGGAACGGGCCGGCGCAAATCGAGCGTCGCCCGCGTCTTCCTTCGTCCCGGCAGCGGTGCGTTTCGCGTCAACAAAAAGGCGTTCGACGTGTACTTCGTCACCGATACGCAACGCATCATGGCCCGCCAGCCGCTGGTCACATCCGAGACCACCGGCACCTTCGACATCGTTGCCACTTGCAGTGGCGGCGGCGTCAACGGTCAGGCCGGAGCAGTGAAGATGGGAATCGCCCGCGCCCTGCTGCAGTTCAATCCGGAACTGCGGAGCAAGCTGAAGGCTGAAGGCTACCTGAGCCGCGATTCGCGCGGTAAGGAGCGCAAGAAGTACGGCCAGAAGGGCGCACGTAAACGCTTCCAGTTCTCGAAGCGTTAGAGATCAGTTGGCAGTTGCTAGTTGTCAGTCGCCAGTTGAGGCGGCTGAACTAGCAACTGACAACTAGCAACTGTAGTTCAAATCCCCGCCCCAAGGGCGGGACGGGAGTAATCATGGCCCCGCGCCATGATGCAATCCACTAAGGAGGTTGATTGGCTACCATCACTATGAAGGAGTTGCTCGAAGCGGGCGTCCACTTCGGGCACCAGACGAAGCGCTGGAATCCCAAGATGAAGGAATTCATCTTCGGCGAGCGCAATGGCATTTACATCATCGATCTTCAGAAGACCCTGAAGATGTTCAAAGAGGCGTCCAAGTTCGTGACCGACGCGGCCGCCGAAGGCAGGACCATCCTCTTCGTCGGCACCAAGCGCCAGGCGCAGGATGCCATCGCCGAAGAGGCCAAGCGCTGCTCGCAGTTCTATATCAACCAGCGCTGGCTGGGCGGATTGCTGACGAACTGGGTCACGGTGCAGAAATCGGTAAAGCGCCTGAAAGAGCTCGACGAAATGTCGACCGACGGCCGCTAAGAGCTGCTCCCGAAAAAGGAAGTCATCAAGCTGGAGCGCGAGCGCAAGCACCTGGAAGCGAACCTCGCAGGTATCAAAGAGCTGACGCGCTTGCCCGATGCCATTTTCGTGATCGACTCGAACAAGGAGCAGATCGCGGTCCGCGAGGCCCGCAAGCTGGGCATACCGGTGGTCGCCGTGGTCGATACGAATTGCGATCCCAGCGAAGTCGATTACGTGATCCCCGGCAATGACGACGCGCTGCGCGCCATCCGGTTGTTCGCGTCGAAGATCGCCGACAGTGTTGTCGAAGGCTCGCAGTTCGCGACCGACAAGCAGATGGCCGACATCCAGGCCGCTGCCGATCGCGCCGACGCAGCGAGCGCCGCTGCCGCGGGAGCCGCCCCGGCCGAGGCCGAAGAGGGCGATGTCAACCTGGAAGAGGCGCTGGGTGGCGGGATCCGCAAGCAGCCCGCCGCAGTCGAGCCGGAGCCCGAAGCGGAAGAAGCTCGCGCCGACGCGCAAACGCTGTAAGAAAGTTTCGAGTTGTAAGTTGCAAGTTTCAAGTTGGCTTGCAACTTACAACGGTCGAAGTCACAAGCAGAAGCACCCCGAACTTCCCGCGTGTGCCCTGCCCACCCGGCAACTTACAACTTACAACTTGTAACGGTTTTTCGAGGCACTCATACGATGAGCACGACACAGACACCGATTACGGCGGCCCAGGTCAGCGAACTTCGCAACAAGACCGGCGCGCCCATGATGGATTGCAAGAAGGCCCTGGTCGAGTCCAAGGGCAATATGGACGAAGCCGTCACCTGGCTGCGCAAGCGCGGCACCGCTGTGATGGCGAAGAAGGCGAGCCGCGCCACGCTGGAAGGCTCCGTCTCCAGCTACATCCACGCCGGCGGCAAGATCGGCGTGCTGGTGGAAGTCAATTGCGAGAGCGACTTCGTGGCCCGCACCGACGACTTCAAGGAACTGGTGCACGACATCGCCATGCACATCGCAGCGACCGACCCCAAGTTCATCAAGAAGGAAGACGTCACGCCGGAAGCGTTCGAGAAAGAGAAGGACATCTACCGCGCCCAAGCCGCTGCCACGGGCAAGCCGCCTGCCGTGGTGGAGAAGATTGTCGAGGGCAAGATGAGCAAGTTCTACGAGGAGGTCTGCCTTTACGAGCAGCCCTTCATCAAGGAACAGAGCATCTCGGTCTCGCAACTGATCGCCAGCAAGATCGGCAAGCTTGGCGAGTCGATCGCCGTGCGCCGCTTCGCCCGCTTCAAGGTCGGCGATCCCAACATGACGTTGGCAACGACCAAGGTGGTTGAAACCAAGCCGGAAGGCGAAGAGTAAGTTCGGTTCCGATGTTCAATTGCAAACGCCCGGCTGCAAACAGCCGGGCGTTTTTGTGTTAGTGAGCAATGGTTGGTGTTGCGTAGATTACACAAGTCAATTTACTCAAGTTCTGCGTAGATTAATCGTTCCGGGAGAACACTGTCCCATGCGGATACGCATCGCCGGTGAAGCCGTGCGGCCAGGATTTCCCGTCCATGCTTACGCCCGGGCGATCACTGCCGGGATCGCGAAACTTCTCGTCCAGCGACAGCTTTCCCGTGTTCCGATCGAAGTTCAGCAAGTAGATGCGGTGCTCGCCGTATTCGCCGGAGTGTGCGACGATGCGCCGGCCATCGACGGACGCGGACAGCCAATGCGGCTGCTGCTTGTCGTCGAACGTGACACGCGACACCTCGCGCCAGTGCCGGCGGTCCGAGATGTCGTACACGGCAACCGCGTGCAGAGTCTTGAGCGTCTGCACCCAGTAATGTCCGATCAGCAGCGGCACGTCGCATTGTTTCCCTTCAAACGTGTTCAGGTGCCGGACGCGCGGCGAATCCGTACTGATACCGTCCAATTCGTAAACGCCGCAATTGAACGTGTGGATGAACACCGTCTTTCCGTCGCCGGCAGGAACCGGCTCACCCGGAAACAGGTTCTCTTTCCCTCCTGGTCCAGGCGGCAGCACGATGGTCCGCTGCAACTTCAAGCCGTTCAGGTTCCACACCTGGATGGTGCGCGATTCCCTGTCCTGGCCATGCATCGCGGTGTTGGTGGTGACAACGTGATCGCCGACGACGGCGAGGCTATAAGGACGGATCAGTTCCCCTTTAACGTTCGGGTCCATGGCGCTGCCGGCGCGCACGAACTTCCCTTCCTGTGTGAACTCAACCAATCCGCCGCCCTCAGATTTCACGTCGTGCCCGCCGTGGTACTGAAAACTGCCGAGGATGTCGCCGTTCTCCAACCGGACGTAGGTGTGCGGATGCATGTAGCCGTTGAAATCCCCGTACGAGGTGACGAATTTCGGCTTCAGCGGATCACGGAGGTCGAAGAGCGTAGTCCGCCCGCTCTCAAAGGCATTGGCGAGAAGAAAGCCGCCCGGAGGCATTGCCATTTCGGTATGGTGCGGCGTTCCTGTGGGCCCGGGTACCGCGACCGACGCAACGACCTGGCCGTACTTCGGAGATGCCGGATCGGCGTCGATCACGCCCAGAAAATCACTGCTCTTTTTGGCGTCGTCGCCGGCCCACACAAATAAATAGGACCCTTGTTGAGCAAGCGCCAGCGAGGCGCACGACACCACCAGCACCAGCCACACCATCTTTCTCATGGGCGGGATTCTAGTTCATTTACCATGGTCTTTCCGCAAAGGAAACACCATGGCACGAATCCAGCGCGCACTGCTCAGTGTCACCGACAAAACCGGCCTCGTCGATTTCGCCCGCCAGTTGACGCTGCTCGGCATCGAACTCGTCTCCACCGGCGGCACGGCCAGGCTGCTGCGCGAATGTTCGCTGTCGGTCAGAGACATCTCCGAACTCACCGGTTTCCCCGAGATGCTCGACGGCCGTGTGAAAACGCTGCACCCCCTCGTCCATGGTGGGATCCTGCACGTGCGCGACAATCCCGAGCACCGCGCCACCATCGCCGAGCACCACATCGCTCCGATCGACATGGTCGTCGTTAATCTCTATCAATTCGAAAAGACCGCCGCAAAACCCGGCGTTCACTTCGATGAGCTGATCGAGAACATCGATATCGGCGGCCCCAGCATGATCCGCTCGGCAGCGAAGAATTTTCGCGATGTCGCGGTCGTGACTTCGCCCGAAGACTATGCCGCCATCGGCGACGAACTTCGCGATTCCAACGGTGCGCTGTCCGCGGCGACGCATTTCCGGCTCGCGCAAAAGGCGTTCGCCACCACCGCCGCCTACGATTCGGCGATCGCGTCGACACTCGACCGCTGCGTCCTCGATGCTGACGAATACCACATCCGCGGCGGCGATTTTCCCAACCTCCTGCGCCTCTCGTACCGCAAGGCCGGCGATCTCCGGTACGGCGAGAACCCGCACCAGCGCGCCGCGCTCTATTCCGACGGCAGCGCCACCGGGATCGCGAACGCGCGGCAACTCCAGGGCAAGGAGCTGTCGTTCAATAACATCGTGGACCTGCAGGCCGCCTGGGACTTGGCGGCGGAGTTCCGCGAGCCCTTCTGCGCCATCATCAAGCACACCAATCCATGCGGCAGCGCCATCGGAAGCGACTTGAGCTCCGCCTTTCAGCGCGCTTTCGAGTGCGATCCGGTCTCGGCATTTGGTGGAGTCATCGCACTGAATGGTGCGGTGGACGGGGCGACCGCCGAAACGATCGCTGGCCTTCGGCATAATGGCACGCCGCTGTTCATCGAGTGCATTGCCGCACCTTCGTTCGACGCCGCTGCCCGCGCGCGCTTCGGCAAACGCAAAGACCTGCGCCTTGTCGAGGTAACTCC
The DNA here is from genome assembly GCA_964559835.1 of uncultured Terriglobales bacterium. GTDB lineage: Bacteria > Acidobacteriota > Terriglobia > Terriglobales > Acidobacteriaceae > DAISJI01. Next base: position 72,771 of record CAZLJE010000024.1, read on the forward strand.
CTCGGACCAGACGGTCGCGATGAAGGCTGTCTCCGGTGGCTTACTCCTTCAGGACGCCGACACGCACAAGCTGGATCCTGCTGCGTTGAAGGTCGTGACCCAGCGCGCTCCCAGCGATCAGGAGCTGCGCGACCTCGCGTTCGCCTGGAACGTCTGCAAGCACGTGAAGTCGAATGCCATCGTGTACGCGCGTGACGGCCGCACTGTCGGGGTCGGCGCCGGCCAGATGAGCCGCGTCGATGCGGCGCGCTTCGGGGCCGAGAAATCGATTCTCGGAACGCGTCCTTCGGTTGTGGCCAGCGATGCCTTCTTTCCCTTTCCCGACGGCCTGGAGCAGGTTGCGCAGGCTGGAGGCACGGCAGTCATCCAGCCGGGCGGCTCGGTCCGCGACCCGGACGTCATCGGCGCCGCGAATCGCCTCGGTGTCGCCATGGTCTTCACCGGTGTTCGCCACTTCCGGCACTGACACAAAAATCGCTTGTGCAGCGAGTGCGTCACGTGTACCGTATAAGATACACGGGCGAGGATGCACGGCATGAATGCAAGACCGCGCCCCAAAACGCGTACCCGCAATTTTCTTCCGGACCGAATCGGGTACGGAGCCCGTTCGGAATTGGCTGAAGAATGTCGCCAAGGACGACCGGAAAGATCGTTCGCGGGGCGCAGTTTCGAAAAGATGTGAAGCTGGCCATGCGTCGCGGCCAAGACATGAACAAGCTTCGCAACGTGATCGAGTTGCTTGTCCGCCTGAGCCGCTGCCGCCATAATACAAGGACCATCCGCTCCACGGCCGTTGGCACCATTTTCGCGACTGCCACATCGAGCCAGACTGGCTGTTGATCTACAAGGTTGAGGGTGACAACCTGTTCCTCGTCCGAACCGGTACCCACTCGGACCTGTTCTGACCACGACCAATGCGCTGAACGTCCCTATTCAGCCTTCCACGCCCCCAGCGCTCGTCGCACCAGCACCAGCTGGCCGATGTGATACGAGTTGTGGTCGGCGAGCAGGAGCGCTTCGCGGAGGATAGTCTGGCCGTCGCCCCAGGGCAATTTCGCATGCAGGTCCGTGCGCGGGTCCGCAACCAGTTTGCGCATCACCTTGAGGTCCGCACGGCACTGCCGTACGCTCTTCTCCCACTCGCTCGTTTTTGGCGCGCTATTGCTGGGCCAGTATCCTTCCGGCCAGGCACGCTGCTTGTAGTTTGGGTTATGGCTGAAGTCGAGTATGTCCCATTGCGTGATGCGGATGTGCTCCAGCAACTCCCACGGGGTGTGCGGCAGACCAGGCGCGTGCGCCCCGCGCAGCTTTGGAGGCAGGCCGCGCACCGCGTCGTCGAAACTCGCATGCGCGCCGCCGCCGGCGAGCAGCCAATCCAGCCAGTAGCGGAGAGATTTTTCGTCGGGTGTCATGCCGCACCTCCAGCGAGCGCCGCGTCCTCCGCAGCGTAGTCGACTTGCGCAGGATCGACCTGCGCCGGAGGATGCGCGCGCTCCCACTCGATCGTACGCCGCAACGATTCTTCCAGCGCGACCGGTTCCGAATATCCGAGCTCGGCCCGAATCCGTTGCGAACTTGCGGTCCAGTGCTGCGCAAAATTCGCCGGAATCACCATGTGCTTCGGCATGCGCTCGCGGGGGAGGACAACCACTTCCCCGTGCCAGCCCGCCGCATCCGTGACCATGCGCGTCCACTCGAGTTCCGAGACCGACAGCGTCGAGACGTTATAGGTCCGACCCGCCGCGCGGTCGTCGATGGCCGCGAGTGCGATTGCCGCGGCAACGTTGTCGACATAACCACGCGGACCGGACCAGTGCGCAAGATCCTCCGCCAGCAGGATCGCCGGCCTGCCGTCATCGATACGCTTAAGCAGTGGATGCAGCCGGTGCAATGGATCGCCCGGCCCGAAGATCATCGGCAAGCGCAAGATCGTCGCTCGGAATTCCGGCGACGCGCGCAACGCTCGTTCTACCGCGACCTTGTCGTAGCCGTCGTCCACCCACTGCATGACGCGTTGCATCTTGCGCAGCTGTTCGACGGGGTACGGCGGGCGTGAACGCAGCTCGGAATCTTCGGTGAGCGGCACTTCCTGCAGCGGTCCGCGATCCAGCCCGTGCAGGATCGAACTCGCGCGGTACACGTCGATGCTGCTCGCGGCTATCATGCGCGCACCTGTCTCGTGGAGAGTCTCGATCAGTTCGAGCGTCTGCCGCTCTGAGCTGAGAATGAGGTCAATAACGACGTCCGGCGCAAACTTTGCGATTGCGTCGCGCGCGTCCGTCAGTCGATTGCGATCGCCATAGACGGGAACCGCGCCTTCCGGTGTGTTCTTGTTTCCGCGATGGAGGGCCGCAATCTCGTGTCCCTGCTCGCGAAGTTGGCGCACGAGGGGCGGCCCGATGAAACCGCTCGCGCCGATCACCAGGATCTTCACGCGCCGATCACCAGGATCTTCATAATTTGTAGCACCGGCGTCTCGCCGGTCACCGGGGTAATTCCGGGCGTCACCATCCAACAACAGCGTAGCGTCACGTGACCGGCGGGATGCCAGTGCTACGGTTACTGCTTCTTCTTTCTCCCGAAGAGTCCGCCGAGGATCCCGCCCACTCCTTGCACGCCCTGCACCGGCGCCTGCACCGTGTTTCCCATCATCCCGCCTACGTCGGGCAGGAACACCGGATTTGCCGTCGTCCCCTGGATCGTAAAGGGGATGCCTTTGTTCGATGCCTGACCGAGCCCGGCGATCTTCGTCATCCCGCCCACGAGTCCGCCGCCGTTCGCGAGCTTTGCGTTCATCTTGAAGTTGAGCGAGTTGTTGTTCGCGACCGTTCCCGCGCCGGTAACGGTCCCAAGTTCCGGCACCAGCACGCTCAGGTTGTCGGCGCGAATGCCTTCGGGCGCGATGCGCAGCTTCGAACTCATCATCTGGATGGTGGTGTCGTTCCCGGTACGTATGCCCGCCAGCGCGCCGATGGCCGACATCTTCGAACCGATATTGAACCCCGTCAGCCTGACGTTGGCCACATTCAGGTCACCGGTCGTGACCAGTCTGTCGATGGCGCCGTCGACGTTTAACGCAGCCGTCACCGACCCGCCTTGCAGCGAGGAGCCGCCCGGTAATCCGACGCCGAACGCAGGAAGCAATCCGGAGACATCCTGGATCGGCAGGTCGCGCCCGTTCAGCTTCAGGTGCACGACCGCGTCTGTGCCGTGCGCGTCGTAATTGCCCGATACCCGCGCGATGCTGTTGCCCGTGTGCACTTCGCCGTTGTCGAGAACGCCGGTCTGACGTTTCAGGTCGTAATCGGTTGCGTATTTGAAACTGACCGGCTGGCGCGCGGGCGATCCGTTCTTCACCAGGCGTAACTGCTGGACTTTGGCGGTGCCTTCGTTGTGCAGCATCTTGCCGTCGGAGGTGGCCGTTCCGTCGTAATCGAGCATTCCGGCCAGCCCGGAATCCGGCCCGACAAAGCCCGTCTTCGCCATGTCCATGCCGGTGACGTTCACGGTTGCCTGCATGGGCGTCCGCGACGTGTCCTGGCGATCGATGGGACCCGCATGTCCGTCGACCTTCAACTTGCCGGCGCCCGGCGTGCTCGCCTCCAGCGTGAACGGGATCGGCGACGTATACGAGATGTTCGACGCCTCCAGCCCGACATCGTTATAGAGGTACTTCTTGCCCCGCGGCTCGCCGACTGTCATGGCGCCCTTCAAGACCCGTAATTTCTCCACCGAGAGATCGCCCGAAGTCGACGATGTAGACTTCGCATCTGTCTTCGCGCCCAGCGTCGCAAAATTCCACTTCCCCGCCGGCGTATGCAGCAGCGCGATCTCCGGCTCGACCAGGGTCAAGCTGCGCACGTGCAGCGCGCGAGAGAAGATGAGGGCGCTCATGTCGACGCCGACGTCCAGCGATTTCGCGTGTAGGAAGGGCTTGTCACTGAAGGCGGGATCGTCAGCGATCGAGATATCGTCTGCCGTGACACCGCCCGCCAGCAATGAAAGGCTAAGCTTCCCGATCGTCACACGGCGCCCGAGCGACTGCTCGAGTTGCGCCTCGATGCGTGGCCGGAAGCTGTCGGCATTGACGAAGAACGGCAGGGCAACGGCGGCAACAACCAGTACGGCGACTAGGATGCCGATGACGATGAGCGCTTTACGCATGCGGGCCTCACACTGTGCGGGGGACAGATTACTCCAGAGTAGGTGGATCTCGTATTCCGTATTTCGTATTCCGTATGGCTGATCCAAACCTCCCGCCCGGAATACGGCATACGGAATACATCCTTGCAAAATCAAAAATCGAAAATCAAAAATGAAGTGATAGGCTTATCGCATGCTGAAAAGACTGGTCTTATGCGCGGTTCTCGCGTTGTGCCTTGTTCCGCTCGCGGCGGCGAAGGACAAAGAAAAATTCCAGGCGCCGGGCCCGGTGCGTCTCGACAAAGACGGCGACAAGTGGGCGCGCAACACGCTGAAGAAGATGTCGGTCGAGCAGAAGGTCGGCCAACTGCTCATCATCTGGTGCCGCGCCGAGTTCCTGAACGTGCAGGACCCCGAGTACATCCGCATGCGCGACGCCATCCACAAGTACCACCTCGGTGGCTTCGGCATGACCGTGCGCGTTGACGGCCCGTTCCTGCTGCGCAACCAGCCGTACGAAGCGGCGATGCTGATCAACGAGTTGCAGCGCGAATCCGACGTACCGCTGATCTTCGCCGCCGACTTCGAGCGCGGTCTCTCCATGCGCCTGCACGGCGTGACCGTGTTTCCGCACGCCATGGCCTTCGGCGCGGACGGCAACGTCGCGGACGCTGAAGCTTTCGGACGCATCGTCGGCCGCGAAGCGCGCGCCATCGGCGTGGAATGGAACTGGTTTCCCGATGCCGACGTGAATTCCAATCCCGCCAATCCCATCATTAACACGCGCTCGTTCAGCGAAGATCCAAAGCAGGTCGGCTCGCTGGTAGCTGCCTACATCAAGGGCGCGCATGAAGCGGGTATGTTGACCACCGCCAAGCACTATCCCGGCCACGGCGACACCGCCACGGATTCGCACCTCGGCCTCTCGGCCGTTACCGGGGACGTGCAACGTCTCGACTCTGTAGAACTGCCGCCCTTTCAGGACGCGATCAATGCCGGGGTTGATGCAGTCATGGTCGCGCACCTCACGGTGAAGGCGCTGGACTCGGACCCGAACCGCGTTGCCACCACCTCGCCTGCGGTCGTAACCGACCTACTCAAGAAGAAGATGGGATTCCAGGGGCTCGTCGTCACCGACGCGCTCGACATGAACGGTCTGATGCGCATGTACGCCGGGACCGGCAATCCGTCGGGCGCGGCGGCCGTCGCGGCGCTGAAGGCCGGTAACGACATGATCCTCATCCCCGGCGACATCGAGGGCACCTACAACGGCATGCTTGCCGCCGCCAAGTCGGGCGCCATTCCCATGTCCCAGATCGACGAATCGGTCCTGAAGGTGCTGCGCGCCAAGGCCAGTGTCGGCCTGCACAGGGCGAAGCTCGTCGACGTCGAAAACATGAAGGAAGTCATTGCCCGGCCTGAGGATGTCGCTACCGGTCAGCGCATTGCCGACTCGGCCGTCACTCTCGTCCGCGACAACGGACAGCTTCTCCCCCTGAAAAAGCAGCCGCGTGGAACTCCTGAGCCGGCGAATCCGTATCTGAGGGTGGAGGAGACCCGCAACCGCACGGTGGCCGTCGTTTTCAGCGACGACGTCCGCTCGGAGAACGGCCGAGTGTTCGAGCGCGAATTGCGTTTGCGTGTACCCGACGCGCGGATCTTTTTCGTGGACCCTCGTATCGCAGCCGGCATGACCGAGCAGATCGTGCAGGCCGTTGGCGAGGCACAGTCGGTGATCGTTCCGGTGTACGCGATCCCGTCGGCCGGCAAAGGCACCGCAGGCATGCAGGACGCAACGAACACGCTGATGCAGCGCATCGTGCAGACTGCGGGGCCGCGAGCAGTAGTCATCGCCATGGGGAACCCGTACATCATCCAGGGCTTCCCGGCGGTGCAGAATTACGTTTGTACGTTCTCGAGCGAAACGGTTTCGGAAAGGGCCGCGATCAAGGCTTTGTTCGGCGAGATACCGATTCGCGGCAAGCTGCCGGTTACCATCCCGCAAGTGGCGGAACGCGGCAGCGGAATCGAGCGCGGCTGGCAGGCTGCGCACCAAGGAGGGACAAAAGATGCAAGTTCCAAGACTTCAGCCGCGCCGTAGACAGGTTCTGATCGGGACCCTCGCGGCATTCGCACTCATCCTGCTGGCCGGATGCTCCGTCCACGAGGAAAAATCGGCCGACAATCAGGAGAAGAAGGTCGAGATCAAGACGCCTTTCGGCGACCTAAAAGTCAATAACCAGGCCGATGTGAAGGACACCGGGTTGCCGGTGTATCCCGGAGCGCGCCAGGTTCCCGGCAATGAGCACGACAGCAACTCGGCCAACGTGAATATCTCGGTCGGCGACTTCGGGCTTAGAGTCGTCGCCGTAAAATTCGAGAGCGACGACTCGCCCGATAAAGTCCTCGCCTTCTATCGCGGCCAGGTCAAGGAGTACGGCCAGGGCGGCAAATACCTGGAGTGCCACGGCCTGGATATACAGGTGAACAGCGGGTTCAAGGGCGATGACGATGACAACGCACGAGAGCTCACCTGCGGCAAACACGAGGGCCACGGCGACTCGGTCGAACTGAAGGCCGGCACCCCCAACCGCCAGCACATCGTCTCCGTGAAGCCCAAGGGTAGCGGCAGCGAATTCGCGCTGGTGTACGTCAACAAGAGGGGGAAGCAGGGAGAGATCTAAAAGCAGTTGTAAGTTGTAAGTTACGGCGCGGCGCATCCGAGGGGTACGCCGTTTCGTTTTTATCGATACGCCTCGCGACGATGCGCGATGTTGACGACAAGAACGACCAGTCTGTCGTCTACAATCCGGCATATCAGGCGATAATCACCGACGCGGTAGCGCCAAAAGCCGGTGTAATTACCCGTCAATGCCTGACCGAGTGTGCGCGCGTCCTCCGCCGGTTGGAGTCGTTGGCGAAGGAACTTCCTGATCCGGCGCTGGACTTCGCGATCAAGGGAAGAAAGGTCGCGCTCGGCGGTTTTCGTGAACTCAATCGTCCAGGCCAAGTCGGCGCTCGACCTCGTCCAGCGAAATTGTCGGCTCGTTGCGGCTCAGAATCTCCAAGGCGCGTTCGCCGTCCTCGTAGTCTTCAACGTACTGGGCCAGTGCCTCACGAACAACGTCGTCGAAGGTCCTGCCGGTATCGGAAGCCAACTGGGTCAGCTTTGCTTCCAGTTCGGGATTGAGGCTGATCGATGGCATAGCTATAACCTAGTTTACCGCTCATTTACCATGAAAGACAGATAGATGCCAGAGGTGCTACAACACGCTTCCGAGCGCGTGCTCGAATTCGATCTGCTGCGGCAGATGCTGCGCGGCTACGCCCAATCTCCGCTCGGGCAGGCACGTATCGATGGGCTCGGTCCTACCGCCGATCGCCCCTGGATCGAGCGCCAGCAGCAACTGACCTCCGAAGTCCGCCGCTTTCTGCGCGCCGGAGGACGCTTCGATTTTTCCGGCCTGCTCGACCCGCAGACGATGGTCGACAAATCGCGCATCGAGGGCGCGGCACTGGACGCAGAGCAATTGCGCGACATCCTCCTGGTCGTCGACCGCGCCGACGAATGGCGCCACACGGCCGCGAATCCGCCGTCCGCCATGCGCGCTCCGCAACCGGGACAGGAGCAGATCGCAAACGGCGATTCGCCGTGGCCCGCGGTTCGCGAGCTTTCGTCCAACATCGCCGACTTCACCGACCTGCTGCGCTTCTTTCGCGGCAAGATCCTCCCCGACGGCACGCTCGACGATAAAGCTTCTCCCGAGCTCGCCCGCATCCGCCGCGAGATCGACAAGCAGAAGCGCCAGATCCAGGAATCGCTCCGCGGATATCTTCGCCGTCTCGCCGAAGGCGGCGCTGTGCAGGACGAACTCATCACCATCCGCGGTGAGCGCTTCGTCATCCCGGTGAAGGTCGAACAAAAGCGCCGCGTGCAGGGCGTCGTGCACGGCGCCAGCTCCAGCGGCCAGACCGTGTTCGTCGAGCCGCTCGAAACCATCGAGCAGAACAACGAACTCATCGGACTCATGGAAGAGGAGCAGGCGGAGATCCATCGCATCCTCGCCGAAATGACGCGTCGCATCGCCGAGAGCGCCTGGGCCATTCACGCCGCCACCGGCGCGCTTGCCGAACTCGAACTGCAGTTCGCCAAAGCGCGCTGGGCCGAAGATTACGACGCCGCACCCGGAAAGTTTCTCGACCGTAGCACCGGCGTCCCGCCGGTCACGCTGATCCTCCGCAACGCCCGCCACCCGCTTCTCGAGCGCAATCTTCGGCGCAAGAACGAACGCCCCGTACCGATCTCGGTCGAGATGACGGCCGACCAACGCCAGCTCGTCATCACCGGTCCCAACACCGGCGGCAAGACCGTAACGCTGAAGACAATCGGGCTGCTCGCGCTCATGGCGCAGTCCGGCATGCCGGTCACCGCCGACCGCGCCGAGCTTCCCATCTTCGACGCCGTGCTCGCCGACATCGGCGACTATCAGTCCATCGAGCAAAACCTTTCGACATTTTCCGCGCACGTCACAAACATCGACTTTATCTCCCGCACCGCGACACACGACTCGCTCGTGCTGCTCGATGAACTCGGTTCCGCCACCGATCCCGAAGAGGGCGCCGCGCTGGCGGTCGCGATCTCCGACCACTTCCGCCGTATCGGCTGCGTTAGCGTGATCTCCACGCACCACACGTCGCTGAAGGTTTATGGCGCGAATACCGCGAGCGTGCTCAACGCAGCCGTCGGCTTCGACGAGCGCACGCTCCAGCCTACGTACGAGCTGCGCGTCGGCGTGCCCGGCGCATCGGCGGGCATTAACATCGCCCAGCGCCTCGGCCTCAATCCGCAGATCATCGACTCCGCGCGCCAGAAGATTGGAACCCAGACGCAAGACATCGCGCGCTTCCTCGACAAGCTGCACGCCGAACTGCGCGAAGCGGAATCTGAGCGCGCCCGTCTGCATGCTCGCGAGCAAGAGGTCGGACGCGAGCGCGAACGCCTCGAGCGCGAAGGCCTGCAGGAGCAAAAGAAGAAATTGCGCGAGATGGAACAGAAGTTGGAATCTGTCCTGCGCGATTTCGAATACCACGCGCGCGAGGCCGTGCAAACGATCCAGGACCGCGCCTCGCAGCAGAAGTTGTCGAAGGAAGCGGAGCGCCGCATCGCCAAGCTGCGCCGCGAATTTCGCGAGCAGTTCGACCAGACCGTCGTCGCCCATCACACCGGCGCCGACCGCGAGGACCCCAAGGCGCAGCCCCACGTAGTCCAGCACGTGCTCGAAGGCGACACGGTGAAACTCAAGTCGCTCGGCCGCACCGGAATCGTGCGCCGCAAGGTCACCGACAATGTTTTCGAAATCGCCGTCGGCCCGATGACGATGAAGATCCCGCGCGACGACATCGCCGAAGTCACCGCGCGTGCTGCCGACAACCCGGTCAAGGCCGCGCGCGCGAAAGGCGTCTCCATTCATCTCGACGACGAGAGCGCCGCCGCGCCCACCGAGATCAATGTCATCGGCCGGACGGTTGACGATGCAACGCGCGAAGTCGAAAGGTTCGTGGACCGTGCATTCCTGGCGGGTCTGCCGCGCGTCCGCATCGTCCACGGCAGCGGCATGGGCATCCTGCGCAAAGCCCTGCGCGACTACCTGAAATCTCACCCGCACGTCGCGACCGTCACTGAACCTCCGCAGAAAGAGGGCGGAGGTGGAGCGACGGTGGTGGAGTTGAGGGTGTAAGCGATCATGGACTATTTCGAGATTGGTTCGTTCGTAATTGTCGTAGTGCTGATAGTCGGCGCTTCTATTTACAGGTCGATTCGCAAGCGAAGATCAGAAAGCTGGACGACAGCACAGGCAACGCTGGAAGGAGCGAAGGTTTTCTATGGCGGCGAGCCGGTAAAACATTGGACCGTCGAAGTAACTTATTCGTACGCCTACGAGGGCGAGTTCTATGCCGGACGTCAAGCGTGTTTGTTTAGTAGTCAAAGTCAGGCAGAAGGTACGGCCGACAATCTCCTCAAGGGGATGAAGCTCGTGGCGCGCATCAATCCAAAGAATCCTGGCGATTCATTCCTGCGCGACGACGATAATCGTCAACTTGAAGCGGTGCGCACCAGTTGTTAGTGTCTTTCGGTTTCTTGCATCCTTCCGCGCGACTCCTCATCTTCTCCGAACCCCTCGAGTTCTGCGCTCCATACCATTCCCAAAACAGGGCCCGGAGGGCCGGAATTCGTTAGCCCACCGCGGCAGCGGTGGGACGGCTTCGCGTTATGTGCCGCGCCGCTGGCGCTCGACCGTCATATCATTCAGCTACCCACCGCTGCCGCGGTGGGCTAACGAATACCGCCGCTCCGCGGCTGGTAAACTCGTAAACTCCAATGCAGGACACGCGCAAGAGTGGTGTTTCAAATCCGCGTTCATCCGCGCAAATCCACGGCTGATTTTCTGTTATCTTGCGAGGCATGCAAGACGCCGAGCGCATCTGGTCCGAACTGATGGAAGGCAACGCCCGTTTTGTCTCCGGCAACTTGCGGCAGCGTGATGTCGTCTCCGAGCGCCACGCCATAGCCCAAAGCCCGAAGCCCAAAGCCCTGGTTCTGACCTGCGCCGACCCTCGTGTCGATCCCGACATCATCTTCGACACCTGCCTCGGCGGCCTCTTCGTCCTCCGCGTTGCCGGCAACACTGCGGACAAGAAGGCCCTCGGCAGCATGGAATTCGCCATCACCGACCTGAATGTTCCCCTCGCCATCGTTCTGGGACACATGCACTGCGGCGCGGTGAAGATCGCCTGTTCTCGCTCGAAGGTCGATTCGCCGTACCTGAAGGCCGTCATCGAGCGCCTGCGTCCCGCGGTCGACAAGGCAAGCGGTACCGGCGACGAGCGCCTCCGTTTCGTCGAGCGCGAGAACGCCCGCCTGGTTGCGCACGAGGTTATCGAGCACGAGGCCGCGCTGCGCGCCCGCATCCAGTCGCACCGGCTGTCCGTTATCGCCGCGTGGTACAACGTCGAGACAGGCGCGGTGGAGCGGCTCGATTGACCACTGCCGCGATTTCCTCCGCTCATCCTCCATTTCCGCCGCGATTTCCACAGCTTATTCATAAAGGAATGCGACTTTGCACTTGCTGCAATCGTCCGTAACGTTGACCCTGTTACCCACGTGGGGGTGATGCGCCGTGGCGGATGATTCGAACGGGCCCCATGACTGGATGCCGGAATCGGAGTTGCGCGACGCGCTTGCGCCCGGAGCCCTGCCCCAAGCCCTGCGCGGCAAGAACCTGTTCTGGGTCAACATCAGGCAGTTCCTCCAGAGCAGCGATTCCGACCTGCCCGCAGAGAACTACCTGATGCATTGGCAGGCCGTTTACCAGTGCTTCCTCGACGAGAATGCCTCCGCCCTGCGCGGTCTCTCTTACGTCACCACCGAAGATCCCTTCGCGAAAAAACAGCAACATTGAAGTCGCTCGTCGCCGGGGTATGCTAGCAACTGGCAACTAGCAACTTCGTTTATGTCCCAGCCCGGCGATTTCGCGTCCACCGTCAAGCAGCAGGCCGACATCGTCCGCATCATCGGCGAGTACGTGAAGCTGAAGCGTTCGGGCGCGCAGAATTATTCCGGCCTCTGCCCCTTCCACAGCGAGAAAACCGGCTCCTTCTCCGTCCACGCGACGCGCCAGTTCTACCACTGCTTCGGTTGCGGCGCGTCGGGCGACGTTTTCTCCTTCGTGCAGAAGCTTGAGAACATCACTTTCCCCGAGGCTGTCCGGTCGGTGGCGCAGAAGTGCGGCATCCCGCTTCCCAAGGTGACCTTCTCCAGCCCCGAGGAAGCGCGCGAAGCCAAGCTGCGCGGCGCGCTCATCACCATGCAGGAGAAGGCGTGCGCCTGGTTCCAGGAGCAGCTCCAGCGCCCCGAAGCGGCGCACGCCCGCGAGTACCTTGCCGGACGCGGCCTGAACGCGGAGATGATCGCCAGTTTCCGCATTGGCTACGCGCCCGACTCCGGCTTCCTCCTTCGCGACCGCCTCAAGGGCGAATTCGACGAGGAGTTGCTGAAAGCCAGCGGGTTGTTTTCGTGGAAAGAGCAGGATGTCGATGGTCGACGGTCGATGGTCGATGGCAAACCCGATTCTGCGCCGCCATCGACCATCGACCATCGACCATTGGCGATCTACTCCAAGTTCCGCAACCGCGTGATGTTCCCCATCTGCAACGAAGGCGGCAAGGTCATCGCCTTCACCGGACGCACGCTCGCCGCCGACGATAAAGCCGGCCCCAAGTACCTGAACTCGCCCGAGACCGGTATCTACTCGAAATCGCGCGTGCTGTTCAATCTCGACAAGGCGAAGGAGGCGATCCGCAAGCTCGACTACGCCATCCTCGTCGAGGGCCAGATGGACTGCATCAGTGTCTTCGCCGCCGGCTTTCATAACGTCATTGCTTCGTCCGGCACGGCTTTTACCGACCCGCAGGCAAAGCTGCTCGCTCGCTTCAGCCGCAAGATCGTCGTCAACTTCGACCCCGATACCGCGGGCGCCGCCGCCGCCGAGCGTTCCCTCGGTCTGCTCGTCGGCGAAGACTTCGAAATCAAGGTACTCACCCTCGATCAGGGCTTCGATCCCGATCTCTTCATCCGCCGCAAGGGCCCGGCCGCATACGGCGCTGCTCTCAAAGCGGCGCCACGCTATTTCGATTACCTGATCCAGCGCGCGCGTACTCTCTTTCCGCCCCGCACTCCCGAAGCCAAGGTCAAAGCCGTCAATTACCTCATCCCGCACGTGCAGCGCGTGCCCAACCGCATCGTGCGCGACGGCCTCGCCGATGAGATTGCTCAAAAACTCGGCATCGATTCCGCCGTGCTGCGCCAGGAACTGAAGCACGTCGCCACGGATCGCGCCACCACCCAGGTAAAGGCGCCTGCCCAATCGCAGGTGACCCAGGCCGAGCGCATCTTCATTCGCGCCTTGGCTACCGCCAGCGAATTCTCGGGCGACATCGCAGCTTCTTCCCGCGAGGGCGCCGACGAAGCCTTCGATCCCGCCCGCCAGGCCCGCTTCTACCTCCAGGACGAACATCTGCACGAGGGCGCCGCCTGCGAGGCCCTCATCGAGCGCCTGGTCGGCGCCGAAGGCCAGGACCCCATATCGGTCGCGATCGACGACGAAGAGCGCCGCCTGCTGGCCGAGGTCCTGATGGACGAGCAGGAGGAGATGACCCCCGACCTGCTCGAAGGCGCGGCCCTCGCCCTGCGCCGGCGCGGTCTCGAACGCCGCCAGCGCGATATCCGGCAGCGGATCGCCGACGCCGAGCGCGCCGGCAACACCGCCCGTTTAACGGAGCTGATGCGCGAAAAGGTCGAAATCGACCGCGCTCTCTCCGGCCATCACGCCACCTCGGGCCGCGAGTGATTCCCGATTTGGAACGCCCTTAGCCCGGCTGGGGCGAAAAACGCGCAGTTCCGAATCCAACTCGTCACTACGGCCATCTAACCTGATTGACGTTATCGGGCGCGAAGTGTGGCAAAACGGCTTGGGCGGAGCCGCAATTTGTGCTAAAATCTGAAAGTTTCTGCTTGACTCTGGCTCTAATCTGCGTTCCCGCCGCCGCACAGGCATGCCCGGGCTGCACTCTGAGGGGTTTCTAGTTGGCTCTGGAAGATAAGTACGACGATATCAAAAAGCTGGTCGACGTAGGCAAGGAGAAAGGCTACCTCACCTACGACGAGGTCAATAATCTCATCCCGCACGACGTTCACTCGCCGGATGACCTCGACGACCTGCTCACCACCATCGGCACGCAAGGCATCGACGTCCTCGAAGGAGGGCCGTCGAAGCTGCCCTCGTCCGCCTTGGAGAAGAAATTCGACTCCGAGATGGAGGAAGGCGAGGAGGTCGAACTCGACCTTACCCCCGGCGCGTTGGAAAAGACCAACGACCCGGTGCGCATGTATCTGCGCGAAATGGGCACCGTCCCGCTGCTCACCCGCGAAGGCGAAGTTGAGATCGCCAAGCGCATCGAGCGCGGACAGCTCAAGGTCCTCAAGGCGATCTCGCGCTCTCCGATCGTCATCCGTGAAGTGCTCGCCCTCGGCGAAGACCTCAAGAAGGGTGTGCGCTCCATCAAGGAGATCGTCACCTTCGACGAAGAGGAGATCACGGAAGACGTCCTGAACAACCGTCTGAAGGACATGACGGGCCGCATCGACGACATCGCCAAGCACTACAAGAAGGCGCAGCAGCTCGCCGTGAAGCTCGAAGAGCTGCCCGCGCCGAAGAAGAAGCAGCGCGAAGGGCGTAAGTGCCGCTGGGCTCTTGGCCGCGAGTCGGTGGAAGTCTCGCGCCTGATCCGCAAGCTCGGCGTGACCAACAACGAACGCAAGCGCCTGATCGATCGCGTCGGCAAGACCGTCGACACCATGCGCGCGCTCGACCGCCAGATCCAGGGCATCGAGAAAAAGGCCGACGCCTCCCGCAGCGAAGAGCAGAAGAAAGATCTCCGCCGCCAGGCCCGCAACCTCAAGTCCGATCTCGAGCGCATCGAGCACGAGACCGGCACGCTCTACACCGAGCTCAAGCGGACGCAGCGCGACGTCATCCAGGGCGACATGGATGCCGAGCAGGCCAAGCGCGAGCTCATCGAAGCGAACCTGCGCCTGGTCGTGTCGATCGCCAAGAAGTACACCAATCGCGGCCTCCAGTTCCTCGACCTCATCCAGGAAGGCAACATCGGCCTGATGAA